>CAYGQR010000010.1:0-59254 GCA_964352255.1 uncultured Oligoflexia bacterium
GATCTACACGTCTCTACACCAACCATCAAAAAATTTTGCGCAACTTTAAAATCATTTGGTGCTTTAGGAACAAAATTGACAGGTGCTGGAGGTGGGGGTTTAGTTCTTGCCATTTTTAAAGAAAATCCATCCTTTCTCAAAAATCATTTTCCTAACAATAAAGTATTTGTCACCAAAGTTTAAAACTAACCAATTAGTCAATAATTTGACAAAAACATGATAATAGTACAAAAAAGAATAAATAGATTCGCAATGGAGGGTATCTTATGGTGTTAACTACACCCCCTAGAACCGAAAAAGCATGCATGCTTATCTCATCTATTTATGAAATTTGCATACATGGCAACGGGAGTGTGAACGAACGTGACAGAACTCTTGCTAAATATAAGTTAAAACCTTCTTATATGAGTGCCAAGTGGTTTCACTTTAATCATTTTGGTTTAAATAAAATGAAGGTTGAAAATGCCTTAGTCATGTTTGGAGCAAAATCAAGCGGTATAGTAGTTGATGTTCTTAGCTTGCCCCTAGCAGCAAGCATTGGTGTAGCAAAACTAAAAATGATTTCTATTGCTATTGATGCATCAAAATTGGTTTTTGTTTCTGCTTCTAAGCTTGTTTTACAAGAAGTTTTAGAACGAAAATTCAATAATCAAATGTTTAACGGGAAACTACCTCGCTTTCAATCCGAATCAGAAAATTTTGAAGAGCTGATACTCAATAAACATGAAATTAATTTTTCTCATTTATCTGGCTACCTTCAAGTTTTAAAACAGTTTGGCGCATTACCAATGTTAAATTACATCTTCTTTCATTATCAAATGACTGAAGAATATATTGATTATCGCAAAAAATATTTAAATAAAAATAACCTTCAGTTTAAAACTATAGAGGCCGCAGAACAATATTTTAAAACTTTGTTTCGTATGATGCGTTTTTGTTATTATATTGAAATTCATGCGTTAAATTATTTTTTTAGCAGTACTTATTCTCAAATTCTAAATTTCTATATAAATTCAGAAACAATTAGAAATAAGCTTTCACATACATTTGGCCATGATAATCCACACACAGCATTAAATGACGCAGAGCAATTTATTCAACTTCTTAATCACCACATACAATTAAAAAACGGCGTTTCAATAGTACGATGGGATGTTTTACCAGATACGATTGAACAGTTTCAAAATCTGTACAGTGAATTCTTTTTCAATCAAACCGAGAGCTATGAAAAACAGATTGCACTATTACAAACCCCTAAAATACAGCGCTATTTAAATGAACACTTTACAGAAGATATCAAAAATAAAATTTTTTATATCTTTGCAAAAAATTTTACGTTCGATCGAACCACAGAAGCAATTCAAAAAGAAGTTTTAACTCCTCTTACTTCTCACGTTAAAACTGGATTTGAATATTTACTGAATATTTTGACAAACTTCTCTTCAAGAAGCGCTCGAGATAAAGGAATAGTAATCGGTGCAGCAATCGGTATCACAACTCTTATAGGCAGTATTGTAGGTGGCGCAATAGCAGGCTATAAACATTCAGATACAGTCGCAAAACTGGCTACGCGCTTTTACAATAATATTGTTCTCCCACCCTATAATTACATTAAAAGCCTTGAAGAAAAACTCATTAACACCTTCGCTGGCAATGAAGTAGCAATACCCAGCTCTGTCAATAAAATGCTAGGTTCAATATTGTTTGTGGCTTCACATATTCCCGGCCTTTCAACATGCACGTCAATTTTTAATTATATGTCTCAAATTGTGTCCTATAATCCAGTAAGCACATTAATTCTAAAAACTGCGACAAAATTTACTTCTACACGTCTAGAAAAAAAAGATCTTTCGATTCTTCATCAAGTCGATCAATACATGCGACTTGGTTATGCTGAATCGGGTGATTTGTGCGTTAAAATTTTTAATAAAGCCAATATGTGGATAGAAGAGTTTGATATAGATTTGATTACTGATGATTTTCTACGGATGCTCACAAATGATTTTGCACGTGTTGTACGCCATCAAGTTCAAAGTGTAGGTGTTCTTTTTGAACAAATTTCTTTATTAGATGAAGAAATCAAAAACTTTCAGACTGGACTTTTAGATATTTTATACTGTGGGCGTGTCAATAATGTACCTCAATTTGCCCCACCAATGGTAAAAATTGACCCTCAATATGCCACACCCGAACAAACCACTCTTAATTCAAAACGCAAATTTTTTGATATTTTAATCGAGAGACAAAACCTTCTCGTGTGTTTAATTAATCGTTCTTATTATGTTACATTGTATAATCTTATGATGGAAAAGATTAAAACAAAATGTCAAAATATTTTTGATGAAGACTTATCTCGTGCAATTGCAAATTTAGACAATCAAGTAGCAGCAGGAATCATGTGAATTCAGCACTAACAAAAGAAAATTCAACAAAATTAGTCGATATTATTCCGCTATTTTTGTTTTCATTTCCAAGCGCTCACACAAGACGTGCCTACCTCAATGATCTCAAAAGTTTTACAAAATTTTTACAAAAACATAATCCAAATATTTTTACACTTCCTCAAATAGATGATTTTGCAATTGTTGCGTGGAAAAATGAACTGGAAAAAATACAAAAAATAAGGACAACTTCCGTTCGTAGAAAATTAAACTGTATCTCTGCATTGTTCGAATTTGCCAAGAAACGCAAATACTTAGACAATAATCCAGTTAATTTAATCAAAAAACCTGCAGCAGAACAATTACAAAGCACCAATGCACTTTCTCAATCTGAGATTTTAAAAATATTTGAAATTATTGAAGAAAAAATCAAAAAAAATAGCAAAAACCTTCATCAAGACAAGTACGCAAATCGTAAAAAACAAAGTTTAGAATTAGAGTATGCCATATTACATTTACTTGCTGGCACTGGCTTACGAGTAAGTGAAGTGTGCCAATTAACGCTTGGTGATTTACAAATTCAGCATGGGCTTAATAAGCATATTTCTTATGTACTCAATATCAAAAGAGCAAAAGGCGGCAGTGAACACAAGGTTTTTTTAAATGCTGCAACAGCTCAAATTTTACTTGAGTACAAAGAAAAGTATCGCACTTTATTACCCTCAAACAAACCATACTTTGTGCGTGTACAAAACCATTCCACAGAAAACTCAAAGCCAATCACATCACGTGCTATATACAATATGCTTATTGAGCATGCAAAAGATGCAAAAATTGAAAAAAAAATTAGCCCACATAGCATACGCGCAGGGGTAGCAACAATTTTACATTCAAAAGGCGTGCCGCTTGCACGCATTCAAAAGCAATTAGGGCATGCTAATATTTCAACAACATCGATTTATATTAAAAAAGCAAATGAAATTGAAGAATCTGCTGCCTTAAAATTAAATTTAGAGAGCGATTGATGGTTTAAAGGGCAGTAGTTTGTGGAGTATCTTTATCTCCAATAAAAGTAACAATAAATTTCACAGGTTTTTGACTATAATTAATGCCATAATGCCATGTGTTGATTGTTTCTGCCCAAGTATCACCTTCTTTCAAAGTAATATTTTGAACTTTACTTTGATCGTTGAAGCTACCATTAACTTCTTGAGTTACATACATAGTAAGCTCGCCCTCTAGAATATACCCGCCTCCATTTACCGCATGCTTATGGATAACTGTTTTTTCGCCTGGTTGAATAATAAATTCTTTAATATTCACTCTTGAATCTGCTGGTAACGCATTCTGATCCCAACCAGAGGTTGTATCTAAAATAGTACGAATAGAGACTGGATCGGGTTGGCTATGCACGGTAAATGAAACAAGAGAAAGCAATCCAAAAACACTGATTATACTGATTTTTTTATTAATTTTCATGGTCTTTTCCTAAATAGTAAGTTTTAAAAATTTTTATAGATTCTTTGTATTACAACGAGATTCCACATTCGGGGCAAGCTGGATTTTGTTGAAACCTCTCAAAGATACATTTTGAGTGAAATGCATGGCCACATGATAATATGCGCTGCTGACGTAATATTTGTTTAGAACAAATTGCACAAATTGGATACCGCGGAAGTAAACCTAATTCTTCGCGAACCCATATAACAATTTCTCGAAAACTAGATTCTCTTGCGCATATTAAGTTCAATATTGGTTCAATTTCACTCATTTCAGAAAAAGAGAAACTGCCAAAATTAGGTTGATCGCTTTCAAAACCTGAGTATAGAATTCCCCTGCTTTTTAATTGTTCTACCAAAAATTCTCTACGTGCTGTTTCAGTGAGGCTTAGAAAAATCATAATTTTATTTGCCATTTTTAAACTATCTGGCATGTGGTGCATCACACGTTTTATGTCTATTCGCTTAATTTCAGCATAATGATTTTCTGTATTGAAAAGATTTATTTCTTTTTTCGAAGTTAAATTTCCTCGAATACACCATTTTGGTAAAGGATATTGACGTGTTAAAAAAGAAGAGTCGATTTTAAGATAATCACAAATTCTTGGTATGATTTGAACAAAATTTGGTTCTTTTTCTTGAAGAAGTTGTAATAACACAATGCCAAAAGGAATCAGAGTATCCAAATAAAGTTGATAATATTCTCCAGCACTGCATAGACTAGATTCAATAGGTAATTTTTTGGCTTTTATATATCTAATCAATGTTTGGTATCGTTCTGGAGTATTCACATGAACTATAAACTGAGATCTTTCTGCATTATTATAAATTGATAGTTCAGAAATGAGTACTGGCACTAAATTTCGAAAAGATTTTCTACCTGTATCATTAATTTCTTCACTCCATACCATAGTCGTACTTATATCAATTGGATATGAAGCCCTCTCGTGAATAGTGGGTGATGACGGCCAATAATCTGGACTCATCAAAACTAAAGTAGGATTACATTCATCTGGACGACGGCTATATTGCTTCCTTTTGTATTCATCTTCAACAACTCGAAACGGTTTGAATGCAGCAATAGGCATTGTATTTGCAGAAAAAGGAAACGGTATTGGAATAGGAAATTCAGGCTGTATAGGAAATTTCTCAATTAGATCCAATTGACGTTTTTCAATTGGATCATCTTCTGTGATAATTAGTCCAGTATAATTGGGATTTAATATTACATTTACGAGGCTATATTCTTTACATCTACGACAGTATGCGAATAAATCACTTTTAAGAAAAGTATCGTGATGAAGTATCTTGCGATGTACAATGGGCCGACTACTTTGAGCAGATTCGGGGCATCCTAGATTAATGCAAATAAGTGTTATAGTAGCCATAATTATTTTTTAATATTTTTAATTAAAGAGATAAATCCATATAATATATGTCAACTTAAGAATCAATGTTAATCTCAGTATTTATCCATTATCATTTTGTTTTTACAGGGATTTAGTCAATATAGTTTAATAATTTAATAATTTAATAGTTTTTAATCACTACTTCCGAAACTTTTCCTCGTTTTTCAGGATTTGAATTCACTGCACGATTCGCAAATACTTCATGAATTTTAAAGCCCTGCAAATCTGCATATAAGTTTTTAATAAAGTCTGTATTTGAATTAGAAAGCATCACAAAACACCCACGTTTATGTAAAATTTCAATGGTTTCAGACAATTGGATTTGTTCTTCTTGGCCAAACTTAGAGTTTGTATATGAAGTAAATTTAGATGTGTTATTGATAGGATCATATGGTGGGTCTAAATAAATAAAATCCTTTTTTTGAGCTTGAATTAAAATAGAATTATAGTCAGAATGCTCAATTTTTGCAGATTTTAATACAGAGGCCACTTTTCTGAGATTTGTCTCATCACACACATTTGGATTTTTATAACTACCAAAAGAAACGTTAAACTCACCTTTTTTATTGACACGATACAGTCCATTAAAGCATGTACGATTCAAGTATATAAATCGTGAGGCAACCTCCAAGCTCGATAGCTCATGTGGATTTAAATCTCTTAAAGCAAAGAAATACTCCTTCTCTATTTCATGTAGCTTTAAACGAGAAATAAGTGCTTCTACCTCATTTTTTATGACCTGGTATGTTATAACAAGTTCAAGATTCAAATCTGAAAGTATTGCTTTTTTAGGCATAAGATCAAAAAACACTGCTCCACCACCTAAAAATGGTTCAAAATAAGTATTTTGCATCTTATTGAACTTAGGGGGTGGGTACAATGAAAGTGCTTTAAACTGAGCCAGTAACTGTCTTTTACCGCCTACCCATTTTACAAAAGGTTTTGGCTTTAGAAGAAGGTTAGAACCTTTGGTTTTTGAAGTCATCTTCACCTACGTTTATATGAATAAGTTTTATTTTTAGATAAAAACCATTTGAGCTAGGCCGCATACTGATTTATAGCAGCCATGCGCCTTGTAGTTGCCTAGGCAGATAACCCAATTCACAGAAAGACTGAAGCTTTATGTCATCTATCCCATTTTACGCAAAAAGATTTGTCGCTGGCGCAACTTTAACGGACACTCTTCCAGTTATAAAACAATTAAATGAAAAAAATATTACAGTAACAATAGATGCTCTTGGCGAAAACATTCGCGAAAAATCACAGGCAATGAAAGCCACTACTGAGTATATAAATATTCTTAACGAAATTGTAACATCAAAAATCGATGCCTACATATCGATTAAGCTAACAATGATTGGTCTCGATATTGATGAACATTTTTGTTATGAAAACCTTACTAAAATTTTAACATTAGCAGATGAACACAATATTCGCGTAGCACTCGACATGGAAGGTTCTTTTTATACAGAAAGAACAATCAAAATCTATGAAACTGCGGCAAAAGAATTTAAGTCTCCTGAAATTGTAATTCAGGCATATCTGTATCGTACTAAAACCGATCTCGATCGTATAATCAAAGCAAATGGCCGCGTGCGTCTGTGCAAAGGCGCATACAGCGAGCCTGCAGAAAAAGCGTACCAAAAAACCGCACAAATTATTGAAAATTATAAATCTTGTATTGAAAAATTATTGCTTCAGGGTACTCGCGTATGCATTGCCACACATGATGATAAAATTATCAATTTTTGCAAAAATTTTATTAAAGAAAATAAAATTCCAAAAGATAGATACGAATTTCAAATGTTATATGGTCTTCGTTCAAAAACTTGGACTCGACTTGCTGAAGAAGGTCATAATATAACTGTATACTTACCGTACGGCGAAAAATGGCAAGCTTACTACAAACGCCGCCTTTCAGAGCGTAAAGAAAATATTTTCTTTATTCTCAAAAATTTCTTTAAGTCGTAAACAAGACGCAGACACAACCTAGCAGCTTGGGCTATTAAAGAATTTTATTACATTTTTTCAGGACTTTGAATCCCAAGCAACTGTAAGCCTGCGGCTATTGTACTTTGCGTGAGTTTCAAAAGTTCTAATCGAGTTGCTTGAACATGAGATTCACTTTTCAAAATTGGACATGCTTCATAAAAACGATTAAACAATTTTGCTAAATCAAATAAATAATTTGCAATTGTAGAAGGTTTAAAATGCAATGCTGCTTGTAAACAGACTTCTGCAAATTTATGAATAAAAAATAACAATTCTTTTTCTAATGGATCGATAACTTTTAAATCGTATTCTATCGTAGGATCAATTTGAGCTTTTCTTAAAATACTACAACAGCGGGCGTGTACATATTGTAAATAAGGTCCTGTATCACCATCAAGCTTTAACCAATCAGACAATGAAAATTTAATTTGCGTATTATTATCTGAACTCAAAAGCCCATACTTTAACGCGCCAATACAAACTATTTCAGCAGTTTGTTGAATTTCTTCTTCAGCCCAACTGTCTTGATAGCGCGTTAAATAGTCATCTCTAATTTTCTGCTCCATTGTGTAGCGTAAATCTGAAATTTCCATTCCAGTTAATGAACGAGAACTAAATGGCTCACCCGTTTCTGTGTTCACAGTTTCGTACGAAAGATGATAAGAGCGTGCTGCTCTTTCGTGCCCCATCAGTTCTGCTGTTTTAAACAACTGTTGAAAGTGACGTTTTTGACGCGCATCTACTACATACAGCGAGCGTGTTACATTCGGATCGGAAAGTTTTTGCATAAGAAGTAAAAGATCTTTGGTAATATATAAACCATTACCATCAGATTTAAGATACATAACAAAACCAAGATTAAATTCGCTTAAATCGATGCCAATAGCGCCATTGTCTTTTACAAAAAAACCTTCTTTATATTTTTGCAAAACATACTCTATAGAGGTTTGATCGAATTCACTTTCAAAATACCAGGTATCGAATTGGCAGTTAAGCCACTGATAAATAGATTTTAAATAATCTAAAGACCATTCACGTGTTTCACGCCACAGTTCGAAATATTTTCCTTTTTTTTCTGAAATTTCTTTTAGAATTTGTGCAATATCTTTTTTAACTTGAACTTCAACAGGTGTGTTTTTTGTTTCTTTTAAAGCAACATCTGCTTTTGCATACATTTCACCAAGCCATTTTGCTTTATTATCAGAGGGCAGCTCTTTTGCAGTAGGATGAGTAAGGTACCAAACAACTTTTGCAACATGAGTGCCAATATCGCCAGGATAAGTTGCACGGACAACTTTATGGCCAACATATTCTAAAATGTTACAAACAGCATCGCCAAGCACCAAACAACGCAAATGTCCTACATGCATTGTTTTATGAGTATTAGGTTGAGAATACTCAACAATAATATGTTCGCACTGCGTTGGGGTTAAAGTATTTCGTGAAAAAACTCGTGTTTGATTGTATTTTAAAAGCTTGTTAAAATTACAGTAAAAATTGACATACGGACCATTAGCTTCCGCTTTTGATATTAATTCTATACTTTCATTATTAATAGAATTTGCAAAATCTTTCGCAATAATTGCAGGAGATTTTTTGAGTACCTTTGCTAAAACAAAGCAAGGAAATGCCACTTGACCAAAATTAAAATCTGGCGGCATTGAAAGCATAGAATAGATTGCATCAAAGCTTAAAATTTCAACGTCATTCTGCTCAATTATTCTAAATAAAGCTTCTGACACTTCTTTTTTGAGTGGATCATGATGTATTATAGACATACAATTTCCTTATTTAGTTTTTATCAAATTCATTTAAATCAGCAATCACCTGACTTAATGGTAACCCCATTACATTGGTATAGCTACCATCCACGCTTTCAATAAATCCTGCTGCTCCGCCTTGAATGCCATAACCGCCAGCTTTATCGTAAGGTTCTTTTGTTTGAATATAATTGTGAATTTCTGGTTCGCTTAATTTACGAAAGACAACTGTAGATTCTAGGACACGTGTAACAAGTTCTTTTGTACCACGAAAAAAAGAATAACCCGTATACGCAAAATGGCGTGAATCACTTAAACGAGAAATCATCCTATAAGCTTCTTCATAGGATTGTGGCTTTTCTAAAATTTCATCTTTAAAAAAAACAATTGTATCTGCACTTAGAATGAGTGAATTTTTTAGATCAGTATTTGCCACTTTATTACCAACAGCCTGAGACTTTTCGCGGGCATTTCTAGCGCAATATTCTTGAGGAGTTTCGTGAGGATGTGGTATTTCAACAATATCAGGAATCATGACTTTATAATTTACTCGACAAGATTGTAAGAGTGCTTGCCGACGAGCCGATGAACTTGCTAAGATAATTGGTGTACGATTAATATAATTTAACTGTTCAGACATGAAATCCTCCAGCTAGGTGCAGTAGCATAAATGTGCTGAAAAATAGAGTCTTTTCTCAAAAGGATCTTGCTATGACAGGACAATTTAAAAAAATTGCTTTAGGGACGTTTTGTCTTATTTTGGCTGGCTGCCAATATTTTAATAAAAATTCTGAGACTTTACATCAACTCTCAATAGAAGCCCCAGTGCCAGTAACCGCAAACGTGTACACAACCAGCACTCAAAACAATACGCCAAAATACACATACGTTGGGCTTCTAGAAAATGATAAGCCACTCAACCTTAAACCTGGGCATTATACGATTGCAAATAAGTGTTCATTTTATGAAATTGATTTTATTGAGCCTCATAATATAAAAGTCAGTCAATTAAATTTGCGTCAAGAAAGCCTCTATAACGAAGATTTAGAACTAAATACTTATCTTACTTGTGAAAATAAAATTTCGCATAAAGTAGAAACATTTACAAATCAGAATTCTTTTTTGGTATTTCCAGGCTATACAACAGTCACGATTGTTGGAAAAAATTTCCTTATTAATGCACCTACCGAACAGGCCAAACAATTTTTTATTTCTTTGTATCCATTAACTTTAAAAACAATGTCTTGGAGTGATGACTCAACTTATTTTTTGCATCTAAACTCAGATTTGAAAAAAAACTTTAAACATCCAACTCCCTTGATTTCTCAAACACTAAATAAAACAGTATGGCTCCCAGAAGCTGAATACGAACTTGAGGTCAATGGCACAAAAACCATTGCTAATGTTACTGCCGAATCGCAAAGTGAAATTATCTTAGGAGGCCTAGAGGTTTTAGCTCCCAAAAATTTTTATCATGCCGAATCTCTCAATTTTATTCACTCTCCAATTTTTGCTTATTTAAACAAAACCACTCTTCTAAAACTCAACCAAAAATATTCCCTTTTTCCAAACGAATATAAAATTGATATTGGCAATTCAAAAGTAATACAAAAAATAGAGATTAAACCTGGAGAAATTGAAAGAGTGCAAACATATGGGGCACAAATCAACCCACCAAAATGTATAGAAACTGAACAAAATAAATGTATTTTTACACAAAAAGTACTGATTCATGCAAAAAACAAATCTGAAATTCTTTTAAAATTCCCACTGGGGGAACCGTTTTTAGTGTTTGCAGGCGAGTATGAATATAGCATTGAAGGTACAGAAGGGATTGTAAAAAGACTCCGTAAATCTCCTAGTTCTGTTCTTTCTGAACAAATTGGGGAGCTTAAATTTCATTGGAAAATCAATATTTCAGATAAAAAATTCGAAACTCAAAAAATTGAAATTGAACCTGTATGCTGTGGATTAGAAGGAAAATCAAAGGATATCAACTCCTTTAAACCAAAACGGCTCTTACTTCCTGTAGGGCAATATCGTTTAGTTTCCTCGATACGACAGGAAATGGGTGTACTGATCAAAAGAACAAACTTTACAAATATAACTTCGGGTTTTACAAGCAAAATTGAAATTCCAATTTATGCTCAAACCGATCAAAACTTAAATATGTACATGCAAAACAACGACAATTTAAACGAAGGTCCGTCACAACTGATGCCAATTACACAATGAATCATTTACACAACACATTACTGCTCAACGCAACAATACAGCTTAAAAAAGAGTATGCGCATATTTGTTATCAATATAATTTAAAATTAAAAGAACCATTAATTATTATTGATGATTTAGGAAACTCATTTGGAAAATGGGATGCAAACCGAAGAACTATTTTTTTATCTGAAGCATTAATTTTACAATATAATTGGGATAAAGTGCTGTCTGTTTTAAAGCATGAAATGGCACATCAAATTGTAACACAAATTTTTCAATCCGAAGATTCTCATGGAAATGATTTTCAAAAAGCTTGCGCGTTTATTGGTTTAGAAGGTTTTTATACAAAACCACAAATGCATATTAATCAGGATTTTGCAGACTGGCGAAATGAAAATGACGAAGAAGAAAGTTCTGTTTTAAGAAAAGTAGAAAAACTTCTGAGCCTTTCAAATTCAAGCAATGAGCATGAATCTTATTTAGCTATGGCAAAAGTAAAAGACCTTATTAAAAAATACAATTTAGAAATGCTCTCGAAAAATTTTACATCAAAACATGTAACACTTACAATTGATTTAAAACTTAGGCGCGTGCCCAGCAAAGTTTTTTATGTTTCAGAAATTTTACAAGAACATTATTTTGTCTCTACAATTTTTTCAAAAATTTACTCACCGGAATCGAATACAGAATATCGTTCTTTGGTTTTAATGGGGGAAAAGCACAATATTCTTATGGCAGAGTATGTGTACGAATTTCTTATGCAACAAACAGAATCTTTATGGAAATTGTATAAAACAAAAGAAAAGCTTTCTGCAAAATACAAAGGTTCCTACCAAAAAGGAATTTTAGAGGGGTTTAAGCAAAAACTTGATTCTCTCAAAAATACACCCTTTAATTCTGCTATGCCTATTTCAGAAGAAAAGTCTCTCATCAAAACTTACAACAATAAGCTCGCTCTTTATGTAAAAACACAATTTCCCAAAACCTCTTCCATTCACCAAGCGGGTTTGATATACAAAGACCATTACGATCAAGGCTCACAAGACGGAAAACGCATGAACATATCTAAACCTATCGCACAAAAAAAACCTTCTTCTTTTATTCGGTTACTCACTTCAGGAGCACACAAATGAAGTCTCGCAAAAAACTGTTTTTTTGGATCATCGTAATTGCAGTGGCTATTATTGGTTATGTTTATTTTTCTCAAAGAAAACAGCATGCTGAACCAAAAATGTATTATAGCTATACAATGCAAAGCACTACTAGTACTGGCGCACTTGGTATTCACTCCACCGAGCTCACCTCACAGACCCTTTTAAGTGGTACTTTATGTGTAGGTGAAGCCTCAAAAATCTCTAAAATCGATCTTTACATGCCTGATATGGGCCATGGTAGCAGCCCTCCGGTTGTTTCAAAAACGGCAAAAGTACCGTCTAAATTAAAAGCATACAGCACAAAAACTGATTATGGCTGTTATAATATTTCTAAAATGGAAATGTTTATGCCAGGCTTATGGCAAGTACGTGTATTTTATGAAAATGGCAATTCGGGTACGTTCGACATTACTTTAAACAAGTAATTATCCAATTTGTACGAAGCACAATGAATGATAAACATTTTTAAAAAACACAGAGCTTCTTGTAAAGAAAAGAGACTTTGATTGCAAAATAGAAACAACTTTAAATATTGTAAATTTTTTGTCTTTATTCTGAGTTTTTTGCCATTTATCAGTTATGCTCGTACAAAAACTCCTGAAAAAAATTCCGCACCACGTGTAGGTAATTTTGCACTTCCGGCTGCTCAACAAGTTTTTCCATTAATTGCATTCGGACAAAATATTATTGGTAAAAATCTCTTACAGCCAACCTTTTATTTTGAAGAAACTCTTGCAAAACAAAATACATATTCTGCAACCATTTACCCTCAACTTTTGTGGGGTGTCACAGATAATTTTTCTCTTTTAATTTTACAGCCTATTTCGATTGAAAATCGGCAAGGAAGTGCTTATTCTAGCGGGCTCAACGATACAACGTTCCAGTTTGAAGGAGCTCTTTATGATGATGGTGATGCAACTCATGCTTTGCAGCTTACTTTAGTAGGTAATGTAACAGCACCATCAGGATCAGGTACAAAGAATCCTCCTACTGGGTTTGGAGCACCAAGCTTTTTTATTGGACCTACATTTTCGTATCTGGATATTAAGTGGTATGCATTTCTTTCAAGTGGAATTACTTTGCCTTTAAAGCGGCATCAATCACAAACCGGAAATCAATTTTTTTATCAAGCAGGGTTTGGTAGAAATATGCCCAGCCCTCCAAAAACTATTTTTGATTGGCTTGTTGAAATAACGGGAACATATACTTGGCCAGATATCCTAAATGGAATCAACAATTCAAATTCTGGTGGCAATATAATTTACGTGACGCCATCTTTATTTTTTGCCACAACAAAATGGAATTTCCAGATTGGTGTTGGCTATCCTGTGGTACAAACTCTCAATGGCAATCAGCCTAAGCAGTATTTTCAAACAGAAGCAGCAATTACTTATACATTTGGCAAAGCATAAAA
This sequence comes from uncultured Oligoflexia bacterium, assembly GCA_964352255.1. Classification (GTDB taxonomy): domain Bacteria; phylum Bdellovibrionota_B; class Oligoflexia; order Silvanigrellales; family Silvanigrellaceae; genus Silvanigrella. Next base: position 13,827 of record CAYGQR010000010.1, read on the forward strand.
AAAATTGCTTATTTCTTTTTACAAATAATCGTTGGAAACATTGCAGCAGAATCGTAATCAACTGCCAAAATTTTAAACCCAACACCTTCTAAAATCTTTCTTATTTCAGATTCTTTTTTCATTGTTTGCCAATTTACTTGTAAAATATCGGAAAACACTGCTTTTTGTTTTAACAAATCTGAAACATCATAGTTTTTCCATGGTGAATTTTCAGATTGCATTGGACCTGGCGTTAAAAAACTTGTGATAAAAATTCCATCTTTTTTAAGCGCTTTATAGAATTCCTTGTACAAATTTATTTCAGCATTTAAATCTGTGACATAAACATTTAAACCATTACTGGTAATAATGTCGTATTCAGAATCGCTTTTTAAATCCCATGCATTTTTTTCAGAAAACTGAACGTATTCGACTTGATTTTGAACTGCATTTTCTTGAGCAAGTTTTAAAGATTCTTTATCAAGATCGATGCCAGTTAAAGAAACATTAGACACACAAGAGTAATCTAAACTTAAAAGATCATCCATAAGGCCACAAGGGATAGAAGCTACTTTTATATTTGATTGAAGATGTTTATGAAGATGTTTTTGAAAAATATGAAACCGCTCTTGAGTTGCTTTTACAGCTGGCGCACGTGTTAAAAGCCATTTTTCTAACGGGCGAAGTTTAAGATTTTGAACGTTTGTAAGCATTACATAATGCGTCCAATAACCATTTAAACCTTTATTAACAAGCAGAAATCGCCCTAATCCAAATTCAGTTAATTGATTTAATAAACTCAATTCTTCTTCTAAAGATAAGGTTAAATCTGAAGCACTTTGCAAACGCTTTATATGCTCATCAATTCCACTAAAACTTGTTTCAGGATGATGCGTAATAAGTTCTGAAGAATTTGAATTTAATTCTGAAGTGTGCATTATAATCTTCCATAGGATATACTATCAATTATTTTTGGAATTTATAACGTACAATGCTCACTCAATCAATGCAAACACTTACAGAGAATATGCTTAACGCACATGGTGAATATGGCCAAAAATGGTTAGATAACCTTTCTAAAACAGTACAAATATTAGCGACTAAATGGAATTTACATTCGCTACAGCCAATAGAAAATATGACATGGAACTATGTGGCAAAAGCAACATCGAAAAACTTTAATCATGTTGTCCTTAAAATTGGGTGTCAGCCTGAATCTTATCAAGATGAAAAAAAAGCACTCTTACAATTTTATCAACATGCTTCCGTTTCAGTACTCGATTACGACGACTCTTTACATGGCTTACTTATAGAAGAAATAAAGCCAGGAGAAACACTTTTAAAAACACTTTCAAACGATTCTGATTTTGCAATTAAGCAGTATACGCAAATTGTAAACAAATTAACGTCTGCAAATCAAAACAAACAAAACCAATTTGCACATTGCTCGCATTGGTTGCAAGCACTCGATAATATCTCAAAAGATAAAGTGCCTCATGAAATATTACAAAAAGGCATTGAGCTTAAAAACAAACTTCTGAAAAGCACAGAGCCTTTATATATTTTACATGGTGATTTGCATTTAGAAAATATCATTCAAAATAAAAATTCGTATATTTCAATTGATCCGAAAGGAATTGTTGGCTCAGTTGCTTTTGAAGCCGCAAAATTTGATTTTTTAACTGAGAACGAAATGCAAATGCCAAAATCAGAGATAAAAAATTTGTTTCATGCGCGTGCAGCAGCTTTAGCAAAAGAGTTAAATCTTGATATTCAAACTTTAAAAAATTGGGTTTATGTAAGGCTACTGAATGCCATCTGTTGGGCAATTGAAGACAACATGAATGCCGATAAATTTCTTAATCAAATAAATTGTTTTTCTGATTGAAAGATTGCGAAATTATGAATTTTTACAAATCACACTCGCTTTCGATGTTTGCATTTTTTACTTCTTCCTATGCTCTTGCACTGCCACTGATTAAAAACAACAACGTTGTGTGTAACGTGCAAGAATGCGAATCTGTGGTACCTCTCTTTGAAGATAAAGAGGAAATCGATTTTAATGCAAACACAGTGTATCTTTACCAAACGTCACCAAAAAATAACCAATTTCTAGACAAAGAAACAGCAACATTCTCAACAAAACATAACTCTGGTTGGCAACATATTGAAGTTGATAGAACAAAATTCAAAGAAGCGAATGGAAAACCGTTTCATTCTATTATTGGATTTGGAGGTTCTTTTTCAGATACAGCTAGCCTGCTTTATAAAAGCGTTTCACCGACACTTCAAAAACACCTTATTGATGCTTACTTTTCAAAAAATGGGCTTGAATATTCTCTTGGTAGAGTGACTATTGCAAGTGCAGATTTTTCATGTCGTGATAGTGAAAATAATCCTGCCTTAAAAAATTGCGATAAAACAAAAAGTCAATATTCATACGATGATTCTAAAAACGATTTTATTTTAAAAAACTTTGCGCTTCAAAAAGAAGACAATGATTACAAAATTCCTTTTATTCAAGCAGCTCTTTCTCATGTTCCAAATTTAAAGCTTTTTGCAAGCCCTTGGTCTGCCCCTGCATGGATGAAAAATAATTTAAGCATGGTGCACGGAAATTTAATCAATACACCAAGTGTAAAACAAGCCTGGGCAAATTATTTTGTACGATTTCTGTCTGAATATCAAAATCAAGGAGTTAATTTTTGGGGCATTACTGTTCAAAACGAACCTGCGCTTAATGGCGTAAAGCAATGGTGGCAAACCATGTATTCATCCGAAGATGAGCAAGCAGAATTTATACAAAATTATCTTGGCCCAATTGTAAAAGAATATAATCCTAACTTATCAATTATTATTCATGATGATCAATTGTCTTCAATCGAAAAAAGAAGTTTGGAAATTATCAATCATCCAACTTATACAAATGCAAAAAATTATATCGATGGTATTGGCTTGCATTGGTATGAAAATGAATTAGTTCCAAATGCAAAATATTCAAACATTACAAAGACGCATTCTCGTTTAAATAAGTTGCATCAAAATCAATTTATTTTAGGTACAGAAGCCTGCATGGGTTATATGCCATGCAGCGTCTTAAGTGGATGTGGCCCAATTTTAGGAAGCGTTTACAGAGCAGAAGCTTATGCTCACGATATTATGCAAGATTTAAATCACAATGTTGCTGGATGGGCAGATTGGAATTTACTACTTGATATGCAAGGTGGCCCAAACTGGGCCGGTAATAATGTAGATGCGCCTATTTTAGTCGACTACGAAACAGATACATTCTATAAACAACCTATGTATTACTATTTAGGTCATTTCAGTAAATTTATTAAGCCTGCTTCACAAATGTTAAATGCGCAATCTAAAGGCCCGTTTCCTTTAGAGCAAGTTAGTTTTCTAGTTCCTGCAAATGCAGAAAATCCTGAATATGTCACTGTTGTAGTGTTGAATAGAGATGTGTCAAAACGTAAATTTTATATTCATGATGTGACTTCAAATAAATACATCAATGCTACAATAGAGCCTAAATCCATCCAAACGTTTATTTATTTTTAAGAGTGTTTCTTCAGATGTGTTAAGAATTCCCGAAATTAAAACAATGATTTAAAACAAACAGCTGGTATTCTAATTTTATACAGTCAAGGCTTAATGAAGCTTTGCAGCTTGGATTACAAGGATTCATTTAATATGTCATATGAAACAAAAATAAAACCTCCCAAGGCGGTACTGTTTAGCATTCTGTTGCCCACAATAACTGATGCGGAAAACTCCGATTCTCTGAAAGAATTGGCTCGCTTAGCACACACTTTGGGTTATGAGGTTTTAACAACTCTTTCACAACGAAGATCATCATTAGCCACAGGCACTGTTCTTGGGGCAGGAAAATTAAAAGTTTTAGCTCAATTAACAGGTGGCACAGGTCTTGTTAAAACGGGTGCTTCTACAAAAAAACACAAAGCAGCCGAAAAATGGGAAGTAAATATAAGTGCAGAAAATGATAATTTTCCAAATTCAGACGCCGACTTAGACTCTTTTGATGACAATACTTTAGATGAAGAGATTCCAGACAATAACACTCTGAATTTAGAAAAACCAAAAGAAAAAGCGGATATCGTTATTTTTGATGGTGAACTCACGCCCTCTCAATGCGCTAATCTAGAAAGCGCTACAGGAAAAAAAGTTTTAGACCGCACTGGCCTTATTGTTGAAATATTTAGCAAACATGCCAAAACTCGTGAAAGTCGACTTCAAATCGAAATTGCACGCCTTAATTATCTCTCTCCTAGAATTCGCGAAACAGGAACTGGAAGTGGCGATAGAGTTGAAGGTAAGGTTGGTGAAAGTAAACTGGAACTTGATCGTCGAAAAATAAGAGATCGTATTGCTGAATTACACCAAGAATTAGCACAAATTCAAAAAGATCAATCCAGAAGGCGCGAGATACGAAACGAAAAAGCAACTGTTGCATTAGTCGGTTACACAAACGCAGGAAAATCGTCTCTCATGCGTGCCCTTACAGGTAGCCAAGTGTTGGTTCAAGATAAATTATTTGCAACTCTTGATACAACCGTAAGGTCTATTTTTCCTGAAACAAGGCCAAAAATATTAGTTTCAGATACTGTTGGGTTCATTAAAAAATTACCACACGACTTAGTTGCTTCGTTTCGATCCACACTAGAAGAAGCAAAAAATGCTTCGTTATTGCTTTTTGTCGTAGACGCTTCAGATTCAACATTTAGAGCGCAATTACGAGTTACGCATTTGGTTTTAAGCGAAATAGGTGTTGAAAATGTTCCACAAAAATTAATTCTGAATAAAGTGGATAAATTGAACGAGGATGAAATAAATGCCTTATTAAAAGAATTTCCCGATGCTATTCCAATTTCTACTTTAAATAAAAATGATGTAGCTGCTTTGATTAAAAAGATTATTGAATTTTTTGAAAAAGACATGATTGAATGCGAAGTTTTTGTGCCTTACACCACTCAAGGGGCTATTGGCGAAATTAAGCAAAATATAAAAATATTGTCTGAAGATTATGATGAAATAGGAGTTACATTTAAGCTTCTTGCAGAAGAAAAATATCTTAAAAAACTAAAAAAGAAATTTAATTTGAATGGGCCAGCAGAGGCTTAGGGCTATTGAAAAGCTTATTGAATTGAATGATAACTGATATTATTGATGTTTTTCCATCTTTTGAGCTTTAAAAGATGGCGGAGAGAGAGGGATTCGAACCCTCGATACGCGTTAACATATACACGAGTTCCAGTCGTGCTCCTTCGGCCACTCGGACATCTCTCCTAAGGAATGGGGTTTATTATCGAAAATCATTCACAATTGCAAGAAGGACTTGACGTTTTGTGTAACATGAAATACAAAATCCTCCTTCTAATGCAAAGGATACAGATTCGTGAACGCTAAAAAATACGCAGTAGTAAAAATTCAAGGTCGTCAATTTAAAGTCGCTGAAGGCGATGTAATCAAAGCTGCTAAGCTAGATGCTGCAGAAGGTACTGAACTACCTTTTGAAGAAGTTCTTGCTGGCTCAAATGGCGATGATTTTCTTGTTGGTGCACCTTTACTTAGTGGCGCAAAAGTCACTGCAAAAGTTGTTGAACACGCACGCCACGATAAAATTCTTGTTTTCAAATACTTACGCAAAAACAAAAGTAAAAAACTACGCGGTCATAAACAACCATATACAAAATTGTCTATTACAAGCGTTCAATTATAATCATAAGTTTAAGTAATCTGATAAAGGGTTAAGAGTATGGCTTCGAAAAAAGCAGGCGGCTCCACAAAAAACGGACGCGATAGCAATCCAAAATACCGTGGCGTAAAAGCTTACGGCGGTGAAAGTGTTAGTGCTGGTAGTATTATTGTACGCCAAGTAGGAACAAAATTTCATCCAGGTAAAAATGTAGGCATGGGGAGTGATTTCTCTCTTTATGCAAAAGTTGATGGTTCTGTGAAATTTGAAAATCTTACACGCAAACGCCAAAGCGTTAATGTTTACCCAGTCGATTTAAGCGCGTAATTTCAAAATTCGTTAATCAAAATTCTTTATTAATTTGATAACCTGGAAATCTCGGCATTGCCGGGATTTCTCTTTTTATGACAAAAAAAATTCTATGAAATTTATTGATACTGCCGAAATTAAAATCAAAGCCGGTGATGGCGGAGCAGGAATGTCTCACTTTCGCCGTGAAAAATTTGTACCTGCGGGTGGCCCAGATGGTGGCAATGGTGGCAATGGCGGTAATATCTATCTTCATGCTGATGAAGGTTTAGGCACACTTCTCGATTTTCATTCAATGCGATATTACGAAGCTGAATCTGGTGACAAAGGCGGAACAAATAACCGTCAAGGCAAAACCGGCGAAACCATATATTTAAAAGTTCCCTGTGGAACAGTGATTTTCGATAGCAGAACAAACGAACCTATTGGTGAAGTGCTTACTCATGGTTCTCAGCTTCTTGTGGCAAAAGGCGGCCGTGGTGGAATTGGCAATAGTGTATTTGCAACATCACGTAACCAAGCTCCAGTCAAAACCATACCTCCACAACCTGGCGATATGCTTCTTGCTCGTTTAGAACTCAAAATGATTGCAGACGTAGGAATTATTGGTGCACCTAATGCAGGTAAAAGCACATTAATTACGGTTATTTCTGCAGCACGCCCTAAAGTGGCCGATTATCCTTTTACCACATTAGTGCCAACATTAGGTGTGGTAAGTCATAAAGACGCGCCTCCTTTTGTAGCAACCGATATTCCTGGTTTAATTGCGGGAGCAAGTGAAGGCAAAGGGCTCGGTCACGATTTTTTACGTCATGTAGAACGCACTAAAGTGCTTGTTCATCTAATTGATGGAAGCCAAGACACTGCAGAAGCAATGATTTCAGACTATGAAGAAATTCTGAATGAACTTTCTTTGTATAATAAAGAAATATTAGAACGCCCTCGGCTTACTGTTATTTCCAAATTAGATTTTAACTTTGATAAAAGCATCGATCAAAATGACGAATATTTTGCTGAATTAAATAAATTTCAAGAATATTTAAAGTCAAAAGATGTTTCTTATTTTATTATTAGTAGTGCAATGCGATCGGGTATTGAAGCGTTGCTTGATTCTATTATTTTAAAAATGCAACAAATCCGTGATGCAGAAGCGGAAGCAAAATCTGAAAATAACACTGAAGATATACGCGAAGACAAAACAGAAGATATAATTGAAGAAGCAGAGTCAGCAGAAACAACTTCGGATGATAACACTCCTTAATCCCTGTTTTTTGTGTCTACAAAAAAAAGAAACTCCGCAAAAAATGGCCTGTGCTAATTGTACAGGTTTCATAGAAAAATTTAGATTTTATTCTTGTCCACGATGCTCCAAACTGAATTGTTCTGGAGGGTGTCACTTAAATGAGTTTGAAAATATTTTCTGCATATACACATACAACGATATTTTTTCTAAAATTATTGTAAATGCAAAAGACAAAATGAATTTGAATTTTCAGCTTCTTTTTGAAGAGCTATTTTTTGAACCAATTAAGGGACAATGCCTCGAAATCTTTGCAAGATATAAATATGATCTTGTGATTTTAGCGCCTTATAAAATTGAACGCATGTTTGCTGGATTTTGGCATCCAAATATTTTGTTCGAAAAAGTTTTAACTTCTCTTCAAAACTCAGGATATAAATTTACAATCATTAGTACTCATTATACATCGAAAAAAAATCTAGACGTAAATTGGAAAAACGATTTGGATACCTCACGCTCACCAAAAAAAATATTACTCTGTGATGATGTCCTTACTACCGGAAAAAGCTCTCTGATCGCTTATGATGCCTTTCAGAATCGAATTGAATGCGCCACCTGGCACCTCTTTACCATATTTCGTGCTCCACAAAAATAATACGATTTGGCTATGCTTAAAAGGGTGAGTCACAAAGTATTGGTGAGTTTAAAGACTGTAAAGATTGTTTGTTGTCATCAAGAAAAAAACACATAGTTTTATAAACCCTATCACGCGGACAATATAGCGCAAATTTTCTATGACACGCTGTAATATGTGCATAATATTCTTCTTGATAGACTGCAGGTGCATCTACATTCGTAGTCAGAACACAGGAAATATGTGTAAATTTTGGGACATCAGGGCTACATTCCACTGTAATTTCTGTTTCCCATCGTGCCTGATAAGATCTTTCATAAGAAACTGTGCCACTATACGCAAAAACAACTGAATGAAACACAACAAAAAAACATAAAAATAAATTGAAAAACATAAAAAATTAACCTCAGGCATTTAACTTAAAAATTTGTAAAATAAACTTATATTTCAATAATATGTTGTGCTCCACAAAATAATTTTTTAATAGCTAAGCTTCACAATTATTAGTATTAACAAATACATTCACTTAAGGAAAAGCAATATGAAATTAATAAAAAGTTTAGCATTTTTAGGTTTAGGTGTTATTTCAAATTTCACTGCAAATGCATTAGATGCAGAAAAAACTCAAAGAATTTTACAGTTTGAAAATGAGGATGTAAAAGTTTGGAAAACTATTCTTATGCCTAACGATCCTCTGCCAATGCATGCGCACAACGACAAACGTATTTTAGTTGCCCTTACAGATACAAGTTTAAAAGTTACAAATGATAAAGGTGAAACAAAACAATACAATTGGCCCAAAGGAACCGCTCACTTCTTAGACGTAAAAGATTCTAGTGAACTACATAACGACGCTAATGAAAGTACTGAGCCCATGGAAGTTATGGTCATTTCATTAAAATAAATTTCATTTAAATCGTTTAAAATACAAAGCCCCTGTTTCAGCAGTCCATTTATTTTCGAGCCCACTAATTAAAAACGGTGGTGCGCTTTTGTATTGCAATTGAAAAGGTAAAAAATTCACACCTGCTCGTGGTGTGGTATTTACAAATCCTCTTGAATAAAAAATATCAATAAAAATTTTGCGCTGTGCTGCATTAACTATTGGCAATCGTGTGGTGATACAATCGCGAATTAAAACACTTCCATTTATTTTGACTAAATACAATAATCTGTTGGCCAATTCTGCTGGATTCATATCAGCATATAAATACCTGTCATCGCAATTTGGCAGCCCAACTGCCCTTGTCACCGGACAACATCCTGCAAATATGATTGTTTCAAAAAAATTATGAAATTGTGCACCTGGTATTGGATCGAGAATATCACCTTGTAAATCACTTGTTCTACCTTCTATGGAAAGAGTTATAATTTCATTATGAAACCAATCCATTGTGAGTTCAGAGGTACCAATCAGTAAAATGGGAGTGTAAATACCGGGGTTTAACAAAATACGTGTGCCAGGGATAGGTATTGGCAGCAAGGCAGTGCGGCGGAATTCAAATTCGTCAGCTGAATGCACATATTCTCTCCAATTTTGTTGAGAACGCATGGTACTTATTGCTGTAATTTTCCACATGCTCAATATTCCTTTTTTGAGTTAAAGTTAGATAATTGCACATATTAAAATACTAATTAAACAAATTTTTTTTTCGATTTAAAACAAAAATGCAAAACCTGCATTTATAATAATACCAGACATATCCAACGCCTTAGAAGGGTTCACTCTATAAATTGCGCTCAGTCTTAAAAGAATATCTTTTTCGTAAGCAAGCTCACGACTTGAGTAAAAGAATAATGTTGAAAGACTTACGTCTAAATTTGCACCAAAATCAAATACAGGAGAATATTGCGTAACACCTAAAGTTTCATTCTTAGTACTGCCGCCATTCAGCCCATCGTCTCCGTCTGGTTTGCCTTCTTCGCGCAGGCGCATTAAACCAACACCTGCAAAAACGCCTGGCTGTAAATACAAAAATTTACGACTCCGAAAACGTGCCCCACCAATGATTTCTAAAGAAAGAAAACGCAAACTTCTTTCATTTAATTGAGTAGAATTTCCTAAAGTTACATCATCCGATTTAGTTGTATTAAAGGCATAATCACCTTTTAAGCCCAAAGACCAGCCAATAGGAGCGGTCCAAAAAATCACGTTCGAAGCAACCGAAAGATCTACATTCGATTTAGAATAATATCTGTTATAAAGGTCTTTATCATCTGTTGGAATAAAAACACCACCTGTAATGGCCAAATCGTAACTAATGCGTTGCAAATCTGGATTAAGCTCATCTGCCGCAGCTGCTTGCTCCCACCATTGACTCATTGTATTGCGAATGTCTTTTGTATTCTCTTTTAGCCAGCTAAATGCTTTTTTAGAATAAAGTGATGAATAATAAAAAGCAGCACCAGTATTTTCTAAGACAAAATTTACAGGCTGCTTAAAATCTGGGTGCTTGTTAAGCCATTTGCTTACTTGTGGCGCATGTCGATAATAGTACTTTGTAAAACCAATTGGAGTAAGATATTCGTCTCGTAAGATTCTCCAATAAAAAACAGATTTACTGTTTACATCGCCAGAAGCAGCAGTTGCAATAAAACAATCATTTGTTTTAAGAGTTAAGGAAGGATCTTTATCAAGACTTGCTAAATTAAATTCACCACCAGTCATAAAACCAATATTAGAGTGTTTTAAACTGATATTTGGTGTTGGATCTTCTTCTGAAGAGGAAGAGTTAAGCGCCCATGAAGTAAATCCATAAATTTCTCCATTGGGAATATTCATTTTACCATAGCTGCTTTGATTCACAGGAATATAAACAAGGGAATAACATGTTCCTGGCACTGCAACTTCAGTAACAGGATGGTTAATCAGATCTTGTAAAATCGATATTTTTATTTCTGTACTGGTAAAGTTTGCAGGAACTGCCACCATTTCAGGAGTTAATGCCGGCGCACCTGAACTAGTTGAAAGATACGGAGCAACAGCTGTGGCAGGAATACTAAAAGAGCAGCCCAAAACATTACTTACACCACCTGTATTATCAATAGCCTCTACGTAAGGGATATAAGGACATATTAAAGTTGGAGGTGGCGGAGGGCTTCCTGTAAAAAAATTATTATAACTAAATGGATTTGGTACAAAATTCCAAACACCACCAACACTACACGATTGGGTGCCATCTACTTCCTGCGCTTTCCAAAGAGCTAACAAATAACCCGAAACGTTTCCGTCAAAAGAGGGGAGTAACAATGCAGGGCCATCATCTTCATTAGGAGCATTTTGTTCAACAGAACTTAAATCTTCAGGAGGTACAATATTAATCACAAGACCATTAAATCTTGCTAATGCAGATAAAGTAGGTGCATTTAATAATGTACCTTTATCTGCGCCCCAAAAATAAGGTTCAGAACGAAATTGTGTACCCAGATCTGGGTTTGGTTGATTAGCTGGCGGATTTTGAGGATTATATGAGCCTTCATTCGCTAAATACGTAGCTGTTACAATTAAATTGCCGTCTTGTGCACTATTGATAATTGACTGTAATGCGCTAGGCAATTTTCCTTCTTTAAATTGAGACAAAGTAAAAACAACCGTTCCTACAAGTCGATTTACGTTACTACCTTCTTCATTTACGACACGAATATCTTCGTTATTGGCAAGAATGGAAATTGCACCATTTGCACAATTTGTAGGACTACATTGAAACTCACCGGTTGCACCCCCACCTTGAGCGGGAGAGGTAAATAAAATGCCCCATGAATTTTCACGCAGTTCGTTACTATCAATTACAATATCAACATTGCGAAATGTAAATGTAATTGTATTGATATTTAAAGAAGAAATAAGGGGCTTAGGTGCTTGAAATTGGCATGCAAAAGTATCTTCTGTGTAACACACTTCTACACCAAGACGTTTTTGCTCCTGTGCAAATGCATCCAAACGCATAAAAGTGAGAATCAGAAATAAAAATAACGGTTTAAGTTTATCCATACTTTACTGCTTTTTTGTTAGAACTGTTTCAATAATTTGCAATGCATTTAATGCTGCACCTTTACGCAAGTTATCGCAAGCTATCCAAAGTGTAAATCCATTCTGAAAAACGTCTGATTTACGTATACGACTAACAAAGATTTTATTTTTTCCGTGCACTTCGCGCGGCGTCATATACTCGTTTGGTTTTGCAACTTGAATGCCTTTAACTTTTTTTAAGGCAGCAGTAAGAGCTTCTGCATCAAAAGAATTTTTTGTTTCAAAAACGACACTCATTGCGTGCCCCACTAACGAAGGTACACGTACACTTGTTACATCAATTTTTAATTGAGAATTGTGTAAAATCTTTTTGGTTTCTTCACGAATTTTAACTTCTTCGCCTGTATGGCCTTCTTCATCTAAAGATTCTATAAAAGGAATCACATTAAAAGCGATTGATTTTGGGTACACAGAAGATTTTTGTGAAGTTAAATCATGCTTCGTAAAAAAATCTTTTGATTCTTGTAACAAAACATCGATAGCAGCTGAACCTGTACCTGAAACACTTTGATATGTAGAAACAATCATTTTTTGTAGATTAAATGCTTTGTTAACAACATCGGCTACAACCGAAAGAGGGATTGCCACACAATTTGGGCTTGCAATAATATATGAATTTAAATTTGAATCTTGTTTGAAGATATTTTCGTTCACTTCTGGAACCATCAATGGAACGGTTGCATCCATTCTAAATGCAGAAGATTTATCAATACAATAAATACCTTTTTTAGAAAGTTCAGGAATAAATTTTTCTGAAACCGAAGCTTCAGAAGCGAACAGTACAGCATCGCATTCTTCAAGAGATTTTAAAGTGGGGACTTCAATTAGAACATTTAAACCATTAAATGAAACCAATTTTCCAGAAGATTTTTTTGAAGCATAAAGTTTTAATTTAGCAATTTCAAATTTAAAATCTTCTGTGCGAAGCAAATCGATTGCTGTTTGCCCAACAACTCCAGTGGCACCAACAATTCCAATTATTTTTTGAGAACTCATTCGTTATCCTCATGGCCTGCATGAAAAATTTCGCTTTCTTCATGCGCTTTGTCTTTTTGTGTAAAAATCCAAAATAAAGGACCGTGAATACAGTAAGCAAGTAATAAAATTGCAAGTGAAAAAACAAATTGTAGATTAAAAAATAATGCTCCAACAATAATAACCATTGCAAAAAAACGGAAAGGACGTTTTTTAGGAAGAGACATAGACTTAGTAGTCCAATACTCAAACGTAGAAATCATTCCTAATCCAACCAAAAATGTAATGACTAATAAACCAATTATTTTAAATTGAGGCTCAGTTGTAAACGCGAGAAATTTCTGAACCCATGCAGAATACTTTTCTGTTGTTTGTAAATTTGCAAGTTTATTAAGAGTAAGAATAAAAGCTGCAATCGCAAGTGCCGCTGCAGGAATCGGAATTCCGGTAGAGTTGCCGCCGCCTTTTCCAAGTTCACATTGCACATTGAAACGCGCAAGCCTCAGCGCACCACAAACAGCATAAACAAATGCAACATAAAAACCTAAAGAAGATTGATGCAAATTGTAACTATAAGCAAGCACTGCAGGTGCAATACCAAATGAAACCATATCTGAAACCGTATCAAATTGTACACCAAAAGCACTTGAAGTGCGGGTTAAGCGCGCCACACTTCCATCAAGCATATCGCATATACTTGCGGCTAAGATTGCGTATGCAGCAAAAACAAAATATTGATGATCGTCAGTAATACGCCCATCAATTGAATATTTAATTGCCAAAAATCCAAACAATAAGGATGTGGCAGTTATTAAGTTTGGCAGTAAATAAATACTTGTTCTTATTCGACTTTTTTGAGGATGATTGCTTGATTCAGCGGAACTCATTTAAAATTATTCCTTTCGTAATTTCAAGACAGGAGTTGGTTCGCGACCATATAGAGGCACTAAAGTATCAGATAATATTACTGTACCATTGTGTATTTGATGGCTTGCATAAAATAAATCGAAAAATGTCACAAAACCGGATGCATCATCTAATTCACGATATTCACCCAATTCGTTAAAAAATTCTTTTATAAGTACTTCGTTATTATCTAACAGTGATAAAAACTGACTGCGCAATAAAGTTGGTGCAGCATATAATTGATTTTTTTGAGAAAGATGTAAGCCATTTGCAAAAGCACAGCCTAATCTTAAACCTGTAAAAGAGCCAGGGCCAATCCCTACCACAACATTTTGAATTGTTTCATTTTTAAAATGGCTTAAAACAAAATGATACAAATTTAATAAGTTTTCAGCTGTTTTCCCTAATGCTCGTGCCCCACAAAAAACATTTTCTTCATAAATATACTCAAAATTTTCGTGCGTTTTCACTATTGTAGATTTTAACTCCACATAGTTTTTTAATGTTTCTTGAAGAGTGTTTTTCATAAAGTGAGATTTATTTTGTTTGATAACCCCTACAGACACTCCATGCCTATGAGTTAAAAGAATACAAAATAAATTTGAAGAGGCGTTCACAAGCTTACTCACAATTTTAAAATTTAAAATAATCGGGCAATATCGTTATAAAACACAAGAATAAATAATGTTAATAAGAAGCTTATACCTATTCGTGCAATTAGTAACTGTACTTTTTCTGGAAGAGGTTTGCGGTAAAAAAGCTCGACAAACTGTAACAACAGCATTCCACCATCTAATGCAGGCAGAGGCAATAGATTAAATATACCAATATTTACACTCATTAAAGACATTGCAAGCAAAAATGTTTCAATGCCAGCTTTAGCGGCATCGCCAGCAAAGCCTGCAATTGCAATAGGACCACCCAAAGCAGAAAGCGGTACACTCCCTGAAAAAAGCCTTTTAAAGCCTTCATAAATAAATGTTGTTTGTTTCACAACAGATTTAGAGGCAAGCGCTATATTTTCCCATAGATTTTTACCCGACATTTTTGTTGCAGGGTAAGTAACTGGTTTGGCTGCAAATTTAACTGGAAAATCGATAAACAGCTTTTCATGACTAAGCTTATCTTTATCGTTTCGAATAGGTAAATAACAAGCATATTGTGATTGAATACCGGTTTGATTTGTGGCGGTAATATTAACAGGCACTGAATTATTCTTGAACTGATTTAAATTTTTATTAATTGATTGTGTTTTATTTTCAACCCAACTGTAAAAATCAATTTGAGATGTAAAAAGTTTTGAATCATCAATGCGACGAATTGTATCACCCGATTTTAAACCACAACCTTTTAAAGATTGTTCAGCAGTATACAAAGGATTTTCTTTAGAAACATCATTATAAGATTCAAGTGTAAGCTCTGCTGCAGAAACAGATTTAGACCAACTGAGTTTAGTTAAATCATTTTTTTGAGATAAAGTTTTTTTAGCCCATTTTTGAAAGCGCGCTGAAGTAAAGTTCACATCTAATGTTTTAGAAATTTGCGCTTCGTTTTGCACTTCTATTGTAAATGGAGAAATTCTTTTTTGTTGAATTGCTTTTGCAAGTTCAGCATCAGAGGTGCTTTTTGTTTGCGCTTCAAAATAACTTAAAAATTGAGAAAGATATTCTATTTTTTGATTATTTAATGAAACGATTGTGTCGTTTGAATTTAAACCAATCTCAGAAAATATTTGCCCCTTTACTGGAGCAATACGTGCGGCACTAAAAAAAGGCGTGATTCCAATACGACCAATTTTTTGCATTTCACCAAACATGTCTTCAGCATTATCTGCTTTCGGAGTAACAATTAACGTTTGTATTTGAGCATTTCGCTCAATTTTAAGTTCAAGTTTTTTATCAGCTGAAGCTGCAATAGTTTGAGTCAGCGCTCCCCAGTCTGCAATTTCTTTTCTATCAATAGAAAGCACTTTATCGTTAGAACGAAGGCCATCTTGATACGCAACAGAATCTGGCATTACCTTAAAAACGGCTGGAAATTTAGTGACACCGTAGGAATAAAGGCCAAGCATAATAAATAAGCTAAGGATAAAATTTGCAAAAGGCCCGGCCACTGCCACTAACATTCTTTTATAAAGTTTTGCATGGAGAATAGAACGTTCGCGATCTTTTTCAGATATTTTTGCTGTAGTGTCTGCACCGTAAAAACGAACATATCCACCTAATGGAAACCAATTTAAACGATAAACGGTTTCGCCCCATTTAAAAGAAAGTGCCTTTGGACCAAATCCTACACTAAATTCTTCCACTCCTATTCCTAAGAGTCGGCCAACTAAAAAATGTCCTAACTCATGAATAACCACGATGATACAAATGAGTAAAAGAAATGCGACGAGGGTATTTGAAAAGATAGCTGTAATTATATTCATGTAGCATTTACTATTGCAGAAAGCGTTTTAGGAGAAGTTTTTTTTGTAGAATTTTGATTTTTTATTTGTTCGGACGTTAAGCCGAAGCGACGTTCACGCGATGCAAATGCACGTAAAGTTTCAACAAATTTTAATGTATCGAAATCGGGCCATAAACTTTTTTCAAAAAAAAGCTCTGCATAAGCAATTTGCCATAATAAAAAATTACTAATGCGATATTCACCACTTGTACGAATAAACATATCTACGGGTGGCAATGATTCGGTATCTAAAAAGCGCTCAAAACAATTTTCGTCTATATCTTCAGCAAAAAATTCGTTTGTGGCCACACGTCTGGCTATTTTTTTCACCGCACGAACAATTTCACTGCGGCCCCCATAACTTAACGCTACTGAAAGCTTAAGTCCTTGATTATTTTTTGTTTTTTCTTCTAGTTCTTCAATTGATGCAACAATATCTTGAGAAAGCTTATGACGATTACCAATCACTCGAAACTGAACATTATTTTCAAGAAGTTTTTCACGCTCCTTGCGCATGTACCAACGCAAAAGCCCCATAATTCCAGATACTTCGTCTTCTGGCCTTCTCCAATTTTCGTCGGAAAATGCGTAAAGAGTTAAGGCCTGAATTTCAAGTTTACCGCAGGTTTCTACAATTTCCTGAACACGTTCAATGCCTTTTTGATGGCCTTTTAAGCGCGTTAAATTTTGCTTTAAAGCCCAACGACCATTACCATCCATTACTATACCAATATGCTTGGGCAGCAAAAGAGGGTTCAGATTGAGTTCTTTACAGTAATCGTTCATTTTTTTACATTTACCTTTGATAGAGACTTCTCAATTGAATATTTTTGTCATACCATTTCAGATTAATTAGCAAAAGGTCTTCCCCTATGAAACAAGAAAAAAAAATGACTCTAAGCACACAAGGCTATCGTGGCACAAGGGATTTTTACCCTGCCGATATTCGCCTTCAAAGCTATCTGTATCAAAAAATTCATCAAGTCATGAATTCATTTTGTTATGAAGAATATTCTGGACCATTTTTAGAACATTTGGAACTCTATGCGTCAAAAACGAGCGAAGAAATTGTTAAAGATCAACTTTATTCATTTCTGGATAAAGGCGAACGTACTCTTGCCATTCGCCCAGAGATGACCCCTACCCTTGCCAGAATGGTTGCAGCAAAAGCTCAGCAACTTTCTAAACCTGTGCGTTGGTATAGTATTCCTACTTGTATGCGATTTGAACGCCCACAAAGAGGGCGCTTACGTGAGTTTAATCAACTCAATGTCGATGTTTTTGGCGGATTACCACTTGATGAAGATATCGAAATTTTATTAACTATTATCCATCTCTTTAAATCTTTAGGGGCTTCCTTAAATGATTTTGAAATTCTTGTGAGTCATAGAGGGCTTGTAAATTCATTTTTTAATGAAATTTTGAAACTTGATTCTGAAAAACATTCTGAATTACTGCGGTTACTCGATAAAAAAGATAAACTTTCAGCAGAAGATTATAAAATTGCTTGCGATGCAATTCCACTCAATAAAAAACAATTTGAATTAACTGAAAATTTTATCTCTTCTGATATACACTCTATTGCAAATTTATTTGAATCAGAAAACGAATACGTTCAAGAACTGGAAGAAAGAATAAAATTTGTTAGTAAACTCACAAATTCTGAATGCGTAAAGTTTGCCCCTAACATTACTCGGGGTTTTGATTACTATACTGGAATGGTTTTTGAAGTTTTTGATACAAATCCCAAAAATCGAAGAGCCCTTTTTGGTGGTGGAAGGTTTGATAACCTTGTGTCCGCATTTGGCGCCGATCCTCTTCCAGGAGTGGGTTATGGGGTAAGTGATGTGGCTTTATTAAACTTTATGGAAGTTCATCATTTAACACCTCAATTATCACAAAATAAAGATGTTTGTGTTCTCAGATTTCAAAGCAACGATCGCAGTTCACAACTTGAACTTTCTGAAAAATTAAGAACAGTGGGCTTAGCAGTAGATACAACTATTTCAGATTTAAAATTTGGCAAGCAAATTGCCCATGCAAATCGACTATTTGCAAAAACAGTGGCATTCAGAGGAGATGAAGAACTTAAAAATGAAACATTTTGTGTTAAATTTTTAAGTACGGGCGAACAACGCACTTATCCGTATTCTGAAAACGGGATTTTAGAATTTTCACAACAAGTGCGCACAATAAATTAGATCTGTAATATGGAAATTATTTTATTTTTAAAATGCGCTATTCTAGGAATTATTCAAGGCATCACCGAATTTATTCCTGTTTCTTCCACTGGTCATATGGTTGTTATAGGAAAGTTTTTAGAACTTAAAGGCGACTTTGTTACTACATTTAATGTATTTATACAGCTTGGCGCTACTTGTGCATTAATCTGGTATTTTAGAAAAGATTTATGGCGTCGTTCAATTGGTGTGTTTCAACACTCAAAAGACAGGCGCTTTTCTTGGTATTTATTTGCCGCATTTTTACCAGTTGCCATTGTAGGCTTACTCTTTCACAATCGCATCGAATTACTTTTAGATTCTGCACTTGCAGTTGGTGTTGCTCAAATTTTAGGTGGTGGCCTTATTCTTTTTGCCGAGAAAAAAGCAACCAATATTCCCAATAAAACAAGCCACATAGATAGTATTTCATTTAAACAAGCCCTTTCAATTGGCTTGTGGCAGATACTTTCCTTATGGCCAGGCATGTCTCGCTCGGGCTCAACGATTATGGGTGGACTTCTTTCAAAATTAAACAGAGAAACAGCAACAAAATTCTCTTTTTATCTTTCTATCCCTATTTCATTTGCTTCTAGTTTTTTTATGATTGCAAAACATCGGCAAACTTTTTTTGATGCCCAAAATTTATCTTATTTATTAGTTGGATTTTTAACCGCATTTATTGTTGGATTGATTGTTGTGCGTTTTATAATGAATTATGTGCGCTCACATTCTTTCATTCCGTTTGCTTATTATAGGTTCGCTTTAGGAATACTGATTATTATTTTAGTGTACCGCAATATTCTTTGATATTTTTTCTGCCGTTTTCTGTGCTTGTGTAATACAATTTTCAACAGCTGGTCCTAAAATATAATTACCTGTTAAAAACACATTAGGCTGTTTAAGCTCGATATTTTCAACAGCATTCAAAACTTTTTCTTGATATTCAGTTGGAAGCGGAATGTAATTTTGGTACCTAATTACTTTTTCGAACTGATATTGTTTTTGAACATCAAGTAATCCATAATCAGATAAATATTTTTTCGCAAAAATAAGAATTTCTGCGTCTGACATTTTCTCAGGAATGAAGTTTTCGCTGCAATTTTCTCCACCCATCATAATTCGATATAAAAACGAATTTTCTGGACAATGAGCTTCAAACAAAGAATGCACTGAGATAACACCCAAAACACCATTTTTATTGTTTTCAACCGCAAGTGCGCCAAAACCATTTAATGTTTTTGACACATCTGTTTTAAGAGAACCAATACCCACTACAATTAAGCTATGAGTCGGTATGTTTTTTAAGATATTTAAATCTTCGCTAGAAAACTCGATAGGAAGAATTTCATCTTTCCAAGGCTGCCCACTATAAATAAGCGCATCAAAAGCAGTACTCATTTTATCATGGTGATTAAAGTGTGTATTTAAAATTATATTATTTTTTGCACTCAAGTTTTGAATAGCGCTCATAAGGCGCTTTGGTAACGAGTGCATGCCATGATCAAAACTCAGCAGTTCTTTTTTAACAGGTTTCTGTTTTTTAGATTGAGAACTGAATACAAATTTAAGTAAACTGCCATGTTTTTTTTCTATTTCGCATAAGGACGAAAATGCATGCCGCACTAAAATTATTGAAGCGCCTCCACCCCAAATGCCCTTCATAAGAGG
Source organism: uncultured Oligoflexia bacterium (assembly GCA_964352255.1). Taxonomy (GTDB): domain Bacteria; phylum Bdellovibrionota_B; class Oligoflexia; order Silvanigrellales; family Silvanigrellaceae; genus Silvanigrella. The sequence continues at coordinate 33,957 of CAYGQR010000010.1, forward strand.
CGCCACAAAATTTTTGGCCACTGCACTGCCAAAACGACGTGTAAAAAATTGCGAAACAGTTTCATTTTGTTGAGTATTTTTTTTTATAAAAATTTCGGAAAAAATTCTTATAATGCCCAATATTGTGATGAGTCTGGTTTTAAGAATTTGTATTAAATTTTTTGGTGAAATAGAAATAATTTGATTTTTATAAAAAAACGCTCGTTCTGCACTTTTAGGAGAGGCATGAACACAGTCATTGTCCAAATCAAGCTCTTTTAACAAATTAAAAAACTGAGTACGGCTCGATAAAACACCTTGAGCGCCGTGCTCAAGTAAGAATCCCTTTTCTTGGGAAGCATTTAATACGCCACCTATTTTATTTTCTTTTTCATAAATTGAAATTTCAGAAATATCTGAAGCGCTTTGTTTCAGAAGAAAATATAAAGTAGATAATCCTGAAATTCCTGTTCCAACTAACACAATCTTTTTTTTCATTGTATGTGCGCAATTCTGGCAAGTTCAATTTTAGGTAAGTTTAGTTTTGTAAAATTATGTGCAACTTCACAAAACTGCACAGGAGCATCTGTACAAAACATTTTGCTTCTTCCATCCATTAAAGTCTGTGCATTTTCTGATGCGGTTATATAATTTTTAATTTCATTCACAATTGGCAATGAAGCTTCTAATAAATAAATAGGATCTGAATGGCCAGCGTCTTGATTTAAATTGGAAAATAACTTTTCACCTTCAAGTGTTTTTAAGATAACAGGCCTACCTGTTTTGGTTGTTAAATACTGGCTTAAAGCATTGATAAGCCTTGGATAATGCGTACAGGCCAGCATGACAATTTTTACATCTAAAGGAATATCTTTTAAATATCTTTCACACGCATAACGAACAAGTGGTCCATCTGAAATACCATCTTCAATCAATGGCACAAATAGGGGGCAAGCCTTTGCCCATACATTATGCACATTGTGTGTTTTAAGTTCATTTTGAAATCGTTGGCTTTGAATTGTAAAATGAGTGGCTAAAACAACAACAGGCCTATTTTTATTGTCTAAATGGTTTGCTGCATATTCACAAAGTCCTTCAACAATTCCTACAATTGGCACTTGAAATTCATTGGCAATTTGATCCTTTGCAACACTGGAGGCTGTACCACAGACAACTGCAATAAATTGCGCATTTTGCTTCGTTAAAAACTGCGCTGCTTGCCGTGTGTACTGAATAATTGTTTCTGGACTTTTGCTTCCATAAGGACAACGTGCATTATCTCCAAGATAAACAGTATTTAAGTTTGGATAAAGTTGAATCACTTTTTCCCAAATAGTTAAACCGCCTTGTCCAGAATCAAAAAATGCAATATTCGGAAACATAATTATGACTTACTTTTTATAAAAAATTTACAGATTTAGTATCCTACAAACATATCTAACACTGGTTTTAAACCTGGTGTTTTTGCTTCACTCCAGCTGGATGGATCTGAAATCAGATGTGTAAATTCAATGCCAGATTCTTTAAGCACATAATAAGTAATCCCTGCAAAAAAGAACTTTTTAATCGCCTGTGTTGGATTATTGATCTCTCCTAAATCAAGAGAAGATAATTCATTAAGCTTGTATTCCTCAAAAGAAAAATTATTTTTAAAGAGATGACCCGCCTTATTTATACTATAAAAAGCTTTATTATCCAGAGTATCTACTAAAAAAAGTGCTCGAATATCAGAATTAAGTGTGTGTCGCGTAAAATAAGAGTGCTCGGCCGTGCGAACCGCAAATTTTAAGGCACCATTTTCATAGGCCGTCATTTCGCCAACTCCATCCTCTCCAGATGCAAAGAAGCCTAAATCTACAAATTTGGCACTTCCCTCAAGCATTGTTTTATAATTCCATACAGGCATTTCCCATTCAATATTTTCTTTTGCAAGCTGATTAGCAGAAGCTGCTTTTCCATCTTCGAATAAAACATGAATGCTATCGTCGCCGAAAAGTTTTATACTTTCAATGGCGATGCTATTATTTAAATTATTGGCAATTTTTTTCCAAGTATTTCCTAAATCATTGGTAGCAAATACATTGCCTTTATTAGAGCCAACATAAAGCACGCCATTAGAAGCACGAAAAATGCTCGTGAGTGTTTCGATGCCTTTTTGAAGGGGCTGATGATTTGGATAAATCCAAAATTTACCATTATTAGAAGAATAACTCATTTTACCATCGTTTGTAATGATGTATATATTATATACACTTCTTGGTCCATCAATTGAAACGTAATATTCTTCAGATGCAGAGTTTAAATATTGAGGCTCTGCGTTTGTATCTAAATATTGCACATAAAAGATTCGTCCAAAAATTTCAGACTCTGAAGGATGAGTAGGAACATGACAAATCGCAGAGCTATTTTTAATATTAAGATTTTTACAAGATTCGAGTAATTCAAAAGCTTGAGTCTTTTGATTTTTTTCATATACAGAAACAAAGCCTTCATTTACAGAGCTTTGATTTTCTGAATCACTATTTTCATTTGCAGAAACATTAATATCTAATTGAAAAGCAGACCCTGTTTTTAAAGACTGCTCTGAAAATAAATTTACCTCAGTTTTTCTCAGACGATCTGCCCCGTTTTCAACTTTTTGATAAAAATTGATAGTAGAGCTTTTTTTATAATATGAAGGCTGTCCAGTGTATTCGGCAGAAATAATGTACATGCCTTCTTGTGCGAACTGAGTTATACATGATGCACTTAATGTTTGCGGATTAATGGCAACATCAGCACACAAAAGATTTTTTTCATTATAAAAGTTTACATTTCCAGTGATTTCTAGATTGGGAATTACTTTTTTAGGGTGCAATGTGGCTGTATAAACAATTACATCATCCGTTTTAGCATTAAGTTGATCTGATGTAATTTGCAAAGCAGTGGAAAACGGTAGTTCTGATTCTTGAATCACTTCTTGTGGCAAGTTTGGAGTGCAACCTAAACAGCCTACCAAAATCATAAAATATACAATCAAATATTTTTGAATTTTCATAAATTTTTACTCTACTAGTTTGAATGCGCTAATATTTCCAACATTTTCTCTGTGACCATTCAAAGATTTATAGGGAATGCTCAGTTCTTTACATTCAGAAAAAGTATTTTCTGAATGTAAAGAACAAATAGAAAGTTTTGGAACAACTTTTTCACGTTGCTTAATATCACCATGTTCAATTACATAAAGCGAAGAACCATCAGCATTTAAGCGGAGCGATATAGGATTGATAAATTCGTCTTGTGACTGAATACATTGAGAAGCATTATTATTATCATTACAGCACTCGATACGGGCAGGCTCAAGGCTAAGCAGATCTGTTTTATTTAACTCACAAACACGATTTTCATTTACGTCAAACGAAAGCGGATAAACAATATCGCCTTTGCTTTCTTGATTCATTGGAGCGCATTCGACTTCATTCGTTACATTAGGCAAAGTGCACTTAGATACTGTGCCGCCGTAATAATCGCTCACAAATATATTTTGATTCGTAACCCTAATATCCATTTGTCGATTGAAGCCTTGTAGCGGATTTTTAAGATTAGACTTTAATAAATGAATAGGGCCACACTCAGGGGTTCTTTTGCCTTCAACAATATCGCAAGCCACTAAATAATTAAAATTTATATTATTGTTGTATGAAAAACTTTGCGTAAAATAAAATTTATTACCCACAACTTCTAAACCAGTAACATGAGCATCATTGCCAATTGCTAACACACTACGACAATCTATTTTAGATTGACCGTCTTGGGGAAAGTCGCATTTTTCGACATAACTTGTGCGCCCAAAATCTTTATGTCCATAATTGGCAATAAAAAGATGATTATTATTCGCCGCAATGGCAATTGGATTTCTCATGGCAAGTGATGGTTCAATTTCAATACAATCTTTTAGTTTACTTGAACCGTTTGCATTGCATTTGACGAGAAGATCTTTTTCAGAAGTAATAGAATTTGCAGAAATAAAGAGGGAATTCCCAAAAGCCAAAGTAGGCATCAACAATCCGTATAAAAAAACAACATAAAATAATACGGCGCGCGCTCGACAATATTGTAGGACTGGCATAAAATTTCCTCCAGAAATAGCGTGTCCTTTCTTTCTATAGGAAAATACTCAATGAATAAATTATTTTTTACTATACTTTCTGTTTTTTTTCTATATTGTCCAATATTTTTGCCCAAAAACGTATTTGCAGAAACATTTCAGAATGTTGGATATGATGTGTGCTTTACACCAGGCGAAGATTGTACGCAGCTAATCATTGATACTATTAAAAAATCCAAAAAAAATCTAAAAATTCAGGCCTATTCCTTTACAAGCGCTCCTATTGCTCAAGCTGTTATTGATGTGCAAAAGCAAGGAGTTGATGTTCAAGTCATTTTAGATAAAAGCCAATTTACAAGTGCTTATTCTGCTTCTACTTTTTTATTAAATCATCGTGTAAAAGTATGGAAAGACCACCGGGTGGCTATTGCTCATAACAAAGTTATGATTATTGATGATGAAACATTAATTACCGGCAGCTTTAATTTTACGCAATCTGCCCAAAAGCGAAATGCTGAGAACGTATTAATTATAAAGGATAAAAAAATTGCCAATAAATATGTTAAAAATTGGCAAAAACGAATGGCATTTTCAGATTTAATAGAGCCTGTAGATAATGTGTCGCCCCGCGGCTTAACCGCAAGATCCAGCCGATATTAAATAGAGTGCTTGTATAGCCCGGCAGCATTGTTTACCCACCTCACCCAAAAATACGTATAGAATGTTTGAGTAGCCCGAGATGCAAGGCGTGGCAAGCGAGTACAGACGCCGCGTGCTTTAATTGCACGCAAGTCAAACGAGACGTAGCCACAACGCAGCAGATTGGACTACACAAACATTCTATTGGTATTCGTCATTCCAGTCGGATGATTCAACGTCTGTTTCTGCATCTAACTCTTCAGTAGCACTTGCTACATCAACATCATCGAATGCAGTTGCGCCGTCTAAAATTTCTTCGCTATCAGTTTCATTATTATCAGCAACTTCAATTTCTGCTTCAGTATCAAGCATATTGGCATCTTCAATTTGCATTGCTGCCTTTTGAGAATTTGAGTGCGTTGATGTGCACGCAGATAAAAATCCAATTAATGTGCCAGTTAATACTGTTTTAAATAAAATTCTTTGCATAACTTCTCCATAAAGTGCAATTTTGCACCATTAAACAATCACTATCGATTTTTTAAAGGGCTGTCAAACGACAAAGCACCTGATTCACTTAGCAAAATTCGACTTTTTTCCGCCGAAATTTTCCCTTTTCCGCCAGGAATATCTAAAATAAATTGAGGCAAACAAATCCCTGAAAGGTTTCCACGTAAAGATGCAAATAAATTTTGCGCTTCTTCCAGGCTCATACGAAAATGACCAGTGCCTTTTGCTAAATCTGGAAAATGCAAATAATAAGGCTTTATATTTTGTTCTACCGCTGATTCAAAAAGATTTTTTAACACTTCATAAGAGTTATTAACTCCCTTTAAAAGCACTGATTGTAAAACAACTGAAATACCAGACTCAATAAGCATTTTTACTACCTCTCGACATTTTGGTGTAAATTCATCTGCATGATTCACATGTAATGCGATCCAAAGAGATTTATTTGAGGTTTTTAAAGCCTGAATCAGTTCTTTTGTAATACGTTCAGGCAATACAGATGGCACGCGAGTATGAAAACGCAAAACTTTTATATGCTTAATGCTAGCCAAATCATTCATCATCTGAAGAATTTTTTTATCATTTAACACAAGAGGATCGCCTCCTGTTAAAATCACTTCCCAAATTTCCTGATGAGATTTTAAATATTCAAGACACTTTACATACTGTTCATCTGTTAAATTATGATCGCTATTAGAGACCTTATAACGACGAAAACAAAATCGACAATAAGAAGCACAAAGATATGTTGGCTTTAACAAAACACGATTAGGATACCGATGCGTAATACCTTCTACTGGAGTGTTTGGCTCATCTCCTATTGGATCGGTAAGTTCTTCAGGTAAAAAAATAAGCTCTTCTTTAGTAGGAATAAACTGTTTTTTTAGCGCGGGGTTTTGAGCTTTAATTTGATCAAGAAAAATTTCGGGCACGCGTATGTCAAAAATATCGCCTGCATTTTTAAGTTCATCCCTGTCATCTGTGTCGATAAACTCATGCTTTTGAAGCTGACGAATATCGATTAGACCTTTGGAAAGCGCTTTTGCCCATGAAATTTTGGTAGTCATTAACGTTATTTATCGTAACTTTTTTCGAATGGAGTCAGTAATTTTTCAAACCCCGCACTACTTTGTTTAGCTTGTAAAAATGTTAATGTTGAATATCCATTACAGACTAAAGAAACATCTTGAGACATATCATTAGGATGAAAACGTTTAATGCCACCTAAATAATACAGTTTTGTATTTTCATAACGAACTGGCACAAGTTCTTCAATTCCGGGCACATATAAAGATTCTCCTTCACAAACTCCAACTTTAAGGGCCTTACTTTTACATGGCACATTTATATTGAGAACTTGTAAACGAGGCCACGCAATAGTGTCGATTTTTTCTAAAATTTCGCCAACACATTTTGCAGCATCTAATAATACTTCATAAAATTCAGGCGAATCTTGTTTCAACCGGCTTGTATCAGCAGAAATAGCAATGCCTTTATAACCCATAAGCGCTGCTTCAGTTGCAGCTCCAACGGTTCCACTGTAATTTACGTCAATTCCAACATTTAAACCGTGATTCGTACCAGCAATTACAAAATCTGGTGGATTATCTTTTAAAATACCATTAAGTCCAATAGCAACGCTATCGGCAGGAGTTCCATGCACTGAATATATGTTTTTAGCAACTTCATCGACCTGAACTGCATGATAAAAAGACATAGAATGTGATTGCGCAGAGCGTTCGCCAGCAGGTGCTACTATTGTAACTTGATGCCCTAGGCTTTTTAAATGTTTGGCAAGAATATTAATTCCTTGCGCTTGGTAACCATCATCGTTTGCGATTAATAATTTAAACATGGAGATTTTATGACCTCAAAAAAATGGGTGCCTTTGTCAATAATTGTTTATTTCATGTTATTTTTCGTAAGTCAAAACGTATTACATGCAGAAGATTATTCCCAAGATTTACCTGAAATATCTGAAAAACTCGATACAAAAATCGATCTGAATTTAAGCTTTATCAACGACTCAGGAAAGCGCAAAACTCTCAAAGAAATGTTTAATGGCCAACCTGTATTACTGATTACTCTAAACTATTTTAGATGCACAACCATGTGTACTTATCAATTTTTAAACCTTGCAGATGCGTTAAAAAAAATAAACCTTCCGCTTGGCAATGGTTTTACAGTGGCTTCTATTAGTTTTGACACTACCGACGATGTTGTACGCGCAAAACAAACTCGTGATATGTGGTTAAAACAATTAGATGTTTTAGATGCGCCTTGGAGATTCTATACTTCTACTGATGTCAATGAAATCAATAAACTCACAAAAAGCTTAAACTTTTTTTATGAAGCCGATGATGAAAATAACTTTTCTCATACTGGCGGATTATTCTTTTTGTCTGAAGATGGCACACTCAAAAGATATTTATACGGCATTGTTTACGAGCCTCGCGATATCAAATATGCCCTTTTAGATACAAGCAACGGAAAAGTGGGATCGCTTTTTGATAAAATTGCTCGCAAATTTTTAAGATATAACGCCTCACGCGGAAGGTATGAATAATATGGATCTTAGTCTTTTTAGAAATATTGGTATTATGGCTCATATTGATGCCGGTAAAACAACTACTTCAGAGCGCATTCTTTATTATACAGGCAAAAGCTACAAACTTGGCGAAGTTCATAAAGGAACTGCGACCATGGATTGGATGGCTCAAGAGCAAGAGCGCGGCATAACAATTACTTCTGCCGCAACTACAACCACCTGGAATGGTTACAGGATTAATTTAATTGATACACCAGGACATGTAGATTTTACCATTGAAGTTGAACGCTCACTTCGTGTTTTAGATGGTGCGGTAGCTGTTTTTGATGCTGCAAATGGGGTTGAGCCCCAATCTGAAACTGTGTGGCGGCAAGCCGACAGATACTCTGTACCTCGTGTCGCATTTTTAAATAAAATGGATAAAGTGGGCGCTGATCATAATATGTGTCTTGAATCTATGAAAGAAAAACTCAACGCACCTGTTTGTTTTGCACAGCTTCCTATTGGACAGGAATCAGATTTTAAAGGCATTGTGGATTTAATTTCGCTAAAAAGCATTACCTGGTCTGATGATGATAAAGACACCTCCTTCAAAGTTTCAGATAAAATTCCAGACGAAATGGCTGATGATGTACAGCTTGCAAGGCAAGAACTGATTGAAGCTGTTGCAGATTTTGATGATGAACTGATTGAAAAAGTTCTATCTGAAGAAGCAATATCTGCAGATCTGCTGAAAAAAGCTCTTCGCAAAGCTGTTATTCAAATGAAAATTGTTCCGGTTTTTATGGGCACAGCCTTTAAAAATAAAGGTGTACAACCACTTCTCGATGCGATCATCGATTTTTTACCTTCTCCTTTAGATCTGCCAGATGCACAAGGCATTGAAATTGAAGATGTTGTAAAAGCGCAAACTCGTTCAGCCAAAAAAGACGAACCGTTTTCTTGTCTTGTCTTTAAAATTATGACCGATCCATTTGTAGGAGCATTATTTTTTGCACGTATCTATTCAGGCTCTATAAAATCTGGACAAACAATTCTCAATACTCTTAAAAATAAACGCGAAAGAATCACAAAAATTCTGCAAATGCATGCAAATAGCCGCGAAGAATGCGGGGAAGCTTCAGCAGGAGAAATTGTTGCGCTGGTTGGTTTAAAATTTGCTACTACAGGCGACACTCTTTGTGATTTAAAGCATCCCATTGCATATGAATCAATGGAATTTCCTGCACCCGTTATTAGCCTTGCAATCGAACCTAAAAGTACTGCAGATATCGATAAACTTAAAGATTGCTTAACAAAACTTGAGCAAGAAGATCCTTCCTTAAAAGTTTCGATTCATGAAGAAACAGGACAAACCATTATTGCAGGAATGGGCGAACTTCATCTACAAATTATTGTCGATAGGCTGCTTCGTGAATTTAAAATTAACGCAAATGTAGGCAAGCCTCAAGTTTCGTATCGCGAGTGCATCACCACAACCGCAAAAGCAACAGAAGAATTTTCTCGTGCAGTTCAAACAAAAACATTTCATGCAACTGTTACAGTTAAAGTTGAACCTCATCAAAACGAAGACAACCCAATTGAAATTGTTGTCCCTTCATTGCCAAACGCCCCTAAACTCATAGTAGATGCAATGAAAGATGCCCTCAATGGGAGTGTAACAAGTGGCCCTTTGTGTGGTTATCCACTCACAAATTTACGTGTTGAAGTAACCCATTATTCCTATGATCCTTTATTAGTTGATGATGTCGTTTATAAAGTAGCTGTCAATAATGCATTAAAATCAGCGCTTGATAAAGCAAAACCAATGCTTATGGAACCAATTATGAGCGTTGAAGTTGTTGTTCCACTTGAATATAGTGGTTCTATTTCATCAGATATCAATGCAAGACGAGGGCATGTACTTGGCATTAATGCGCGAGGTCATTTACAAACTGTTTCAGCTAATATTCCACTTTCTTGTTTATTTGGTTACGAAACAGATATTCGTTCGCTTTCACAAGGTCGAGCAACAAGTTCGCTCCAATTCTCTCATTTCGAAGTACTTCCAAAACAAATTCAGGATAAAATTTTTTAATTTTAATTGACATCATAAAATTCCGTAGTTACGGTTGACTGGCTGGCCATATTTAATGTTTTGATGGTCTGGCTTTGGTTACATTCAATAAGTCGCGTCTTATTGCGTTTTTACGGGGTTTTATATGTCAAATAGTTCAAATTTAAAGTTACTTTGTGCGTCTAGTTTGCTTGCTGCAAGTTTAAGTGCACACGCGTCAAATCTAGACACTGCTGCAAATGCAGAAGCTCATTTCAATGGTACTTTTCAAACTGTCATTAAACTAAACTCACAACCAATTTCCAAACTATTTGCTCAATCAAAATCTATAAAACCAGAAAATTTAACCGATAATAAAATTATTACGTTAATGAGATTGGCGCCTTCTGCAAAACTCACTCAAAAAGCAGAAACTGTTGCACAAGGAATTGAATTAGGCGACCAAGCAGAAAGAAACTTTTCAAACGGAATTGAAACGTTTGATCGTTCTGAAACAGCAACCGATCTTTCCATGAGCAATGTACCTGTTCTTGATCAAGGTCAGTATGGAACATGCGTCACCTTTGCAACAACCGCAGCGATTGATGCAATTCTTGATAAAGGCGATTTTATCGATCAACAATGCACGCTTGCACTTAACCTTTCCCTTGGCGAAAACTATTGGGATGGGGCATATTATGCTTCACAAGTTCTTCTTCCACTTCAAAAATACGGTGCGGTTGAAAAAGGCCATTGTCCTGCAAAATACCCTGCGCCACGCTATAAGCTTTCTACGAATCAATACAAGAGCTTAGCGGATACTAAAACAGATATAAACGCTGTCAATTACAAATACAATTCAGATATTACTGTGAATGATGTTGAAACTGCACTTAGCGAAGGCCACAGAGTGGCAATTGGCTTTATGTTAAAAGCAAGTATGGATCCAGTTTCTGTACAAGGTTTTGACGTTACAATTAATGGCCAAAAACGTTCTGGTGGTTTGTGGGCATGTAAACAGCCTGGTTCATCAACAAACTACTGCGGAACAGCATACTCTGGCCATGAAGTTGTGATCACAGGATATGATGACACACAGAAGCTATTCAAAATTCGCAACTCATGGAGCGCAGATGTTGCAGATGAAGGCGACTTTTACATGACTTACGAGTTCTTCAACGCTATGGCAATTGATGGCACTGAAATTTGGTAAATAACTGCATTAATGTCACATTTTTGACTCATAAAAATTGGCTACTCAGCCAATTTTTTTTTTTTATGATAATCTTAATTTAGAACAAGAAGTTCTAAGGCATTATACAACATGCCTCATTTAAAATGAAAAGAGGTTATCATGAAAAAATCTACGATCTTAAAAAGCATTGCTGCCACAGCTTTTCTAGTTTCATCAATTCATGCTTATTCAGATAACAATAGTGCAGATGAAAGTTTTTTTGCTGGATCTTTTCAAACAGTCATTGACACAAATCCACAACCACTATCCAATTTAAACAACTCCTTTAATATTGAATCTATTACAAATACAAAAATAATCTCATTAATGAGATTATCTCCGACTGCTGAAATTATTGCTCGCGCAGAACGCATCGAAAGAATGGCGGCTGACGATGACGAGGCAGATGAATCAGATGAGATCAAAGCGATTACTAAAAAAGAAATTATCGCATTTGATAAATCTGAAACTGCAAAAGACTTAACAATGAATAATGTGCCTGTTCTTGATCAAGGACAACACGGAACATGTGTCACTTTTGCAACAACTGCAGCACTAGATGCACTCCTTGAGCAAGGAGATTTTATCGATCAACAATGCACGCTTGCTCATAGTTTCTTCTTAGGAAATAATTATTGGGAAGGTGCGCGCCAAGCTGCAGAAATTATTACTCCACTAAAAACACATGGAATTGTTGAACAGGGAAAATGCACAGATAAGTATCCTGCTCCAAGTGTTAAAATCAATACTGAAGATTACACGGCACTTGTAAATGCAGATGTTACTATTGAGACAGTTGAGTCTTCTTATAATCGTAACCTTAAACTCCAAGATATTCGCAATTCGATTGATAATGGAAAACGCATTGCTTTGGGCTTTATGGTTAAAGCAAATTCAGATCCTATTTCAGTACGAGGATTTGATACAGTCATCGACGGTAAAACAAATAAAGGTGGCCTTTGGGCATGTAAACTTGAAGGAAACTCAAAGAATTACTGTGGATTTGCATTTGCAGGTCATGAAGTAGTAGTTGTTGGATATGATGATGGACAAGAATTACTGAAAATTCGAAACTCTTGGGGCAATAGTGTTGGAGATAATGGCGATTATTATATGTCGTACGATTTCTTTAATGCAATGTCTTTAGATGGTACAAGCATTGGCATTAAAGCGGCTGAAGCAGATGCCGAAACTGATACAGAATAAAAAACTTTATTCTAAAAGAATAGAGCCTAAATCAATATTCAAGCCATCGACTTTAATGCTTAAAGTTTTTACTAACTCTTGCTCACGATAAAAAGAAATTTGATAATTTCCAGGTTCAGTTAATTGATAAATCAAACCGGATTTAGATTTTAACTGAAATTTTCGATTAACGTTATCTGCATCAAATGCAACCCACTTTCCAGAGTTCGCTTTTTTAATAGAGTATGTAATTTGGTCTAAATTATCCGCTTTTATCGCACCATGAAATCCGCTCTTTTGCATTTGGCGCAGTAAATTTTTCCACCCACCTTCTTGGCGCTCAACAGTAATATTTCGCCAAGTTTTGTAGTTTGGTTGAAAGCTCGACGCATTCACTTCAAGTGTAAATGCTAATACGCCGTATTCTTTCCACAGCCAATCATCATCGGAACCATCTGCATCATATAAAAGCTCTGGCGCTGTTCCTACACGATAAGTATTTGGTTGATTACGATCATCAAGCACACCTGCTTTTATACTTTTAGCAACTTTCAAAAACAAATCTTTAGAAGGGTTCGCAAAATTTGAACAGCCATAAGGGTACAAAACCATTTCGCTATAAGAATGGTAACTAATACTCGCCACTGGTTTTATTTGTTTTATTAAATTCATGATCGCTTGAGTTTCAGGTTCACTTCCTGCAGAAGGACCACGATATGTTTGACTGATTGGAATTGCACTCGAGCCATTACAATAATTCCACGAAGCAGGATAATTACGATTTAAATCAACGCCTGTTTTTCGACCTAAATAAGGCCAGGCATTTTTACGCCACATTGTCTTGCCTTCATGCACCAGTGTATTTCCATCAGGATTTGCTTGCGGTACAATAACAATTCGGTATGAATCTAACCAATTCGTAATTTCAGCATCAACTCCATACTGTTCCGTTAATACTTTGATCATATGCATCACAACTTCTGCACTCATCACTTCTCGTGCATGATGCGTTGCATTAAAAAATACGACTGGACGATCAGAATCGCCAACTGAAGAAGATATTTCTATTGCCATTATTGGTAATTTTAAATGTGTTTTACCGATTTCAAATAGATTTGTGATTTGAGGAAACTGATTATTAACTTCAACTAATTTTTCGCGTACTTCAGTTGGATTTAAATAATCTTTCAAACCAATTTTAGCTTGCAGGGTATCTTGTGTTTTTTCAATAATAGAAAGATTATTTTTTCTTAAAAATTTTAATTCATCTTCTGTTACATAAACTTCTGCACGATATGCATTAAAATTTATCCCAACTAGATCCATATTTTTGAACAACGAAATTTGTTTACGCGCATTAATTTCATTTCGATCTAACTCTACAAAAATAACTTTTTTGTCCATTTCATCGATTAGAACTGCATTAGCTACACAGATACTTGAAATAAATGGTACAAAGAAAATTAAAGATTTAACGGCACATAAAATAAATTTTTTCATAATAACAATCACTCATTTGAAAATTATAATGCTTCTAATAATATGTGTTTTGCAGATTTTATAAATTCATCAACACTGATTAAATTCAATGTATCATCTTCTGCAGAACGCACACCAGATTCTATATCAAATGAAAAAAAATTGTTGGTTAGTTGTGAAAATTTTTTCAAATTTTTCTCTAAATTAGAAACTTTCAATCCACCAGCAAAACCTATCTGAAGTTTTGAAAACTGCATTTGAAGCTTTTTAAGAAGTGAAGAAATATGGACAGTGTCCAACTCTATTCCTGTACCAGTACCTTGTGAAGGATCAATTAAAACTGCATCAATACACGGCGCATAAGATTGCAAATTTTTTATAAAATTATCTGCATGTTTTGTATAAATCTCTTCGTACCCAATTTGAAAAATAATTTTTAGATCAGGAAAAATGTGTTTTACTTCTTTAAGAGCATCAGAAGAAATTGAACTGGCATAATTTAACTGCAAATTTCTACAAATCGCATTATTGTAAATACCCGTTTGTAAAAACAGCGCCTTCATATCATCTATAAATTGTGAATGTGTATTTGGCTCAGGCACAAAATGGACAACGTTCATTCCAAAATCTGTATTTTGTGACATTGTAGAAAATAAATTTTCTACTGAAACATATCTTGTATTTGTAGAATGCTTCTTTCTCAAAATTTTCCATGTAATCGCATATCCAATTGCACCTTGATAATTCGCTTTTTTTGAAAACCCATTCTGTAAAAAAATTTTAGCTACAAATTCGGCTTCTACTACAGATGTAATACACGAAATGCCAATATACGGTTTCATATTAAATGCCACTATCGATTGATGCTTGCTCATCGTCGAGAATAGATTGCAAAACGCCTAAGTGACGCTGCCTTACCACCTGTGGCAACTCTCTAAATATTCTGGCAACTTTTATGTGTGTGTTTTCTTCGTTGCCTTCTAAGTTCATTGAAAGCATATGCTCCATCGAATTTCGTTTATCATCTAAATACGCTTTATCATGTAAGGTTGCTGGTATTTCGATTCCATATCTTGAAACTTCAATTCCCGCTTCAGTAAATGGACGAATTTTTTTAGGATTATTTGTCATCATCTCAATGTGTTTTAAACCTAATAACTGCACAATTTCGACTGCTACTTGATAACTACGCAAATCATTACTATCAAGCCCAACGGCGGCAAATGTGTCGCTTGTAAGCATTTTTTCAACTTCAATTAATCTTGAAAAAGAGGCTTTTGCCGCAAGTCCTGCGTTACGACCTTCTTGTGCTGTGTAAATTAAAAAACCAGCACCTCTTGCTAAGATTGCTCTTCGAGCTGCCATTAATTGAGGACCACAATCACATGTTAAACTACCTAAAGCATCGCCAAAACGGCATAACGAATGCAAACGCATTAAAGCTGGCTTATCTAGTTTTGGAAGCAAATCTGTGAATGGAGTCTGTATTAAATCGAGAGTTTCATGCAGCGCAGGATTATAAATAAGCACCGAGTGCTCTTTTGGAATCGTAATTCTTGCATTAGAAAGAGAGCCAGGATCGGGCACAGAATCATTTTCAATTACAACAAAATGAATCCAATGACCTAAATGAGTTTGCAGATGATGGGGAACACTCACTGCACGAATGGCTTTAAACTCAAACTGCTTGGGAATATCACGATAAACAGGCTTTAAGGTTTCTGACATACTATCCTCCATTGCTTTTAAAAGACAATTCACGGGCTGTCAGAAAACTCTTTTTAAAAAGTTTTCTTAATTTAGAATATCATATGCGGATTCAAAGTTAAAAGTGGGTGTCGATAGTACTGCGCAACAAGGATAAGAAAAATAAGCACATTGGATTTGTTAAAGCTATTTTTGCTCTATGCCTGAAATGAGCCAATTATTGCCTTCTTTCACAAAATGCCACATTTCATTTATATGTACAGCAGAGCTGTTTTGATCTTCTTTTATTTGGCCAGAAAAAATTGCAGATGCAGATGTGTTATTATTTTCAAGGCTATCTGCAAGATTTGCATGAATGTAAAGAACTTCTGTATGATTTGGCACACTACCACGTTCTTGTAACTGCATTTGAATTTCAGCAAATACTTCTGGGGTGGTAAACTGTTTAATATCACCTAAATTTTTATCGTCATATGCGTTTTGCATACGAAGAAACATTGTTTTTGCAGAACGTAAAAATTCTTCCGTATCTAATTCATGTTCGTTATCATGTAAATTATTATTAGTGGTGCTTGTATTATAATAACTTTCTTGTGGCTGATATGCACTGCTAAATGGAGCGTTACGATCTGTTGTTTGAGTGCCAGCGCCTGCCTGAGCAGTTGCCTGCTGAAAATTTTGATAGTGATGATTTTGATTCGAATAATTCGATTTGACACGCGAGGCCATCAATTTTCGAATAATAAAGAAGCAAATTCCTGCAGCCATAAGAACCATAAAAATGACTCCCAAACCACCACCTAATCCATGCCCACTCAATAGAGAACCTAACAGTGCACCCATTGATAAACCTGCAAGCATTGGAAATATTTTACTTGCCCATGAGCTTTTTGGAGCAGGTGTATTTGTATTTGATTTTTGTGAAGCCTGCTTTTGTTGTTGCTGTTGTTTATTATTAGACCAAGAACGATTCATACCTTGTGATGATCGTTGAGTTCCAAAGCTTCTTCCTCTACCAAAACGTGCCGCTTGTGCATCTACGGAGACAAACATAAAAAATAGCGTAAACAATAAAATAAACTTTTTCATATTTCAGTATTCCATTTCTGTCTTTAAAATCTTAACTTCACAATTACGTTATACTATTTTGTGCAAAAAAAATGCAACCACACTTATTTTCGCGGCAAACTCCATCTATTGTGTAACCAATAATATTCTTCTGGATTTTCAAGAATAAGTTTTTCTAATATTTGATTCACTTTAAGAGTAAATTTCGTCACATTTTCATCAAAAGTTAAATTAGGGTCTTGGATGTAAATAAATTCATCGTAATATTTAATTTTAAAATGCCCAGGTTTTATCCGTTGAATTTTAAGCGTGCCAACCGGCGCATATTTTCTGAAATAGAGCTTTGCAAGGCTATTATTTGTAGAAGCAAGCCTTCCAAAGAATGGAAGCATTTCACCGCGTTTTCGTTTTTGATCAACAATAAAGCCAATAATTTCTTTCCTATCAATCGCATCATGAATTTGCTCTGTTCTGGTTCTTTTGTCATTTTGACTAATAAATTGATAACCAAGATGGCGGCGCAAATTTTTAATCCACTCTTCTGGTTTTCCAGAAAGCAAATCTTTCACCACAACATTCACTGGTGAATATATTTTTGCATGAATATGACACAAATATTCCCAATTTCCGAAATGTGCACAAATGACATAAAGCCCTTGTCCGCGAGCAATCCCTTCGTCGGCAAGCTCTTTATTTTCAAATTCAAAAACTGCTTTTGGAGCCAAGCGTTTAGAAGCTAAAAATTCTAAAATTGTGCTCATAAAATTCACAACAGACATACGACCAATGCGTTTTTTTTCTTTTAACGATAAGCGATCCGCGTAAACAATATCCAAATTTGCAAGAATAATTTTTCTACGAATTCGCAGAATATCAAACATAATAAAGCCTAAAATATAGGCCAAAACCCGCAAACCTTTAAAGCCGAGTAAAGATAATGAAAACCCTAAAAAATCTAATAAATAAAATGTCACTGCTGTGCTCTTTAATCAAATATGTGAGAAAGATAAAGTTTAAATAAAATTCAATATCTTTATCCACTAACGTATTATTGAATATTCCACAAACATGACAAATATTTGACTCAGTATTTAATATATTAATGGTAGAATATACTATTAATATACTAAAAAAAAAAGATAATTTGAGGTGTGCAATGTTACATTTAATGTTTCGAAAATCGACATACTTAAAAATTTTGCATTTATCAAACTCAACAAATATAGACTTTGTGCGAATTGCTGATTATGAAGCAGAGTCATCTTATAAAACCAAAAAAGATCAAACAACATTTTTAACTGATGAAATTAAAAATATTTCTACTATTCTCAGCACAACTCTTCTTCGATATTATCAAACTGATGCCAATGCTATCAAAATTTTTGTGTTGCCTGAAGTTCTTGTCACATCACAAGGATTTCCTCGCAGTGGGATTCCAGTAGGATTAATTTCAAAATTAGTTGAAAACAACCCAAATGATATTGAACTTTTTAAAAATGAAGTACTAAAAAAAATTGAACAAATTTTTTTACAAAATTTTTTACAAAATATATCTGCAAACAAAAGTTTACTTAAAAATTTTGCCGTCAATGTTCCAATGCAGTTTTCTTACCCACCTCACTTTAGTGAAAAAATATTTTCTCGAAACTCTATGGAAATTTTGAATTTAACAATTGCTTTTATATTTGATGAAAATGGCGACTATTTTGGAATGCACGTATCATTTAAATCCCGTATTGCAGCACCAGATTTTGCTTCCTTTGGGAAAATAATAATTCCATCCTTTTATCAAAAAAAATACTTTCATATGCCTGCAAACGCAAAAATGATTGGGTTTGATCAAAAAGACTATGGTCCCACTCTTATTCAAAATGTGCCCTGGGCAGGAGAAAAATTAAATATACTCATAGGGATTTGTGGAGATCTTGTCATTGGAAACGACTCAGAACCTTGGAGTGAACGTATTGGAGAAGAGCCTAAAATTGATTTAGTGCTAATACCAGCAGATAGAATGAGCCCATTACCAAAGACAGTTGGCTCAAAACAAATTCTTAAACAAGAGGGTTTATTTTCAGTCACAGATCGAACCCAAGACGAATTCGTATCGCCAATATTTAGTGATGATTTCGATAATACCCATATTCAACAACCGTCTCAGAGCTTTTATGTTCCTCATCCCGAACATCGCTCTTTCATCCCAATTGAAACATCAGTAAAAAAATGGAATATACAAACAACAGATCATAATCATCGGATATTTGCAAATTTAGAAAGATATCGTTTTCCTCGTTTAGACGAAGCAAAATAAACAACACTAAAGCTAAGAATAATATGCATCATCCCAAAAATTCAGCTCTAACTCAGAAGCGCGATTAAACAATTCTATCATTTGATATTTACACTCCGGAAATTGTGCTGCTAAACGATTTGTAAAATCAATCATATACAATACTTTTTGAAAATACTTTGGATCCGAGTATTGTAAAATCCATTTTTGATAGGGATGCCCATACATACGTGCAGCTGATGCATTTTGCATTTCCTTTGCAAGTTGATAATAAATCCAAAAACATGGCAAAACTGCTGCTGCAATTAAAGCTGGGCTACGAAAATGTGCCGCCTGATTTAAAAAACAAATGTAGTTTTTAGTAGCACAAGTTTGTTGTATTTTATCTGCTAAAGGACTTTTTTCATCCAAAGAACCATGTGCAAATTGAACAATTATTCTTTTATCATATGGATTTGATATTTTTTCCGATAATTTTTTCATCACATAAAAATAAACATCTAAGTATAAAGCATCCTGTGAACAATATGTTTTATACGTTTGCATACTCAGTACGCCATAAGAAAGCTCTTGATTAAAAGGATGATTTTTTATTCTTTGATAAAGAAATTTAATTCTGTCCCATGCTAAAATAGAAAATGGCGTTTGTATAAATTGCGCTGCATGTGCATCAAAATTCTGATGAGGACCAAAATGGTCTTGCTGAAAATTGGCAGAGGAGTAAAAGTTCATTTTCCTTTTCCTTTTGCCATCCACATATGATCAACAGGGCCAAATCCACATCCAATTTTTTGAAATTTGGCAGATTGAATAGCGCCCTGTAAATAAAAACGAGCTTTTTCAACCGCATTCAATAAATTTTCTTCCTGTGCAAAATAAGCTGCTATTGCTGAAGAATATGTACATCCTGTGCCATGCGTATTCAACGTCTCGATACGAGGATATGCAATAACTTTTTCTTCCGTATCTTGAGAAATAAAAATATCTTTGACTGTTGTGTGATCTGAAGAGTGACCACCTTTTATTAAAACATCACATCCATACTGTAATAATGACTTACCAGCTTCATACTGTGTTTCTAAGGAAATGATCTTTATCCCTGTTAAACATTCTGCTTCAGGAATATTAGGTGTAATTAAGGAACACAAAGGAATTAAATCTTCTTTTAACGCCTGAATCGAATCACTTTGTAATAAATATGATCCACTTTTTGAAATCATCACAGGATCTAATATAATTTTTTTAATTTTATATTTGGCGAGTATTTTTGCTATACATTCAATAATTTGTGTTGAATGAACCATTCCAATTTTTACACTATCTATTACAATATCTTCCAACACAGCTTCTAATTGTTCTTGAACAAATGCTGCCGAAACCGCCTGAATTGATTTCACACCTTGTGTATTTTGAGCCGTTAAAGCTGTAATCACAGAGAGGCCATAAGTACCGAGGGCCTGAAAAGCTTTGAGATCTGCCTGAATGCCCGCACCACCACTTGAATCTGAACCAGCAATAGTGAGAACATTTTTATTTTGTGTCATAAAGATTATTTCTTGTTTTTAATATTATGGATTTTAATAATTTTGAAGAATGATAAGGAAAATCAGAATTCCAAATTTCAGATATCAAAGCAATTCCATCGGCACCTGCATTCAAAACACTAGGAATATTTTTGTGATTTAAACCACCAATGGCAACCAAAGGAAGATTGGTAAATTCCCTTAATTTTTGAACGCCTACTAAGCCTAAAGGAAGAGCAATATTCGTTTTTGTTTTCGTATAAAACACAGGGCTTGCTGCAATATAATCGATTTCTTTAAGATCGATTTTTTCTAAATTTGCAGCACTTTCAATCGAAAGGCCCAAAATGGCTTTTGAGCCAATAATTTTACGAGCAGTGTGAATAGAACAATCTGATTGGCCGATATGCACTCCATCTGCGCCAATTTCTTTTGCGATATCAGGATAATCATTAATAATGACTGGTATGTTTCTATGCTTTAAAATTGCTTTTAAAGTATAGGCCACACTCTTAAAATCGAATAATGAGGCATTTTTAATGCGCAATTGCACCATGGTCACGCCACCATCAACTGCTTCATTAATAATTTTACAATATTGTCGATTAGAAAAATTTATTGGACCAGTAACAAGATAAAGAGTGGGATCAAATTTTTTTTTCATAACAAATTAACTTTTAAATTTTGAAAGTCATCTTTGTTTAAATTATAAAGAGCGTCCAAAAATTCTGCTCGAAAACTACCTGGCCCTTTAGAAATTTTTTTTGCTTTTTCGCCAGCAATACCCATCACAATCGCGGCATGCAATGCAGCTTCAGCGAAATCATCATTTATTGCTAAAAATGCGGCTATCAATGCGCTAGCCGAGCAACCTATCCCAGTCACGGAAGCCATTAAAGGATCACCATGATGAACAGATGAAATTTTGCAATCAGAAACAATATAATCTATCGCGCCACTTATACTAATGATTTTCGAATGACTTTTATTTTTTAAATATTTTTGAATTTCTAAAAAAACATCTTCAGAATGAAGAGTGCTATCGACACCTTTTGTTTGTGTTGAAAATTCGCACACATTCATAATTTCAGACGCATTGCCTCGTATAATTTTAACTGCGTCATGAGCAAATATTTTTTGGGCAAACAATGTGCGTAATTGGGATGCACCTGCTCCAACAGGATCAAAAACCACAGGCTTATTATATAAAGAAGCTTGATCTAATGCATATTCAACCGTCTTACAGAACTCTTGCGAAAGTGTGCCAATATTCACAACAATACATTTTGAAAGTTGAATAAGATCAGCTAACTCTTCTTTTTCTACAGACATTACGGGTGATGCGCCAACTGCGAGCAAAGAATTGGCGTTAAAATCCATAGCAACATAGTTGGTAAGATTTAAAACTAGTGGTGATTGGGTTTGAACATTATAGATATCACGCACAAGTGCTGTGACAATAGACTTCATATTTCCTCCGCAGGCATTATCCTGTTCAGGTCGAAGGGTTAAATGTTAAAAAACATTCTCTCAGCTAGAAAATCCAGCACCCCTAATGGTTATTATTAAATGTTGAACTACTCGATTCATTGACTATGCGTCAATTAAAATATCTGTTAATTGACAAAATACAAACTTACTCATATAAAAATCAGAATAAATTTTGAGGTTTAGTTATGAAATCACTACGTATTTTTACTGCTTTGTTTAGTTTATGTTTTTTATCGAATAGTTTTGCTTGTACTGGATTTTTTCTTGAAGGCAGCTCAAATGCCCTTGTTGCCAAAACATTGGATTGGATTTTTGATCAAGGTAAAATTTATATTAATAAACGTAATATGCACAAAACAGCAGGTCTTGTTGGCGATCAAAAAGCAGCTACTTGGACTTCGAAATATATGAGTATTACACTTTCACAAGATGGGCGCGAATTTCCATGGGAAGGTCTGAACGAAAAAGGCTTAAGTGTAAATGTATTTCAACTTATCCACAGCGTTGTTCCAGAAGCCAGCAATCCACTTCCTGCAGTTGAAGTTACGCAGTGGATTCAATACATTCTAGACACTTCTGCAAACGTTTCTGAAGCAGTACAAAACGCTAAAAAAGTGCGTATTTCTCAAACAATGCGTGAAGAAGCGGGGTATCAACCAGAAACAACAGCTCATTATATGGTGTGCGATGCTAGTTCACAATGTGCTATCTTCGAATACAATAATGGCGAACTCGATATTTATGAAAAAGGTAAAAATCTTGCTGTTTCTGCTTTAACAAACAATAGATATGAACAGTCATTACAATATTATTATGAGCATTTGGACGACATGAATGATGTTGGTAATACAAAATCTAATTCGTTAGATCGTTTTGTACGTGCCGCTCATTGGTCACGTAATGCATTACGTTATGACACAACTGAAGTAAGCGCTGCCTTTCGCGCACTGCGCAATGTTGCACAGTATAATCCACAAATGAGCACACAATGGAGTATGGTTTTTGAGTTAAAAGAACAAAAAGTTCATATTTCTACTGCACGTGCTAAAGCGCTCAAACATATTACTTTAAATCAATTTAATCCAAGTTGTTTAAGTCCTGTTAAAACACTTGATATCAATTCACGACTTTCTGGAAATCTTACAATGGAAGATTTTAATGATTATTCAAAAGTTGAAAATCAGGCTTTATTAAATGAAAATGCCTTACTTTCATTTAAATTAAAAAAAATAATGGGTGATTATCCTTCTACCATGACGCGCTGTATAGAATAGTTAAACCGATAACAAATCGATAAAAGCAAACGAACCCGATTTTACTATTTCACCTGTTTTTACTGCAATACTCTCCTTCATAAGAGGAGAAGCATAAACAAAAGTATGAAACTCTCCATTTTCACCACACGGATCTACATTATTAGGCAATTCGGCTAAAAATGATTCATTATACTCTCTTCCTAAAAAAGAGAGTGGAAGCTTTTGCTCATCTATACAGCTTACAATAGCTTTGTGTTTAGTTTGAATAAGTCTTTTTGAAAGCTGCGTTGTGTCTTGCCCCCAAAGAGGGAAAATTGGTGTAATGTGAGTTTTGCTTAATTGTTTTTCACGATACTCTCTAATATCTTTTAAAAATAAATCGCCAAATCCATAGCATTCTACTTTTTTTTGAATTGCACATGAAAGAACTTCCTGCATTTTTGCATTATAAATTTCATTCGAACATTCTGATGGTATAAAAACCTTTGTTATGGGTAAGTTTAATAATTTGCCCTGCAGATCTAATAACTCTTCTCTTACACCGTGCATTGAAACACGATGATAAGGCTCTGTAAGAGTGGTGAGTAGACCGGTAACGCAATAGTGTTTTTCTATCGACAACATGTATAGTGTAAATGCGCTGTCTTTTCCAGAGCTCCAGCTTAACCAGGTATTTTTTGAATTTTTAAGCACGTAATGAATCCAATAAGTTTACGAGATATTTTATATGATAAACGTTATTCTTTTTTTAATCATTATTATCAGTATTTTTTTTATATATACTTTTGTAAAAGATCTGATCAAACACAGAGAAGAACTCAAAAAAAATCCAAAACAAAGTGTTATTTTGATGTTTCTTTCACCGATTATCTTTTTTTTATCTACGTTTGGCATTTCTGATTTTGCAATCGCAACTTTAATCTATAGAAAATTCAAATTTGTAAAAGACACCATACTACCTGGAACACTCAACACACAGTGCGCTATTCCAATGACTGTTATGGCGCTTGCATTTGTCACTACTGTTAAAATTGATATATTAACTTTAACTGTCTGTTTAATTATGCAAGTAATTGGCGCCTATCTCGGACCTCAATTTGTTGTAAAACTTCCGGAGCACGCCATTAGAAAATGCATTAGTGTTGGGCTTGTTCTTGCCAGTATACTCATTCTTTCAAGTAAACTGCATATGTTACCATCAGGTGGAACAGCAACAACATTAACAGGGTATAAACTTGTTATTGCAGCATGTTGTTTTTTTGTTTTTGGTGCATTAAATAATATTGCAATTGGTTCTTTTGCACTCACAATTGTTACTGTTTATGCCCTGGGGCTTCATCCTATTGCTGCCTTTCCTATCATGATGGGCGCGTGCGCGCTCTCTATCCCAATTGCAAGTGTACAGTTCATTAAATTTGGAGCGTATGATCGCAAAGCCACCTTAGCTGGCTCTACATTTGGACTTATTGGCGTATTCTCAGCGGTTTATTTTATTCAAAATTTAGATCTTTCTGCAATGCAATGGGTAATAGCATTTGTATTATTATATAGTGGTTTCAACATGGGAATTCGTGAATTAAAATTTAAAAAAACACCTAAAACATCAGAAGCTTCGGTTTGATTTTTTGCAGAACGATCTTAATCTCAAATTTTACATGAAAGAACAAGTGTCTGTGTCCATTAAAAAAAATTTATTGATACAAATCTTTATCTGCGTCTCTTTTTTAAGCGTTAGCTGCATGAGTCTAAGCTCTTCTGAAAAAAAAACTCTAAAAGAATTGAATTCGTATGGAATCAAATCAGAAGCAATTGAAATCAAAAAACCTGTAACAGCAGGTGCGCTCAACTTGTTGCCAGGATTTGGAAATTTTTACTTAGCATTCGATGAAAAAGAATCTGGTCAGGTGCTTTTAGGAATCGTGAATTTTTTATTATGGCCCACTTCAATCATATGGGGTGTAGCAGAAGCTACAATAGACGCCGGCACAATGAATAAAAGAGAAACTGCCTTTTATTACACTTATAATAAACGTGGAAGATCTATTGTAGAAAAAAGAAAGGCTGAAATTTCCAAATAACAAACAATTTTATTTTCTTTTAAGAAAAAACCAATACAGTCTATTCAACTAGACGTTATTTGGAGGATATTTATGGGACATACATCATACATTGATACAATTGATGGAAAAAATTTAGACGAATTAATGCCAAATTATCTTAACTCAGAAATTCCGGTTATTTTAAAAGGAGCTGCATCTGAATGGCCAGCT
>CAYGQR010000011.1:0-59093 GCA_964352255.1 uncultured Oligoflexia bacterium
GGACAACTCTGCATACAAATACTCTATTTCGCACTACTCAAGGCTCTCATCTTTTTCCTAATGTCTGCTGGTTACACAAAGTTTGCTCTTCTGGCGTGTGCGTATCGTCTTGGATTTTTAACTTTGGGTTGGCATCTATATTTTTGAGCAGATTAAATTTTACGCGATCGATTAAAACTTACACTCACTAATACACCAAAAACAACAATATACCCAAGAATGGAAAGGATGGGCGTAGTAATTGAAATGCTTGGATCAAATATATGTTTTTGAAGAGTGACCCACTGATAACTTAAAATAAAGTTTTGAATTTTATAAACAATTCCTGTTTGCGTAAATCCAAATGCACCAAATAAAAATAACAAATTTAAAAGAGTAAAAATACTACGGGCAGCATCTTTGTTCGCAAGATACCCAATGGTGATTCCCATTAAAGCAAAAGGAATTGCACCAAACGCACAAACTAAAAATACCCACAACAATTGATCGAATGAAAATCTTAATGAAAACATCGTCATTGCCAGAATGGTTAAAATGCAAACATTCATTAACGACAAAACAATTGTATGAAGAACACGACCCATCACCATCGTGTATACAGATGTGGGAAGCGTGCGTGAATATTGTGCCCAATGTGAAGTTTTTTCTTGAGAAACACCCATTCCGAGCAGCATAAAGCACACGGTTTGCACTGAATAATTTGCAAATGTTAAGTAAGCAACCCTTTGTGCAGCTTCTTCTGAACCCCATACGCGAGCACTCAGTAAAAAAATAAGTGCTGGAAAAATGAGAGTAAAAAATAAGGCAGGCACATTACGGATTGTGCCTAAAAAATAAAAGCGAAAATAAATATAAGCAAGTTTGAATGGATTTGTTAAAACTGTCGTCATCTCATTTTCCCTGCGATAAATTTAAAAATGAATCTTCTAATGAAGATATTTCAATAGAAAGGTTTTGAAAAAGAACGCGGTTTTCGACAAGTGCACGTAAAAATTCATCAGAATTATAACATTCAATCGTATAATGATTATCTTGTGCAAGCACATTTATAGCACCTTCAATTTTTTGAAGTGCTTCTTTGCTCGTATTTTCTGCAAAGAAAGAGATCTTTTTAGAAGAAAGAGCATGCATTTTTTTAAATTCTGCAACAGTGCCATCAAAAACAATTTCGCCGCATTGCAAAAAAAGCAAGCGTGTCGCAACTTTTTCGATCTCACTTAAATCATGTGTGGTGAGTAGAATTGTTTTTTGAGATTCATTTTTGATATAATTCCAAAATGAAGTGCGCGCAATAACATCTAGCCCTGTTGTAGGCTCATCGAGCAACACAAGCGATGGATTTCCGATAAACGCAAGTGCAAGAGCTAAACGCCTTTTTTGCCCACCAGATAAGCCAGATGCTTTGTTGTTTACAAACTCGGAAAGTTTAAAAACATCCATGAGTTTTTGCGAATTAAATGGATTTTTATAATGATTTTGTACAAACTTTAAAACCTCTGCAACCTTAAGTCCATCTGGAAAATCAAGCTCTTGTGGAGTCGCTCCTATATGAATTCTTGATTTTTCTTCAGTAGGATTTTGTCCATAAAGTTTTACAACCCCTTTTTGTGCAACTTCTAAACCTAATAACATTTTTAAAAAGGTTGTTTTACCTGCACCATTTGCACCAAGCAATGCAATGATATTTGAAGGCTGAGATTTATGAGCTGAACAAGTGCTACTTTCTGATTCATCTGAATTCTGAAAATTCGGCTGTTCAAGTTTTAAATTAAAATTTTCAAATATTTTTTTTGTTCCATACGATTTAGAAACATTCTGAAATTCAAAGATTGTTTGTATGCTCATACTTTATGTCTTTTACAAGAAAGAGTTACAGTTTCACCTTCACAAAGTACTTCAGTAGAATATTCTTCTTGTGCAACTTCACTTACTAACAAAGAAAGTGTTTCATCTTCTATATACTCTTTATGTTCTAAAATCGCTTGAGATAAATTTTCAGTTGTTTTTAAGGAAAGTTCGATTCTATCTTCCACATTAAAATCGGCGGCTTTACGGGCTCTTTGGATTAAACTCACCAATTCTCTGGCAACTCCTTCCATTTTTAACTCAGCCGTAATTGTTGGATCAAGACTTGCAACAAAATCTGGTGTGGTAGCCACTAACTCTTCGCCACTTGGCCTTAACTCTACAATTAACTGTTCTGATGACAATTCAAAATTATTCACATGAATGGTGTGTTTTTGAAGCGCCTTTAGTTTTTGATCTTCAGAAAGTGTTTTGAGTGTTTCTTGAAGCACTTTAATTTTATCGCCTAAGGTTTTACCAAGCACTTTAAAGTTTGGCTTAATCATAATATGAGCAAGCGCTTCAGGTTTTGTTGTGACAACAACATCTTTGACATTTAATTCTTCACAAATAACATCTTTTAAGCTTAAAATTTGTTCTTTAAATTCTGGATTTAAAACTGCAATTGTAATTTTTGACAATGGCTGACGATTTTTAATTTTATGTGCAACACGAATGTTACGACCAAGCTCAACCACACGGCGCACAAGTGAAACGTTCTTTACTAATTGCGCTTCACCTTGTGTAAGATCACGGTACGAATCCATCATTGTTAAATGAACACTTTTTGCATTTTTTAATTCAGATGTAAGTGCACATTGTTGAAAGAAATATTCTGCTGCAAATGGCGCATAAGGAGCAAGTAATTTAGAAATACTCACCAAAACTTTAAAGAGAGTTGAGTATGCAGCGCCTTCACCATTCCAAAAACGACGACGGCTTCTACGGATATACCAATTATTCAGATCGTCTAATAATTCGATAAGCACAGGAACAGCTTTTGCAATTTGATACGATGTCATTTCATGATCAATGCATTGAGTAGCTTCATTGAGTCGTAATAAAATCCATTTATCAAGTTCGTTTGAAACAACGTTATCTTCGTTTTTAAGAGCCTCTTCTGGATCAAAACCATCAAGAGAAGCATACGTTGCAAAAAATGAATAAGCATTCCAGAAAGGTAGTAAAAGACGACGTGTACTTTCACGTACTCCTTCTAAACTAAAACGAACTTCTTCACCTGTTGTTGCAGGAGATGAAAGTAAAAAAAGCCTTACAGCATCTGCACCAAATTCATCTAAAGTAAGCATAGGATCTGGATAGTTTTTGAGACTTTTACTCATTTTACGGCCATCTTCAGCCAGCACTAAACCATTCACAACCACATTTTTAAAGGCAGGCTTATCAAACATTAATGCAGCAAGCATTGTCATTGTATAGAACCAACCCCGTGTTTGATCAAGCCCTTCACAAACAAAATCGGCAGGAAATAAAGATTCGAAATCATCTTTATGTTCAAAAGGATAGTGCGATTGGGCATAAGGCATTGAACCAGATTCAAACCAACAATCAAGCACAAATGGTACACGAGTTAAAAATGTACCAGGATGTTTTTGTGATGGAATTTGAATATGATCAATAAATTCCATATGCAAATCGGTCACAGGTTTCTCTGTGTGTTTTTGTAATTCTTCAACAGAACCAATACAAATTTCTTCACCGGTTGTTTCATTTTTCCAAATTGGAATTGGATTCCCCCAATAACGAGAACGTGCAATATTCCAATCACGAGCATTTGCAATCCATTTGCCAAAACGCCCTGTTTTAATGTGTTCTGGAACCCAATTAATTTCTTCATTTACTTTTTTAAAGCGATCGCGGTTATCAGCAACTTTTACAAACCATGAAGGCACTGCACGGTACATAAGCGGTGAACCTGAACGGTAACAATGTGGATAACTATGCATTAAAGTTTCATGCAAAAAAACAAAATGGCGTTTTTTTAAATCTGCCATGATGAGTTTATCGCCTTCTTTAAAACTTAACCCAACAACTTCAGGAAGATTACCTTCTAAATATTTTCCATTAGAATCTAAGTGATCAATAAGTGGTAAGCCAACTTTTTTTGCTAATTGAAAGTCATCTTCACCAAAAGCAGGCGCTGTATGCACTGCACCAGTACCTGCATCGGAAAGAACATAATCAGCAGAATAAACCTTAAAACAATTTTCATTTGTCTGAGAAGTAAAATGAGAAAATAAAGGCTCATATTCAGAACCTTCTAATTCAGATCCTGCAAATTCGTTTAAGATTACGTATGAGGTTTCCTCTTTCCAATAAGAACGAATACGCGATTTTAAAATGTAATATTCATCTTGTGTTTTTGTGTCTTGGAGATGTGCGTATATTTCTGTTGGATGTACAGCAACAGCAATGTTTACTGGTAAGGTCCAAGGAGTGGTTGTCCAAACGAGAAGCGATTTTCCAGCATGTTTGCCTTTTAATTTACATTTAACTGTAACAGAAGGATCTTGTACATCGCGGTAATCTAAACTTGCTTCAAAATTAGAAAGGGTTGTGCCAAGTGCAGAAGAATAACTAACAACAAACTTGCCTTGATAGATAAGCCCTTGTGTCCATAAATTTTTGACAACAGCCCACACGCTTTCCATAAAAGGCATGTCCATTGTGCGGTATTCATTTTCCATATCGACCCAACGGCCAAGACGACGCATATATTCGCGCCATTCTTTTGTGTAACGCATAACAGATTTACGACAAGCTTCGTTGAATTTACTGATACCAAATTTTTCAATATCTATCTTGCCATTAAGGCCCAGTTCTTTTTGAACCAAAAGCTCGACAGGCACACCATGACAGTCCCACCCAAAACGGCGGGCCACACGGTACCCTTTCATCGTAAAGTATCGAGGAAACGCATCTTTGATTGAACTTGGTACAAAATGTCCAAAATGAGGCAACCCAGTTGCGAATGGAGGACCATCATAAAAATTGTATTTATTTTGTGCAGAGCGAGACTCTACGCTTTCCTGAAAAGTGTTTTCAGATTCCCATTTTTGTAAAATATCTTTTTCAAGAGACGGAAAATGAAGGGTTTTTTCTGGTTTTTGGACTTTCATAAGAACTTTCTTTCATCAATCACAAAATGTCTGAAGCACACTCAAAGCCCGGTATGATAGATCAATTTTGAATTTGGGATAAGTATTTTTTTAAGAGAATCGTATGAAATTAAAGCCAAAAATAAGCTCATTGTTATTTTATAGTATTTTGAGCATCCTCATTTTTCAAACTTGTATAATTGATATCACACGATTATCAGGCCCTCAAGGCACTTTAAATAAGCCAAATACTCAAATCTATCTTATTAATAAATTGGCATACAGGATTAACCTGCCGTTTTTTAAACAAAAAATATACAACTGGCACAAGATCAAAAAAAATACTGTTCTTTATTTTAAAAACAAATCAGGAGACAATATTTTAGCAGAAATTATGTTTTTGCCTGGCGAGCTCATTACTATTGAACACAAGAGAGAAATTCTTCCCAATAATTATTTGTATGTAAAGTTATTGTCGCATACTCAGAATCACCTTCCTAACTATGGCTTTGTGAATAAAGAAAGTGTTATAGGGAAAGTCTTTTTTGTGTTAAAATAAACCTGCATTTTACATAACCTTTATTAAAATGTTAGGAATTTATGACCATGCAATTAAAAGATAATGATGCAGTATTAACACTCCAAGGTGGCTCTCTTTCAATTGAAGTTGAGTATAAAGCAAAACTTTCAAAGCCCCTCAAGGCAAGCCCTTCTCCGGAAGGCACAATAGGCGCAGAAATTATTTCTCCAATCTATACAACGGAGCAGCATGAAACCTGGACAGAATTACTCAAAAAACAAGCAAAATTAATTGAAACACAAAAGTTCCTTTGTCCAGAATATTGTGAGGGCCTTGAAAAACTATCGTTTGATAAAACAAAAGTCTCTGAACTCGCCGCAATTAACAAAAATTTAAAAGAAATAACGGGTTGGCAAGTGATCCGAGCAGAAGGTTTGGTAAGCCCTGAAAATTTTTTCAAACTTCTCGCGCAAAAGATTTTTCCTTGTACAGACTTTATCCGTCATAAAGATGAAATGGATTATACACCTGCACCAGATACCTTTCATGATCAGATTGGTCATTTACCAATGATCACCCACAAACGCTTTGCAGACTTTTTTGAACTTTTTGGAAAAGCGGGCACAAAAGTAAGAAACAAAGAAGAGCTTGAATGGTTTAATCGTATTTATTGGTTTACTGTTGAGTTTGGGTTACTAAATCCAACGGCAGGCTCTAAAAACTACGACTCAAATCAATCAGTGATTTATGGAGCAGGTATTGCATCTTCGTGTGGAGAAAGTGTTTATTGCTTATCTGATCAAGTGACAAAAAAACCATTTGATTTAGATGTTGTCACAAGCACTGATTTTAATATTCACCATATGCAAACGTTACTTTTTGAAATTACTTCTTTTGATGATCTTGAACATTCTTTTAGGACCTGGGCGACGCAACATGGCTTCCTTGCTTAATTGATTGCGGGCTTTTTGATCGATGAATGTATTTTGGCTTTCCGTTAAGATATTCAGCACAGTTGCAAGTTTATTTTCTAAAATATTTATTTTCGCTGTTAAAGAAGTTAATTGATTTTGTTTTAATGTTTCTGCTTTTACTTCTAAAGCCGTTTTTAAAATACGTTTTTGAATGGCATGCTTTTGAGGTGTGTGCATTGCCAAACGTTTTTTTTGCGTGGGCAACAGAGGAAGAGCAATTGCCAAATCAGATGTTCCAGGAGGCAAAAGTGGTACAAGCGCTTTAGTTTCTAAAGATTTTGTAACGTGCATTGCTTCTAAATTACCAAAACTTGATTTTCTTTGGTAATTTAATAAATCGTTTAAGCGATAAAATAACCTGCTACGCGAATCAATTTTACGGCGCTCATAAGGAAACAGACCTTTGCTTGTCAGTTGTGAAAGCCTTGTTCGATTGATGCCTAAAATTTCTGCTGCTTTAATAGAATTAATGGTAAAGTGTTCATTATTTGGAGCAGGGTGATCGATAATAACTTCTGTTTCATCTATTGATTGTGTTTCTTTATCCATGTTGTCCAACATTTTTTAATTTTACACCTGTTTTTAAATCTGACTCTAGTTTTTCAAGCATAACATTTTTTGTTTCTGGTACAAATTGATACACAAATAAAATTGACATTAAACAAAACACTGCAAATATAAAAAAGGGAACGTAATTTCCAAAAAGATTCATTGCAGTAAGTGATGTATTGATGACAATTCCAGCGAATGTTAAATTAACCATTGTAGAAACTGTCATTCCTACTTCACGAGATTCTTGTGGAAATAACTCTGAACATAAAAGCCACGCAAGAGGCCCCCATGAAATTGCAAAACCAAAAATATAAATAACAACCGCACCAAAAAGAAACAGACGATCTAATTGAGAAGGAATTTGTGAGCCTAATGTAAACAATATTATTCCAGCGACACACATCGAAAGACACATTGAAATTGAACCAATGTAAAGTAATTTTTTACGTCCAATTTTTTCCACTAAACGAATTGCAGGCAGTGTAAAAATCATATTGGCAGTTGGCACAAGCATCATTGCAAATACGCCTGTTATACTCACATATCCAAAAATTGTTGGCGCGTAATAAATCATCATATTGATGCCAACAAGTTGTTGAAAACATTGAATAAGTACACATACTAATAAAATTTTCCAAAAATATTTCTGCCCTAAAAAACGGAGACTATGAAATGATTTGCTTAAATTATTTCTTATGATTGAAAGCTCATCTTCAATTTGATTTTTGTCGTGGCGTATTTTTTGTAAAACAGCGCGTGCTTTATTTGTGCGGCCTTTTAACATTAACCATCGAGGTGATTCGGGTAATGTAAAACTTCCAACTAACATCACAAGCGCAAATAAACACACAAACAAAAACATAAGTGGAATACGAACTGCAGTTAAAGGCACAAATTTTACAATAGTGACATTCGTAACCGATATGAGAAAAATACCAATCGTAATCATGAGCTGAAACAAAGTACCCATTGAACCACGGATTCGTTTAGGAGCCGTTTCTGATAAGTATAGCGGAACAACAAACGCAGAAACACCAACCGCAAATCCAATCAAAAAACGGCAAATAAGCATAATTTTTATGGGAGGCAGAGTTGCTGAAAGAGCTGTGGTAAGAGTAAATAAAAAACCAGCTAAAATAAGAGATTTTTTTCTTCCTAGAAATCGAGCAAAAACACCACTTAGTAAAGCACCAAAAATGCCTCCAAAAGGTAAAATTGCTGCATAATTTTCAATTTGCTGAAGAGTGAGTGAATAATGGGATTGAATAGTTGTAAAAGCGTTTGCAATAAACCCTTGATCTAATCCAAACAACAATCCACCTAATGCGGCAACAATACAAATTTGATAAACAATAAATTTGTATTGCTTATTGACATGGGGCTGTTGAGCAGTATTTTCCCGTAGATGTGATTTTTTGTCATCCCGCGAGTGTGGTTTTTTGTCATCCCGCGAGTGTGGTTTTTTGTCATCCCGCGAGTGTGGTTTTTTGTCATCCCGCGGCTTGACCGCGGGATTTAATCGATTTTTCAAGATAAATTTTTCATTATACAGAGGTTAAAACTGGTTTTCCTATTATTTCAGGTGAACCTTCGTGTTCAAATTCAGAAACATCCACAAAAGATTGTGTTGCATGATTAAAAATTTGTACTTCACTTTTACCAATATCGTAAAACCAGGTAAAAATCGCAAGATCTTTTGTTGCAAGTTTTTCTTTGACTAAAGGATAATCAAGTAAATTTTGGGTTTGATGTAATGCATTTTCCTTGACTGCTTTTTTCATATCAAGCTCATGTGCTGCAACAGTTTCATGATTGACATACACGTGTGAAAGCCAAGTGGATAAAACGTCTTGCCCATTATTCTGCGTATTTTTTTTATGTGTTTGGCATGCAGCTTGAACTGCACCACAATTGGTATGGCTACAAATAACAATTGTTTTTACTTTTAAATGATTAATTGCAAACTCAAGTGCAGCATACTCAGAGTGTAATTGATTCTTTTCATGTTTAGGAATTACATTTCCAACATTTCTCACAACAAATAATTCACCTGGTTCTGTGGCTGTAATTACAGTCGGATTAATACGACTATCTGAACATGAAATAAATAAAGTATGCGGACTTTGACTAGAAGCTAAATTTTGAAAAACAGAATCCGAACGATCACAGAGGTTATTTTTAAATACCTGAGCCCCATGTATTAATCGTGATATAACTGCACTTAGATCATCTGACGATTGCCCGACAATATTTAACAAATCGGGCTCATTATGTACAATTTGCGCAGGGATTTCATTATTATCAGAATTTTCAAGCAATAATCTTTTATGCTGCTTCGAAACACCTTTTAAAATAATATTTACTTCTTTTGTTCTTAACGTACTGCATAAATCAATTAATGCTGCAGCACCACTCATGTCCATATTGGTGATTTGAGCAATATCAACGATAACAGTTTGATTACGCTGCGCGTGCGATAATTCAGATTGAATATTATCAACTTTGCCTATTGAAACAAATGTAAGTGGACCATTGATTGAACAGCGAATTACTTGGTTTTGAGCAGATGTATTTTGCGTATCTACAAAAATGTTAGGCTTACTAATTTTGATGAGCGCAATAACAGCTGCCGCAACCATACCTGCCTGAACACCAAGCAATAAATCTGTAAAAATAATAGTGGCAAATGTGATGATAAAAATATAGGCATCACTTTTTGAAATTTTAAATAGTGAAAAAAACGCTTTAAAATCAAGCATTTTTGCCGCAACAGAAATCAATACACCAGCAAGTGCAGGCAACGGAATATATTTAATGACCGGTGCAAATGCAAAAATACAGGCAATTAAAACAAGCGCATGCAAAATAGACGCACGACGTGTTTTGGCGCCAGAGTTAATGTTTAAAGCTGTTCTTGCAATCACTCCTGTAACAGGAATGCCGCCAAATATAGCAGACGCAATATTTCCTAACCCTTGTCCAATCAGTTCTTGATTGGAATCGTGTTTTTGTGTTTTCACCATTTTATCAACAGCACTCGAGGAAAGCAGTGTTTCCAGAGATGCTAAAAAATAAACACTGACACCAGCAATCATAATTGCTGGTAAGTTTTTAACATCAAAACTTGGAAAAGTGGGTAAAGGAAGTGAACGAGGAATTTCGCCAATTAAATCAATTTCTTTTGACGGCATGAAGTAAAGAATTAAGGTAGGAATCGTAATTGCAATAAGAGGTGCTGGCAGCTTAGAGTATAACTTAGGTAAAAAATGAATAATTGCAAAAGAAATGACAGTTAACGCAACAGCAAGAATATTAATATCTAGAAATAAATTTCCGACATGGGTTAGCACACTTAATACATGTGACTGATCTGGTGGTGGTAAATCGAATGCTCTTGGCAATTGGCCAATTAAAATAATTGCACCAATACCTGCTGTAAAACCACCGATCACAGGGAGCGGTACAAATTTCATGAGTGTGCCAAATCCAAACACACCTGAAAAAAGCTGTAAAACTCCACAAATAACACCAATACATAACAGCCCAGACAAGCCAAACTGTTGTACATTGGCAGCAATTAAAACAGACATTGCTGCAGCAGGGCCACTTACCGAAAGTGGTGTGCCCCCAAAAATAGCGCATACAATCGAGCCTACAATGGCAGTAATTAAACCTACTGCTGGAGAAACTCCTGAGGCAAGTGCAATGGCCAAAGAGAGCGGAATTGCAATACACGCAACAGTCAGCCCGGCTGTAAAATCTTCTTTAAAATATTTTGGTGAAAAAAACGATTTCCATTCTGGAACTAAGGTACGCAATCCTAGATCGTACTTCGTATTAAGCATAAATCCCCTTTCATGGTATTAGATAGAAAAAATTTAGCAAACTTTTACGTTTGTATCAATTTTCCAAACTATAATCTTTACGAGACTTGCCTTTTGAATCTTGATAATATTTATTTGGATTAAATAAACTTCTAGGCACTTCTATAAAAACTAAATTTGTTTTTTCAGCGTTACCAATTAATTCGTAAAGAACTGTTTCATGATAACAAACATCTTCTTCTCCAAATTTACGTTTTGATAAAAGCCAAAAATTTTCATCAAATAAATTTTGAAACTCAACTGTCGTACCATCTTTGTGCCTTGCTTCAAAGAAAACTAAAACAGGATTAAAAAATTTAAGCTTACCATTTTGATCAAAATACTCTTTTTTATCTTTTTCGCTGACATGAGACTCTTCAAGACAAATTACCGTTTTTTGACCATTAGGAAGCTGTGCAAAAACAGGGCCTCCACCTTGATCATTCGCTTCTTTTTTGACCACACCAAAAACCGATAAAGGTTTGTGCACATTTTTAAAAAGTTGATGCCAATCTTGAACAGATTCATTAAATAAATCAGGAAATAAATGTGCATTCATTTCTTTTAAGAATGCAATTGCTGAGGCATATTTTAAATGAGAATTTAAGTATTCGTATTCAAAATGAGGATTCTCTAAACACTCTTTTATGCCTTCGCGTAGAATATCTATCGCTTTTTGTAGGTATTCATAAGATTGGGCAAGCACTTCTATTTCTTGAGCTTGTTTAGGTGAATTGCCAATTACATTGTCAATATTACGAAGGTGAATGGATCGTGAATTAGGAAATTGATTCACAATATCATCAAATAAATGCAGCAACTCGCCATGACCTGCAGGCACTTGTGAGTAGCTTTTATCCTCATTTATCAAAGGTGTGCCATCGAGTTTAAAACGAATTGAAGCCAGTTGATGATGTTGTTCTAAAACCAAATGATTCGATTCTTGAAAATCTTGAAATTTAAACTTGAGGGCTGCTCTTTTTATTTGTTCCATAAACTTTTTAGCATAGCCATGTGGAGCAATAAAAACAT
Source organism: uncultured Oligoflexia bacterium (assembly GCA_964352255.1). Taxonomy (GTDB): domain Bacteria; phylum Bdellovibrionota_B; class Oligoflexia; order Silvanigrellales; family Silvanigrellaceae; genus Silvanigrella. Next base: position 11,906 of record CAYGQR010000011.1, read on the forward strand.
GAAATTGTGTTTTGAGTAAAAACTGCGATTCTAAAAGTTTAATTTCTAAAAAAGTATCATTTTCAGAGGTAGCAGGCAAAAAAGCTTTAGGAAGGTCTTTCTTATCACCCACAACTTCTGCAGATATTCCCGACCAAAATCGAGAGCCAGCACCTGCGGCAGGGATACAAGTAATGACATTTTGCAGCATCCAATTTGATTTTTGAGAAGTTTGATTTTCTTTAAATAACTGAAATAATTTGATGTTTTTTATAATTTCACTGACATTTTTCCACGATAAAATTGTCCCATTTTCAGTATTACAAACATCTACAATAGGCAATAAAGTTGATTGATCGCCTTGCAAAACATGCTGGATTTTTTTGTAATGAGAGGTTATCTTAGTTATATTAAGACCAAGCTCTTCTAATAGAGAATGGTCAAGCTCGGGCAAAAGTTCACTTATTTTATTTCCATACATTTTACATGAGTCCTTATGTATTCTTTTAATGATCCTATCAATCTTGGTCCATCGCAAATTAATGGGCGTGTTATATTAGCCCCGTTAGCTGGCGTAACAGAAGTTCCACTCCGCCGTATTTGTCAAGAATTAGGCGCAAGTCTTACTTATGTTGAAATGCTTTCCGCTGCGGCTATCTGTTATCACAATAAACGCACAATTGAAATGCGAGTTCGTCATAAAGACGAATCACTTTTAGGTGTACAACTCACTGGAAACAATCCAGATGAAATTGCTAAAGCTATCCAAATTCTTGATAAAGAAGGTTACGATACAATCGATATCAATATGGGTTGTCCGGTACGCAAAGTAGTGACTAGTGGTGCAGGAAGCGGTATTTTAAAAGAACCAGAACGTATTTCTCAAACAGTTGAACTCGCTCGGGCTGCAACGAAGAAACCGTTGTCTGCAAAAGTGCGGCTTGGATACACGCGCGAAGAAATTAATATTGAAGATACTATTCGCCGTCTCTGCGAAAAATCTGTTGACATGTATACAATTCATGGGCGTACCAGAAGTGAACGGTATGACACTCCCTGCGATTATGCATCAATCGCACTTGGCATAAATACTTCTCTTCATAATCCTACAAAAAAAAATATTATTACAGTAGGCAATGGAGATATTTTTTGCTTAGAAACTGCAAATAAAATGCGCGCTGAAACAAATTGCGATGCTGTTATGGTAAGCCGTGGCGCAATGGGAAACCCGTGGGTGTTTTCTCAAATTCGCGGATTAAAACTTACCCACCCTACTTTTGAAGAATGGTTAGAAGTTGTATTACGGCATCTTGATTATCAAGAAGAGCATTTTGGTAATACACAATTAGCAGCAGTTATTATGCGTAAACATTTACTGTGGTACGCAAAAGGCTTTCCAAAAGCTAAAGCACTACGTGAGCAACTGAATAATGTAGAATCATTAGCAGAAGCACGAGAACGTTTAAAAACCTATGCCTTAACCGTACCCAAAAATTTTGTGCGTTTCGACCCTTCTGCTCAAGAAATTTTCGCGCCAGTTGAAGGTGTGTAAAAGTTTGAGATTATTCATCTTCACGCGATGTGTCTAGTTCTGGTGGCGTTATTGGCCTTTTGCTCCAAGGATAAGTAATACGCTTTAATAAAAATATTTCTTCAATAATGCTCTTAGAAAGCGTTTCATAAATTGGGTATCTTTTCCAAAAATTTTGCAATTGGGTTAAGTGTATTTCATATAATTTAGACGTAAAGGCACTTGGAGGAATTAAAGCAAGCCCTAACAAACTCTGCGTTAATGCGGTAAATTTTTCATGAAGGCTTGTTTCTGTACGGACATTTGTACCATTGCTATATGCCAAAGTAGGAGATTGTTCACCTCTTTGATTAGCGTCTTTTATTTCCAACGTACGCAGCATTCCTACTGTTACTAATTGTTTCAATTCACTTATAGACCAACCATCAAATCGATTGGGATCGACTGTGATAGAAGGAACAAAATTAAAACCATACAAACTAGCAAGTCGAATAAGTTCAGAGTGTAAAAACACCATACAAATCGTTCTTGTATTTCCATCACAAAAAGGATGTGTACGTTCTAGCTCGGCGATCATGATAACTAATGCTGTAAGCGCTCTATCTTCTTTTTCGGCAATGCTATCTTTTGAAGCAATAATGTTTTCAATTGATAAGTTATATCTGGCAATCACAAAATCAATATGCCTGTCTAGACCTTCTGCTCTATTTACACTTCTAACTCTCCCTATAAAATCTGATTTTTCTGCTAGAACTTTTCGTGCAATATCAGGAGGAAAGTGAGCAATTTCATATCGACGCTCTATTGGTAAAATACTTGCATTATGTTCAATAATTTCTTGTAATCCATTGTGTGTAAGATTCCATTGAGTCGAAATAGAAAATGTAACATTCTCATAATAAAAACGGCCAAGTGTATTGTGTGTATCTTCACCTTTAGAGACATTATGAACATTGCCTAATGCAAAATGATGAATATCACGCAAGAACTGTGCATTCGGACGGTGAGTATTTGGAACACTACAGGCAAAGTAAAAAGCAGCAAGGCATCTTGAAATATAATTAGGTTCGGCTTCATCAAATTGTAAAACTGTTGTTTGACGCCAGCCATCAATAAAAAATCTCCACATATGTTCCAAAGGAAAACGCGTCAAAAATTCCATTTATTATGCCAACTCAAAGTTAAAATCCAAAATGATATACACACGTAAGAATAGTAAATAAACTTTGTGTAATTAGCAAATACTGAGCAGACGATGCAGCAGTTAATCCTACACGTATTAAGTACCGTAAACTTACGCTTAACTAATAGACTTAGTTGTATCAAAATATTTTACTAGCCTATCAATGAACACCTTTGTTTTTTTGCTTAAATATTCTCTGTGTGGATATATGGCAGATAGGGTATCGGTAGGTAGTGCAAAGTCCGGTAAAACTTGTATTAATGAGCCGTCCAGTAATTCGTCTTTAATCATATACTCAGGCAACGCAGCGATGCAATTTCCACTTAATAATAGGTTTTTTATAAGCCAACTATTGTTTGTGCTAACCTGTGGTGCTATTTGTGCAACAATCTCTTCTTTGCCGCTAGTAAACTTTAATGTCTGTACGGATTGTGTGCCTGGCTGATAAATAACCATATTGTGGTTAATGAGATCAAATGGCGAGTTAACAGTATTATTTAATGTAAAATAGTTTTGTGAAGCACACAAAATTGTACTAATTTCTGTTATTTTTTTGCTGATTAACCTAGATGGTTCTAGTTTACCCATACGCAGGGCTAAGTCGTACCCTTTTCCAATAATATCAATGAAATCGTTTGTTGCATAAATATCAAATTTAAGAAAAGGATGATTTTTTTGCACTTCTTGTATGATATTTGGTAAAACAACAGAAGTTAGAGCAAAAGGGGTTGTTATCCGTAACAGACCTTCTAGTTTATCTTGATGCCAGCTGACTTCATCTATTGCATTTTGCGCATTTATGTTAATTTGGCAACAGTGAGCATAAAACTTGGCACCTGCCTCTGTTAAGCTTAATTTTCTTGTAGAACGGTATAAAAGCTTTACTCCAATATCTTTTTCCAGCTTTGCAATTACCTTACTAGCATAAGACTTTGAAATATTTAATTTTTTTGCGCCAAGAGTAAAGCTTTCTTGCTCTACAACTGCCGCAAAAGTAGCCATATCGGATAGTAAAGTCATAATTTTACCCTCCTACAAATTGTTTCCTATATTAAACAATATTATGACATTTGAGTATATTGTCAATATCTGTGTTATATAATATTATAAAAATATCTATAAAATAGCAATTAGTACAGTTTAAGAATTGTTTATAGATAGTGATCAAAATTAATGAGGAAGGAAAATTTAATGAAAAAATTTTATAGTATTGTAATGGCATCTTTTTTTACACTAACAGGATTTGCAAATGCGCAGGAATCTCAAGTAGAGGGCATTCAAGTTTTAGGTGGTCAAGGTTTAGTCGTTGATGAACAAACAAATTTGATGTGGCAAAGATGTTTAGTTGGCAGCAGTGGTAAAAACTGCTCCGATAATGAAGATTTATTAAGTCGCGAACTCGCTAAGAAATCATTGTACGAAGCACAAGAATATGTGCAGCAACTCAATGCAAATGATGGTTTTGCAGGGTATCATGACTGGCGTCTTCCTACATTACAAGAAATACAGAACATACACGACAGAGACACAACAATTACGCCACTAGAATCGTATTATGATGCTAGAGTTTTTCCATCTAGACATGTTATGTATACATGGACAAGTACTGATAATAATTCAGATTACATTGGTGTTATTTATAATTATACATACGATGTGTTTGCGTCTTATCAAAAAAATTCTCGCCATTTTGTGCGTTTAGTGAGAGATCTGTAAGATTTACAAAATTCTGTAACTAAAAAACTCTTGGTAATGCAAAGAAATTGTTGAATTAATTTTTATTCACTGTATTTTATTCCAAATAATTTGAGTTTTATTTGGAGTGCCACGATGGCTGTTTTTATTCCTGTCGAATGTCCAAAATATAAAGATACAAAGTCGATTGTAAAATTTGGTCAAACCTCAAATGGCAAGCAAAGATTTTAATGTTTAAATGAAAAGTGCGACATAAATACTTACATTATTAACCATGAAAGAAAAGGCTGGTTGTCCGACACAAAAGATAAAATTATTGATATGATGTTAAATGGCTCTGGAATTCGCGATATTTCTCGTGTTCTTGGTATTTGCACAGAAACTGTGATGTCAGAAATAAAAAAAAAGAAAATTCGTTGCAGTTAATAAATAAAAAAATTTTAGACCAATATAATTTTCCACCTACAGTTAAATTTATCAAAATCGAGGAAGTGGAATCCGATGAAATGTGGAGTTTCGTTGGCAAAAAAAATAATCAACGATGGCTATGGCATGCGATCGATCATGAAACAGGTGTTGTCCCCCTATGTGCCAATAAGACTTGAGACAGTCCTTTTTTTGAATTGGACATTATTTTGCATGTCTATCTTTGTTGGTTGTGTGAGTAATGCAAAAGAACACAATAGTAAAAAAGAGGCTTACCATACAAAATTATCGAAAATACATAAAAAACTGATGATTTTAGAGGAGCAGTCTGGAGGTCGATTAGGGCTTTCGGCTCTGAATCTATCAAACTCAAAACAAATTCTGTATAGAGAAAATGAAAGGTTTCCATTATGCAGCACAGCAAAAACCATTGTTTGTGCTCAGGTTTTACAAAAAAACATGTCAGATAGTTCATTTCTTAAGAAGCATCTAAATTTTGATGAAAACCTTTTGAGCTCAAGTGGATATGCTCCTATTACGGTAAAATATTTAAATTTTGGAATGACGATAGAAGAGCTGTGCGATGCAGCCCTTAAATACAGTGATAATGCGGCTATGAATCTATTAATGAAAGAATTGGGCGGGCCCACTGCTGTTAATGACTCTATCAATTCAAATGGCCAGTATATCTTTCAGATAAACAGATGGGAGCCCGAACTAAATTCTGCACTTCCTGGAGATAAGCGAGACACTGTCACGCCAAAATCAATGATGTTTTTACTTAAAAATTATCTATTTTCAAATGTATTAGGCGCTTCTGAACAAAATCAACTTTTGACTTGGATGATTGAAAATACCACAGGAGATAACCGCATACGATCAGGAGTTCCAAAAGGATGGAAAGTCGCTGATAAAACTGGTACTGGCAGTTATGGTACAACAAATGATATTGGAGTACTATTCCCCCCGCATCATAAACCCATTATAGTTGCAATTTATTTTACCCAAAACGATAAAAATGCAAAGCCACGAGATGATATTATTGCATCAACGACTCACATCATTGTTGATGCAATTAAGTAGTAACTACTACACCGTATTCCTTTTGTGTTTTCGCTTAAAAGCTTGAACTCACTGGAAATAAGATAAATTTTATCCATCTTTAAAAATAATTCACCAGTTTAGAGACATTACCTAGAAAAATAGAGCAATTTTACTGATTGTTTTAAACAATTTTTACCACTATTGTAGCCCAGATAAAAGAATATTACACATACTTTCAGATGCATCAAAGTTTTGCATCAGGGCTGGTTCATCTGCTTTGACGAGAAAGTGATATATGATGGAACACATACCAAAAAATTCCATTGAATTTTTAGTTTATTTTGTTAAAAAATTTAAATATAAATTTCTCTTATTACAAATTACTTTTTTAAGTTTAGCGCTTCAAGCAAGTCTATTGCCTTATAGTATAAGTTAAATTTTTAGAGTCATCTTAAACGTTTAAATTTTTTTTTGATTTTTTATATTTAAAATGTATATAATTATTTCAATAAAAAAATAAATTTTTGAGGCTAAAAAATGACAATAAAGGAAATTAAAAGACTTTGTGGTATATATAATGCGGTTCCGAAGTTGAATCAACCAGCACCCCTACCACTTAAGTCCTAAATTTTGTTATACTTTTTGTAGAAAAATAAAAAATTACAAAAAGGAGCAAACAATGGAGTGGGATGCAAAGCTGATCTACATTTACTGTCCAGTTTCTCAATTTTTCAGTCAAACACTTGCCCATATAAAAATCAGAAAAAGCCCAAATCAAAAATTAGAATTTACAGATGCAGAAGTCATAAGCATTTATATTTATGGTTTATTAGAAGGTCATGTAATCTTGAAAAATATACACCAATTTATAGATATTCAATACCCATAATGATTGCTAAGGGTAGCCGTTCAGGTGTTTCAAATATAGCTAAAGGTCTTGCAAATCTTGGTTATTGCGCTTCTAAAAAAATGTATTATTGGGGTGTGAAATTTCATTTATTTGCACAACATCAAAAACATGCATTACCAACACCAGAACATCTTGAAATTACACAAGCAAGTACACATGATCTCAATGCAGTAAAACACATCTTTTTTGACTTTAAAAAAAGTGAGATTATTGCAGATAAAGCTTATGGTTCAATAATAATTCGTGAAAAATTACTTCATCAAGAAACAACATTGCATACGCCAATTAAAGTGACGAAAAAGAAAAAATTCCTTACGGAAGATGAAAGTAAATATTCCAAAATCGTAAATTCGGTTCGACAGCCAATCGAATCATTTTTTAATTGGATTATTGCAAAAACTGGAATTCAGAATGCGTCAAAAGTTAGGTCAGAAAAAGGATTGGTGATTCATATCTTTGGCAGATTCGCAGCTGCATTACTTTTATTAGTAATGCAAGGAAAAATAGCGATTATCTAACTTCGGATCCGCATAGTAAATAAACTTTGTATAATTAGCAAATACTGAGCAGACGATAAGAGCATTGAGTCATGCAAAATAGAGTATTTGTATGCAGAGTTGCTCCCTGGAATTGTTAAGGGGTAGAAGTTTTTGTTTTTACCTGCCGTCACAAATGCACACAAACTACTCTTTTCGCATGACTCAACGCTCTCATCGTCTGCTCAGTATTTGCTCATTACACAAGGTTTATTGATTAATTGAATTATTTTTATCTGAAATTTCTGCTGAAGATTTATGACTCGAAATGTCAGAAGCAGAGTCTTTAATTTTTTGTTGAAGCTGCATAAGACCATCTAACACCGCTTCTGGTGTTGGAGGACAACCAGGAACATACACATCTACTGGAATGACAGAATCGATACCTTGAACAACATGATATGCTCTGTAAAAACCACCAGATGATGCACAAGCACCCATTGAAAGTACCCATTTAGGTTCAGGCATTTCGTCGTAAATACGCTTTAAAACTGGCGCCATTTTTGTTGTAATAGTACCTGCAACAATCAATAAATCTGATTGCTTAGGTGCAAAACGCACAACCTCTGCACCAAAACGAGCTATGTCGTATTTTGGACCCATAACAGACATAAGTTCTATTCCACAACATGCAGTTCCAAATGGATACGGCCAAAGAGAGTTACTCCGAGCCCATGAAATGAGTTCTTTGTGTTTTGTTGTAAAATAATTGTCATTTAAGCTTTTAGCTGGGTGTTTCATATAAATTTGCTCCACAGGTACATTTAAGACATCTCTACAGAGTTCACAAGACCAATTTTAACACAGCTTCATGAGGAGAATTAAAAATAACAGTATCCCCTTCATTAAAATGAGTTGATGAGTCTGGACCATCAACACAAATAAGGCCTTTTCCTCTCATATTGGAGAAAACTTTAAGCTGTTTTTGTTCATTATGAAATTGAAATTTTTTAGGATAAGACTTTGAATTTTTTGGAAAATAGGGCTCCCGTATTGCCACAAAAACCACATCTGAATCTTTTGGTTCTTTAGGGAATCCATAAGAAGAAATTGCAGCTGTTTGGCCCATAGCAGTTGAAATCCATACTCCACTAGAAAAAATTTTATAGCATTCTGTTTCTACCTGCTTGTCACGATTATAGAGTTTTGCATGAATACGACTCGTAGCTGCTGGGTGCTCATGACAAATAAGAGCATCATTCAAACACAATGGTAATGCTTCAAAAGCGGAGTACTGTGGATCGCAGGGAGAGTTATGATGAGGCAAATGAGTTGATTTTTGAAAACAAATTTGCAAACGCTGAATGTGAATAAAACGATTTTCATCTTCTATAATTGACTTTAAGTGCGCTTCAATCTGATCGGGTTTTAAAAAACAGGTATGCCCAACTGATGACTGAGGTGAAGAATTGATTCCTAAAAGCCTAACATTTCCACCAACATAATGACTTGCATGCAAAAGAGTACCATCGCCACCTAAAGCAATTACAAGATTTTTTTTAGGATGAAATCCAAGTTTTGGGATAGCAGGATGATAGTAAGAAATATTTTGTGCATTCAGTTCATCAAGAGTCATAATCTCAAAAGTCATATTTATTTTGTTTAAATAAGTTATGAGTGTTTCACGAGTTTTTTCGTGAGAAGCGTCTTTTGATTGTTTTTGCACAATAATAATATCGAACATAGAAAATCCTATTAAATTAAATCTTGATTCATTTTTATTTTATCTCTTTTTTCATAATTTTCGCGCATATCTTTAATATAAGATTGAAAAAGAGTTTGTGACTGTTCATTCGACATTTGTTTTTGTAAATTATCAATTTCAGAAGCCGATGGCGCATCAGGCTTTCGCACTGAAACGAGTTTGATAATAACATTTTTTTCACTGCCAAAGCTTAAGATTGTTGGAATAACATCTCCAGGTTTTTTTAAGACAAAAACATTCGCTGCTAATTGATCGACTGAGCCAAGTGCAGGCAAGAATTTTTCAGACACAGTATAAGGTGTATCAATCGCTTTCCAAGAAACATTTTCTTCTGCAAGTAACTTATCAATTGAAGGAAGATCTTTTGACTTTAAAAGTGAAGCGCGAACTTTATTGTTAAATTCTGATTGTGCTGAATTTTTTAGTTTTTCTAAAATTAAGTTTTCAGCAAGGAGTGCTTTTAAGTCGTCGTATGTTTTGACTATAGCATCTTTTTTATCTTCTAATTGAAAAATACGAAAGCCATAAGTTGTTTCTACAACAGAAGAAAGTGGTTTTTGAAGGGTCAATTGAGAAATAGCTGCATATGAAGATGAATCGATGGAAGTTTCATCGATAAAACCAAGTGATCCACTATTATTTTTTGCGGCAGAATCGTCATTTATTTGACTAGAGACCTTAGAAAAGGTGGCGCCTTTTGCAATTTTGCCTAAAGTTTCGTCGGCTTTTTTCTGTGCATCTTCCTTGCTTCTTTGAAGCGCACTGCCTTGTGCTCGTATAGAGTCTTTATGTGCAACGAGAATAGAATTTACTTTGTATTGTGCCGGTTGATTATGTAAAGATTTTTTTTCTTCATATTCTTCTTTTAAAACAGCCTCATTTTCTGGAGTATTTAAAAAAGCATTTACTTGCGCTTTTGCTTTTTGCTGCAAAACTCCTACGGGAAGAGTCAAGTTTGCGTACTGCAAACGGAATGCCGTGTTTTTAACTATATATTCATCTTGTACCAATGCTTTAGGATAAGGATTATCCATAAACATAAGCTCCGAAATATTTTGAATACTGAGTTCATTTTTCAAAGATTGAAAAAATTCTATCTCTGAAATTTCTTGAGAAGATAAGTATTGTTTTACACGTTCATATGAAAACTGACCGGTTTTGGGATCTGCAAATGCAGGAATTGAGCGAATAAATGCGGCAATAGAAGCTTGATTTGCAACAAATCCCATATTGTCTGCTATTTCTAACATAAGTTTTTGATCAATAAGTTGATTTAAAACTTGAAAAGCAAAATACTTTTTTTGATCTTCTGGCATAGAGCTTGAAAAGCCTTTTGCACGTAATGTATTTGAAAATTCAACAATATCTACTTTTTGTTTTCCAACAATTAAAGCAGTATTGGGATCCATTTTTTTAAAATTAAAAACTTGAAATCGACCAAATCCAGTAAATAAAAACGCCAAAACAGACGCAAAAATAACTGAACCAAGAATGATTGAACGATAATTTAATGAAGAAAATAATTTAGTTGTAATTTTCACATAACACTCCTTGAAAAACGAAAGCGAATCCTTATATCATAAACATGCCCTAATAAAAATCTTTTCTCTCTCCAATTGCAAGTGGGATACTATGAGTTTTTTTCGTAGATATGCTTTTTTATTACTCTTATTCGTTACAACAGTTGTTGGAATCGAGTTTTTTACTCAAAAACACATTCCGCAATCTAATCTTTATGGTGCAGAAACGGGCGTTGCCACTGTAGGACAACCTGTTGGTTGGGGATTTTCAAAAATATTTTCGTCCATTGGTAACTTTTATCAAAATTATTTTGATTTGGTTAACATCAGAAAAAAATATTCAAAACTTGAACAAGAAAACGTAAAGTTGCAAGTTCAGCTTAATGTTGCCCAAAACCTTGTTCAAGAAAATCAAAATCTTCGCAATCTTTTAAGTTTCAAAAAAAATCATAATTTTGAATTTATACTTGGAAAAATTATTGGTTACGACCCTTCTCTTGCATACCAAAGTGTTAAAATTAATCTTGGTCGAAACGATGGCGTACAAGCCGGAATGGGAGCGGTAGCACCTGATGGCATTGTAGGAATTATTATTCGAGTGCAAAAACGCACTTCAGATTTACTGTTAATTACAGATCCAAATAGTAGTATCGATGCTCTTATTACCCGAAATCAATCTCGTGGGATTTTGCAGGGTAAGCTTTCTCATAAAATGCAGTTTAAATATTTTAACGACAATACAATCATGCGAAATGGAGATACGCTTGTTACCAGTGGTTTAACAGGGTCTTTTCCAGCAAATATGCCAATTGGTAAAATTACTAATATTCAAAAAAATACAAACAATTTAAGTCAAATGATTGAAGTAGAACCCGCTGTTAATGTTATTAAATTAACAGAAATTTTAATATTAAAACAACATGACTCTACTCTTGATCTTATTCAAAAAGTTGGCGGACAAAACTGGATTGATCATATCATGAAAACCGAATCTGATTCAGGGACTAATGATGAATGATGTAAGCACTAAATTTTCACCAAAACCCTTTTTAATACTCGCTTTTTGGATGTGTATTGCAGTCTATTCTCAATCCTATTTAGTCTATAGTTTTCCGTCAATATTTAAACACATCGACTTTGTTACCGTATTTTTAATGCTCATTTTTTTTAAAAATCCTGTTCTAATTTCGATGATGCTCGCTTTGTTTATAGGAAGTCTTTTAGATTCATTAAGCACAATCAAACCTGGATTTTTTATTTTTTATTATTTAATTGCATTAATATGTGTAAAAGCACCGGAAAAGTTTTTTTATGGCGAAAGCTTTATAAATAAAACATCTATATTTACAATTGTTATGTTTATAAAATATATTTTTCTTTATGCACTTATCATCTCTTCAGAGATTTCGATATTTACTTTTATTCATCAATATTATTTACAGTTTCTTCTTTCTACTTTTACGTTTATAATTTTAGCAATTCTTATCAAAACAACAGGTTCAGTATTCGATCAGCCTCATGTCACAAAAAAAATATATTAAGCTAAGAGAGAGTCATGCAAGATTATATTCATAAAGATAACATTATTGATTCGAAACGAAGAAATTTGATTCTTTTAGGGTTTTCTGGCCTTACTCTTGGCATTATTGCGCGGCTTGGTTATTTGCAAATTATAAACGGTAAACATTTTGAGGTTGCTTCATTTCGAAACCGCATGCGTGAAGTGCTTATACCTGCTCCACGCGGAATGATTTATGATCAAGAAGGCAATACTCTCATTACAAATCATGCTTATTATGATTTAACCATTATTCCTCAGTACCTACAAAAAAAAGACGAAACTGTTTCAATTCTGGCAAAACTGTTTAATATTTCTGAAGAATCCATTTTTCAAAAAATTGAAGAAAATAAATGGAGCCCTAAATTTCTGCCCATAACCATTAAAAGAAATCTTTCACTCCATGAAGTCGTTTTATTAGAATCAAATAAATTCTTTTTACCGGGTGTGAATATTGCTTCAGAATCAAGACGTAAATATAAAGGACAAGAATCTGCCCATCTCTTTGGCTATATTGCTGAAGTCACTGCAAAAGAACTAGAAGTTTTAAATGTCAGAAATCAAACTCATCCTTATCAGCCTAATTTTACTGTTGGTAAAACAGGAATTGAAAAAAAATGCGAAGCCTTCTTACGCGGAAATGAAGGAAAAGAAATTCGACTTGTCGATGCATTTGGGCGTTTACAAGCGCGTTCAGTCGATTCTCGTTATAATGTAAAAGCAGTACGTGGAAATGATGTTTATTTAACCATAGATAAAGAATTACAAGCGGTAGCTGCCAAAGCTTTTAAAGACAAAAATGGTGCTGTATGTGCTATAAATCCAAACACTGGTGCTATTTTAGTTTATCATTCAAGTCCTAATTATGATCTTGCGATGTATCAGGATGGTTTAACCACCAATGATTGGCAAAGCTTAAGAAGCAATCCATTTCATCCACTTTTAGACAAAGTAACAGGGGGTGCTTACCCTCCTGGTTCAGTTTTTAAAGTGATTCCAGCACTTGCGGCTCTCGATCAAAAAATTATTAACCCTTCCACGCGTTTTCATTGCCCTGGTTTTTATAAAATAGGCTCTCATATTTGGAAATGCTGGAAGCATGCTGGTCACGGCTCAATGAATTTACCTGAAGCCATTATGCAAAGTTGTGACGTTTATTTTTATAATCTTGCAAACTTGCTCGGTATTGATCCGATTACAAAATGGTCTCGACTTTTTGGTCTTGGAGAACGCACTGGGCTCGATTTAAATACGGAAGTTACAGGTGTTGTCCCTTCTCAGGAATGGAAATTACAAACCAAAGGTGTGCGGTGGCAGCAAGGGGATACAATTAACGCAGGATTTGGCCAAGGTTTTAATACATGTACACCACTTCAAATTTTAAATGTTTTTGCAGCACTGGGAAATGGTGGCAAACTTTATAAACCATATTTAATTGATAAAGTAGTTAATCCTCTAAATAAAATTATTTCACAAACCGAACCGTCCTTAATTCGCAATTTAAATTTAAATCCACACCACCTTTCAATTGTCCGAAAAGGTTTACATGATGTTGTAGAATCTTCACGTGGCACTGCAAAACTCGCGCGAGTAAAAGGATTTACAGTTTCAGGAAAAACCGGGACTGCCCAAAATTCTTCTCTTAAAATGACCAAAGGATTTGAAAAATCAGAACTAGACTTTCGTTTACTCGATCACGCGTGGTTTGTTGGCTATACACCAAGCGTAAATCCCGAAATTGCAGTCGTAGTTTTTAGCGAATACGAAGGTGGTGGTGGTGGACGAAATTCGGCCCCTATTGCACAACAAATCTTTGAAGCGTACCATAAAAAGAAGCACCCAGAAAAATTTACGCAATCACATAAGTCGAGCATATAAGCCATGATTTGGACATTTGTATCCTTTTTTAAAGAAAAATTCAAAGGTTTGCCTTGGGGCTTAATTGTAACCGTTTTATTGCTTATGGGTTTAGGACTGATAAATTTATACAGTTCATCGGATGCGCGGATCAATCCTTCCCGATTTCACAGCCAAATTATTTTTTCAGTTTTTGGTTTACTCGTTGCATTTGCAATTGGGTGTTTTACCAACATTAAAATTATCGAGATGCTAACAGTACCTTTCTATCTTTTAGTGTGTGTTCTTCTTTTGTTTGTTGATATTTCAGGCAGCACAGCAAAGGGAGCAGAGCGTTGGATAGGGTTTGGTTTTTTTAAATTACAACCTAGTGAACTTGCTAAAATTTCTATTATTCTGATTACAGCAAAAAGCCTAGAAAAAATGAGTGTTCCTTTAAAAGGATTTTCTTTATTGGATTTTTGGAAACAGTTTGTTTTTTTACTGATTCCTTTTCTTTTAATTGTCAAACAACCAGATTTAACAACCGCAAGTATTGTTCTCTTTATTATGCTTCTTATGTTAATGATTTTGCCAATAAGAGTCGGCAGTTTAGTAAAAGCAGGCTGTACAGGTTTATTTGTCATTTTATTTGCATGGTTTTTTCTTTTACACGATTATCAAAAACAACGTGTTCTTACATTTTTAGATCCTATGCAAGATTTACAAGGGAGTAGTTATCAATCCGTTCAAAGTATGATTGCCATTGGTAGTGGTAAATGGACTGGAATGGGTTTTGAAAAAGGGACCCAAGCAAAATTTAATTTTCTTCCTGAGCGTCATACCGACCTTGCTTTTTCAGTATGGGGTGAGGAGCAAGGATTTTTAGGATGCCTTCTTGTTATTGCACTTTACGTTATTTTTATTTTTCAAATTTTTGATATCTCCAAAAAAGCAGAAGATACTTTTGGAGCAATGGTCGCTGCAGGAATCGGGATTTTCTTTATGCTCCATTTTTTGATTAATATTAGTATGGTCAGTGGTATTTTTCCTGTGGCTGGCATTCCTTTATCCTTTTTTGGATATGGAGGCGCACATATGCTTACTGCGCTTTTTGCCGTTGGAATTTTGCTGAACATTTCACGCAGGCGTCACCTGGGTGTTTAACGATAAAATACAAATTATTGGCATCGATCCAGGCACACGCCTTGCTGGATATGGCATTGTGCAAATTCAAAACAATCGCATCACTGCAGTAGCAGCAGGTGCTTGGAGGCTTGATAAAGGCAAAGCTGCTCTACCTGAGCGCTTAGGCAGGCTTGCTGTTGAGTTTCGTGAAGTTCTTGAAATGTATAAGCCAACTCATTTATGCGTAGAGCTTGCATTTTTAGCGACCAACCCTAAAACAGCTTTGTATTTAGGCCATGCACGCGGTGCAATTCTTGCAGAAGCATACCAACACAAACTTATTATTTCTGAAATGAGTGCAACAAAAGCAAAAAAAATCGCCACTGGACATGGCCACACAGATAAAGTGATGGTTGCAAAAGTAATGAGTGCAGTATTTGGATTTAAGCTTAATCAACTTCCACTTGACGCTACAGATGCTTTAGCAATTGCTTATGCTGATGCAACACGCATACGTGCAGAATATAAAAATTCAGCTTCTGCACAAAGGCCTATTTTAGCTTGAGTGTTTTGAATCTTTAAAAACCCACCTGGCATTTTTAAAATAAAGGGCTCGTTTAAAGAATCAATTTCTTTTACATATTCTGCTGCAAATGCGCAGGCAAGTGCCCCAGTTCCACAGGCAAGCGTAAGACCAGCGCCACGCTCATACACATACAATTGATAAGAGTTTTGCGGATTTTTAAGATTTTCAACTTGAAGCATCCCAATATTTACGTTGAAATCTTTTTGAATATTTGTCCCGAACTCACAATAATCTTTTTCATCAAAATTTATAAACTCTTCAGAGAAAAAAACTAAATGCGGATTTTCAAGTTCTATAAAAACAGGATCGTATTTAAATTGTATTTTGGAGTGAAAAAAATTTTGCCAATATTCAATTTTTTTAGGCTTTTCAAATAATGACGTAACTTCAGCTTTTTGCGTATTTGTCTCAAATGTAATATTTGTTAACACACTTAAAATTGCATTTTTATCTAGAAGGTAAGCTTCCATTTTTTCCAACGAAGTTTGAAGCTCCAAAGGCAAAGAAAGACGCAAGATAGAGAGTAAGCTTTTTCCATCCCACAATTTTTTTTGAAACAAGGCAAGGCCTAAGCAGCGAATGGCGTTGCCACAACTGCCAGCAAAAGAACCATCAGAATTCACAATCAACATTTTGGCGTTTTGCGATAAATGGCAAAAATCATAAAAAATAACACCATCAGCGCCAACTGAGTATCGCCTTTGGCAAATTTTTTGTACAAATTTTTTTAAAGCAGAAGAGTGGTTAAACGCGGGAAGATATTGACTGGAAATAAAAATAAAATCATTCCCAAGTCCTTGATATTTTTCAAATTCAAATTCAAAAGGCTGCAATGTGCCAATTGATTCAATCATTAGTCGGCAACTTCAAGCACAACATCGCCCAGTACTTTACACTGACACGCTAAACGTTCATCTGGTCTGCCTGCCATAGTTTCAAGAAAATCTCTTTCATCTTCTTGCATAGGGCTAAGATTATTAGGATTTTCGACGACACGAACCAAACACGCGCCACAAGCCCCGTCACGACAACCAAATAAAATACTTGTGTCTTCATTCTCACAAACATCTATTATTGCTGCATTTATTTCAACGTCTATTGTTTTTTTATCTGTTTCTATTGTCAACTTTGGCATAATAAAATCCTTTTGATATCTGATAAAACCGATATATACTTAATAGAACATAATTTGAATCATATTTTTGGAAAAATTGCCGTGACTTTTTTTTTACTAGATACATTTTCATTTTTAATATCACTACTTGGGTTTCGCGGAATTCGGTTTGTGTCTCATATTATTGGGTTTATTCTTTTTGATGTCTGTTGTATTCGGCGTCAAATTATTTTGAATAACCTAAACATTGTATATGGCAAAACTATCTCTGCCAAACGCAAAAAACAAATTGGCCGTAAATGTATGACAAACTTTATATCTACGGCACTAGAATTTGTTGCGGCTCAATATTTGCTTCCAAAAGCAAAATTTCATTTTAAAAATAAAGAACTTGCAGATAAAATCATTCATAAAAACAAAGGTTTGTATTCAATATGCATGCATCTTGGTAATTGGGAATATTTATGCCATATAAATGCAAAAACCTATATGCCCGTTCATGTTGTTGTAAAAGATTTGCTCTCTGGAAATGCAGAAAAATGGATAAAAACGCTGCGGCATAAACTTGGCTATAGACTCACAGATAGAACGAAAAAAATTTCATCTGCTCAACAAATTTTTCAAGCTATTGAAAATAAAGAAATTGTTGGTTTTATTGTCGATCAAAAACGCCGCAATGGGCAAATGCTTCCATTCTTTGGAAAGCTTGCTTCTACAAACGATGGCCTTGCAAAACTTTACTTTAGAAAACCTGCTCCCTTACTTTGTGCATCAATTACACGAGTAAAACCCGGAGAGTTTTTAATAGAGTATTTTCCTTTTGAATATGAACGAAATTCAAATTTAAGCATTTCTGAAAATATTACCGAAATGACAAAACAAATAAACACTCTCATTGAACCTATTCTTTATCAAAATCCTGAAGAATATTATTGGCTTCATGATCGATGGAAAACAAAACGATGAGCAAAAATAATGAACACGATATAAAAGCGGCGCTTGGCTTTTTAAAAAATTTAAAAGAAGAATTAATTCTTTCACAAAATATCGAAGAACTCCAAGATCCTACTATTATAAAAAAATTTGAAGAAACAATCCTCTTTTTAGAAAACATCTTGTCAACCTAAACGAGATGTGCAATTTTACAGTTAATTACCTATTTTATTTGTGTTTTTTAAGGATTGTTATGCAAACACGTTCTCATAATCGTACAAGTTCACAAGCTCGTCCAATTCAAATTACAACGAAGTACCTTATTCACCCATTAGGCAGTGTGCTTATTGAAATGGGAAATACAAAAGTACTTTGCACGGCAAGTGTTGATGATGGCATACCTGCATGGATGCGTTATGGCGGCATGCGTGGGCAAGGTTGGTTAACAGCCGAATATTCTATGTTACCTGGCTCAACTTCAGATCGTCACCGTCGTGAAAGACAAAATATTTCTGGTCGTACACAAGAAATTCAACGTTTAATTGGCCGTTCTCTACGCTCAATTATTGATTTAAAGCAAATTGGTGAACGTACCATTACAATCGATTGTGATGTTATTCAGGCCGATGGCGGTACACGCACAACTGCTATTACTGGTGCTTACATTGCCTTAAAACTTGCAATAGATGCTTTGTTAAGATCAGGCAAAATCAAAACAAACCCACTCAAAGATTCTGTTTGTGCCGTTTCAGTTGGAATTGTTGATAATAATGTTCTAGTCGATCTTGATTATGAAGAAGACGTAAAAGCAGAAGTCGATCTGAATGTGGTAATGACTTCAGCAGGTCAGCTGCTTGAAATTCAAGGCACAGCTGAAAAGCGTCCCTTTAGCCGTGAACAACTTAACCAAATGCTTGATACAGCCGAAGCCGCTTTACAAGACATTTTCGACGAACAAAACGCTGTTTTTGGATAAGTAACATAGAATGACTTCTGCACATGACCCTGATTCTGGTCAGGGTCAGTCTGAACAATCTGTTTTTGAACAACCCAAAAATTTAAAGCATTTTTTTACACGTATACTGTTATTGAGTGCATGCATTCCTCTTTGCATAGCGCTCTTCTTTTTGGTGTTTATATTACGTGCAAATTCTGAGAAAATTTCAGAAAACTATAAACAACAAGAGCATATTATAGAATATGGCCTTACCAATACATTTGCCAAAATTGCCGATTCATTAAATACGATAGCAGATAACAAAGAAATTTCTTTTTTTTTGAATCATGATGTTCAAAACTCGAAACAATCGGAAGAGGTTTTTAGTGAGTTTTTACAGACAGTCCAAGAAAAGCAGCAGGTTTTAAATTACGATTATTGTTTGTACCAATCAAATTCTGTGCGTATTTATGGAAATGGCGGTTGCCCCACTTTAAACTCATTACAAAAAAGTGGCATTCAGTATTTAGAAAAAGAAAAAAGCTTTGCCCTTTATAAAACATATTTTTTTGCTTCTGATTTTGGGGAGTATCCACTTGTTATTTTAGCATCTATTCCATTTTCTGCACTGCAAAAGCAATTTCAATCATTACAAAGCGTAACAGTAAACTCTGATAATTTAACAAATATTCAACTTAAAGTTCATTTGTCTAAAAATTTATTCGATTCTGCTAAAATTGAAGCCATTACATTTGTACTACTAGGCTGCATGCTTTTTTTAATCATTTCCATTTTCTTTGGAACACGCTTTTCGTATTTGCTAAAACAAAAGGCTGAAGATTCTTTAAAGCTCGCGATTATTGGAAAAACAGCACACTTTTTAGCTCATGACATTAAAAAGCCATTTCAGCATGTTGCTTATTTGCAAAAGGAACTTACCTTTTGCAAAACAAAAGAAGAGGTGAATGCGCTGATACAAACCACTCAAACCGCGCTTTCTCATTCCAAAAACTTAATTGAACAAACTTTGCAAGATTTAAGTGATGTTGGAGCAAATATGCTTAACATAAAATTACATTTATCCCTTCAAAATCTGATTCAACATACAATTGATGCGTTATTAACAGATGCAAAAAAACCGGACTTAAAATCAAGATTCTCTTTAGAGTTTAAACACACACTTTACTTAAATGCAGATGAAGGAAAGCTTTCGCGGGCCTTGTTAAATCTTATTTCCAATGCAATTGATGCGATTAAAACCAAACCCAACGCAAACATAGTGATTAAAACTTTTGATACCAACAACCAGATTTCAATTTCTATTCAGAACACAGAATCTTCCATTTCAAAAGAAAACATCAAAAGAATTTTTGAGCCTTTCTTTACCACAAAAGGAAGTCACGGAACGGGCCTTGGGCTTTCTACAACCAAGAAAATGATCGCTTTACACAAGGGAAGTGTTGAATGCATCTCGTCGCAAAATTCTGTTGAATTTATTGTTCAGTTACCTGGTAAGTCTGGCAATACAGTTGTGGTGATTGACGATTGCCCACTCACCTTAAAATCGTGGAAGCGCTATTTTCACGAAGTAATCCCTTCTCTTACAGTCAAAACCTTTTTAAGTTATGAAGAATTTTTTAGTTGGAATACAAATAAAAACGATAAGAATGTTCAAATCACTGAAATAATTTCAGATTATTCTTTTCATAATAGCAATTTAAGCATTCAAGATGCTCTCACAAAAACAAGACAAATCTATCAAAAAGAGATTTACATGGCTACGCATATGAATCGTGAAATGATACAAAAAGAGCTTCAAAAATTTAATGTTGTATTTATAAAAAAAAACCAAATTAAGGATATTTAGTTTTAGGCGCTTAAGAAGGCGAAGCAAATAGCGACACATCAAATTCTGCAGTCCTTGTAATCCAAATTTTTCTCTAGTAAAATCAAATCTTCGCAGTCTATAATCATATTATGCAAGGAACCGCTATGTTGTTTAATACAAAAAAATTTACAATTATTTCTACTTGTCTTTTAGCAGCAGCGTGCTTTTCTGTTACAAGCTGTAAGAAAAAAAATATTCCAAATGTGGGTGCTACTAATATTAATGATGACTGCCCTACCTCTACGCAATGCTCTGGCACACCTGATGTTTCAAGCTTAACTGTTACAAGCTTCACAACAACTGGAGACGCAAGTGGCGCAGCAGCAGCACGAAGTGCTAGCGCTGTAATCGACACGAGTGCTCTTGCAGGAAATGCCGTAGCGTGTTTTTTGCTTCCAACCGAGAATTCAGTACTGGATATAGGTATGTTTGATCCTGCCGTCCAATGGATAATCGCTGCCGAAAACGCCTTGCTTACACTTAGTCTAGCAGCTACGTGCGATGGTTCGGCGGGGCCTGCAACATGGAGTGTTCTCTGTGCTGCCACATGTGAACAAAGCAGCCTTCCCTTCGGCTCCTCTCTTGGAAATCTGCTAGAAATAGCAACGATAGCTGGTACGCCTTGTACAACATAACAGAACACACTTTATTCAAATAAACTAAGGCTATATAGCCATTCCGGTATTTTATCTACAGATTGTAAATACCCATCTCTAAAATACGCCGGACAAACACCGCTTTGATTAAAGTGAAAAGCAGGGATATTGGCACCAATAAATTTGGTGTTGATTCCTACTGCCAGGCAAAATAAGGGAGAACCACTCCACTTCTGAGCAAACTCTTGAACTTCTTCAGCAGGCAGTGGGGATTTTATCCAAATAGGAATATCGCCTATTTGTTCCCAGGAACTTGAATCCTGTATTAATTTTTTTTGAGAATAAAAATTTTCAAGATAGGGTTTGTGATCGCCATATATAACAATCAAAGCGTTTGGAGCAATTTCTGCAAATTCATCAAGAAATTCAGTTAAATAGGGCATTAATTTCGAAGAAATTTTTATTTTGTAGTCTTCTGCGCCATTGTCTTGATTTTGATTATACGGCCCATGTGTTTGGGCATTTGCTAAATGTAAAAAGAAATTTTCATTTAAATGAGATTTTGCAACATCTAACGCAGTATAAAAAAGCGGCTTATCCCCACTCATAAAGAATTTGATATATTTTGTCATTTCCATCATAGAGATAAATTTTTCAAAACCGAGCTTAGGCTCAACAATATTGCGTCTCCAAAAATTTCTTGTCCCATTATGAATAGAATACGTACGATATCCCTCTTTTTTTAAAACATTAGGGAGTGCAGTAACAGAAGAAGAAAAGTTTGTGGCATATTCTTGATACAAAATACCATCTAAAACATTGTTTTTGGCAGGCAAACCCGCCAGCATTTCAAAGGTAGAATTTACTGTACCTCCTCCATAGACAGGCGCAACAGCACGGAATTCAACAAATCCACGTGAACGCAATGGCGTAAAAACTTCAGAAAAATTTTGTTCATCATACCAACACGACTCACATAAGATAAAAACAATTTGTTTCGAACGATTTAAATTGGATTCTGCAAAATTTAATTGCTCATACAATTTTTTTTCGTTCAAAGTCGCTTTTTTAGGGATACGACGTACACTTGTTTGCACAAGATGCATAGGTAAACCATTTTTTTTAATATTTGTATTCCATAGCCCTGGCAGATAATAAACCTTCAATTTTTCTTGTGTTTTTTCAATTTTCTTTTGTGTAAGGGGATTTTTACTTTTTAAAAAATAGGGATAAAAGGCAATTGGAAATAAAAAAATACAAATAAAAATATTTCCCAAGAAAGATTTTTTGTTCCACGATTGTGGGTACAAATAGGAAACGTATTTTGCTAGAAGTAGCAGAACAAGACAAAAGACAAAAAGGCTCACATGCGTAATTGTGATGTACTTAACAATCACCGTTTTGCTGATAAACAGATTGCTGATATCGGCCCAACTCATCGGCTCAATTGTAGTGAAAAACTTAATTTGATTCGCAATACTCAAAAAAACAAGAGCCATCGACACAACAACGCTTGCAAACAAAGCAGAAACAAAAAAACGTAAAACAAAATAGAAAAATAGTGGTGGCGCAACTGAAATGATTGTTGCTAGTGGGATGAAAATGCCCCATTGTAAATAAAACAAACACATAAAATGTGTAAAAATCACAAGAAGTGGAGCAACAAATTCGAGAACACACGGCAAAGCAGTTTTTATATTTTTCATACACATAGAAATAATAAAAAACACAGCTTAACACAAGTACCTGGGCATAAATTAAGAACGCTTAATCTTTGGCGCACAACCCGCTTCACTGCCCGATTGAGCACCCATAAATTCAAGTTTACCTGCTGCAATATGACGCGAGCGGTATGTAGTAAACGGATAGTGCTCTTTGCTTTCGAGTGGGGAGTATCCTATCACTTCTTTGCAAAAAAAGCCTTTTAGAAACTTAGAAAACTTCAAAAACTCTTCTTTTCCTTCTTCGGTAAATTTTAAATTCACACAATTAAACAAAAGATTATAAGGTGTGTGCCATTGTCTTAAAATGTTCTTAATTTTTGCTCTTAAAATTTGAATATCTTCTTTAGATTCCAACGTTGTTTCAGAAAGAAAGCTAATTTCCATCACATGTGCATGAAAATCATTTTCTATCACAATACGCTCACGCAGATTTTCGATATTACGAACAAGCCCTGCACCACGGCCTAAACTTGTATTTTGACAAGCCTGTTCATAAGAATCGTATACAGTAAAATCGACTTCAGGAATTTGCGAATTTTCTTCTTTAAATCCCACAATTTTTTTCATATGAAATTTTTGAAAAAAATTCACTAATTTTAGAAAATCTGCAAGCAGAATATTTTCCACTAAAAAATGACGCATATCAAAAATACAAGTATATGGCGTATGCCAACTTTTTAAATTTTCTTGCCACTTTATTTTGAGTAATTTCAAATCGTCTTTTGTTTGAATTGCAAAACCATCTGGAAAAATGATTTCAATAACGCGCACACTAAAGTGATTTTCAAAATTAATTTGTTTTGTCATAATTTTTTTACTCAATTTTCATTTATTTAATAAGGCTTTATTCAATACGCCTTTATTCAAATGCGGCAATGCCTGTTAAGGCTTGGCCTACAATAAGCGTATGAATATCATTGGTTCCTTCATAGGTAGAAACCGTTTCAAGATTACACATATGTCTCATACATGAATACTCACCACTAATTCCGTTCGCTCCCAGAATATCGCGTGCCATGCGCGCACAATCAAGTGCTATTTGCACATTATTTTGTTTGCCCATGCTAATTTGAGCAGGTTTTATCAGTTTTTTGTGCTTGAGCTCTGCCAAACGATAGGCAATCGCATTTCCTTTGGTAATTTCGGTGGCCATTGTTGCTAGTTTTTTTTGAACAAGCTGATAACCAGCCAAAGGTTTTGCAAACATAATACGCTCTTTGCTGTAGGTGAGCGCTTCCATTAAACACGCCTCTGCTGCCCCTAGTACACCAAAAGAAATCCCAAAACGAGCCTGACTTAAACACATTAAAGCATTTTTAAGCCCAGTGGTTTTGGGAAGTAAATTTTCTTGTGGAATGCGTACATTATCAAAAAATAAGGAACCCGTTAAGGAAGCTCGTAAGCTCAGTTTATGATGAATTTCACGCGTTTCAAAACCCTTTGTGCCTTTATCAACTAAAAATCCCCGAATACCATCATCTGTTTGAGCCCAAACAATCGAGACATTTGCAATAGGCGCATTTGTTATCCAAGTTTTAGAGCCATTTAAAATGTAATCTGAGCCATCTTTTTTAGCATATGTCTTCATGCCTGCAGGGTTAGATCCAAAATCGGGTTCTGTAAGCCCAAATGAACCAATGCAATTTCCTTTCGCCATATCTGGTAAGTATTTTTGTTTTTGATCTTCAGAGCCAAATGCATGAATGGCATACATACAAAGGCTACTTTGCACACTTGCAAAACTTCGAAAGGCGCTATCGCACCGTTCAAGTTCTTTCATAACAAGTCCGTATGACAGATTATCTAAGCCAGGGCAATCGTACCCTTCTAAATTGATTCCAAAAAAACCTTGTTTTGCAAATTCTTGAATCAGTTCTTGTGGGAATACTGCTTTTTCGTACGCTTCTTGAATAAGTGGAGCGCATTTTTTAGAGATAAAATCTTTTGCAGTAGACTGAATCATTTTATGTTCAGTAGAGAGTGAGTCTTCAAAATTTAAAAAATCAATTGGGTTTAACGACATTCTATTGCCTCTTGTTTTTGAGTGTTTGCCTTAAAAAGGCTGTCAAATTTTTGAACAGTTCAATCAATTATTGAACACAATCTTCATACTCAGCTTTATCATTGATTTTAAAAAAAGAAAAAAATCTACAATAAAAAAAATAAGTACCTAAAATAATTGACTATTAAATCTGTAATTTATTTTTTTGCTACTTAGAAAAGAAAGGAGCAAAAAATGCAACAATCTATTCAATTACATTCAATTCAATCGCTCACACGAAAAGCACAAAAACTCACACCAAAAAACTTTTCACATAAAACCGGACAAGTCATTCGATTGCTTCAAAACAATCCTACAGGATTAACCCACGAAGAAATTCAGTTCTTTTTTTATGAAAATTTAGCAAGTGCGTCTTGGACACGTCGTAATAGTGCGCGTATGAGTATCGAAAAAGTTATACAGCGGGCGCGCCAAAAATTTGCGCCATTTCATATTACAATTAAGTTCAATCAAAAAACCAAACGCTATTCTTTAGATTGCTTGTAATGCTTTCTGGATACCGTGCCTTCGCACGGTATGACGGAATGGGTCGCACGGTATGACGGAATGGGTTCCGCGATCAAGTCGCGGGATGGGAAGCGAAGTCGCAGAATGACAAGTGGTTACTGTGGATAGAAATTGTTGAAGAGGCAAGGCGGGGCAAGGGAGTGAAGGCTTGTGTGCGTTCTGCACACAAGCCAAACGAGACGCAGGCCCAACGCCGACCCTTGGCCTTCTTCACAATTTCTATCAGTCGCCGCTGATTGTCATGTACGACTGCCCGTCAAATTTTTTACGCTCAGAGCCTAAACCATCTAAAACAGTGAAGCTTGAATTGTATTTTGCTTTAGCATTATCGGAGCAAAGGTGAGAAAAAATAGAACGCTTTCTTAGTTTTTCAACAAGAGTTGTTCTATTCATAGAAAGCAATTGTGCTGCTTTATTTTTATTGTGTTGTGCTCGTTTTAACGCTTCTTGCAATAATTTATTTTCAAATGCTTCAACAATACGATAAAAATCGATTCCATTTCCTAAATCGATTTCTTTTTTGACAAACTGGTCGATGGCAGTTTGTTCAGCATCGGGATTAGGATTCGCATTCGCATCATTTGCAAAGTTTTTTGTTTGGGTTGATTTAACAGTTTCACCTATTGTCTCTACTTTTACATCGTGTGATTTTGCAGGTGCATTTGCACCACTATAAAAGTGATCAATATTGTTTGTAACAAGCGAACGTAAGCGAGGCGGCAAATCGCAAAGCTCAATATTGCCTGCATTTTTGAGCATGGCAACACGCTCTAAAAGATTATCGAGTTCGTGTAAATTATTTGGCCAATTGTGTTGCAATAAAACCTTCATAGCATCTGAAGAAACAGATGTAATTTTGCTTTGTCTTAACTGATTCGATTTTTGAATCGAGTAATTAATTAAAGCAGGAATATCTTCACGACGATCGCGTAAAGGAGGCAAAAACGCTGTTGTTTGTGCAAATTTTAGATACAAATCTTCTCTAAAAAATCCACGTCTTACATAGTTTTCTAAATCTAAAGAAGCAGAAGCCATTAAACGTAAGTGAGATTCAGAATCTGATTTGTTAATATTTGTTAATAAATTCTGAATTGCTTTAATAAAGACAAATTGTAAGCGAGGCGCCAATTTATCGATGTCTTGAAAAAATAATGTGCCACTATTGATTTGGGCAAATTCTTTTTCTAGGTTGGACTCTTGAATAGTTGCGCAGGGAATAATTAAAAAGTTTTGTTCCTTGCGTTTTGATTCCTCATGAATAAATTTAGCAACAGTACTTTTTCCTGTGCCGTTTTCTCCAATTATAAGAACGGATGAATCTAAAGATACAGCTTTTGAAACCATACTTTTAGCATTACGGATTGCAACATTTGAGCCTAATAAAGCGTAACAACTGTTCAATTTTTTTTTCCTCTTGTTAATCAAAGTTGCCTTAAAGCATTGATTAATGGTAAATAAAATTTTTAGAAAAGTGATAAACTATGTTAATTATCAAATGATAAAATGATTTTCACAAGGACACTTTCGGGAATTTGGTTGGAAATCTGAGTAAGGTGGTTCATGAAAACAAATTATACTCGCGTAATTTATCTAATCATCTTCATAATAAGTGGAGTTGGCTTACTGAGTACGCTCTTTTATTACTTTTACACTCCCAAACCAAATCTTGCTTCAAATCAAGAAAATTTGAATTTAAAACAAATCGAAGTCAATATTTCGAGAATATTTGATCGAAATGTTTTCAATAAGGATGGAATATTTCCAAGCCTTGGGCAGCTTCCACAATCAAAATTAATGTGTTCTGGAATACCACAGCAATCAAAGTTGCCTTATAAAGTTATTGGAATTATTTTTGGCGGAAACTCTGTCAGTAGTATGGCAATACTGCAAAATAAAAACACAGAATCAATTATCATTTTGAAACAAAACGATTCTCTCCAACAAACAGGTTATATTTCGAATATTGATGCCAGACGTGTATGGATTACAGAAACAGGTTGTCCTGAATACTTAGATCTGCCGAAAGCACAATTACCACCTTCACGCGTTCGTAAAAATGGCAGAGGTGGCAATGCAAGCGATAAATCTTATTCGGAATCTGGATTTGATCGTGTTGGCACAAATACAAACGTGACAAGAGAATGGGTAGATGATATTTTAAACAACAAATTAAGCAGTGCTCTAAACGACGCTTTTGTTGTTCCTCATATCGTGAATGGACGCATTGATGGATTTGCAATTACACAAATAGAACCAATGAGTGTCTACGATAAATTAGGCTTAAAGGATGGTGATGTGATTACCTCAATCAATGGTATACCACTCAATGATGCAGGACGCGCAATTCAAACATTGAATGGGCTTAAAAATGAAAACGATATCTCATTACAAGTATTGCGTAATGGGCAGCCCACAACCTTTAAAGTGAATGTAAACCAATGATATTCGCTCATATAATTAAAGTTATTATTGCAGCGTTTTTTGGATTTTTAATCGTTAAATCTTTTGTCTCAAATTTCTTTGCAAACCAAACAATTGGAAATGTAAATCTACTCTTAATTTCCAAAAAATTTCGCACTCAATCTAATTATCCACAACAGTATTATGACCCCTCTAATATTGAAAATTCAATTGTGGAACGTAATATTTTTAATATTACTGGCGAAATTCCAAAAGAAGATTTTGAATTTTCACCTGAAGAATTAACGTCAAAAAACTTTTATAAAGTTCCCTGCGCACCAGATTCAGAAACACTGCCTGTAGAGCTTTTAGGAATTATTTATACTGGTAATTCAAAAACAAATTTGGTCACTGTGCAAGATCCTGATGTACAAGGAGCAGACGTTTATCATGAAAATGATCCTATCCTTGATTACAATGATTATTCCGTCTATCGTATTGTAAATTCAAATCTTGTTGAGTTTCGACATGGTGCAAAAAAAATCTGTCGTTCTTTATATGAAAAAGAGGATAAGAATATTGTTGAAGATTTTGAAAACAATACACCAAATTCTTCTAACGATGATGCGAATGCGATTGTATTGACGCAAGAATATGTGAATGAACAACTTGGAACAGGACTTTCCAAAATTGTAAATTCTGCTCGTATTATTCCGTTTACAGAAAATGGAAACGTAGAAGGATTTAAGCTCTTTTCAATTGCTCCAAATAGTTTATTTGAAAAAATTGGATTAATGAACGGTGATATTGTGACTCAAGTAAATAATCAAAAACTTACCGACCCTTCAAAAGGCTTTGTGATTTACGACTCATTTCAGTATGAACATGAAATTACATTTACCGTTAAACGCGGTGCTCAAATTATACGCAGAAAGGTGATTATTAAGTGAAACAGAGAAGCCTTTTCTTTTTTACAATATCTGGATTAGTTGGAATTGCAGTAAACGCATATGGCGATTCTCGGTCGTTACCGCCGCCACCACCTCCGCCTCCTTATCTAACTGCGCAAAAATTTATTGCTGAAAATGAGAATGTGAATTCCAAAACAATCGATTCACAAAAACCTTCGTTAAATGAAGCGGCATCCCCAGAATACATTATTGAAGAAGAAACTCTTCCTATTCCTGTTCTGTCTCCAGAAAATTCAGAGCAGCAAAATTTTGAGCAAATTCCAAGTGATAATATTCCTCACGGACAAAATTTAGTCAGCATCGATTTTCCTAACGGGGTTAATTTAACAGATATCATTAAAACCGTTGGTGTTTGGGCAGGCAAAAATTTTGTTATTGGCCAAGGAGTTGCAAATAACGCAAAAATTTCGATTATTGCACCAGAACCAATGACCAAAGAAGAAGCGTATCAAGCTTTTTTAAGTGCCTTAAATATTTCTGGTTTTACGACGGTTGAAACAGGACAAATTGTTAAAATCCTTTCTATTCCAACTGCAAAATCTACAAATATTAAAACTTATTATGGCTCAAGCTGGGCACCTGAAACAGATGAAATTATTAATCAGGTTATTCCGTTAAAGTTTATTGATGCCAATACAGTTTTAAATCAATTACGCCCTTTACTTGCTCTTACTCAAAGCGTTGCCTTTACCACAACAAACTCTTTAATTTTAACAGATACTGGTTTTAGAATTAAAAGTTTGCTTGAAATTATTCAACTTCTTGATAACCGCAAAGATCAGCCTCAAGTTGAAATTGTGCCTATCAATCATATGGATGCAAAAGAAGCAAACCAAAAAATTACAGAGATTTTTGGTTCAAAAAGTGGTTCTTCTATTAGCTTACAAAAATCTTTAGTCGATGAACGTACAAATTCATTAATTTTAATTGGCCCTGCACGTGGCTTAGATGATGTTGTTAAGTTTATTAAAAGGTTCGATGCTCCAATGGATTCTACCACTGGACAATCGATGATTCATGTGCGCCCACTCGATTACGCCGATTCAGAAAAACTTGCACAAACGTTACAAGCATTTTCTCAAAATCAGTCCTCTCGTAATCAATCTCCTTATTTTCCACCAAGATATCCACAATACGGAAACAATACACAAAGAAAAGAAGAAGAGCCTTCTGTTGCCGATTTATCTGGTGTTAAAATAGCAAGCGATAAATCGACAAACTCCCTAATTATTCAAGGGAGCCAAAATGCTTATTTGGAAATCGAAAAACTCATTCAATCTTTAGATCAACGCAGAAGTCAAATTTATCTTGAAGCCGATATTCTCGATTTATCTCTTGAAAATGGATTAAGCTGGCAGCCATCGGTTTTAGGTGGTGCAACGGTTGACGGTAAATTTGTGACACCTTTTGGATTTAACCCAACAAATGCGTCTGTATTTAACATTCCTCAAAATGGTTCTTCGCAAGATTTTCAACAATCTCTTGCAGGAATCGGTTCAAACTTATTGTTAGGTATTTTAAGTAATACTACAGTTGATTTAGGTGGCTTTAAAGTGAGACCTGGTGCACTTTTGTTTGCTCTTAAAACAGATGCGAATACAAATGTTTTGCAAACACCAAGCATGATGGTTTCAGATAACGAAACTGCAAAATTTAATGCAACAGCTCAGTACCGTACAATTTTGTATGTGCCAAATCCAAATGGAACAGGAACTGTTCCTTCACCACAAACATACGATGTAACAACCGCCTTAAATGTAACTCCACAAATTTCACGTTCAAATTATGTAAATCTTAAAATTAATTTACAACTTGATGATGCAGGTGCTGCAAATCCAACTACTGGCTATCCAAATCCAATTCAAAAACGATCTGCGGAATCTGTTGTAACAGTCCGTTCAGGGCAAACTGCAGTTATGGGTGGTTTAACCAAAGAATCTCATAAAAAATCAGAAGCTAAAATTCCACTTTTAGGGGATATCCCAATTTTAGGCTGGTTATTTAAAATAGTTCAAGACGAAAAAATTAAATCTAATCTTACTTTATTTTTAACACCACATGTTGTTAAAAATTCTCAAGATCTTGAAAAAATATATAAAGATAAAATTCGCGATCGCGATGAATTTTTAAGAATGTATTATGGCAAACACTATAAAAATGAAGATTTTTACAGAATTTTACCAACAGAAGATGCTGGCAATGCAATTCCTGAAAAAGAAATGCCTAGTTATGTTGAAGCACAAAATAAAAAAATGAAGCCTCGCGAACAAAAACTACCAAGCCAAAATCACGATCCTATTACCGCTCCAACGGCTACAGCATCAAATGGATCACGATTTAATTCGGTTCCAAGAGCACCTACACAAACAAACGGTTCAAGAGCACGTCGTCGTTCAAATACTGCCCCTCCACTACCACAAACCACTGTGACACCACAGTAAAAGGCAGATGAGAATGGTTAAATCACTCAAAGATATTCTGATTGAACAACATCCTTCAATTACAAAACGAGTCAATGAAATTATTGAAGATTCATTTGTTGAAACTGATGTTGAACTTGCTGATGTATTAATTGAAAAAGCTGTAATTGATGAATTCGATTTATTTAAAGCATATGCTGTTATGTTCGATATGCCTTATCTTGAAAATATCACTGCTTCTGAAATTGACGCACAAATTGTCAAAGATTTGAACATTACGTTTTGCATGCAAAATTTAATTGTCCCGATTGCTGAAGATGAATTTAGCGTTACCTTAGCTGTAAACGATCCATTTCAAACAGCGTGCTTAGAATATATTCGTCTGATTTTTAATAAAACTATGAAACGTGTTTTATGTCCTCAAGCCATTATTGAAGAAACCATCAATAATCTTTTTGAACGTGTAGACATGCATGATGGTGGAGGAGGCCTTACTTCTGAAACCGATGCAGAACACATTGAAGGTCTTGATGTTGCTCACGATTTACTTGCTCAAGACACAGATGAAGCTCCTGTACGCCGCGAAGTTACTCTCATCATTAAACGAGGCATCACAGAACGCGCTTCTGATATTCATATAGAACCTTTTGAAGATAAAGTTTCAGTACGATTTCGTATTGATGGGCGCATGAAAGAGGTGCGTGTTATTCCAAAACGGTATCAATCGAGTGTTGCAACCCGTATTAAAATTCTTGCAAAACTAAATATTGCTGAAAGCCGTTTACCACAAGATGGGCGCATCTCTTTAAAAGTTGGAAACCGCGATATTGATATGCGTGTTAGTACACTTCCTATTAAATATGGAGAGCGTATTGTTCTGCGGATTTTAGATAAATCAAGTGGTGTGCCTCCATTAAGTAAAATGGGCTTACCGGACGAAGTTTTAACTAATTTCCAAACTCTTATTCAGCAAAAACATGGGATTATTCTTGTTACTGGGCCAACAGGTTCAGGTAAAACAACAACACTTGCAGCTGCCTTAATGACTGTTAATAAGCCTGATATTAGTATTATTACAGTTGAAGATCCTGTCGAAATTCAAATGCCTGGAGTAAGCCAAGTAGAAGTTAACGAACGGGCAGGACTGACTTTTGCAGCTGCACTTCGTTCAATTTTACGTCAAAATCCAAATGTCATTTTAATTGGTGAAATTCGTGATTCTGAAACAGCTAAAATTGCTGTGCAAGCTTCGATTACAGGTCATTTAGTTTTTAGCACATTGCATACAAACGATACAGCTGCGTCTATACCACGTTTAATTGATTTTGGTATTGAGCCATTTCAAATCACAACAGCTGTTCTGGGCGTGCTTGCTGTGCGCCTTGTACGTCGTTTGTGTCCTACTTGTCGTATTTCTACTAAATATACAAAAGAAGAACTCAGTACATTCGACCTTACGCTTGCTGATGTAAAAGGCAAAACTCTTTACAAAGAGAATGAAGAAGGCTGTGCTGAATGCAAAAACACTGGTTACAAAGGCCGAATGGGTGTTTATGAACTTCTTATTTTTGATGATGTCATACGTAACTTTATTTTAAAAAATTCAGATGGTTCAACTTTGAAAAAGTTGGCAATTCAAAGAGGAATGCGTACACTTAGAGAAAGTGCTCAAGATCGGTTTTTAAATGGTGAAACGAGTTTACTCGAAGCGCGTTACGCAACTCAAACTGAAGAGTTTGACGATACAAACGAAACAGCTTAAGGAATTAAATTATGCCTTTGTATACGTATAAAGGACAATCATCTGCTTCAGGCAAAACAGTTAAAGGTTCTATTCAAGCAGAAAATTTACGTGATGCAAAAGCAAAACTTCGCAAGCAAAAAATATTTATTTTAAAGCTTGAAGAAGATTCACAAGCACGGGCTGCGCAAGCAGATTCTACCTTGTGGTCAAAGCTTACACGTAAACCTCCAAAACCAGAAGATCTTGCACTTGCTACAAAACAATTTGCAATTTTAATGAATTCAGCTGTTGATATTAATGAATCTCTCAGAGCAATTGCCGATCAAGTCGAAAATGCAGAATTAAAAGCAATTTATGTTCGTATCCGTGAGCTTGTTTCAGAAGGAAAATCTCTTTCTGCTGCACACCGTGAGTTTCCAAAAGTTTTTAATTCAATTTATGTGAATATGATTGGTGCTGCCGAAAAATCGGGTGCTTTAGGTGTTGTGTTGCAACGCTTAAGCGATTTTATGTATTATCAAATCGAAATTAAACGAAAAGTTGTGGGCGCTCTTACGTATCCTGCACTAATGGTTGTTATGGCTTTAGTGGTTGTTTTGTATTTATTTATAAAAGTCATGCCACAATTAACCGAATCATTTGCTTCTTTAGACGTTACGCTTCCATGGTATACAATTTGGATGAATAACATTTCAACTGCTATACAAAATTGGTGGATTGTAACGTTAATTTTTATTCTACTCAGTGTAGTTGGTGTTGTGTATGCCTCCAAAACAGAAAAAGGCAGACAAAAAATTGACTCCATATTATTTAATTTACCCATTTTTGGAATCTTAATTCAAAAAGTTGCCGTTTCACGCTTTGCAAAAACATTATCTACAATTTTAACAAGTGGTGTACGCATTATTGAAGCGTTACACCTCACGCGAAAAGTTGTTGGAAACAGTGTTATGGAAGATGCAATTGATGAAGCTATTGTAAAAGTTCAAGATGGTGATAAACTGGCTGCAGCCTTAGAAAAAACAGGCATTTTTCCAACAATGGTTATTCATATGCTTCGTACAGGTGAAAAAACCGGAAAACTTGAAGAAATGCTGAAAAACATTGCTGATATTTATGACGATGATGTTGATAATCAAATTACAATCACAACTCGTCTTATAGAGCCCGCAATGATGATTTTTATGGCTGTAGTTGTCTTTATGATGGTTCTTGCTGTAATAGGACCAATGATGGCTGCAATGCAGCAATTAGGCTAATTTTAAACAGGGGGATTCGTGAAATCATTTTTGAACAAATTTAAAAGCACAGTACGAACATCTGAAAAAGGATTTTCGTTACTCGAAATTATCATTGTACTTGCGATTATCGGTATGCTTATTGGCATTATTGTAAGCCGTATTGCAGGAAGCCGTGACACAGCAAATGTAAGTTTAACTGGCACTAAAGCTGCAAACCTTTACAGCAAAATTATTCAGTATCAACTTATGCACGAAAATCAATTGCCAGCTACTTTAGATGCACTTGAAAGTGGGTCAAATCCATTAATTACACCAGATGAAGCAAAAGATTCATGGGGTCGTAGATTTTGCTACACTATGCCTTCTGCTGAACAAAGCGATGTGTACCTAGGTTCAAAAGGAAAAGATGGCCAAGCCCTTTCAATTTGTTATAAAAACGGCAAACAACAACTTAACACAGACACTGCTGGTAGTGATAATAGCCTTGAAGGCTGTAGTCCTTGCTAAATTTGTTTTAAATTCTCATGCAATCTAAAAATCGTGGCTTTACATTACTCGAAATACTTATCGTACTTGCTCTCATTGGTTTAATTGCCACGATTATTCTTCCCGCTTTAAAACGTACGAATAAATATGCAATGCGAGACGGATTACAAAGCCTTACAAGCCAAGTAAGTTTAGCTTATCAAAGTGCGATTTTTACAGGACGTGTGCATCGAGTTGTGTTTGATATTAAGCATGGAAGATTTTGGACAGAAATTGCACCAAAAGATTTTACTGGTCGCGCACCAATTGTTTCTGTCGAAACAGAGTCTCGTGCAAAATTTAAAGAGTCGCTTTATAACCGTTTAGAAGATGAAGCTAAAAGCGCAATTGCTACAGATAATCCATTGCTTGAAATACCTGCACATCAAAGAAATGAATTAAAAGATATACCATGGGAAACTCTCAAAACTGCATTAATTGAACCAAAATCTTTTACAGAAAATGTGATTTTTGTCAAAGTGACAACTGGGCTAGCACAACTTCCTGTGTTGTATCCCTTGTCTTATGAACCAACAGCAGAAACGCAAAATGAACCCGCAGACCAAGCATATTTAGCCTATGTTTACTTTTTTCCTTCTGCAACAGCAACACCAGCTTCGTTTCAAGTAGGACTAAGAGACAGAGCAGTTATCGATACAAATGCACCAAAATACACTTTAAATTTAAATACTCTTACCGGAAAAATAAAACTGCTTGAAGGATTTCAGGAGGCTAATTTTGAATTACCAAAATAATCAAAGTGGTTTTTCTTTAGTCGAAACAGTCATTGCTATTGGCATTCTTGCAACAGTTGTAG
Source organism: uncultured Oligoflexia bacterium (assembly GCA_964352255.1). Taxonomy (GTDB): domain Bacteria; phylum Bdellovibrionota_B; class Oligoflexia; order Silvanigrellales; family Silvanigrellaceae; genus Silvanigrella. Next base: position 47,422 of record CAYGQR010000011.1, read on the forward strand.
GAAGTATGATTGCATTACAAACATCTGTAGTGCGTATTTTACAGTTTTCTACTGAAAAACAAAAAGCAACACTTGTGTTAAAATCGACGATGGCTCAACTCGATTTTTTAACGGAAAAAGATGGTTTTAACGCTTATCCAGAACCTGATGAACCTAAAATTTGGCAATCAAAATTAAATTCAAAATTTACAAATTCAATTTCAACTTCAACACAAGAAGTCAAGCTTTCTCAACTCTTACTTTCAGCAGTACAAATGTATTATATGGGTAAAGATGAAAACGCTAACCCTGAACTGATTAAAATTATGTTTACAGCTGTTGGAGATAATCTAGACAGGTCTGTTGATGAGGAAGCTTCGTTGATTGTAGACATCAGTACAATCTGGCCTGAAGGAAAAGAAAAACAAAAAATTTCGCAAAGTTTATTTCTAATTAATAGTGATGCTATTGAAAGCACAAAAATTTTTAATTAATGAGTTTCCATGAAAAAACATCACTCTATACTCAAAAATAAAAACGCAAGCGCAGGATTTACATTACTAGAAGTGATGCTTTCCATTGCCCTATTAAGTACAATTGTTATGCTAACAATTAATATTTTATCAAATGAATTACGTTTGCAACAAAAAATTACAGACAGATATCCTTTTGATAAAATAATGAATCGAATAACAACAGATTTAGAAGGCGCTTATTTATTGCCTGCTATTCCGCAAGATCAAAAATTTAATTTTGTCCATTCTGAAAATGGGCAAAATTCTCAGTTGATTTTTTCAGTCATCAATAACAAATCACTTATTTACAATTCACATAGTAATAATCTTGCTCAAATCGCCTATCTTGTTGAAGAAAAAGAGAATAAAAAACAACTGATACGTATTGTTGATGCAAAAATGGATTCAAACAAAAATCTTCCCACACCTGGCGTTGGTGTGCGCACTGTGCTTGCCGAAGATATTAAAAAGTTCGAATTAAAATTTTGGAAGAAAAAAGAATTTCAAGATAAGTGGGATAGCACACAAAATGAATCTGGCAAATTACCCAAAATGGTAAAAGTTATTTTATCTTTGTATGTGCCACAAAAAAACAGCAAAGCGCCAAAACAAGAAATAAAGCTAGATACAATTACATATCTCAATAATTCAACACGTAAAAAACCTCAAGAGAAACAATCCGATCAAACTGACGAGAAGCAAAATCCTTCGCAGCCCAACCAAAAAAGACAACTGCCTTCGAGTCCCGATCAGTTTTTTTCTGAAGAAAACGAAAATCGACGCTCGTCAAAATCAAGTTTATCCGAGGAGTACGATTGGCAATGAAAAAAAATTCAAAAGGTTTTGCTGTTATTTTCGTACTTGTTTTTATTGCTACAATTATCACAATTTTAGCCGATATTTTGTATCAAACACAAATTGTGGCTAAACATACCATGTCGGAAGAAAATGTAATTAAGGCACAAGGCACAGCTAAATCTGGTTTAAGTTTTGCACAAACACTTATTAAATTTCATGCCATTACCCAATCAAAGGATGCTGCAAAATTTCCATTTGAATTGCCTGCAGCTTTATATTCAAGCTTAAATAACATTCCCATTAGCGGAAAAATGTTAAGTAGCAACCCACTTTTTAAAAATATAATCGACCAAAATGTCATTGCAGCACTTAATAAAGTTCCTGGTGAATTTATTATTAATATTACCAGTGAAAACTGCAAACTTGATTTAAATTTATTGCAGCCAGGCCCCTATTCCATCTCTACAAATTCAGCATTAAGAAATATGTTTTCAACCCCTGATGCACAAACTTTGCTTCAAATTTATAATTTAAATGATGAGCGTTTAGTGCAAAATTTACTTGATTACATGAGAACCATTAATCGCCCACTTATTTCACTAGAAGAAATACGGGCTGTAGATGGATTTCAATACGATAATATTTATAATATTTATGCGCCGTATTTTACAGTTTGGCCTACTTTGAACGATGCAGATAAAGCACCTCTTAATCCTAATTGTGCACCCATTGAACTACTTGCTTCTATTCTACGCCCCAATCAGTCTGAAGCTATTAATCCAGTTTTGTGGAAAGAATTTTATGACTACAGAGATAAAAATACCTTTAAAAGCGCTGCCGATTTAAACCAATGGTTTAATGAAAATGCAAAAACATGGATAAATGATAGTATTAAAAGTACATTGTCCCGTTATTTTGGCTACAAAGAAAATATTTTTCGGATAGAAGTAACGGGAGTCGTGAATAAAACAAAACAAAAGCTTATTGCTATTGTTCAAGTTGATGACAATGGAAATATAACCACTTTATCCAATCAATGGAGCCCATAAAATTATGATGGTACGTCATTTTTTAAGTACAGTTTTTGGTTCATTTTTGATTACAGCGCTCTCGCACTATTACTTATATATTCGCCTCGTTGAACCTGTAGTTGGCACAAGAAACATTTTTTGGATAAGTGTTTTTATGGGGTTATGTGCATACACTCTTTTTGGATTTGTGCTTTTAAGAATCATACCACATTTTTTACGAAAATTTTTTGAATTCTTTTTATTTTTGTGGCTTGGAATTGGTTTTATAGCAATGATCTTTTGTTTCTTAACCATTCCCCTAGAAATCATTTTTAAACTGCTGAACATAAACCAAGTTTATATTTGGGACATTCTTGTGGGATGTACAGGTGCTGTTTCTATCTATGCAATTTATAATGCATTGCGTGAGCCCGAAATACTCAATGTAACAATTCCGGTTGAAACAAATATGCCAGCAGAATTTGAAAATATTAAAATTGCCATGATTAGTGATGTGCATGTTTCGGGCTTGGTAACACGAAAAAGGGTAGAACGCATTACCACACTCGTGAATTCGATTGATGCCGATATTGTTTGTATTACAGGCGATTTAATGGATGGTACAGTTGAACAGCTTCATACCCAAATGGAACCGTTTAAACTCATTAAAGCAAAAAAACGAGTTGTTTATATTACAGGAAATCATGAATTTTACAGCGGCCCACACCATTGGAAAGAGTATTTTAAAAATCATTTTGGTTGGAAAATTCTTTCAAACTCATCACAAATTATTGATTTTGATACATTTCAAATTAATTTTTTGGGTATAGAAGATAAACTTTGGCTTAAATACAAAAAAATTCCTAAGCACGAAGACAACCGCTTACAAAAAAGTGTGCAGCATTTAGAAGATCATATTACAACTCCTGAAAAACCGGCTTATACCATTTTACTTGCTCATCAACCAAAAGATTGGCGCGAGTTTATTAAATTTCCTTGGATTAATTTACAGCTTTCAGGACATACACATGGTGGTGGGCAAATGTGGCCACTTCATTATCTTGTGAAAAAAGATCAAACTTATTATTCAGGATTGTCAAAAATTCCAAATACAAATCAGCATATTTATGTGAATCAAGGTACTGGCTTTTGGGGCCCGCCAATGCGTTTAGGAACAACGTCCGAAATTACTTGCATTCAATTTGTAAAACCAAAATCGCATTTTTCTTAATCCCAATCTCTTCACATACTGAATAATAAAAATTAAATTGCAATTTTATAGACAAAATAATATAAGTTTTTTTTATAAAAACAAAACTTTATAGTAATTATTATTGGAGGATAAGCGGTTGAAAAAAGTTATAGGATTAGGATTTGTACTTTCAAGCATTTCACTTGCAGCGCAAGCCTCACATACTCAAATTCCGCATATTTTGCCCGATATCACAAGTTCAGAATATCAAGAGTTACTGCAAAAAAAAGAAGTTCAATCTGCACATACAGGTTTACACTTTGCTACACAAAAAAATGATATAGAAAAAATTCTTGCTTTAGGTGCACGCAACCTAGAATGGTTAGAATATCTTAATCAAAACCGTGAAACATTTCTTGCGTTTTCTTCACCAGAAAATCGTCGTGTTTATCCAGTTGAGCAACCTACTATTTATAATGAACAAACGGTTTTAAAAAATTATAAACAACTGTTAAACAATATGCCATCTGCAATGAAATCAGTTTTGATACATGGACAAGGTTTTACAAACACATTGCCGTTAGATGAGGAAACTTATTTAAACTACGGCTTACAAATTGATTATTTGTATCAAAGTGCAGCTCGATGGAAATTAATGCAGCCTTATATTCCTGCTTTAAAAGCAGGAAGACAAGAAGACGTTCGGGGTTATGTCACTCTCGCATCAGTCGAGAATTTAACAGATAAACTTGCAAGTTTTTATAAACTTTCTTCAGAAGAACAAAGTAAAATTCATACTGGATTAACAAGAATTTGTTACAATACCGAGACAAATGACAACAAATGCACAAAATTACTTTCAAAAAGTCTAAGTAAAAATGCAGGAAATGCTTTACCCTTTTATGCAAAATACATCGACCAAGCAAAAGAAAATTATGTCGGTAAATTCTCAATTCCAAAATATGCGGTTAGAAGTGATATAAATTGGTCTGCAGAAAATCCAGATACAGCATATATTCCATTTGCAGAAATAGAGGAAAAATATAAACCTCTTATGCATCACGTCGAACTAGAATGGCAATGGAAAGACTGGCAACTTGTTTTAAACTATGTAGAAGCAAAACCTAATGTTCCAAATTTAGCATTTGAAGCGGGCACAACACCACATGTAAATGGCCTTGGTGGCAATCAAATTGTTATGGATGCCAATACTCCACTCAATGAGTGGGATGTTCAATGGACCATTCGTCATGAATTTGGCCATATCCTTGGGTTTCCGGATTGTTACATGGAATTTTATGATGATACAATTGGTGCAATTGTAAATTATCAATTAGATGTGACAAATTTAATGTGCTCAAGAAAAGGAAAATTACAAGAAAAGCATTTTCTTGAAATGAAAAAATATTATTTCAATTCTTAGAGTGATTTTAACCGTACACAAGCTTTGGATCAGAGCTTAAATCTGAAGAAAGACACGTCAAATATCTGATTTCATAATTTACGGTTTCAATAAACACTCTAGCCCCATGGAGACGTACTATGAAACACGTAAAAGTTGCGATTATAGGTGCAGGTACAGCTGGCTTAAATGCACAAAGTATTGTTTCTAAATATACTGATGATTACGTTGTAATTGATGATGGTATTTTAGGAACAACATGTGCGCGAGTTGGTTGCATGCCTTCAAAAGTGTTTATACAAGTTGCAAACGACTATCATCGTAGAAAAGTATTTCAATCTCAAGGCATACATGGCGCAGAAAATTTATCGATAAATACAGAAGAAGTGATGACACACGTACGAAAATTACGTGACCGTTTTGTAAGAAGTGTGTTTGTAGATATCAACACGTGGAAAAACACACACCTTATTCAAAAAAGAGCCGTGTTTCTTGATAAAAACACTCTCGATTTAGGTGATGAAAAAATCACTGCCGAAAATATTATTATCGCAACTGGATCAAGTCCCATCATTCCAAAAGAATGGCTTCCTTATAAAGACTTTTTTGTTGATACAAATTCATTTTTTGAAATAAAATCTCTCCCTAAATCAATGGCTGTAATTGGTCTTGGAGTGATTGGAATTGAAATAGGTCAAGCGCTTAACCGATTAACTTCAAATGTTATTGGCATTACAAGACGCAGGGCAATCGGCGGTTTTTCAGATCCTGAATTAATTAACTATAGCATTCAAAAAATTTCAGAAGAAATGAAACTCGATTTTGGGGGCGTTCAATCACTTTCCTCAGAAAATAATAAACTTTTGATTCATACAAAAGACAATACATTTACTGTCGATAAAGCTCTTATCTCAATTGGAAGAAGTCCTAATGTTCAAAATATGGGACTTGAAAAAATTGGAATTGAATTAAATGAATATCACGTTCCCATTTTTAATTCAAAAACACTTCAAATTGAAAATACCAATATTTTTATTGCAGGTGATGTAAATGAGGTGAGGCCTATTTTACACGAGACTGCAGATGAAGGCACAATTGCAGGCTATAATGCAGTTCATGCCACAGAAGGACGTTTTAAAAGGCGAACTTGGCTTGGAATCACATTTGCAGATCCCAATTTTGCAACTGTTGGAATGAGATACGAATCCTTACAAAAACAAAATGTCGCTTTTGAAACAGGACAAGTGTGTTTTGAAGGACAAGGCAGAGCAATTGTTATGCTGAAAGAAGTTGGACTTTTAAATATATATGGATGCAAAAAAACAAATAAAATACTTGGTGCTGAATTATTTGCCCCATCAGGCGAGCATTTAGCACATTTAATTGCTTGGTCCATTTCACAAGAACTTACAGTCCATGAAATGCTCGCTTTTCCATTTTACCATCCAGTTGTAGAAGAAAGCTTAAGAAGTGCTCTAAGAGATTTGGCAGCTAAACTCGATAAAAGAAGCGATACCAAACCATCATTAGAAATGGCTCTATGTAAAGAACATCTTACGAGTAAATGTGCAGACTAAGGAGATTGTGGCTCATTTTTAAACGCATGATGTAAATGAACGGCATCAATAACACAACCTTCGTTTGGCCACTTACTTGGCAGAGTATTGTTTGAACCAACATCTCGTATCCAAATATATTGAGCACTTTGGACACCAATAGTGCTGAGATCAAATTTATCGCCACCTTCTTTTGTAGGCACAACGCCAATGCATCCTGATAAAAAACCTGTATTTTGCGCACAAGGAAACCAATGCACATCACTTTCATCTAATTTGTTCGACACACCTAAATAAGCAAACTTTTGAGAAAACGAATCAGAATCTTGAATTCTAAAAGTTGTTTGATAAATTGAAATATCAAATCCAGGTTTATTGATTAAAACTCCATTGTTCTTTACTTTTAGAATAAGAGTACCATTATTTCCCAATGGCAAAACAGTTGAAAAGTGAAGTTTGATTTGTTCAGGATCATTAAAATCATACTCTTCAAAAGAATAGTTGGGGCCTTGAAGTGCAGAATATAAATCTGCATTTACAGGAACAAGTATTGTGCCATTGTTTCTTGTTCCTGCATGAAATGCCACAATATCGAAAGCATTCTCTTCTAATTTTAATGCTCCAGATTTAGCATCTGGTCTGTCGGCGCGGCCTTCAACTTTAAATGCAGAACGAGCCTTATCAGATTCTTGCTGACGTTCTGCTTTTACTTTATCAATAGAAGAAGAGCTTCCTAAATACATTGTTTGATTGCTTTGAGCTTCTCCTTCTTCATGACGATTAGGAAAAATCTCGGTAGAATTATCAGCAGTATGTCGCACAATACTGAGTGGTTGGCTATGCGTCATAAGCTCTTTTAAATTCTCGGCAGATTCATCAATTTTTTCAAGTTCCCAATTATCTGTATAATCACGTTTATTATAATGAGGTTTTTGGGAAGAAGATTTCGCTTTTTTCAAAGCAATATCTGCTCCTCGTTTTTGTTTTGAGTTGGATCTTATTAATTTTTTAGTTTCTGCATCTTTATTTAAAGACGACTTAGACATAAAATCTTTAGTTTCTTTTTTATTTGGTACTTTTTCGTGAACAGTAGATTGTGCAATTTCTTGTCTGTGTTCAGATTTGGATTCTACAGCACGGGTTTTGAATGCATAAAAACCAAGAGAAAAAAATCCAAACAATAATGCTAACAAATAATAGTTTTTATTCATATTGCCAATCTCCTCGTGAAAAACTTTGTCATTCGAGATAAAGTTGTCCATGATACAAGAGAAGAATACACTAACGCAAGCCATAAAAAGTAATTGGGCATTAAAAACATGAACGCAAAAAAGAGAAAAGACTCTAACCGTTCAATGAGTCCTGGACTATAATGAAAACCTTTATTTGAAGTATTAGGTGTAAAAATACCTGTGACTAAAAAGCTTGTTACACAGATATAAACACTACCCAGCATCAATAATGCACCAAAACCTCGATCTAATGGGGCAATTAAAAATAAACTTAAAATAATTAAAAATTCAACTATTCGATCGCACACAATATCTAAAGCAGAACCAAATTGACTGGTTGTGTTTGTTAATCGTGCAAGCACACCATCTAAAGAATCAAAATAACCAGAAAGAAACAAAAGAAAAACAGCAGAATACGGATACCCTGTAGCGCCAAGATAAGCAGCAGCAGCACCAATAAAAAGTGCTATAAAGGTAATATGATTAGGGTGCAAAAACAGAAGTTTCTTTGCGAGTGGAATTACCAAATAATGTTGATATTTATTTTTTACGTAACCTTCTAACATGTTAAAAATCCAAATGATACAATAGCAATAGGGAGTTTTGAATGAAAAAAATTATTCTTATAAGCATTGTCTTAATTATCATATTTTGTATTTTTTATTTTGATTTAAACCAACTTTTAAACCTTGAAAATTTTCAAGCGCACTTAGGAATTTTACAAAAACTTTATTCAGATAAACCAATAATATTTCTGAGTATCTTCTTTTTTATTTATGTTGCAATCACTGCAACTTCATTACCTGCCGCAACAGTTTTGACGCTTGGTGCAGGAGCATTGTTTGGCACATTATATGGGACTATTATTGTTTCCTTTGCTTCTACACTTGGTGCTACAATTGCTTTTCTAACTTCTCGCTATATTTTACAAAGCTCAATTGAAAATAAATACTCAAAAATCTTAAAAACAATTAATGCCGGTATTGAAAAAGAGGGTATTTTTTATCTTTTCACACTTCGGCTAATTCCATTTATTCCTTTTTTTCTGATTAATTTAATATTTGGTATTACAAAAATTTCTATCTTTACATTTTATTGGGTTTCGCAACTTGGTATGCTGATTGGCACTGTATTATACGTTCATGCAGGTGCTCAACTGGCAACAATTGAATCAACAAACGATATTTTATCTCCACGCATTATTTTAGCCCTCACTGCTTTAGGCGTTGTGCCACTTCTCCTAAAAAAAATAATAGGATTTATCAAATTGAGAAAAATTTACGCTCCTTACAAATCGAAAAAACCTAAAAAATTTCAATACAATACTGTTGTTATTGGAGCAGGATCTGCAGGGCTTATTAGTTCTTATATCTTGGCAACTGTAAAAGCAAAAGTTGCTATAATAGAAAAAAGCAAAACTGGTGGAGATTGTTTAAATTCAGGATGTGTTCCTAGTAAAGCGCTTATTCGCTGTGCCCACGCTTTAAAAGCAGCAAAAGAATCAGCACAATTTGGCGTGACACAAAGTAAAATTGAATTTTCATTTAAAGATGCCAAAAAACATGTGCAAAATACAATTGCCGCTATCGCACCTAACGATTCATTTGAACGATATGAATCTCTTGGTGTAAAAACAATAGCTGGAGAAGCAAAAATAACTTCTCCATGGACAGTAGAGGTCGGTGAGAAGGTTCTTACTACGCAAAATATTGTCATTGCATGTGGTGCAAGTCCTGCGATTCCTAAAATTCCTGGAATTGAAGCCATTCCGTACCTTACATCAGACAATATTTGGCAGTTAGACGAGCTACCTAAAAATCTTACCATTTTAGGAGGCGGGCCAATTGGATCAGAACTTGCACAGTGTTTTGCCTTTTTAGGTTCTAAAGTCAGAATCATTGAAATGTCAGATCGTATTATGGCCGTTGAAGATGTTGATGTTAGTGAAGCAATCACTAAGCGTTTTGAACAGGATGGAATCGAAATCCTAGTTAATCACACGGCAAAAATATTTAAAAAAAAGAATTATAAAAATGTGCTGATTTGTGATCATAAAGGCAAAGAAACTGAAATAGAATTTGAGCATATTTTAATTGCCGTTGGACGAAAAGCAAATACGAATAATTTTGGCATAGAAGAACTTAAAATTACTCTGCGTAAGAATGGAAGCATCGAAGTCAATGAGTACTTACAAACAAACTACCCAAATATTTATGCGTGCGGTGATATTACCGGGCCTTATCAATTTACCCATATGGCTTCTTATCAAGCACAAGTTTGTGCAGCAAACTCACTATTTGGACATCTCAAGAAAACACGAGTTTCTTATGCTGCTGCTGTATGGTGTACTTTTACCTATCCAGAAATTGCCACAACAGGACTTTCAGAACAATCTGCCAAAAAAGAGAAAATCCCTTATGAACTCACGAAATATGAAATCAATCATATAGATAGGGCGCGCACTGATAAAGAAGACATGGTGTTTATTAAAGTTCTAACCGTACCAGGCAAAAACAAAATTTTAGGGGCAACAATTGTTGGTGCACAAGCAAGTAATCTTATTATTGAATTTGTATCTGCAATTAAAAATGATTTTGGGCTAAACGAAATTTTACAAACAATCCATGTATATCCCTCTCTTTCGCTTGCCAATCAAGAAATTGCAGGGGCGTGGAAAAAGAAACACACATCTAAAAAATTACTTCATTTTTTAGGTAAATATTTTAAATGGTCTCGTGCGTAATATTTGATAAGAAAGCAAGAATTATGTTTTTAAATTTAATATGGTTACAAAACAACTTTTCACTTCGTGAAATTTACAACATTAGCTGTCTAGGAAGTTGTTTTCGCACAGATATTATTGCTCGCAGAGAAGAGTTCACTATTCCTGTAATTTGGATTGATGATTCTGCTGCAAAACTAATGTCTACTAGATATGAAATGCGCTCAATTATTCAATTTATACAATTATCTGATGCCGCTCAAGATTCTGATTTTTTTCTTTTTTCACAGTCTTGTATAATACCTCAAATTCCATATGAATTTACACAATTTGTGCGATGGATGGAAATACAAAATAACGATATTCGTATCACTCAATATGCCTACCTTCCCTGCTTTATATATGAAGAAGTACGGCATCTTCTTTGCAATGGATACCCAGAAATTCAAGCAAAACTTGAATCAAATTTGGCAAAACCAATTCGCCAAAGCGAAACCAGTGTCTTTGGCGCAGCTGCAGCGGCGGCTGCACACACCTCTTCTTCACACCGCCCTGCTGCGGGATTACGGTTTTCTCATTTTCCCGTCTGTCCATATCCGATGGTACAGCTTGCATCATGTTATTTAAAAATAAGAAAAAAGATTCATACACTTTCACCTGACTTTCAAAGTGCAATTACCCAAGAACTGCAGTTACAATATTTTTTATAAATGATATGCTTCTCATGGAGCATAATAAACGCACATAACTATTTTTTCTAGATTGTGAGAATATTATTTATGGACACAATAGATTTACCTAAAATCTTATTATTTATACAACACACCATTTCATTTTGCGGCGTGATTATTATTCTTTTCGGTGTCTTAATTGCATTATTTAGTTACGTTTCATACCTATTCAAAAAAGAAAATAATTCTTCTACAGTCGGTATTAATCAGATTCGTTTGAAATTAGGTCGTGTCTTAATATTAGGTTTAGAATTTATTATTGCGGCAGATCTTATAGGAACCACTACTGCTCCTGACTATTATTCAGTGGGTATTCTGGCGAGTATCGTTTTAATACGAACAGTATTAAGTTATACTATAAATCGTGAAATCGATTTATTAACTAGAAATGAAGCTACAAAATCAGGGCTCAAACATTAACATTTGTTAATACTAATAATGCTAACCAAAAGTTAAAAACCCAAAGCAATATACACAAAGTATGCCAACCCAAAGTTAAAAATCCAAGATGATACGCACATGCCAGAAGAGCAAA
>CAYGQR010000012.1:0-47605 GCA_964352255.1 uncultured Oligoflexia bacterium
GCCTAATGTCTGCTGGTTACACAAAGTTGATTTGCTCTTCTGGCGTGTCCGTATCATCTTGGATTCTTAACTTTGGGTTGGCCTTATTGTTATGCCCGCACATTTCGTGGATCATCTCGCCAAGCTAAATACGGCTTCTGATTTTCTTCTGGCACCATTGTAATACAATTGCTTACCGGACACACAAGCTGGCACAAATTACACCCAACGCACTCTTCATCAATTACAGAAAATTTTCGAATAGCATCAGATTTTAAATACGCAATTGCTTGATGCGAAGTGTCTTCGCAAGCTGCAAAACACAACCCACATTTAATACACTTATCTTGATCGATATGAGCTTTTACAGAATAGTTCATATCTAAATTTTTCCAATCAGTTACATTGGGCACTGCTTTTCCAATAATATCCTCTAAATTTTCATATCCTTTTGAATCCATCCAATGACTTAAACCGTCGACTAAATCATCAATAATTTTAAATCCATAATGCATTGCCGCAGTACATACTTGTACAGTACTTGCACCTAAAACAAAAAATTCAGCTGCATCTTGCCAGGTTGCAATTCCACCAATACCAGAAATAGGAAGCTTGCTTGTTTTAGAGTGACGTGAAATTTCAGCAACCATATTAAGTGCAATTGGCTTCACTGCTGGGCCACAATACCCTCCATGAGTTCCTTTACCGTTTACTGTTGGCATTGGAGCCATTGCATCAAGATCAACACCCACAATCGAATTAATTGTGTTGATTAAAGAAACAGCATCTGCCCCTCCAGCCATTGCTGCTTGAGCGGGCACTTGAATATTCGAAATATTAGGTGTTAGCTTTACAATCACAGGTAAAGAAGAGTATTTTTTACACCATTCTGTAACCATCTGTACATATTCTGGCACTTGGCCAACAGCAGCGCCCATACCACGCTCAGACATGCCATGTGGGCATCCAAAATTTAATTCAAGACCATCTGCTCCAGTGGCTTCTACTTTTCCTAAAATTTCTTTCCAAGACTCTTCTTCACAAGGCACCATTAAAGAAACAATAACTGCTCGATCGGGCCAAAGCTGTTTAATTTTTTTGATTTCATCTAAATTCGTTTGTAACGGCCTATCCGTAATCAGTTCAATATTATTTAAACCTTGCATGCGTTGTGAATTATAGTGAACTGCACCATATCGCGATGAAACATTCACAACATGAGGGTCTAAACCCAATGTTTTCCAAACAACCCCACCCCACCCTGCTTCAAAGGCACGATTTACATTATAAAATTTATCTGTTGGTGGAGCTGAAGCAAGCCAGAAAGGATTTGGGGAATGAATGCCAATAAAACGACTCGATAAATTAGCCATGTTGAGCCCCTTTATTTTCTAACATAAGATGAATATTTTTAGCGGCCATTTTGGCTTCATGCACAGCCTGCACAGTAAGATCTTGACCAAGATTTGTACAATCACCACCTGCGTACACATTTTTGATTGATGTTTCTTGATTGTGATTCACAACAATACGATTTTTTTCTATTTTTAAATGTGAATTTAGTTTTGAATTTAGTTTTGGATTTACAGTTGAAGATAAACTCATTTTCTGACCAATTGCTTTAAAAACCATGTCTGCGTCTAAAGTAAACGTTTCTTCTGTTAAATTTAGTTTATTAAAATTATTCTGCGCATTTGCCGGACTGTGATTATTACGATTTGTATAATTAAATGTAACAGAACAAACAGCGCCATTTTTTACGTTAATTTTTTTAGGTGATGCCCAATATTTTATTTTAACGCCATCATTTTGTACAATTTCTTGTTCATGTTGAGTGGCACCCATTTCGTTGGGGCCACGCCTATACACAAGCGTAACATCTTCAGCACCTAAGCGTTTCATTTGTGATGCAATATCAACTGCCGTATTACCACCGCCAATCACAATAATTTTTCGGCCAACAGGAATATTGGAAAGATCGCCTGCTTGTCGAATTTCAGAAATTTTATCCACTGCGTTTAAAACATGCTCTGCAGATTCATTGTCAAGTTCTAGTGAATTTACAGCACTTAATCCAATACCAATAAACACAGCATCAAATTTTTCATTTAATTCTTCTAAAGAAAAATCATGTCCTAATTTTTGATTGTGCTTAAATTCAATACCACCTAACGACATGATAAATTGAATTTCTTTTTGTGCAAAATCATCGGTCATTTTATAAGCAGCAAGCCCATATTCATTTAATCCGCCTGGTTTTTCTTTTGCATCGAATATCACAACATCATGCCCTTCTCGAGCCAGTGTGTGCGCACACGAAAGCCCTGCCGGCCCAGCTCCTATCACAGCAATTTTATAACCAGTATTTGCTTTACGTACAAAAGGTTGAATTTTTTGAACAAACAACCAATCAGTTGCATAACGCTGTAAAGCACCAATCACGACTGGTTTTTCTTCTTGTGCTACTCTTACACATGCTTGCTCACATAAAATTTCAACAGGACATGCACGAGCACATGTGCCTCCTAAAATATTTTCACTTAATATTTCAAGAGCTGCGCCTTTATTATTTTTTGTTTTTATTTTTTTGATAAAATTTGGAATATCAATGTCGGTTGGGCAAGCAATTGTACAAGGAGCATCATAACAAAAATAACATCTGTCGCTTTCGATCAATGCTTGATCTTCAGTAAGTGTTTTTTTTAAATCAGAAAAATTTTCAGTATATTCTTCTTTTGTTAAAAGAGCAGAAGAAATATTCGAATCGAAAAATGCAGTTTGTTGATCCATCAATAGACCTTTAAATTGATTTAAAATGAAAAAAAATTAGAATTTAATCTTATAATCCTAATTCTTCTCATTTATATGAAAAACTCATTTAATTAAATCAAATAAAAAACTGACTCAAGGAAGCAATGAAACAAAGCACAAATAAAAGAATAAATTAATTGTGCGTTAAAGAAAATGATTTAGATAGGCCTTAGTACCCACCACCATAACCACCTGAGCCGTAGCCTCCTCCACCTTGACCACCACTTCCATACCCACCGCCAGAACCACCTGAACCATACGGATTATAACCACCATAAGGGCTGCCCGTACCGCCTGCTGCAGGATCTGTACTTCCATAAGGATTCGCATAATCTGTGCCTGGGGCTGCTCCACCACCATATGGCGAACCATAGCCTGGATTAGCTGCCGGTGGATATGGCGCCTGAGGATTGGCAGGAGGAGTGCCTGCCTGAGGCTGTGGACCGGCTTGTGGCGATGGCTGATCTTGAGGCCTAGGCTTTATGGCTAAAAGCGCAAATAACTCTTCTGGGCGTGAAATACTCGCAAATATATCTGCATACAGCTCGTACATGTCTTTTTTACGCCATTCTAATGCTCGGCGAATTAAAGCAGGACAAGGTGAATGAGTATCGTGTTTAACAAGATACTCATTAATTTTTTCAATCATACTATAAGCATCATGAATCGATTTAATGGGATTATTTGGAAAATTTAACGCTTGATTGGACATTTGAGACGTATCTCCTTCTATACCATCTACATCAATCACACTGTCAAAATTTCCATTTTCAATTTGTGAGTTTGCAGACGCATTTGAAGATGTATTTGTATTTACTGCCGAAGGATTTTGCGCTGATTTAATTAAACTTAAGATAAGCTCTAAAGATTCAATTTCCGAGCGAAAGCTTGGTGCTTCAGTGCTTTCTAATAAAATATCTAAATCTGCTGCACGAGCATCAATCGAAAGTATATTTTGCAAGCAAGAATCTATTGCTGTTTGAAATGAAGCTAAATTTTCTGGGGACTCTTTTGATAAAGATAAAATAATTTCGTTTTTAACTTTAGTGGGTTCATGACCTTTTACTTTTTTTGAAACATCAAAAGCTGTGTAAGATTTTTCGCCGTTAAGTACAATTGGAGTAATATTTAATTTACTCTCTAAGATATTATCTAACAAACGAAATGTTGTTAAACGCATAGGGCCTTGAATTTCGTCAATGCCAGGATGTAATTGTTCCCAATACTTATCGCATAACGATTCAATTAACTGTAAACCATGCGATAAACCAAAAAATCCATACTCTTTTAAAAGCGCTTCCGTATAATAAACGGCAACCCATAAATCTTTAGATTGAGTGGTTAAAAAATCTTCTGAAATTGTAATACTGTCGTTGATTTTAACAACATCTGCTTCAGTTTCTTCGCGCTTTACTTTCCAAATACCAGATTCTACTTCGTTAAGCTTACGCAGATCCTTTAACCTACTGATGGCAGGATCCCGTTTTAAATAAGGGCCACAAGGTTCTTCTGGTGTAATAGGCTTTAATAATTCTTCAATTGTTTGAACATCATTAAGTGGCATGTGCTTAAGCATAACTCACCTCATTTGGAAAATAGGAATGAATCCCTTTAAGAGCCGTTCCCACAAAAGAAAGGCAAAAATAATAACGTTTTTTGATTTTAGGATTTTCTGTGGACTTCAATATTGTGATTTCTGTCTTTTTTAAAGCCCAAACACAATTTTGAAGATCTTCAAGCTCATTAAAATCTAAATCAAGCAAGACTTGGTATTTGTGTAGAGAAGTAAAAACAAAGTTACCAATCACAGACATATGATCAGTATATTTAGCGCGAATGACGCTTTTTCCTAAAATAAACTGATTAAAATTTGGGGCTCTTTCAGGAATATTTTCAATTATTTGTACTTTTCTTGTAAAAAAATTTTTGAAAAAATATTCTATGTTTTTGCGATTATTGATTGTGCTAACTGAGTATTGATAACCCTTGAGTGGGCTTAAATATAAATTTTGATTTCGTTTAATTGTAAAAAGCGTATTGAGGCTAAAAATTCTTGCTAAAAAAATACGCACAAAATCAGTCATCATTTTTGTATCTTCACGCCGAAAAGTCGTGAAATTATCAATCATATAATCGGGAATAGCATGGCGTAACCGTAAAGGTTCAACCCAAGTATCTTCTTTTTTGGTAACTGGGTTTGTAAAATGGACAGAATACGTAGGCGTTGCGTTTAAAAACATATCAAAGCTAAATTCAATATTTTCATACGCAAAAATAGAATTTAAGATGCGATTTACATCTTTGTCGGACATAAGCATTAATTTGTTTATAATGTCCTGACGTTTCATCTGTGTTTACTTCCTCTTAATTCTTCTACTGAATACGTAAATTGAATAAAGAAATTCAGCCCTCTTACGTGAGAAAAGTACCCATTTAAAAATTCAAGCATAAAAAAGAACCCAAGGGGCATGTTTCTGCTTGAAACAAATGAGAAGTTAAATCGATATCCAGGTACATGGTATGTAGCCCCATTCAAAACCTTCATATCATTCTGAGATGTTTTTTGAATTGATTTAACCGCATTTAATGTGCGCTGATAAATTAGATAAATAGGATTATTTGTTGAAGATAAAATTTCAAAGGCTTTTAAAATATCTTCTGCATCATCAAAATTATTGGAAAGAATTTTTTGATTGATTAAAAAAAGATAAGAAACCG
Organism: uncultured Oligoflexia bacterium; assembly: GCA_964352255.1. Classification (GTDB taxonomy): domain Bacteria; phylum Bdellovibrionota_B; class Oligoflexia; order Silvanigrellales; family Silvanigrellaceae; genus Silvanigrella. The sequence continues at coordinate 5,509 of CAYGQR010000012.1, forward strand.
TATCAATTTTTTCAACAATATCTGTAATATTTTCTTGCGCTTGAATCCAGGCCAATGTTTTAGATTCAAAATGTAAATTACTTTTTTCAACTGCTAACGAAGATTCTGGTAAGATTTTTGCAACATCTTTACCATTTGTGCAGAATGCTTTTATCTTTAAATATTCTGGTAAAAAAACAGATTCATCTGCAAGAATCAACCTTAATAAAAGCGTTCCATGCTGATCAGTTTCTTTTGAAAAGCTTCTTCTCGAAACCCAATAGCAGTTTTGATAAATTTTTCTGTCACGACTATTTGCAAGCTCACGTTTATGATAATGAACAAGATCCTGCGATTCATTCGTAGCAGGGTGAATTGTCGAAACAGAATTAATAGCAATAATTTCACTTGTAAATTGCTTTAAGAAATCGGCATGAATTTCATATTCATACAAATTTGTTTGTGTACGAATGGGTTTTAAACTTTTTTGAAAGTAATTAAAAAACGGAAAGCAATTCTCTAAAAATGTATTCGGTTTTATATCAAACTTATAATTCGAGTTTGAATCAAGTGGCACTAATATTTCAAATTCATCTTCAATAGTCACATATTCTGGAAGTGTAAATTCAAAAAAATAGTATTTATTAAAAAACTTACAAAAATCAAATAAAGGATACAAACAATTCGAATTATTATTATGTTGAGTATAATTATCAAACTCAAACGGAATCTTTAAGTGTTCCCTTGTCAGTTCGAATTTCTCACCATTTTTATTTGTACAGATAAGATTTTGATGGTTACTAAAAACAGCATCAATAATATTTAATACGTTATTTACGTCTGTATTTAAATACAGCTTAAATGTAATTTTTTCGTTTTTATTTGAATTAACTGGAAAAAGTGATTTTAGTTTAAATAAAATTGCTTTTTTATGCTGATATAAATTTTCTTTAGATGAACTTGAAGAAACATATGAGACATCAGCAATTTTTATTGGGCTAATAGTATAATCAGACGCTGATGAAAAGTAAAAACTTTGCCCATCTGAATGTGTAGAACTTAGCAGAGTGCCTGCATTCATAACAGTACGTTCATTTTGCTTTTCAAAAAGACGCTCGCTTGTTTCTACTTTAACCATTGCAAGGCCAGGAACTGGCTGTGTAATTTCAGGAAGAATATTCTCAATAAATTGTAATAAATACTCGTTTTGCGAAAGAAGTGATTTATATTCAATCTGAGCAGCCATAAACGCAAAAGATTCTAATAATCTTTCGATTTCAGGGTCGGCGCTTTGCCTATAGGTCATGTCAAGATAGGGGGCAATTTCAGGGTTTTGCTTGGCAAAAATTGAGCCACTCTCGCGTAACCGTGCAAGAAGGTTAAGGTAAGTTTTTAAGAAATATGCATTACTAACGTTCCCGCTCATCTATTAAAAACTCCAAAGTGCTCAAGTTTAAAAGAAAGTTTACCGCTATATTGTTTCGGTCAAAATGAGCAGAAACTTTAACGTTGATCTCTCGATTTAGTAAATCGTAATGACCTAAATCTATAGATACACCTTTTAAACGAGGCTCAAAGGCTACAATTGCCTTTTCAATGATTTTGGAGAGTTTTTCTTTATCTCCAGCTGATCGCATTGAAATAAAGGAAAGATCGGGAATACCGAATGACAAATTATCTAAAATAGTACGATTGTCTAAAAATTTTTTAACGCCGAATGAACTTCGGGTATTTAAGATGTACTGAATATTGCGGATAATAGAATGAGTCACTAGGTTCGTGCTTTTAACACGATCCAGTGACTCATTGTGAAGTATTTTATTGAATACTTTAGACATAACAAATATTTCTCAACAACAGGAATTACCCTGTTGTTAAGTCAATACTTGATGCTGCGTTAACGGCTTCAATCAAATCTTTATGTGCTTGTTTTTGGTCGCCTTGAAGTACTTGACCTCTGCCACCATAAACTTCAGGTTCTTCAGAGATACTACCTGAACGGTCTACTTTTAAGTGACTTGAAATAAGCTCACTACCAGTTGGTAATTGCATACTTAAAGAAACATTGGCTTGCTCAATACCAACATGAACGAGTGTGAATCTAGTATCATCATCTCTTTCACTACGGTTAAAAATACCTTGACCAGTTACACCTTGAATAGCAGTTTTTTCATCTTCATAAGTAGAAACTGTTAAAACTTGGGCAGCAAAAGGAGTTCCTGCTTTACCCTGGTTTTTAGCTTCTTTAACTTTACTTTGAAGGTCTTTAATTTCGCTTTCTTTAACTTCAGCGCCTTTAACGTCTGAAAGGCTAAAGCTAACACCTAAACCACCGTAACCGTAACCAACTTCAATTGGATTATCATCAAGTGAAGTACCAGTACCTTTAAATACTAAATAAGTTGTCATAATCGAATTCTCCATCGAAAAATTGTCTTATTGCGACCACCGCAATTAAGACGAATTACTCAGTGCCTTTGCCTGTTGGCAGTTCAGTTACAAGTCGCAGTGCGACTGTAAGTTCTGTTAAATGGAAGTGAGGTCTTAAATTCATCACTGCTTTATAAGCACCGACCTTACCAGGCACTGGGACCACTTCCACACTTGCTTCGCGCAACGGACGTAAGCTCTTCATGAAATCAGATGCGCTATCGTTTGCAATTACATACTGATTGATCCACTTATTGAGATAAGTATTGATAGACTCTTGCGAAGCAAAAGAACCAATTTTATCTCGCATAATTACTTTTAAATAATGGGCAAATCGTGAAACAGCCATTAAGTAATTAAGTTGGGCAGACAGCTGTGCATTTGCATTAGCAACATCGCTCTCATACTCGGGCGGTTTATGTACGGCTTTTGAACCGAAGAAAACTGCCATATCCGTGCCTCTTTTGTATACTAAAGAAAGAAACCCTTGGTTGTCAAGCTCCTTCTCTCGCCTATCTGTAATAGCAGTTTCAACTGGCATTTTAAATGTTTTGTTTCCTTCTTTGTCTGTAAACCCATGTGAAGGTAAACCCTGGACCGCACCGCCATTTTCAACACCTTGAATATTCGAAAACCAACCATATGTTCTAAAAGATTCAACCATACGTTGAGCCATAGAAAACGAAGGGCTTCCCCATAAATAATCATCGTGATTACGGGGGTTTATACGTTCTTCAAAGTTAAACTCTTTTACTGGAATCCCATTTTTACCACCATATGCCGAACGCATAATAACGCGTGGTAACCCAAGGGCTACATATTTAGAGTCCTCGGTTTGACGAAATTGATTCCACTGGCCAAAGCCTGGGGAATTAAAAAGAGCATCAAGATCACGAGGTTTGTGCAAATCTTTAAAATCATCAATATCAAACATTTGAGGGGCCACAGCACCTAAAAACGGAGTGTGTCCAGCTGCTGCAACCTTCGAGATTGCCTTCATCGTTTCGATATCATCTTGTGTTTTATCAAATGAGTAATCACTTACTAAGAGTCCATAAGGCGTACCACCAAATGTACCATACTCATGCTCATAAACCATTTTGAATAGTGCAGAATCATCAAACTCAGCAGCACTATCCGCATCAGCCAAAATATCTTCTTTTTTCGCATCAAGAAGGTTAATTTTGAGTTCTGTATCGGGTTCAGCAAATTTAACGAGTTGTTGTAAACCTTGCCATGATGCTTCTAGTTTTTGAAATTCAGCATTATGAAGAATTTCATTGATTTGAGCCGTAAGCATTTCATCGATATCTGCAATTCGTTTTGAAATTGCATTTGAAATATTTTTCTTTTTTTCTAAGTTTCCTTTTGCTGTTTCTTCAGCAAAAACTCGAATCACAGTATCAGCCTGTTGCTTTTGTGCTGCGTTACGATCGAGTCGGCTAAGTTGAATAGCTTTATTTGTTACATCGACTGTAGACTGCGCATCATCGAATTCACTCGGTGAAAAATCTAAATCGACATCTAAAACTTGTTTTTTTGACATAATCGTACTTTCTACACAATGTGATTAGAATTACTCATTTTCAGAATCATTATCTTTAGACTTTGATTCTTCCAAAAATTTTTGGAGAGCCTCTTTGTTTTTAGAAAGACTGAGCAAAACTTGTTCAAGTTTATCGTTTGAATCTATCATATCTTTAAGAGAAGATAATTTTTCACGTGCTTCCATAAGTTCACGAAGCTGTGGAACATTATAAGCTAAATTACCTGGATTAAAGTCATCCATGCTTTTAAATGTGATATTTGTACTAATCATTGGGGTATTATCATTGAGTTTATTGTCGACTTTAATTTGAAGTTCAGGCTCAACTGATTCTACAACTTTATCAAAATTTTGTTTAGTTACTGATACAAACTTAGAATTTTTAAGTTTTTTTACTTTTTTATGTTTATGACCAGAATAGTTACCCATCGCACCAATCACAAACGGAAGTGAATGCTTTGACTTTTTACCGCTTTCTTCCGTAGTATCGTAAGAAATGGATACGCGTGGAGGTCTAAATCTTGTTAATTTTTTTTGGACACTTTCACCAGCCATGAGATTCTCCTTTAAACCATGAAATAGACTTGTTTCCTCTACCTCATCTGTTTATATTTCGGCTTATCCAGTCTGGACTTTAGTAGTTTAGTGTAAAAACTTGTCCTTCATGGTAAATAATGACATCTCTATTTTATGAAAGTTTAGAAACATTGTCAATATGTCAAAAATATGCAAGCTATGAAAATAATATCATTTTTAGGAAAAATTAAATGCTTGAAAACTATTCTAACTATGCAAATTTATCGGTCGCACCTGAATTGCACCCACGCACGGGAAGAGCTGTCAATAAACCAAGATGGCTGTTATCTCCACTTGTTGGCGGCAATACTCTTTATTCTATAAAAAATAATTTGCGCGAAAAAAAATTACATACAGTGTGTGAAGAAGCCAAATGCCCCAATATTTCAGAATGTTGGAATACAGGAACAGCAACTTTTATGATTCTTGGCGATACCTGCACACGTGCTTGCCGATTTTGTCACGTCAAAACTGGTAATCCAGCAGGGCTGTTAGACCCTGAAGAACCAAAGAATGTTGCTGAATCAATTGCTCAAATGAATCTTGAATATGCTGTTATTACTATGGTCGATAGAGACGATCTTCAAGATGGAGGCGCCGCGCACATTCAAAAAGTCGTTGAATCTATTCAAGAATACAATCCAAAAACGCGTGTTGAAATTCTTACTGGCGATTTTGCAGGTTGTAAAGACTCTCTTAATGTTGTTTTGTATGCAGGTCGTGGATTAGATGTTTTTGCCCATAATATTGAAACAGTAGAGCGCTTATCCCCTCGTGTTCGCGATGCACGTGCTAAATACCGCCAAAGTTTAAACGTACTCAAAAATGCAAAAGAGCAAGGGCCAAAAGGCCTCTTTACTAAAAGCGGTCTTATGTTAGGGCTAGGTGAAACAGGAGAAGAAATTTACACTGCACTTCAAGACCTACTTGCACATGGTGTACAAATTCTTACAATAGGGCAATATTTACAGCCAACTGCCAAACATCTTACGGTAAAACGTTTTGTGCATCCAGACGAATTTAAGTTTTGGGAAGAAACTGCAAAAAAACTAGGATTTTTAGGTGTAGCAAGTGGCCCGTTAGTTCGGAGTAGTTTTAAAGCCAGTCATTTATTTCCACAGGATGTTAAATAATGAAAAAAAAATATATTGTCGGTAATTGGAAAATGTTCAAAACAGTTGAATCTGCTAAAAATGATTTTTCCGTTTTAAATCAATTGCTTTCACAAAACACGCACATTACATGCGATGTGGGTATTTGCCCGCCTACTTTGTTTTTAAATGCACTTTCTGCAGAAAAATCTTCCATCACTCTTTATGCTCAAAACACACATTGGGAAAATGAAGGTGCCTTTACAGGCGAAACCTCAATTCGAATGCTCAAAAGCGCAAACATTGATGGTAGCCTAGTTGCACATAGCGAACGCCGCCAATATTTCAATGAAACAAATGAAACAGCTGGCAAAAAAATCAATGCACTTATCAAAAACAACATGAAAGTTATTTATTGTGTTGGAGAATCTTTAGAAGAACGTGAATCAGGAAAAGTATACGATGTGATTAAAACACAACTTAAAGATGCTTTTTCTCAATGCAAAAAAAGCACGCTTGAATTAATACAATCAAATCTAGAAAAAATGCCCGTTTCCGTTGCGTATGAACCTGTTTGGGCAATTGGAACAGGCAAAGCGGCCACACCAAAAGATGCCCACGATGTGCACACATACATTCGAAAAGAACTTGCAGAAATCTTTAATCAAGAAACGGCAAATTCAATTCAAATTTTATATGGTGGAAGCGTAAAACCAGAAAACATCAAAGATTATTTAACTGATGATGAAATTGATGGTGCACTTGTTGGTGGCGCGAGTTTAGATCCAAAAGTATTTTTTGAACTTTGTAGTTTGGTTTCCTTGTGAGAATTCACTCGTTGTGACCAGGTTGTGTTTTGCGTGGTAAGTGAGTGTAAGGAAGAATGTATGGGGTAGAGTGGGGAGGTTGTTGGGACCCCCTTGACGCCATTTTTACTTGCGGCTTCGGACTGGATACTTAAATTTTTTTTCTCATTTTTCTTCTTGGCCAGTCCTGCAGAGGCAAGTAAAAATAGCTTCAAGGTACCAACAACTTCACCACTCTAGTACATTCTGCCTTTTTCTTCCTCACGCACCATTTAAAACACACCCCGATTACACTCGTTTCATTTTTTTTTGCGCGCACTGCATTTTATAACAGTGGATACTGGCGTAAAGTAAAGAATGAAAGTGAACAGGGTGGTTCATAGAATGTACTAGAGTGGTGAAGTTGTTGGTACCTTGAAAGCTATTTTTACTTGCCTCTGCAGGACTGGCCAAGAAAAAAAATGCGAGAAAAAATTAAGTACCCAGTCCGAAGCCGCAAGTAAAAATGGCGCCAAGGGGGCCCCAACAACCTCACCACTCTACCCCATACATTCTCACGAAAACCACCGCTGATCACAACGAGTGAATTATCCCTAAGTTTTCGACACAGGTGAAGACTTCCTTAGTCGCGTGTACTGACTAAATCGTTTTTCCGCATGCCGTGCAAGAAACGAGAACGGCAATCCAATACAAAAATACATCAGTGCAACTAAAAGCCCAATGCCTAAATAATCAAAATAAGTGGTTGCAAGCTGGCTATAAACAGTTGTTAATTCAACGAGAGTAATCACAGACACAATTGAAGAATCTTTAATCAGTGAAATAAAATCGTTTGTAATTGGTGGAATCACAAGGCGCATGGCTTGTGGCAAAACAACATAACGTAATGCTTGAATACGAGACATTCCGAGCGCAAGAGCAGCATCCATTTGATGTTTCGGTACTGATAAAATGCCTGCACGATAATTTTCTGCTTCATTAGCAGCATAGTTTAAACCAAGCCCAATCAGTGCTGAAAGAAATGGTGAAAATTTAATCCCAATAATTGGTAAGCCATAAAAGATAATATAAAGTTGAATTAAGAGTGGAGTACCACGTACAAGCTCAATATACGCAACCGCAAGCATTGACAAGAAACGGCCACCATATAATCTGAGAAGCGCAATAAATAAGCCTAATATTGCAGCTAATGCCATTGAAAGTAATGAAATTTCAATCGTGACAATTGCACCACGACCTAAGAGCGGCAAAAAACTAGCGTATTGCTTTAAGCGTCCTGTAATTGTTGTGGGAGGTTTTATATACTCTAAGTATTCAAGATATGAATCTGGTGCAGTTTGAGCTGTAGGATTTTCGTTCCATGCGTGCGCAGTTGGAAGATTCCATAAGCCCCACTTTTCTAAAATAAGACGGAGTTTGCCAGATTCGATAAGCTCGGTAATTGCTCCATCGACTCTGCTTTTAAGTACAGTATCGTCTTTACGAATACCAATTCCATATTTTAATTCACCAACATTATTCTGAAGAATTTTGAGACCTGGATTATGCGCCGCATAATACTGTGCAATTGGGCCATCGATTAAAACAGCATCAAGACGAGTGTTATCTGCCAAATCTGCAAAAGCATTCACTTCTTCTGGATAGTACACAACATTGATAGAAGGAATTTGCTTTAATAAACGGGCCGCATAAGAGTTTGGCAGCGTGCCCACTTTTTTATTTGCAAGATCTTTTAAAGAGTGAATGCTATTATTGTCTGCCGCGACTATAATTTTTTCAGAGGCAATATAGTAAGCTTCAGAAAAGCCTATTTTTGCTTTTCGTTCTTCAACAATTTCAAAACCACTTAAAGCAAGATCGTAATTTTTTGAAATAAGACCAGGTACTAAGCCATCCCAGACATTTTGCACAAACTCGGCTTTCATACCAAGTTCTGCGGCAATTGCGTTCATTACATCGACATCTAAGCCAACCATTTGACGCGGATCAGCTGGGTTTCTAAACACAAATGGTGCACCACTACTGGAATCACCACCCCACAATAAAACTTCCTTTGGTGTGTTTTTAGGCCAAAACGTGATTGCTGTAATGATTGCAGCAATACAAATAAGACACAAAATATAAATTTTACGAGATATTTTCATTTACAAAAAATTTCTTAAAAAACGACGAGTTCGTTCGTCAGTTGGTTGAGAAAAAATTTCTTCTGGCGTGCTACGTTCAACAATCACACCATCATGCATATAAACAATGTGATCGGCGACATCCTTCGCAAATCTCATTTCGTGGGTAACAACTATTTGTGTCATGCCTTCATCATCTAAAGTGCGCATTACCTGAAGCACTTCTTGTTTTAAATCGGGGTCGAGCGCACTTGTTGGCTCATCATACAATAAAGCTTTGGGTGTCATAGCCAAGGCACGTGCAATTCCTGCGCGTTGCTGTTCTCCGCCAGACATTTCAGCTGGGTAATCGTCTGCGTAATCTTCAAGGCCAACTTTTTTAAGCAGTTCATAGCCTTTATCAGTAGCTTCTTCTCTTGAAACGCCCTTAACTACCATTGGTGCTTGAATAAGGTTTTCCATTACTGTTAAATGTGCAAACAAATTATAGCTTTGAAATACCATGCCAACATTATGTCGTATCAGGCGTGTTTTATCTTGAAAATTCGCTAAATTGAATTTTGGATCATGAAGTGTGCGATTAATATGAATCCCATTGACAGAAATAGATCCTGAATCTAAAATTTCAAGACCATTTAGGCAACGGAGAAGAGTTGATTTTCCACAACCAGAGGATCCAATAAGAACAGTAAGTTCTCCTGGCTCTACCTCTAAATTGATTCCTTTCAAAACTTTACGTTCAGAATGGTATTTTACGAGATTTTTTACAGTAATGTAAGCTTTAGTGTTGTCCGTCATTATAGGAACCCCACATAACGTGAATATTTTTAAAAAATTAAAAACCTTGATCATCTACTTAAGTACAATGAGTGCTATTGTAACACCCTTTTGTCTATCTGCAGATCCCAAAGCAACCCAAAAAAAATTGACGGTCCTATTAGACTGGAAGCCAAATACGAATCATACTGGATTTTTTGTTGCAAAAAACAAGGGTTTTTATGCCAACGAAGGAATTGATATTTCCATCATAAATCCAAGCCAAACTTCTGTTAGCATGCTTGTAGGCAGAGGGAAAGCAGAGTTTGGAATTTCTTACGCAACAAATCTTATTAATGCCCGCGAGGCAGGCATTCCAATCGTTGGAATTGCAGCAATTGTTCAGCCAGACACATCTTGCTTTGTATGGCGTAAGACAACTGGAATCAAAAACATTAAAGATTTCGAAGGGAAACGTTATGCAAGCTTAGGTGGTGAAGAAGAACTGGTAAAGCTTAAATACATTATGGATAAGAATGGCGCAGATTTTTCAAAGCTAAAGATTGTCACCACGGGTGTCACAGATTTTTTACAAACCACCGAGCGCAACGCAGATATTATGTGGGAATACAAAGCTTGGGGTATGCTTTCTGCTGAAGAACAAGGTATTAAAATTGGCTCTTATTGCTTGAGCGAAGAATTTAAACAACTTGCAAAGCCTTCCCCACTTCTCATTACAAATGATAGGTTTTTAAAAGAGAATAAAGAACTTGTTCAAAAGTTCTTACGGGCTACTGAAAAAGGTTTTGAATATGCGATCAAAAACCCTACTGAAGCCGCAAAAATTCTTGTAAAAGAAAATCCAGGGCTAGATGAAAAATTTGTGATTAAATCTCAAAAATTTCTTTCGCCCTTGTACAAAGAAAATGCGCCTTATTGGGGTTACATCACGCCAAAACAATTTGAAAGTTATGCTGATTGGATGGTTGAAACAAAACTCCTTAAACAAAAACCTAAATTAGAAAATTTTATTATTGATCTTTATAAAAAGTAAATAGATTGCCGCCTAAAGAAGCAAGATTACAGCAGTATGCTTTTAAAAAAGTTCATTAACTCTAGAGAATAGACTTCCCTCGTCAAATCGGGTAAAATCAAAAATATTTCTCTTTTTATAAATTTTAGGCGTTTTGATGCAAAAAATTCTCTATTTTATTATTCTCTTTATTTTTATAATATTTACGAATGCAGCTACTGCAGAGCTCAAGCAAAGAGGGATGTTGTGGATGGGTGCAGACGTCAATGCCCCATTTAAAAAAAAGAGCCAATGGTCGTACGACATTTTTAATCAAATACGCCTCACAAATTCTGTTCGCACGCTTGAACAGTTTATTTTTCGGCCTTCAATTTCGTACCGAATCAATAATCATTTTTCTGTTTCCACAGGTTATGATTTTATCCCCACAATTCCTCCAAATACACTTGGCTTCTTTATTGAACAACGAACGTGGCCTCAACTAGACATTCGAAACAAAATAAATAGCTTTACTGATTTAGCAACACGCACACGATTCGAATTTCGCTTTAATTCTAAACATGCTGGAATGGGTATACGTTTGCGGCAAAGTTTAGGTGTCACATTTCTCAATACGAACAAATACAACATTAGTTTTAGTGTATTTGATGAAATTTTTTTAACATTAAAAAAAACGCAATGGATAAGTGATGAATTAATCAATCAAAATCGTATTTTTGCAGGATTGATTATTCCTATGAGTAAAGATGTTTCCTTAAATACCGGGTATTTAAATATTTACCGCCCTCGCCCAAATACAAGCTTTATGGATCATGTATTTGTTGTTTCATTCGTCTTAAATTTCGATCCATTCTTCCCAACACTCATCAGAACAATCTGATTTATAATATAACAAGGAGTCATTATGCTTAAATGGATGCTGCCAATATTAATCTCAACAATTTCAATTTCTGCCTATGCTGAAATCGATCACAAATCATTACGACCTCTCACCAAAGAACAACAACAAACCACAACTCCTCAATACGCAATTCAAAAACTCCGCGATGGCAATAAGCGTTTTATAAAAGATAAAATGCATGAATACGACTATGGACTTATTCGTGAACTGAGTGCAGAAGAAGGACAATTTCCATTTGCTTTTATTCTTTCTTGTATTGATTCAAGAAGTGTCCCTGATATTACATTTGATCAGCCTCTTGGAAATATATTTGTAGGGCGTGTAGCCGGAAATGTAACGAGCACAAATATGCTAGGGAGTATGGAATTTTCAACTCAACATGCTGGTGCAAAAATTGTTGTTGTTATGGGGCATACAGGATGTGGTGCAGTACAAGGAGCTTGTAGCAGTGGCAAAATTGAAGACAAAAATTTAACAAAACTCTTACGTGAAATTAAACCTGCCGTTAAAAAAGTAAAACGCAAACATAAAGTAGACTGCACCAATGCAGATGATATAAATGAAATTGCAAAACAAAATGTGATTAACCAAGTGCATGCTACCTACAAAAAAAGCGCAACAATCAAATCACTTGTTAAATCTGAAAAAGTGATACTGATGGGCGCTATGCACGATATACAATCAGGAAAAGTAGATTTTTTCTACCATTTTAAACCTTAAGAATGAATGCGTTCAGCTTTTGATATTTAAGGACAATCCCCAGTCACTACTTGTTTAGGTTCTGGTATAAACGCCAACCCTGTTAACACATCCGCGCACGATAATTGTAAAAATAAACAATTCGTGCAGGCCCCACCTCCACCTTTTCCACACTTAATTCCATCATTATTCCGACCTTCAATTTCCCACGATGTTTCAAATACTCCACCCGCATCACATTTTCCCATAGCACCAGTTTGATATTTAACCCCTGCATTAGAATCATTTCCACTTCGAAACAATACCGCTGTACATGCTTGATCATCAGAAGGATTTATACAATTTAATGTAATGGATACTTTTACTTTATTATTTGCGTATGCATTAATAGAGGCTGTATATGTTCCTGCGTTATCGGTTTCATCACCGCCTGCCTCCCAAGCAAATGTATTCGCATGCATGCAATTGATCAGTACTCCAAACGACAATGCCAGCGACAAAAAAAGATGCTTCATACTTCAATCCTCCTTGATTAAATATTCATTATCTAACAATCTACAGATGCAGAAAACATAGTAGAATCGTGCGAAAAGGTTTGGCTATTGAACTCATCAGTACAATCAATTTCCATAACAACACAGTTATTACCACAGTTGTTCCGACAGTTGATATTTGTACCAACAATTGTTCCGCCTCCTGTTGTACAGGCTTCAAATGTTGTAGCACCTGCAAAAACGAGTGGCGCAGCACGATTTACGTTATAAAGTTTATAAGTACAATAAATAGGATTTGTGTGCGAGGTGTCACATCCAATTGTGAGAGTGAAGTTAACGTTATTTCCACCTCCAGGATTAAGATTCACAAGGCTTAAAGAAAGTGTCCCGGCAATACACTCCTCACCATCACAAGGCTCTATATCACTGGGGTCATTCGATCCTCCACCTGTTCCTTCTGTAAATGGAATATCATCCCATAAAAGGTCCTCTTTGGCTTGAGAATTGACATTATGTGCAAACGCAAGAAGCGCAACACTTGAACCCATCAAAATTACTTGTTTCATATAGCCCTCCTTAGCTGAATAAAACGTATTTTTTCTAAAATTTGCCTCGACATTTTAAATTATACCATAAGAGAATTTTAATTCAAAAATTATGATAATATAAAAAAACAAAACACAGATTGAGAGGAAAACAACTATGCCTTTGCTTGTCATTCTCATAATGGTTAAGGATGAAGAAAGTGTCATTACAAATACACTTAAACCATTCGTTGATGCAGGAATAAATGATTTTTGTGTTTTTGATACAGGATCAACAGATTCAACTGTCTCAGTCACAAGACAACTATTTAGAGATAAAAAATTAAATGGCTTTATTGATGAAGAGCCTTTTATCGATTTTGCCTCATCCAGAAATCGTGCCCTTCACTACGCAGAAACTCATTTTCCAAATGCCACATTTTTTTTAATGATAGATGCCAATTGGTATATACAAAATGTTCCAAAATTGATTGAATTTTGCCAATCACAAAAACAAGAAAATTTTCAAGGATATAATATTTCTCTCCACTGTTCGGGCGTAACTTTTGCATCAACACGCCTTTTAAGAAAAAGTGCTGGCCTTCGATTTCAGGGCGCAGTGCATGAGATTATAGAACGTTTAGGAGAAAAAACACTACCGGAAGATATCTTTTTTGAAGTTTCTGCCGATGAAAAACACCTTGCAAAATCTGCAGCACGGTATCCAAAAGATGCAGAAATACTCTTAAATGATTATGAAAAAAATCCTTTAAATCCAAAAACTTTATTTTACCTTGGGCAAACATACGAATGTATGCGAGATATAAAAAAAGCTTATAAATACTATCTTAAACGGCTTGCTTTGTCTAAAATGTGCCCTGAAGAAACCAATGCTGTTGTGCTTTATAGATTAGGTTATCTTTGCGAAAATTTAAGCTTAATAGAAGACGATTATACCTGGCAAATGGCACTGGACTATTATTATAGAGCGTTTACAGTCCGACCAACACGTATTGAACCATTAGTTGCGATAGCCGCCTATTATATTGAAAAGTTTCCCCACATAAGCTTTTTATACTTAAACTATGCTTTTGAAGTACCCTATCCAAGCAATGACATTATATACGTTAAAAAATACACTTATGATTTTACGCGATACGAACTCTTAAGTGCCTGCGCCTGGCCAATACGCAAATATGAAATTGGTAAAAAAGCAACTCAAATGGCGCTAAATATACAACCAAATAATTCCGTCCTCAAACACCGATTGAACATGTATCAGAAGGCTTTGGATCGTGAAAATGAAGTACAGATACCTCCGCAATCACTTCCCAATATCCCCACAAACTCTCTTTCTGTATAATAAATGCCGATATAAATTAAGTTTGTAACTTCGAATCGGCATTTATATGTATACTCATTACCAAATTGTACTCACACATTTTACAGATGATTTTTGATCTGAAGGAATAAAACCAACTGAACCTTTACGCAAAGGCGCATCCGTATTGGTTAAAACAGCCACACCAGGATCAGCAGGGTCACTTACACTCGAGGAAATTAAAGTTTCTAAAAAATTCGCATCAGAGAAAAATCCGGGTAATGGATCAATCGCTCTAAAACCTGCAGCAAATTGACTCACACCACTTAACGCAATATTACAGACAGCTCGTCCATCTGAATCATATCCATTACCCCCTACTTCGCAAAAATGTTCTGTAGAAGTACCTCCACCAGTTAGCGTATACAACATAGGATAACTTGGCACTTGCCAATTGTAAGTGGATAAAGACGACTGCGGTAACGATGATGATGAATTGTTTTGTGCAGTTTGACACACATTAATTGTAGAGTTTACAGCATTATAAGCATTTAAATATATATTAGCTGCTCCATTAGCCATAACAGGAACAGTGCCTGAAACAAAACCCGGTGCAAGTATTAAGGGTCCATTCATGTCTGGAGTGCCGCCCTGATTTTGCTGGAGCAATTTTATGAACTGACTAACAAGCGGATAAAAATTATAGCTTGGATCAGGAGAGGTCATCCGTGCATTTTTACCATTTGCTTCAAAAAAATTATAATTTTGAGGGAGAGTTCCGCTCCATAAAAAACGCCCTTTTGTTAAACGATCTTGTGCATATGTTGTAGAATTTGGATCCAGTGCAAGATCAGTCATAGACACTAAATTACTATCATACCCTCCTACACCTGCTGCAGGATTGTCTGTTGTAATAATCGGTGAAAGCCAAGAACAAGAATCAAGAGTGCTTGCCGTGCCAGGACAAGAAACTAAAAACCAATTTTTATCTGGCTCACAATTAAATCCTGTTGGGCATTGAGTACCTCTTATCGTGGTGAAGGGCGTCGATCCTCCCATTGCATTTCCAAACCCAGCAGAACTTTTGGGTAAAATTGTGTAGCTAGGATTATTACCAGCATACGTAGCATTGCAAAGTGCTAAATTTTGATAAGTCGTAAATGCTGAATTGTTTCCACAAGGTACAACACTATCGGAAAACCGAAGAGCCTGAGATATTCCATAAATTATACGCAAATCCTTTGGAAGAAGCTGGGCGCCAGTTAAAACACTTGGCACTTGACTACTTGTCACAACCCCAGTCATCGCAACCGCCCCAACTGGAAAAAAATTTTCACATTTCACTAAGCGTGTAAATCTAACACCAAAAAAAGTACCTTCCGCATAAGTACATTCTAACGTGCGCGAAAACCATTCTTCAGGAACTTCTCTCTGACTCACCACATCATCGTCAGTGTAAAAAAGATTCGGGTTTGTCATTGTTACACTCGTTAAACTTATAGTTGCGTTTGGTGAAGCAGCTAGTTTTTGTTTTTTGGATCCAAAAATTTTACTCAATTGAAACGGAGACGTAAACGAAGAAACTGGTCCGGTAGTGCGGAAATAAACAGTACAGCCGCCATCGAGTGGTTTACAAGAATCAAAATCTACTATCAGTGGTGGCAAAGCATCTGAATTTGCACTTTCGTTCAAACCTGCCTTACATCCCAAAATCAATAAAAAAACAACACCTAGTATTGTAAATAATATATTTTTCATAATAAATATTCCATCAAATATGAGAAACAAAATTTAAACAGTTGGTACACTAGGTACATTGCCCTGAATTAACATCAGCACTAAAGAAACCAAAAATAAAACAATAAAAATAAAGAAAATGAATTTAGCAATGCCTGCTGCAGCTGAAGCAATATTTGTGAATCCAAAGATTGCAGCAACAAGTGCAATAATTAAAAATACAATCACCCAAGTTAACATTTCAGAATCCTTTCCAAAAAAATTTATGTGCTTTTAGATACCAACCTGATTATAACACATAAAATTCTTGAATGACTCAAGATGCAAGGCGTGGCAAGCGAGTGCAGACTTGCGTACATTTGTACGCAAGTCAAGCGAGACGCAGCCACAACGTAACAGATTGGGTTATACAAGAATTTAGTATTTAAAATGCTTAATAGGCTCGCCCATAGCTTCAAGATTCTTTAAGCTTTCAATTCCAAGTTGAATGTGCACATCTGTCCATTTTGCAGCAACAGATTTATCTCCTGTTTCAGTTTTGACACCTTCAGGAGTGATAGGCACATCTGAAACAACCAAAAGAGCACCACGACTTATGTCATTATGCAACCCAACCATAAAGATCGTTGCTGTTTCCATATCGATAGCCATACATTTCATTTCACATAGCTTTTCTAAAAACTCTTGATCATGCTCCCATACCCTACGGTTTGTTGTATAAACCACTCCGGTACGGTAATCGTATCCAGCTTCTACAATTTTTTCTGAAATAAATTTATGAAGTTTAAAAGAGGGCAGTGCAGGCACTTCAGATGGAAAATAATCGTTTGATGTTCCTTCACCACGAATTGCAGCGATTGGTAAAATAAAATGACCTATTTCAGATGATTTTTTAATGCCACCACATTTTCCTAAAAATAAAACACCTTTGGGTGCTCTTGCAGAGAGTAAATCCATGATCGTTGCTGCATTAGGTGAGCCCATTCCAAAATTAATCATGCTAATATTTGATTTGTGGCAAGTTGCATTTGGCATCGGCCTATCAAGACCGCAAACATCAACACCCATCATTTCGGCAAATCGATTGACATAGCCTTGAAAATTCGTCAAAAGGATGTAATCGGCTAGTTCCTCAATTTTTAACCCTGTATAACGTGGAAGCCAGTTTTGGCAGATATCCGCTTTAGTTTTCAATGTGCACCTCATTAATTTATCAATCATCGAACAAAAAACTATTGCAATTCAGCACCTATTGACAAGTTTTTTTAATAAAAACTTTCTTATTTCCTTTAAAAATAAGCACTATTCAGGTTATAGTTTTCATAAATCTAATAAATTCATATACTTAAATAAAACAGAAAAACTCTTAGAATCGAAACCTGAAATCGAAATAAGATTTTTATGTGATTTAACAGAAGTAATTTCAACCTATAATATGGATGTTTTGGGCGATAAAGTTTCTTCTCAAAATCAAACTCCTTTCTTTACTCTAATTCCATATTTCTCCGAAAAACCAGATGAAGCAGGGGAAGCTTTAAAAGCGTATCAACCCTTATGTGAGTTTAAGATTACGTTTAATTTTAAAACTCAAAGATCAAAATTTGAGGCAAAAAATTATGGGAACACAACAAACTTTACAGATCTAAAAAATAAAATCAGAAAAATTTTAAATTCACAGACAACAGTAAAATCAAGCTTAAAAAAAACGCATACACCAAAATATCAAAATCAAATTTGTATTGAATCAGATATTCATGAATCTAAAACAACCATTATAAATTCAATCCAAGAAATGATTGATCATATGATTAAAGGAGAGTGTTATTTAGCCAATCTCACTTATACTTACCAAATTCCTTATAGAGCTGAATTTTTTAACTCAGAATTCTTTATACAAAAATGTTTTACAAACTACCCTGCATTTGGTTTTTTTTTCCACAGTGATGACATTTCTTTAGTTTCTTATTCACCTGAACGATTTTTATTAAAATCCAAAAATAAAATTGCTACACAACCTATTAAAGGGACATGCGCAATCAAAGAACAAAAAACATTATGGAAAAACAAAAAAGAACTTCAAGAGCACACAATGGCAATTGATTTATTACGTCATGATTTAAATGCAATCTGCAAACCAGGAAGTGTTAAAGTTCAAAAACCATTTTTCCTAAAAAAATGCGACTCCATTATTCAAATGCAAAGCTCTCTTGTGGGGGATCTAAAAAAAAATCTCTCAATAAAAGACATTTTAACTTCAGTTTTACCTGCTGGTTCAATCACTGGTACACCAAAAAAAATGACTTGTGCGCTTCTCGAAAAATATGAAAAAAATTCTCGCGGCTATTACACAGGTATTGTAGGTATTATAGAAACGAATAAAGATTTCGACTTTTCTTTATTAATTCGCTCCTATTTTCGTGGGCGTAATGGAACCTATGTTGGTGTTGGGGCAGGAATTACAACATTATCCAATCCAAACGTGGAATTTGAAGAATTTTGTTTAAAGTTGAAAAGTTTTTTATGAAAATATTATTTATTGATCATCATGATTCATTTTCAAATAATATTATCAGTTTTTTTGCGGCACGAAAATGTGACGTCACGTACTGTTTATACACATCACTTACAAAAAAAAATGACTCTTTTTATCATGAATTCGATGCAATTGTTTTATCTCCCGGGCCAGGTGCACCAAAAGATTATCCACAGACGATAAATTTTTACAAAAGTTTACCAGCGACCATCCCTGTTTTAGGAATTTGTTTAGGGCTTCAAATTATGTTATTTGTAGACGGTGGAAAAATTACACAGGTTTATCAAAAACCATCGCATGGCAAACAACTTAAACTGAATAAAAATATCTCTTCACAATATCTAGGTGTAAAAAAATTAAATGGAACATTAGTATTGTATCATTCTTTAGGATATTACATTAAAGATCCAGTCTTTCAAAAGTGGAATTTACTTCTTGAGCATAATGGCATCTGTTTAATTGCTGAACACAAGAAAAAGTTTAATTTTGGAATGCAATTTCATCCAGAAAGTTTTGCGAGTACAATTGGCTCTTTATTATTAACTCAGTTTATAAGGTCTATCAAAAAATTATGAAAAAGTGGTTAATTACGGTTTTTACAATTTTCTTGATTGCGATTCTTGTCTATCAAAAAGAATATTTAGATTCTTTGCGTAAAAATGCATTACAAATGAATCAGCAAAATTCAGATCCCGCCAATACAGTTGTAAGCAAAGGCTCTGATTTTAAAACTTTATTTTATGATAAAAACGGCAAGCTAAATGCCGAACTTTCTGGTGATAATATCACGTATTTTGAAGATTCAACCTTTCATGCAAACGGGAGCTTAATTTACAAAACATTTGATGCAAATAATAAACTCGCCACTACCATTCAAACCACATCAGCAGTTGGTATTTTTGAGCAAGACCCACAAAGTATGTTTTTAATTTCTGGAAATAGACAATTGAAATCATTAGAACTTCCAGAAAATGTCTCCTTTAATTTTAATGAAAATCGCGGTAAGACTAAAAATGTATTTATAGATGCTACTAATAGGACGATAAGCTCCTTAGAGCATGTAGAGTCTAACGGGCCAAATGGTAGTTTTTCTGCGGATGGATTTTTTTATGATGTTGATACAAAAAACTTTACATTTAATTCAAAAGTTCGAGGGCTGTATAAAAAAAATATGGACAGTAAAAAGAAATAATAAATTTCTTCTGACGTTTCTCAGTTTTTTGATTATCACTGCTTCTGGACACCCATGTTTTGTACAAGCAAGTCCTGAAAAAAGCACATCAAAATCAAATGTAAGCCATAATACCAAATCTGATATTAGCTTTAGTGGCGATCAAGCACGAAAAAAAAATGATACTTACATTCTTGATGGAAATGTTACACTTGAACAAGATAAAACAACATTAAAGTCAAATAAAGCGTATTTATATTATGCCCAAACCAAATCTTCAGATACAAGCATGAAACTTGAGCGTGCAATTGCAAAAGGCAATGTCAGAATTTCTAAAATAATTTCTGAAGATAATACAAAATTTAATGCAACCTGTAATGAGGTTGAACTGCTCCCTGAAAAAAAACTTCTGATATTAACCGGAAATGCGAAAGTTTGGCGAGATGATGAGTTTGTGCATGCAAAAGTCATCACAATTAATACTGAAACTGGGGATTTAAATTTTGATGATCCTCGCGGCACCTTTGCATCCCAAAAAATGGGACAACCAGGATTATAAGCATGACAAATACTTTACAAGCACAAAATATTACTCGTAAATTTGGTGAAAGATTTGTTGTAAAAAATGTATCTGTAGAAGTAAAAAGTGGCCAAATCATTGGTCTTTTAGGCCCAAATGGTGCAGGAAAAACCACTACATTCTACATGTCAGTTGGTTTATTAAAACCTTTATCAGGCAAAATAATACTTAATGGAAAGGAAATGACAAAGCTTCCATTATACAAACGTGCGCGACTCGGAATTGGCTATTTACCACAAAACTCAAGTACTTTTAAAAAACTAAGTGTTCAAGATAACCTTATTGCCATTATGCAAGTATGGGGGACACCCAGATCAACAAGAAAAGCTTTACTTGAAAAATTACTCGATCAATTTGGCCTCACTCATGTAAAAGAGACCCTTGGAAGCAGTTTATCTGGCGGGGAGCGCCGACGTCTAGAAATTGCCCGTACACTTATCATAAATCCAAAATTTCTTCTCTTAGATGAGCCTTTTGCAGGGATTGATCCTGTTACAGTTCATGAAATTAAAATTTTGATCAAAAAACTTGTAGATGAAGAAAATCTTGGTGTTTTAATTACCGATCATAATGTTCGTGAAACACTATCTCTTTGCGATCGCTCTTATATTCTTGCAGATGGCAAAGTACTTGTTGAAGGCAATGCAGATGAAATTGCTTCAAATAATACGGTAAAACGCATTTATCTTGGCGAAAAATTTAAGTTATAATGCTAGCCTAAAGTTAAAATTTGACTTTAGTTTGATATGATAAATTATAATTTTAGGTTGGCATACTTTTGTATTTTTGTTATCCTGAATTAAAGAAATTTTTTAATTCATTTTTCAAATGCACTGTTAGGATGCTTCGCAATTGAAAAAAAAATACAAAACAATTCAAAAATTACAAGTAAACATCTTAATGTGTTTTATTATCGTGTTTTTTTTGAATCTTACATTTGGCATTCCTCGTGAAGATCATTTTAGTTTAGAATATCTTGATTCGAAAATAAGTGCTCCGTGCCATGAAAAAATTTATCACACATCCACTATTGCAGCTCCTCAAAACATTCCAAAAAAAGCGCTTCAATTAAATACAACATGCCTTGCCCATCATCATTTTCATTTTTGTGAAATGCTGAATCTAAATACCTCCTTAAAAATTCAGGCTGCTTTAGAGTTTTTTAAGTCTACTCATAAATATAATACAACTCATATTATATCTACACTTCTCATTTTTGATTTTTTACGCCCTCCAATTACTACTTAAGCAATCAGTTACTACACAATAATAATAAATTTATAACAAAAGGATTGTTTTTAATATGAACAAACTTATAGCCTCAGTCTTAGAGGCAGTAGGTCGTGTGCCTACAATACAATTAAATCGGATCCATCCTATATGCCAAAAACAAAAATTATTTCTAAAGTTAGAATCCTGCAATCCCAGTGGCAGCATTAAAGAAAAAAACGCAATATATTTAATTGAATATGGCGAACAACATGGATTTATAAACTCAGACACCACAATTATTGAAGCGACATCGGGAAATTTTGGCATTGGACTCGCAATGGTGTGTGCGTACAAAAACTACAAACTTATACTTGTGGTTGATGCAAAAACACCATCTGATGCAAAAAAAATGATGCAAGCGTATGGTGCACATTTAATTGATGTTCCTTTAAGTGAAGCCGATGCTGCTGGCTCCATGCAAAAAGCACGCATGCAGAAAGCAGAAGAGCTCAATCAAAGCATAAAAAATAGCTGGTATCCTTGCCAGCATACCCATCCTGCAAATCCAAATGCACATACACTGTATACAGCCCAAGAAATTATCAATGATTTTGGAAAAGCCCCAGACACCATTATTTTAGGCGTGAGCACATCTGGACAACTAACAGGAATTGGAAAATATTTTAGAAAACATCACCCAGAAACTAAAATTATTGGGGTAGATGTGGCTGGTTCTGTTATTTTTGGCACGCCTGCTCATCCACACAAAATGTCTGGGGTTGGGCTTTCTTTTGTGCCTCCTCAATTCAGTTACGAATATTTAGATTTAGCATACAGCATTACTGATCAAATTGGATTTTCAGTTTGTAGAGAATTAGCCACAAAAGAAGGTCTTTTGTTAGGTGGCTCAACTGGAGCGATTGTTGCGGTTGGTCTTTCGTATGCTGCCCAACTACAAACAGAAGAATCTGTTCTGATGATTAATCCAGATAGAGGCGATAGGTATTTAAATACTATTTTTAATGATGAATGGCTGCTTAGTAACAACATCGAATTACTAAAAGACACCCATCTGATCAATGAAATTAACAATCTTAATCCTGTTTATACAAAAAAGTCTCAAAATAAAGGGCATTCCTATGCAGCAAACCCTATTTCAAAAAATGATTATACTTTGGAAAGAGTTTATTCCTCTTTCGATCAGTGATGTAACAATGGCGTTTGGGGACCCAATGGTCAATGGAACTATTGCGCAGCTCCCTAAACTACAAACAAATCTTTCTGCACTAGGTGTGATTAGAGCATTAGTTATTTTGTTTGAAAGCCCTATTATTATGATTTTACATGCCTCTAATCGACTTTCTACAAATAAAGAGTCAAGATTAGCGCTGAAAAAATTTGTACTGCTTTCTTCCGGAATCTTAACATTATTTTTATCTATCCTTGCCATTCCAAGTGTTTTTTTTCCATTAATGCAAAACATTATTAACTTAACCCCAGATGTCTCTCAGCATGCCCATAAAATGTTTTTATGTTTATTGCTTTGGCCAGCAGCAATTGCAATCAGACGTTACTATCAAGGCATCCTCATTATTCATAAACAACTTCATCTAGTTGCAAAAGCAGGGCTTCTGAGAATGGCGGTGCTTGGATTATGTTTAGTGATTGGATATTATTTTAATATACATGCAACGTATTTAGCAGGCGGATCAATGATGGCTGCAGCAATTGCAGAAAGCATCGCAGTATTTTTCTCTTCTCGGCAATACTGTAATTCTGAAATATCAGAAGACAAAATAGAAAACGAACAAAAGAAATACCCTAAAACAATAAAAGAAATTTGGAAATTTTACTGGCCTCTTGCAAACTCAATGGTCGTGGTATGGAGCGGGCGCGCTTTGTTAGTTGTTTGCTTAGCACGTGCAGTGGATAGTTCTATTGCACTTGCTGTATGGCCTGCCACTTGGGCACTTGTGGTGTTATTTGCAAATTCAACACGCATGATACAACAAGTTATTATTCGAAATCAGAAAACTTTTCACCCTTCTGAATTTATTTTATTTTCTTGTACTGTTGGAGTTTCTCTCACAATTTTGCTGTTTGGCTTAGGATTCTCAAATTTTGGGCATCATATTTTAACTTATTTTGTTGGTGAAAATGAAGCGCTTCTCACGAGTATGCAGAAAGTTTTGTATATCTGTGCATGTATTCCACTGCTTGTAGCAGTACAAAATGTATTACAAGGATTTTTAATGTGCTTAAGTAATACTAAAGCCATTAATATGGCCACATTATGGGGAGTATTTGCCTTATTAGTGTGCGCTTCCGTCGGGGTCACACAAAATTTTCATGGTGCTCAAGTTGCTGCATATTCTATGCTTGTTTCATTATTAATTGAAGTTTCTTTATTAGCTTATCAAGTTCCTTGGAAGCTTTATACGTCAGAATATTTTCAACACCAAAAATTCCAGGAAGGAACAATGTAACATGTATGTAAATGTAAAAACCCCGGCTAGTTGTGGTGAATTATTACAAGGATTCATTGATGGAAATGAATTTCTGATTAATGCTCCAATTCCTTTATTTTCTGAAGCACGTGCTTTTATTTCTACGCCTCACACAAAAGACAGTTTACGAGAAAAAGGATTTTCCAAAGCCGCTTTTGCAATTGAAAAAATGATTGAAATACATGCCAAAAATACTAATTTTGAATATAATGTTCATATAAATTCAGCTATTCCAAGAAATAAAGGCTTATCCTCTAGTACAGCTGAAATTTCTGGAGCAGTACTGGCAGCAAGTAAAATTTTAAATTTAAATCTTTCTTATCAGGATATTTCTCAATTTTTAATAGATGTTGATGGTTCATCAGACGCTGTTTTTTTAAAAGGCATCACTCATATTCAACAATTAAATGGGCAAGTGTGTTCTCAGTACGAGAATATTCCAAATCTTTCATTTATTATTGTTGATGCAGGAGGAGAAATTGAAACGCAAAAATTTGATCGCAAATTTGCACGCTGGGTTTCAATTGAGCATGAATTTTCTATTAAGAGAGCTTTAGATTTAATGAAACAAGGTTTTGAGACAGGCAATTCAGCACACGTGGCAAAGGCTGCAACTATAAGTGCAAAAGTGAATCAATTTATCCACCACAAATCACCATTTCAAACTCTTTTAGAAGGCACAAGGCAGCATGGTGGATTGGGGGTTAATTGTGCCCATACAGGAACTATTTTAGGAGTCATGTTTGATCATACTAAAACAGATGCAAATACATTAACTGAAAGAGTAAAAGAACTGATTAATCCACTGCCTATTCTGGGTGTATACCCCTTAATTGGTGGATTAAGCGAAATAGAAATGAGTGAAGCATTTATTGCAAGGCAAGCCCAAATTTTTAGCGACGCAAATGCCCTAAACTTTGGAACTGCATAAAACACACTCAATCTGCGAAAATTAAATAAATTTAGTTTTCAACTTTTTTAATTGGCGCAGAAATTAACGTATACATCACAGGCACAACAAATAAGGTGAATAAAGTCCCAATTGTTAAGCCTGTAATAATAACAATGCCAATACTAAAACGACTTGCTGCACCTGCTCCACTTGCTAATACTAAAGGAAAAGCACCAAAGACCATTGCAGCTGTTGTCATAAGAATTGGCCTTAATCGAATGCTTGCAGATTTTTCAATTGCTGCACGTAAGGATAAATTTTCTTCACGTTTAAGCTTATTCGCAAATTCAACCATAAGAATACCGTGCTTCGTAATTAATCCAATAAGCGTGACAAGGCCAATTTGTGAATAGATATTCACTGAACTCACGCCCAAATTAAGAGGAAT
The DNA here is from genome assembly GCA_964352255.1 of uncultured Oligoflexia bacterium. Classification (GTDB taxonomy): domain Bacteria; phylum Bdellovibrionota_B; class Oligoflexia; order Silvanigrellales; family Silvanigrellaceae; genus Silvanigrella. The sequence continues at coordinate 30,868 of CAYGQR010000012.1, forward strand.
TAAAGCACCACAAATTGCCATTGGCACACTAACCATAATAATCAAAGGATCTCTGAAGCTTTCGAATTGCGCTGCCAGCACAAGAAAAATGACAATTAAAGCAAATAAGAATGTGAATAAAAGCGAATTACCTTCTTGTACAAAGATTCTAGAATCACCAGAATAATCAAAGCTCATTGATTTTGGTAAAACTTCATTAAGAGTTTTTTGCATAAAGGCAAGTGTACTTCCTACACTTTTATTGGGCATTGGTACTGCCGAAATTGTTGCTGCATTTAATTGTGAAAACTGGCTTAAAGATGCGGGAATTGTTTCTTTCTTGAAAGAAACAAAACTAGAAATAGGATACAGTTTTCCATTCGCAGAACGTACATAAATTCTATTTAAATCTTCTGGATTATGACGTAATTCATCTGGAAGTTGAGCAATAACTTTATAGCTTTTTCCTTCCATACTGAAGTAGTTCGTATAATCACCACCCAATAAGCCACCTAATGTACGGCCAATAGACGCCATAGAAACGCCCATATCAGACGCTTTGTTTCGATCGATAACAATATTCATTTGTGGTTTATCAAACTGTAAATCTGATTTAATAAAAATAAAGTTACCACTTTTTCGTGCTAAGTCGAGAACACGTTCAGTAACTTCATAGAGCTTTTCGTAACTATCAAGCGATTTAATCACGATTTGCACAGGAGTTGAGCCACCATTACCAGTTGGCAAATCTGGCATTGTAATGACAAATGCTTGTAATCCAGGAATCTTATTAATTTCTTCTTGTAGAATAGGTTGAAGTTTTTTCGTATTTAGTTTGCGTTGATCCCATGGTTTTAAAACCAAACCACTAAAACTAGAATTTTCAGCACCCATTCCATTAATTTGAAATGTTGCTTCTGTTTCAGGAAGTTCAGTAAAAATTCGACCAATCTCTTTAGTATACTTTTCTGTATAATTTAGATTTGCAAAACTCGGTCCACTTGCAAATGCAGCTAAAAACCCTTGATCTTCTTTCGGAGCAAGTTCTTGTTGTGAATTTGAATAAAGAAAATAAATACTACTCAGAACAACCATTGAAAATACAATCACAATGGCCTTTAAGTCGATAATACGACGTAATTTTTTCTCATACCATTGAGAAAGATTAGAAAATACTTTATCCACTTTTTTTGCGAAACTGTTTTCATTTGTATCTAAAACGAGAATCTTAGAACACATCATTGGCGACAAAGTAAGAGCAATCACACCCGAAACAACCACACTTGCAGCAAGTGTAATGGCAAATTCTTTAAATAATGCGCCTGTTAAACCAGTCATAAACCCAATAGGAAGATACACTGCTGCAAGAGTAATTGTCATACTAATTACAGGCATTACAATTTCACGAGCACCTTTAATGGCAGCATCAACGCTGTTCATACCTTCTTCGATATGACGGTAAATATTTTCAAGAACAACAATGGCATCATCTACTACTAAGCCAATTGCTAAAACCATTGCTAATAAGGTGAGAAGATTTAAAGAATAACCTAAAAACAGCATAATCGAACCAACCCCTATCAACGATAAAGGAATGGTAACAATAGGAATAAGAATTGATCTTAAATTTCCAAGAAATAAGAAAATAACTAAAATAACAATGAGTGTAGCTTCAGCAAGTGTTTTAAATACGTCATCAATAGCTGCAGAAATAAACTGAGTTGAATTGTACACAATATTTTGTTTAAGAGATGGGGGCAAAATAGGCTCTAAAGTTGGTAATTCTTTTAAAACATCTTGAATCACTGTTAAAGGGTTAGCACCTGGAAGTGCGTTTACAGCAATAAAAATACCTTTTTTGCCATTAAAAACCACTGAAGATGAGTAATGTTCTGCGCCCAGTTCAATTGTAGCCACATCTTTTAAACGCACAACTTTTTGTTTGTTTTGACGTACAATTAAATTCTCAAATTCTTTTGCTTCATGTAAATCTGTTTGGGCGTTTAAACTGGTGATTGTATAAACACCTTTTAAATTCCCCGCAGCAGAAATAAAGTTATTATTTTGCAAAGTGTTTGAAACATCATCGGTAGTGACATTTAGCGCCGCCATCCTTTGAGGATTTAACCACACACGTAATGCAAACGGATTTCCACCAAGAATATCTACTGTAGAAACTCCAGGAACTGCCTGTAATTTTGGTTGTACAACACGAGAAAGAAAATCATAAATTTGCGGAAAAGAAAGCTTATCACTTGTATAACTTGTATAAAGCAAGGCAATTTGATCACTCGAGGATTTCCCAATAATAGGATCGCTTGCATTACGGGGCAATTTTGATTTTACTGAATTTACTTTTGCGACAATATCTGTAAATGCTTTATCTGCATCATAATTTAAACGTAAGCGAGCTGTAATTGTACTAACACTTTGAGAGCTTGTAGAGGTAAGCGTTTCAATACCATCAGCCGCAGAAATAGCAGATTGTAAGGGAGCTGTAATAAATCCCTGAATAATTTCTGCACTTGCACCCACATAAGCTGTGGATATCATGATTGTCGTATTTTCAACTTTTGGGTACTGGCGCAAATCTAAGTCGAACATCGACTTAATGCCCAGTATCAAAATAAATAAACTCACAACCGTAGCTAAAACTGGTTTTTTAATAAAAATATCTGTGAAATTCATAATAACCTTCTAATCAACATCAGAGAGATTTAGAATCGCCATAAACGCTTCTTGTGGAATTTCGACATTCCCCACATTCTTCATGCGTTTTTTACCTTCTTTTTGCTTATCTAAAAGCTTACGTTTACGAGAAATATCGCCGCCATAACATTTGGCAAGCACATCTTTACGAACTGCATTCACTGTTTCACGTGCAATAATTTTCGCGCCAATTGCTGCCTGCAGAGGTACTTCGAATTGCTGACGCGGAATAATTTGACGCAGTTTTTTCACCAATAGTTTTCCACGTTCAAATGCATTGCTTTTGTGGACAATACACGAAAGTGCATCAAGCGGCTCACCACTTACAAGGATATCTAATTTAATAAGATCGCTTTCTTGGTAACCCAAAAATTCGTAATCCATACTCGCATAACCACGTGAAATACTTTTTAATCTGTCAAAAAAGTCGAAAACCATTTCGTTTAAAGGCAGCTCATATTGTAGCATGATTCTATTTTCAGATAAAAATTCCATTTTCGTCTGAGTACCGCGACGTTCTGCTAACAAATTCATGACTGGGCCAACATGTTCGGATGGCATATGAAATGTTGTCAAAACCATGGGCTCAGTAAATTTTTCTATCGAAGTAGGAGGAGGGAGATGAGAAGGATTATCGACTCTCACCATTTCTCCTTTGGTTGTATAGATATGATAAACACAAGTAGGAGCTGTAAAAATAACATTCATGCCATATTCACGCTCTAAACGTTCTTGAATAATTTCCATATGAAGTAAGCCGAGAAATCCACAACGAAATCCAAATCCAAGTGCAATAGATGTTTCAGGTTCGAATGAAAGAGAGCTATCGTTTAGCGATAATTTTGCAAGAGAATCTCTTAAAGCTTCAAAGTGATTTGCTTCAACAGGGAAAATTCCTGCAAATACCATTTGTTTGACTTGTTTAAATCCAGGAAGTGTTTCTACGTTAGAATTTGCTAAACAAATTGTATCACCAACACGGGAATCACGAACATCTTTAACATTCGCAATAATATAACCCACTTCCCCTGCACTTAAACTTGCACGTGGAAATGCTTTAACACGCATTATACCAACTTTTTGCACTTCAAATTTTTTACCTGAGTGCATCATTTTAATTTCTTGACCTGCACAAATCGTACCATCAATAACTCTTACAAGCACAATTACGCCTTGATAGGCATCAAACCAACTATCAAAAATCAAAGCTCTTAGGGGTTTGTGGCGTGTATCCTCAGGTGATGGCATCTGATGCACAATTGCTTCTAAAATGTCTTCCATTCCAAGGCCAGTTTTAGCACTACAAGAAATTGCATCAGTTGTATCAATAGCAAGCTGATCTTCAATTTGTAGACACACGCTCTCGTAATCTGCACTAGGCAAATCAACTTTATTAAGTACAGGAACGATGACGACATTATTGTCCATTGCCAAATAAGTATTTGCAACAGTTTGTGCTTCTACCCCTTGCGCTGCATCAACAACCAATAATGCACCTTCACACGCAGTTAAACTACGACTGACTTCATAAGTAAAATCGACATGTCCGGGAGTATCAATTAGATTGAGTGTATACACTTGATCATTTTTTGCTTTATATTGAACCGTGGCGGTTTGAGCTTTAATCGTAATGCCACGCTCACGCTCTAAGTCCATGCTATCTAAAATTTGATTTTGTTTTTCACGAACAGTGACCGCTCCTGTCATTTCCAAAAGACGATCCGCTATTGTTGATTTTCCATGATCAATATGTGCAATAATACAAAAATTTCGAATATATTTTGGATCAACAGAATCATCCTTAGTATTTACAGATCCAACAATATTATTTTCTTGACTCATAATTTTCTAAATGCTCCTCGCCTTTTCGTGATAGCACACGACCTCTGGCGGTTCGTAAAATAAAACCTTTGTGAACTAAATAAGGTTCATAAACATCTTCAAGAGTTGTACGCTCTTCGTTCAAAGAAGCAGAAAGGGCATCAAGCCCTACAGGGCCACCATCATAATGTTCAGCGATGATTTTTAAAAAATCACGATCTCGATGAGACAATCCCTCTTTATCAACCCCTAATCGATTTAAGGCTTTAGTGACAATAGATTCATCTATAATTTTTTTGTCTTCTACAATAGCAAAATCTAAAACTCTTCTAAGGAGCTGGTTTGCAATTCTAGGCGTTCCTCGTGAACGTGCTGCAAGCATATAAGCCGCCGAGGAATGAATTTCTACATTCATAATTGAAGCACTTCTTAAAACAATTTCACTTAAAGCATTGGGCTCATAGTAATCTAAATGCTCTTGAATTCCAAATCTATCTCGTAAGGGTGCTGCAATAGATCCACCTCGAGTTGTGGCCCCAATTAAACAAAATGGCACAATATCCATTTTCATTGTACGAGCGCCCGTTCCTTGCCCAACCAGTACATCAAGACGCAAATCTTCCATAGCAGAATATAAAAACTCTTCAATATGGGCCGGTAATCGATGAATTTCATCAATAAAAAGAACAGAATTTGGTTCTAAACTTGCCAAAATTCCCATCAAGTCTGCAGATTTTTCAATCACCGGACCTGAAGTCACCTTAAAGTGATAGTCCATTTCATTTGCAATAATACCAGCAAGGGTTGTTTTCCCTAAACCAGGAGGGCCATGAAAAAGACAATGATCGAGCATTTTATTCCGTAATTTTGCAGCCTTAGTATAAATTTTTAAATTATCACACACACGATCTTGACCTGGATACTCAGCAAAGCTTTGTGGGCGTAAATTTGCGTGTGGTTCAATTGGATCTTTTGCAAGCTCTGGCAAAATAAGTGAAGATTCGAATTTAGCATGAACGGTATCTTGCATGGTCATCCTTTTAATATTCTCTCAGAAAGTTTTTTAAGAGACTCTTTTAAAATTTCTTCAAAAATGAGTGATTCTCCATGCTTAAGGCGAATTTTAAATTTTTCAATAAGTGGTAAAAGTTGCTTTTCTTTATACCCCATATTCACAAGTGCACTATTCAGATCATCAAGCATCATCTTACCTCCTGCTACAAAATGATCGATTTGAGAAGGATCATTTTGAACTTTTTGAGGCGCCATAAACAATTCTTGTTCTTTAAAGCGTGTTAATAATTTTTGACATTTACCTTTTAACTCTAAAACCAATCGTTCTGCTGTCTTAGCACCAATACCAGGAATTTTAGTGAGATAAGAATGTTGTTGTGAAATAACAATTTCACACAAATCAGTGCCTTCTATCGAACCTAAAAGTGCCACAGCGACTTTAGGCCCAACACCTGAGACATCTAATAATGTTTCAAATATTTGCTTATTAAACATTGTCAAAAAACCATATAAACGAAAGCTATCTTCGCGAATATATGTCGAAATATAAAATTCAACAGGACTATTTTCTTTAGGCAGAACTGTTAAAATATTAGGAGGAATTAAAACTTCGTATCCAACTCCATTAACGTCTAAAATAATGAATTCTAGATGCTTTTGAAGAAGTTTACCTTTTAAATAACATATCATTTTGCACCTTTTCCTTTCGAACAAGGTATGTTACTAGGAGCAACATTGAAACCATAGAGGATTAACTACTTATGAGTATGCCAGATATCCAAAATTTAAAATGGATGAGTGATATTGAGTTACTTGATACGAACCTTGAACCTGCAGAATGCATTCGCCCCCCTCATCTTGATGAATTTTTTCAAAAACTTGCAGACACGTCTACTTGTGATCAAACATCAAATGAAATAATACAAACGCTAACACAAGATCTAAAAAAAGTTGTTCCATGGTTTCTGGACACAATGCCCCCACTTTATCTTTGGACAACATCACAAAGTACAATTGTAAATGACATTCTTGAAATTATTTCAGGCAAAGTGCTTTCTGAAAAACAAATTGCAGAACGTTACAACTCTGCAAGCCAAACATGTGCTTTAATCGCTTCTGGCGTAAACTCGTCATCTACGTTTCGCTTAATTTCACGTCTTGCGCAATACAAAGCAAAAACTGTTCGAATTTTTAATACACTTGATAAAAAAATGGGCCTTTGTGAAATTTATGAAGCACCTTATAAAAAATTAACAGAGAGTTTGCCAAAAACATCACAATTAAAATTAGAAGCCTTAAAAAAACATTTACCAAAAGAAAATTTAGATCTGCATGATACCTTTATAAATCATTTAGATATAGATTATTTGGCAACTGGCACTGTTACGCAGATGCTTCTCGATTATGAAGCAATGCAATATTGTCTTGAAAACGAGCACGCTTATATTCAAGTGACAAATTACTACGATGAAAAATGCAAAGATACGCGTGCGCGCATGGATTTTGCAATTAAAAATATTCCTGTCACTGCTGCTATTGAAAGTGCAGTTGGTCTGTTTAATCGTTATGGCTACCAGGTACGTCGTGTTATTGGAAATGAAATTAAAATTTCCGAAAATCAATTTGTTACGGCACTGCACCTAGTTGTTGCAAACCAAGATGGTACAGATGTGACAACCAATGCAAGGCTTTGGGGCAAACTTTGCAAAAGCTTAAAAGCATTGTTTTATGTTGATCATGATGATGAGTTCTCAAAATTACTACAGGCCAATAGCCCTTTTAGTTTAAATGAAACCAACCTTATTCGTGCAACTGCAAACTGGGCTCATATCTTTCTTACAAAACAAAACCCATACTACTATTCTTTAGATCGCGTCTCAAAAATCATCTTAAATCATACTCCTTATATTGAATTGATTATTCGCTATTTCAGAGTTTTATTTTCACCACGATTTGCAGAGCAAAGACATGAGCTTTCTATTGATACTCATGAACAACTTCATTCCTACATTAACGAAATTCTTGACACCGTCGAAAGAAATATTTTAAGAGAAGGTGTCAATTTTATAAAACACATTCTTAAAACAAACTACTTTCTTGTTTCAAAAGGCGGCCTCACATTCCGTATGAATCCTGAAGTCCTGAATAAAGAATTTTATCCAGACACACCTTATGGATTCTTTTATATGATTGGACGTAATTTTCGTTCATTCCAAGTACGCTACAGAGACATTTCTCGCGGTGGTATGCGCGTTGTTCTTCCAAGAACCTCAGGTGATTACGAGAATGCATTAGCAGGTTTATTTGATGAAGCAAATGGCCTCGCTTCTGCACAGCAGTTAAAAAACAAAGACATTCCAGAAGGCGGCAGCAAAAGTGTTCTTGTTGTCAAACCTGGTGGCGATAAAACAGCTGCAGTAAAAGCTGCCATTTCTGGCTTATTAGATCTGATTAATATCGATCCAAACACACAAAAACTTTCACCTGATATCATTGATTATTATGGCAAAGAAGAGATCATTTATCTTGGCCCAGACGAAAACCTAACAAACGATCTTATCGAATGGATTATTAAGCACGCATTATATCGTAAATATAAATATGCATATGCCTTTATGTCTTCTAAACCAGAGTTTGGCATTAACCACAAAACTTATGGTGTTACATCTGAAGGTGTAAATGTTTATGTCGATAATGTGCTGACTTATCTTAAACTTAAAGACAAAAAATTTAGAGTAAAAATGACTGGCGGCCCAGACGGAGACGTTGCTGGTAACGAAATGCAAATTTTACATCGTGAATACGGTGAAAATTGTCGTCTTGTTTCTGTTGCAGACGGTTATGCTGCTGCTTATGATCCAAACGGACTCGCTTGGCCTGAAATTTTACGACTTGTAAAAGAAAACAAATCTATCTCAGAATTTGATTCAAAATATTTAACTTCTGAAGAAGGATTTGTTTTACAAGCAAATACGCGAGAAAATATTAAAATCCGTGATAATCTTTTTGCAACAGTTGAAGCAGAAATTTTTATTCCAGGTGGTGGCCGCCCCTACACACTAAAAGAAAATAATTGGGATAAATATCTACTTCCTGATGGCCGTCCAAGCTCGCTTGCAATTGTAGAAGGTGCAAACATCTTCTTTACTCAAGAAGCAAGACAAAACCTAGTTGATAGTGGTGTTATTGTTATTAAAGATAGCTCTGCAAATAAAGCAGGGGTAAGCTGTTCATCTTATGAAATTATTGCTTGTTTAACTCTTTCACCAACTGAATTTTCAGAAATTAAAGATGAATATGTGCAACAAGTTTTGGAAATCATTCGTGTCAATGCAGATAAAGAAGCAAAACTGCTCTTTAGAGAGTGGGCAAAACACAAAAATGAAACTAATCTAGTTAAACTTAGTTATGCTGTTTCTGCAGCTATTAACTCAGCTAAAGATCATTTAAGAGAAAGACTTTTACTTCTCTCAGATGAAGATCTTCATGCAAAAGAATACACTTATGTTTTAATGAAACATTGCCCTACTGTTTTAGTCGAAAAATACTCGAATAGAATTTTAGAAAAACTTCCAAAAGCACATAAAATTGCAATTATCTGTGCTTATATGGCAAGCCATTTAATCTACAAAGAAGGACTTGCATGGCTTGAAAATATTGCTGTAGAGCAGCTTTTAACAGTTGTTTTAAAATATATTCGTGCAGAAAAAAATCTTGAAAAAATGATTGCTGAAGTGATTAAAAGCGAAGTGTCTTATAAAAAAGAAATTACAAATATCTTAAGGCATTCAGGCGCTAAATATTTGGCGACGGCATAATGTTATTAAAATCATTTGCACTCTTAGGTGCAGTAGGAGTTGGATTAGGCGCTTTTGGTGCACATGCCTTAAAAAGTTCCTTCTCAGCAACTGCAATTGAAAGCTGGAAAACGGCAACACTTTACTTATTTGTACATGTTTTAGCAGGATTATTTGCTCTTTCTTATGCACAAAACACAAAAAGTGCGTTGTGTTTTTTAATTGGCACTGTGCTTTTTAGTGGCTCATTATATGTGATGCTTTTTACTGGAATTCGCCAGTTAGGAATCATTACACCATTAGGTGGTGTATTTTTTATTCTTGGTTGGTTGCTACTTGCACTTCAAATCAAAAAATAAAGGGAAAAATAATTTTTCTTTTTTTGGGGTAATCTTTAAAATGATTTAAGTACCAATCTTGATGATTTTTAGCACGAGGCACTAAATTTGCAAAAGTCCAAACCATAAATGTCACTGCCGGTAAGTTCCATGCCATCAAGGCAAATCCTGTCCATTCAATGATTTCTCCTAATAAATTTGGAGAAGTTACATACTCAAATAAAAACCCTCGCGGAATTTTATAACTTGTTTCTCCCCATTTGCGCAGATTCATTAAAATGTCATCCGATCGCCAATTAATTGTAAGACCTAAAACAAACAGAAACGCTCCGAATATAAAATGAATACTTTGAAGAGTATAACGATTATAACTTACAGGATCAGCTATATTACTAAGATAATACCCCACCAAACCTGCATTAATAACATTAAAAAAAATCGATGAAGCAACAATGAGAAGAGGCATTTTTTTAGGTGTAGACTTAATGCGTAGTGGATAAATAAATGTCCGATTTAAATAATGAAATAACCATAATACAAATAAAATCCACACATAAGAATCAAATGAATGTGCACCAAACATTAAAAAAACAAGCATAATTAAAAAAGAAGGCAATTCCATAATAAACCAACCTAATTTATTATTTATCATTGGGCCAAATTGTTTAGATGTATGGCGTCCAAATGGTGCTTTGATATAAAACAAAAGAATATGGGCAATAACAGCAGTGATTATCCAAAAATAACAAAAATAATTAAATAAATGGAGGTTCATACAATCGTATTTCTCTCTTGATGCCATTGATAAAAATCACGCAGGCTATCTTCTAAAGGACGGCAATTATGACCAAGTTCGTTTGTCGCTTTTGTATGCATCATATTGGGATGTCCAAATTCTAAAGCTTCAATTGAGCCTTTAGTCATCAGTGGTGCTCTACCCATCACTTTACTAAATATTTTGACAAATGGTAAAAGCAATTTTAAAAACCAAAAAGGAAGTATTATTTTACGATTTTTTTTCCCTGCTATTTGGTTGCTCATTTTTGCTAAATCTTTAAAAAGACAATAATGTCCAGACAATAAATACACTTCACCCGTTTTACCCTTCTCAATTGCAGTCACAATAGAGGATGCAACATCTCTCACATCTACACAGTTATATCCACCTGGTGGTAATATAGAAATTTTTTGATTGTAAAAATCGAGAAGAGCCTTTCCAATCAACGATGGTCCATAATCATGTAATCCAATAATTGCGCTTGGCCTCAGCACAACTGCATCTATAGAACCTTCTTGTGCGTATTTAAGAACTAATTTTTCGCCTTCCGCCTTTGAAAAATCATAGACCATAGAATCTTTTGATTTATAAGCTCTATTTTCATCATACGGCATGTGAAACGGCGTATCCATTACAGCATGTGAACTGCTAATATGGATGAGTCTTTTCACCCCTGTTTCAATACATGCTTGCACAACATGTTTTGGACCGTCTGTATTTGTCTTGTATACAAGACCAGTTGGATCACCATTGACACTAATGATGGCCGCTGAGTTTATAATGACATCACAGTCAGAAACAAAACCTTTCACATCATAATAATTAAGAATATCACCCTGAACGAGTTGTAATTTTAAATCTAGTAAAGCATCTTTTTTATTTTTATAAAGTGCTTTAACCGTATAACCACTTTCAAGCAAACGCCGACACAGAACATTACCTAAGTGACCATTGGCGCCGGTAATTCCAACTTTCATATAAAACCTTTGTCTATTAATATTTGGACCATCGAAAAAAAGTGTCTTTAATTTTCTTGATTCACCTTCGATAAAATTTTTATTAAAAAATCAATTTCACTTTTTCGCACAGTGTTATTTCGTGAGTAAATCGAAATTTGTCGAAATGCTTCTTTTGCTTTAATTTTTTTAATGACAACAAATTTTTCCATTTGTTTTGTTAAATCCGTCGCCATATTTGGAATGATAGAATAGACTTTACTTAAAGCAATCGTCATTTTTAACGCTTCAATATTTTTAATATGATATTCATGAATATTGCCTCTTCTATTTTTAGGGCATAAATCAATCACTTCATTTCTTAAACAATTGCCTTCTTGCAAAAACACCATTTCATCTGGGTTTAATTCATTTAATGCAATTTGTTCTTTTTGAGCAAAAGGATGTTTTTTATTTACGATAAGAGAAAGTGATTCTTTAAATAAAGGATGGCACCCTAATTGCTCATCTTGAAATACTTCAGAAGCAATTAGAACATCGATTTTTCCATTTTTGAGATCTTCAACCAGCTCATCTGTAAACCCTTCTTTAAAAAATAATGCACTTTCTGGGCATTGAGAAAGAATTTTTTCGATAAATAAATTAGGATAATAAGGTGATAAGGTATGAATAATCCCAACTTTTAAAGGAAACTTAAAAAGCTGATGATTCGATTTCATTTTTTGTTCTAACTCTAGTGCTGTATTTAAAAATTCTTGTGCTTTTTGAACAATCAACTCGCCATCTGGAGTGAGAAAAATCGTTTTGTTTTTACGTTCAAAAATAGTCTTTCCAAAATAACCTTCAATTTTTTTAATTTGGGAACTCAATGCTGGTTGAGAGACAAAGCAAGATTTTGCAGCGTGACCAAAGTGTTTTTTGTCCGCTAATGCTACTAAGTATTGCAAATCACGAAATGTAAGAGATAAAAAACTCATAACCTATTCCTATTAAAATCATAATATTAATCAATTTTACTTATATAACTATAACGCCTATGTTTTCAATATGAAAAATGAACTTTCTCATTATTCAAACAATAGCCTAATTTTATTGGAGTTTTATTATGCAAAAAATTCTTTCTATCGGTTCAAGATTTCCAGAATTCAATTTAGAAGCTGCGGTTTCATTAGAAAAAGGAAAAGAGTTTCAAACACTTAGTAAAGAATCCTTACAAGGTAAATGGTCTGTCATCTTTTTTTGGCCATTTGATTTTACATTTGTCTGCCCAACAGAAATTGCGGAGTTTAATCGTGCATTTGAAGAATTTGATCTTCGCGATACACATTTGATTGGCGCAAGTGCAGATAGTCACTTTGTCCATCTTGCATGGAGACAAAATCATGCCGACCTTAAAGATCTTCAGTTTCCTATGTTGTCTGACTACAAAAAAGAACTTTCTAATGAACTTGGTATTTTAGATTCAGCATCTGGTGCACCACTGCGGGCAACTTTCATTGTAGACCCCGAAGGCATTATTCGCTTTGTCTCTGTAAATGATTTGAAAGTTGGCAGAAATGTAAAAGAAGTCTTGAGAACCTTAGATGCACTTCAAACAGATGAACTTTGCCCATGTAACTGGGAAAAAGGCGAAAGTGTTCTTACAGTGTAATTGATTCAAAAATATCAAGGAAAAATAAAATGATTACAATAGACGAAGTCCTAAATTCAATATTTGCAAACCAAGCCTCAAACATTGCGAAAGATTTAAAACTAAACTTTAAACGCTATTTGGAAGATGGTGCGTTAGACGAAAAAAATAGAATGCTAATTGCTTACTCCTTAAGCGCTGTTTTAAATTTGCCACTTCTCACGCAATACACTGCTCAACAATTAACTGCATTAGACGTTGCTGAGGCACACACACAAGAAGCTTTTGAAATTTCAGCATTTATGAAAATGCTGAATACGTATTATAAATTTAAAAACTTTGTTGGAAATAGTGCTGATTATAACAATGCAAGCTTACGTATGAATGCTATGATGCGCCCCAATCTAACAAAAACAGAGTTTGAAACATTAGCGTTCGCCCATTCACTGCTGAACGGCTGTGAGTTTTGTGTCAAAGCACATGAGCAAGAACTACGAAAACATGGATTAGTACCCGATCAAATTCATGATGTTGCACGGCTTGTCAGTATATTGTCTGCAGTAAGCACTTTAAATACGATTAAATAGAGTGCGTTTATAAGTAATTTATAGATTTATTTTATAATTTTTAACTGCAGATAGACATACTTTCTTTGACAATCGCCGGTCCATTACTTGTTCCAATACGTGTTGCGCCATTTTGAATCATCTTCAAAGCATCTTCAAATGTGCGCACCCCTCCACTTGCTTTAATGCCAATTAAAGTTTTATTTTTTTCTGAAATCTTTTGTAAAGTTGCTTTAATAAGAACAATATCTTCAACACTTGCACCTCTTTTGCCAAATCCTGTAGATGTTTTAATAATATTTACACCTGCATGTGCAGCAAGTTCAGTACATTGAATAATTTCTTTTTCTGTTAAAAGACTTGTTTCTAAAATCACTTTAGTGACTTTGTTTTGAGAAGATTTAACGATTTCGCAATATTCCTTAAGAACATCGTCCCACTTTTGAGATTTTACTAAAATGACGTTATTGACAAAATCGATTTCATCCGCACCATTTTCAAGTGCTTCATGCATTTCGGTTACTTTATTGACTGTTGTTGCATATCCATTTGGAAAGCCAATAACAGTACAAATTAAACTACTTTTACAATGTTTTTTTGCCATCTTAACTACACTTGTAGGAACACAAACACTTTTAAATTTGTACTCGTTTGCTTGCTCAAATAGCACCAAAAAGTCATTTTCTTGCGCATCCATTTTAAGCAATGTATGATCGATAAGGTCTGCAATATTTGTCTTTTCTTTCAGTAACTTATCTCTATTTTTGAAATCTTCTTTAATAGATGAATTTTGCATAAAATCACTCCAAAAAATTTAAAATTGTTGACAATTCATTTTATAAATCCTTAAAGTGACAAATCCACTTCAAATTTTAGTTTATATATGAATAAATTTATTCTGACATTTTTAATAATACTTTTGGGAGTTATATTTTTTGACTCTTCAATACCACTGTTTGCAAAAGAAGTTATTTATTCTATTGGTTTATCTGTTAAATCGATTATTATTTTTCTTCTTCCACTCATTATTTTTGGATTAATTTTAAAAACCACAGTCAGACTTTCGAGTGGTGCCACAAAAATAATTAGCTTCATTATTGTATTGGTGTGTCTTTCAAATTTCTGCGCAACATTCTTAAGTCACTTCATAGGCGAAAAAGTTTATGAACTTCCTCTTTCTCTTATTTCCCCTGAGGCTTCACAAACCCTCAATCCAATTTGGGTATTAAAACTACCGTCACTCATTTCAAATGATATTGTTTTATTTTCAGCACTTATTTATGGAATTTTAATCTCTCAATTTTTCAATTCACAAGCGAAAAAAATAGCGCAAGCATTTGAAACACTTACAAATCTTATTCTAAAAATGGTGATTCGCTTTATCCCATTTTTTATTTTAGGTTGTGTTATTAAAATTCGACACGACGGCACTCTTCTTCATATTTTCAAAGACTACATTCAAATCTTTATTATTATTGGAATGAGTCAAATTCTTTATGTTCTTTGTGCCTTTTTAATTCTAAATAAATTTTCGATTAAAAATTTATTTTACAATTTAAAAAATATGTTTCCTGCAATGCTCAGTGGCTTTACCACAATGTCGAGTGCAGCCAGCATGCCACTCACAATTTTAGGAATTCAGTCAAATTCAAAAAACAATCGTGATTTTACAACAGCAACTGTACCAATTACAATTAATATTCATTTGATAGGAGATTGCATTGCAATTCCTATTTTAGCGTATGCTGTTTTAAAAGGTTTTGGGTTACCTGAGCCTACTACAATTCAATATTTAACATTTTCAATTTATTTTGTTCTTGCAAAATTTTCGGTAGCAGCCATCCCAGGGGGCGGGATTCTTGTCATGCTTCCTATTCTAGAAAAATATTTTGGATTTAATGCTGAAATGCTTTCGTTGATTACAGCTCTTTATATTTTATTTGATCCTATGATCACATCAATAAATATTTTGGGAAATGGGGCATTTGCAAAGTTAATTGATAATCTTTCAGGAAAGAAAAAAATGCCTGCTAACGATTACGAGGCTCAGTTTTAGGAGATGTGTAAGTAATTTTTAAGTAACCATCTGTGCCTGGTGCACCTTGTTTTCCTAGTTGAGTGACACACATTCCATCACCAGTACAAGCTATCGGCTGGTATTTTTCTGAACTAATGCCACCGTTTCCACCAATACCACCTTGCGAAATTAAAACTTCTAGAGCATCTCCAGGTGTTACCTCAATTGTTTTTTGCAAAAGTGCTTTATAGCCAGTTAAAGCTGATGTTTGCGAATTTGATCCATTTTGACACACCAATTTTTTAGGAACCGGCACTTGCCCATAAACAATATTTTGCGTAGTTGAAAACAAATTAGATTGTGAAGTATTATTAATAAGACTTGTTTTTTGCCCTACTGATCCTAAATCTCCAGAAGCAGATGGTGCGTAAACACATTGGCCTAACATTGAGTTTGAACGCTGCTGACAACCAGCAGGTTTTAATTCATTTGTACCTTGCCCACCATTTCCAGCACTACAACCTTCAACATTAATTTGATAGACACCTGCAGGCACTTTAAAGTTAAATTTGCCAGATTTTGTATATTCAACTGAACCTAATTTTTCGCCAAGACCATCACATTCATTCATAAGATTTTTATTGGGGGACGTTTGTAAATGAGCTCTACATCTTTCTTTTGTCATGAAAATTTCAGATGGTTTATAATATGTAACACCAGCATCATCAAGAATTGGGTGTTGGGTAATGTGCAGTGTTTTTAGCTTTTGAAGACGAGCAATATTATCAAGATACTCAACTGGATTATCTGAAATATCAAGATATTCTAAATTTGTTAATCTATCTAAACTATCTGGTCGCACAAGACCTAAATGCGTGATTAAACCATCTTTGTAATTGCAATAATGCCCGTGAATGTCCAAATGCTTGAGAGAAGTCACTCTACTCAATGTTTTGTCAAGTATTTCATAATTATGAATTTTTTGTTCGCATTCTTCTTTTGTAGCAAGAGGTTCTGGTGAATAAGAATCAACTGTATCTACAAATTTTGTAAGCTTGCGACGGTAACGAATGCCTTCAAAATAATCATTCAACATCGACGTTGGAATATAGGTTTTAGAAATATCTAAAGCT
>CAYGQR010000013.1:0-45752 GCA_964352255.1 uncultured Oligoflexia bacterium
CAACTCTGCATACAAATACTCTATTTCGCACTACTCAAGGCTCTCATCTTTTGCCCAATATCTGCTGGTTACACAAAGTTTATTGACTCTGCTTACGTGTGTGTGCCTATCGTCTCGGATTTGTAACTTGGGGGTTGGAATCAAGTATTAGATTTAGACTTGTGCTGATCTTTTTGTGAGAGAGGAGCCTAGTTCATTCAAATGAAAAACAACATTACGTCTTCCATAAACTATCTTTGTAAGAAATCCAAAATATTCGGGCCCAATCCCTTGAATCCGCATGAGGACTCTCTTTTGAAGCACTCATATGCCATAAGTGTGCTTCATTTGCAGCATTCAGTGATGTTTGAAGCATTTCACTAAAACCTGGCGGACCGCTTGCAAATAAACTTGGTATGTCTCTAATTTTTGCAAGAGCTACCGTGACAATTGAGTTTAGAATTTCTGGATTCTTTAAATCTTCCAAATTGTGTTTGGCCAATAATTCGAACGCAGCAAGAGCTGCAAATGTAGAAGTAATTGTATCGGCAACAATACAAAAAATTTTATCTTGTAATGTAGGAATGTTTGCTTTGTTCAAAAGCTCCTGAGGATTTGTACTTGCTTCTTGAAAAAATCCAAATACAAAGCGAAGCGGTATTTGTAAATAACTCTGCGCCCACTTTGAAAGAAAAACAGGGGTAACAGCAATGCCATGAAAGTCTATCACAAAAAAACTTTTTTGATCATTCTCTATCTGCATTAAAATATGCTCTGGTTTAAAATCATACGGAAGAAAAACAGGAGGATTTTTTAACCCAGCTTCAAGAATGGCTTGTACAATTTTTGGATAATCAGCAGAAGTAATTCGAGAAGCAAATTCACTTGTCGTAATTGGAATTCCATAATCTTGAGTATAAATTTTTCTTGTTAAAGCGTTCCCCTCTTTATTCATCTTAGCATGCAGAGAAGAAATTTGAGTGTCAAACCCTTGAGCCTTTAAAACAGAGCTCACAGAACTAAATTCAGAACTTTCTGAAGTCCCAAAAGTATCGGACTCCGAAAATATTTGCGGAAACGATTTTGTTGATTGAATATTAGGTGACCGAAACGTAGGCGATCGACTGCTAGATAATTGAGAAAACACCTCGCTACTCTTGTGCTTACTCGACATAACAGCACCATGAGATTTAGAACTCTGTGAAAGCTTTAGAATAGGATAGATATTTTCTAAGCGTAAACTTTCATTATAGCCAAGAGTTTCAATAATCTCAAATACAACTCCACCTCTTTTATAAGATTTACTGCTTCCTCTGTCTGTACCATGATAAACTGGACTTCCGGGTGGGGAAGAAAATTGTCTCTCTTTGTAAGAAGGAGGGTCAATTAAAACTTTATACAATCCACTTTGATGACTGGATACACTCAAGTTATCAATGCGTGTATGAGCAATACCCTTTGAGAAAAGCACATCTTTTACAGGTCTATATTCAAGAGCTTCATCAAGTTTATTCACACAAGTTAAAATTGTATTTGCAAGTGGAAAATATGATTCTAAATGATAATAAGGCGGAAGTGCTTTACGTAGGGCTGCGAAAAGATTATAGCTAAAGTTATTGTTATTTCTTGGCATTATTACACAACTCCATGAAATATGGATTTAAAGACAGATTGACATGTCTCAGCTTAGAAAAGCAAAGAAGAAAGACATGCGAACACTCATTTATTTTATTCTTTAGCGCACCAATATACAATATCCGAAACAAAAAAATCAATACACATAGTAAATTTCAATATCAATAATTCGAATCAATTATCGTCAAAAATAATTTACGTCACGTCAATTGTTGTTATTTTTAAGAATAAAAAATGCCTTAGTTATTGATAAGATTATTTTTTTTCTCAAATAGCATAAGTAAGTACAAATTTGCTTAGGTTATTGTTTCAAAAAAAGCATCAGAGTATCCTTAAAATGGATATAAAATTTATCCCACAATTTAATTTAGGAGTGCTTCTATGAAACAAACAATTCAAAAAATGTCGGCATTTACCTTAGTGGCAGCTTGTTCAGTTGGATTTGGGCTTGTCAGCTGTAAAAAATCAAGCCGCAATACAGAAGTACCTTTTCAAAATCTTACTTTAGATTTGTTTGACTCTTATACAAACGGCGATAACGGTAATTACTGTCCTATTGCAAATTTTAATTTTTCGGGTCACTTAGCCAATCAACAATGCAATAATGGAAATAATTTTGATTTTGCAGAAGACGATGATGAGTATTATACTTTTGGTGGCCAACAAGTAGGATTATGTGAATACAAAACTGCTATAACATATGTTGCTAATGGCTTGACTCAATTTGAAATTAGAACAATTCCAATTCTATTTGACTGCGGTACAGGCAATTTATCCCTTTTTCCTTTTTTATATGAACTTGATGATGAATTCGATCTTTTAAATCTCGAATTAGACTGTAATGAAGCAGGCGATACTGTACAAGTAGACGTAACATGTAATGTAGGTACTGAATTGTATACAGAGTCCAAAACTCTTACCTGCCTAGCCGCAGAGCAGTGCTGATCAAAACCAACGTCTAGCATGTACGTGAATATTAAATTTATTCCATAATCTCATTCAGGAGTGCTTCTATGAAAGAAATGTTACAAAACATCGCTGCATTTACTTTAATTGCAACCTGCGCACTTGGAGTTGGAGTTGTGAGCTGTAAAAAAGCAAGTCGTAATCCAGAAGCACCTTTTAACAATCTTACCTTAGATATTTACGACTCTTACACAGACGGAGATGCTAACAACTACTGTCCATATGTTAGGTTTAACTTCTCTGGCCACCTCACAAATCAACAATGCAATAATGTTAATAATTTTGATCTCGTTAATAACGATGATGATTATTCAATTCGAGGGCAACAAATTGGATTATGTGAGTTTAAAGCAGCTGTCACAGATATTACGACTGGTGTCATGGATACAGATATCAGCACAATTCCAATTTTATTTGACTGTGGTACAGGGAATGTATCGCTTTTTCCATTTTTAAATGCACTTGATAGTGATTTGAGTCTTTTAGATCTGGATTTAGACTGTAATGCTGCAGGCGATCTTGCACAAGTAGACATTACGTGCAATATAGGCACTGAATTATACACCATATCAAAAATACATACTTGTTTAGCAGAAGAAAACTGCTAAACAGGTAAATAAAAATTCAAATAAATAGAGTTTATACCGCGATAGAATAGGAATTCTAAACTCTATTTCTAACTTTTTTTTCGACAAAATTAAATAAAAATATTTGTTCTTTTTAAATGTGTATATAGAATTAGAGCTTTTAATGCTTTTTAGATTGGAATTTTATAAATTTATTATGCTTAAAAACAATTCTTTCTTGATAATTTTCATTATTCTTTCCGCCAGTTTTTCCTCTCACGCTGAATCCAGAAAACTAACAGAAATAACTCAGACACAAAAAGACAGATTCAACCAATCAATAGAAAGTCTAGAAGGCCCTATGTATTCAAGTGACAATGCAGAGAAAGTTGCAGAAGCGCTTATAAATAAGGGACAATTTAGACTTGCAACATTTCAGATTCAGGCTCTTGGCAAAATTTATAGAGATATAGATGAAGATTTTAATAAATTGAGAAAAGATTTTAAAAAACTAGAAGGTAAGATCGGCGAATACAAAAAATGGAATGATATTCTCATAAGCTCAGAACATAAAGATCGTCCAAAAGAGGTATTAGATAGATATAAAGAAAATCGCAAAAATACCCTAAAAAATCTTGAAATATTTCTTACACGTGCTGGGTGGATACGCAACGCCAATTCAGAAAGCAAACTTCAAGAATGGAAAGACTGGGTCAATAATTACAATTGGGGCCACTACAATATTGATAGACGATATGTTCTCGAGCAAACTATCAGTCAATTAAAAATTGTACAAAACACCAATTGGAAAATTTTGGCATTTTAAGGCGAGAATGGTTTTCATGATCTTAGAAAAAAATTCAAATGGTTTTTGATTTATGCCAACGCGCTGAACGGGGCTATACAATTTAAAGATTCAGACAGCTGTCCAGTAACAGAATACAGCAATCTTTTAGAAGTTCAGGATGATTCTCTGCAAAGTGCTTTTGAAAAATATGGAAAGTTACCGAATGGAGAATTTGAATCAAAACCTTGTCAAATTTCTCAATGTCTTTTTTTGGGCGCCCTAAAAATTATGAGCGAACTTGGCGCCGTTAAAGACGAAGCAGAAGAACTATTTTATTCATTAAATGATGATAAGGTAATTCATATTTTAGAAGGTGATCTTGCAGAAAATGCTGAAAAAATTAAAGAAGAGATGAATCAAACTCAAGTAGTGGCTCAGCTGATTAGCGAAATTCACACTTGCCTCTAGAAAACTTGCTTTTAGCTTACTGTAGGATTGTGCTGATCTGTGGATTGATGATTGGCATAAAAGGATAGATTTATAGAAATGGTCGGGGGTGCGGGATTCGAACTCGCGACCCTCTGGTCCCAAACCAGATGCGCTACCAACTGCGCTAACCCCCGGATATTAAAATCTATACGGTACTTGCCACATCTTTAGTTTTTGTGCAAGCTAAAGAAATGGGTGCAGAACTTTTAGCAAAATTATCTAGAATCATTTATCAAGCAGACCTCGGTAATTTTGCGATTGCGGAGTTTATCGATACTGCCACTGCACGCCGTTTTAAAGCAAAAGGCCCTCTCAATTTTTCTCCAAAAGCAGATGCAAAGCAAACCTATAGGTTAATTGGCGAATGGGAAACAGAAGGCAAATACGGCGAAACATTTAAAACAATTTACTCTGAAACTTTACGTCCAAAAGAAATTAAAGGCATAGCCCCCTATCTTGCTTATAATATTAAAGGAATTGGCGATGTTACCGCTAAAAAGTTTATTGCACATTTAAATGTGACTTCTGTAAATGAACTTGTACAAGTTTGCCGCGATCAAGAAGCAAAAGTCTTTGAATTTTTTGGAGAAAAAAAGGCGCACATTGCTCAAAATGTCATTGAAATGGTCGTTCTGAATGAAGTTTTTAGAAGCATTATGATTTTTTTACATGAACACGACATTCCAGCTTACTTTGCCAAAAAAATATACGCAAAATATGGACATAAATCAGTTGAGCTGCTTATGGAAAATCCATACAGGCTTATTTCTGATTTTAGACAAGTAGGTTTTTTAAAAGCAGATGCCATTGCACAAAAACTAGGCATTCAAAAAACCTCTCATTTTAGAATTGAAGCAGCACTTATTTATACCCTTGAACAAGCTGCAGATGATGGGCATTGCGCACTTCCTAAAGAACCACTTATAGAAAACATGGTTGTCCATTTGGGCGGTAAAACAGATTCTCTTTTTTCCTATCAATATGTTTTAAATGAAGTACGTAAAATTTATAAAATAAATAAAGACGAGGACCAGAACTCTTTTTTATTACGGCCACTTTCGTCAATCAATCCTCTTGTACCAGCTGATAATATCTTTTTTTATCTTCCCGAAATGCTTAAAATGGAAGACGAAGTTGCAGAGCTTTTAAAGACTTTAATTGATCGGCCTGTGGATCCCGCGGTCAAGCCGCGGGATGACGGGCTGCGAACTCCACAGAATGACGGGCTAACTCCTCAGAATGACATGCCTACTTTTGAAGAGCGCTTTCCAGAAATTCCTTGGGCAAATTTAAGCGAAGAGCAACAATTTGCTGTAAAAACAAGTGTTGATTCTTCAGTAATGGTTTTAACAGGCGGACCTGGTTGTGGAAAAACATTTGTTTTAAAATCAATCTTTAAGCTTCAAAAACTTCTTGAACGTAAAATTGCACTTTGTGCACCCACAGGGCTTGCAGCAAAAAAAATGACCCAATCAATAGGAGCCACTGCCTATACAATTCATAAACTTTTAGGTTTAGGAGCACGCAAAAACGAAGACTCAGAAACATCTATCGAAAATCCTGAAAACATTTTTGTTGATGAAAAAAATATTTCTAAAGTGGATATTATTGTTATTGATGAAAGCTCAATGCTCAACCTAGAAATTTTTTATGCCCTTTTAAAAGCGGGTGGTTCAAATAAAAAATTCATTTTTGTGGGTGATGTCGATCAGCTCCCAAGTGTTGGTGCAGGAAACTGTTTAAAAGATCTGATTGCGTCTCAAAAAGTCCCTACAGTAAAACTAACCAAAATTTTTAGACAAAGTTCTGAAAGCCCCATTCCTATTGCAGCAAGAGAAATTATTTCTGGCCATTTACCGCATATAAATACATTTGCCGATCCTAGTTTAATTATCGAAAAACAAGATCTTGCTTTTATTCCTTGCTCGCCAGAAGTATTTTTAAATTATCTTGTACATTTTGTGACAAAAACCATTCCAGATATTTATGGCTTAGACCCTGCAAAAGATTGTCAAATACTTGTGCCTATGCGTCGTACAGCTGCTGGGCAAGAAAATATCAATAAACTTTTACAAGCCACCTTAAATCCACCTGCCAATGGAAAACCGGAATGTCGACACTCTGCAGGATATATCATTCGGGTGAATGATAAACTCATTCAAACCAAAAATAATTATGAACTTGATGTTTTTAATGGCGATTTAGGCTATTGCCAGTCGATTCGTAAAACTAGTGATGGAATTGAAATGGATGTTGAGTTTCCACATAAAGTAGTCACTTATAACGACGATCAAATTGAACATTTACAACTTTGTTATGCAATGACCATTCATAAGTCACAAGGTTCTGAGTTCCCATTGTGCATTATTCCTATGTTTGGCCTTTACTATACAATGTTAGATAGAAACCTCTTGTACACTGCAATTACCCGCTCAAGTAAGCATGTCATACTATTTGGCGAGGAATGGGCACTAAAAAAAGCCGTGCGTAATCAAAACTCTAATAAACGATTTACTGCATTGGATACGCTGCTTGCTTCATAAAATATAGACTCCAATGATTGATAATCAAAACTCTAAATTGTAAAATACTTTTGAAAACAATTATATATGGAGGTCCATACAATGTGGATGACCCTTGCTTTAGGCAGTGCACTATTTTTTGGCTTTAGTCAGTTTACACTCAAAGCTGCTACTCAAAAATATTTAGATCAGTATATTTTACTTGGATTATATTTGGCTGGCACCTTACTTTTTTACATGCTTTGTTACAATCAAATCACCTTTATCCACTCTACACAATTTGTATTAGCGTCTGTTTTTATTGCGTTAGGTTCTTATTTAGGCAACTGGGCTATATTAAAAGCTGTGAGTATTGGACCTGGTGGATTTACCAATGCTATCTTAAAATTCAATTTAGTCTTCATTATTTTAATGTCTGGCATATTTTACAACGAACATTTTACTTATTTTAAAATTATTGTCATTTTATTTCTATTTCTTGGTCTTCTGTTTGTAAAATTTAATCCTCGCGAAAAAAGAAAGATCAAACACAAATCCTGGTTTGCATTTGTCTTTTTAGGAATTATTTGCTTATTTCTTAGAGATGGAGGCTTAAAAATTACACAAGAACTTGGGATTAACAATAAAGAGCTGTTATTTTTTGTCTATTTAATTTGCATTATTTTTACTGCTATTACGATGCTGATTATTTCTAAAAACAAAAAAATAAATGAAAAAGAATTTACTCTTTCAAAATACCGTATGAAATCTATGTATTTTGGAGCGATTGCTGGTCTTTGCTCCAGTTTAGGATTATATTGGTATTCTGCTGCGCTTGCAGTTGGTCCAACAAGTTTAACTGCTCTCATATTTTCAACACGTAGTTTTATTGTTGTAGGAGTGTCGTACGCTGTTTTAAAAGAAAAATTATCTATTTCTCAGAGAGTTGCATTTATTTTAATCATACTTGGCATTTGTTTGTCAGGATTTATTCAATGATGCAATAATTTCAGTGCGAAGTTCAATGAATTGGACCAATTTCAGAAAGAAACGTTTCAAAATTATTGTATTCAAAAGAAAAACCTTCTTTTACTGCTCGAGACATACCCACATTCTGACTTGAAAGCAGTAAAGCAGAACGCTCACCAAGCACTAATTTTAAGAGGAAAGCAGGTACGGGTGGCAAAAATGGATTTTTAAACGTTTTTGAAAGGATGTGAACAAAATTTTTGTTTTGCAACGCACCTTCAGAAACAGCATTGTAAACACCTTGCGCCTCATTATTTTCGATACACCATACCATCAGCTTGCAAAGATCTTTTAAAGCGACCCAGCTCATCCATTGCGTTCCTGATAAACCCGAGCGGCTTAAAATTCTGTGTAAAGACATACGCGCAGTTTGATCAAGAAATCCGCCTAACTCAGACATCACAAGTCCAAATCTTAAAACACATCTGCGAATATTTAAGGACTCACATTCTAAAGAAGCATTTTCCCATTGCTCACACAAATCTGCTAAAAAATCGTTCCCTTTAGGAGAGTTTTCATCAAGCTTACATTCCCCTTGATTGCCATAATACCCAACAGCAGAGGCACTGATAAAAAGAGAGGGTTTATTTTTAGCTTTTCTAAGGCCTTCCATTAAATTTTTTGTAGATGCCACACGCGAATTGATGAGTTTTTCTTTGTAAGATTTTGTCCAACGTTGTGAAGCAATATTTTCGCCAGCTAAATGAATAACAACATCCACACCTTCTAGCGATTCTGCAGATGGCACATCTTTCTCTCCATCCCATTTGTAATAATTTGCTGGATACGTATTCGTTTTAGATTCTTTTTGAGGGTTTCGACACAAACAATTAATTTCATACCCTTTTGAAGTTAATAAAACTCCTAATTCTTTGCCTACAAATCCTGTTCCACCCGTAAGTAAAATTTTCATACTTGGTTCCAATACTTTGTTTAAAATTAGTCTTGCAGTCTCTTCTTTGTTAAAAGTATTCTATAGGTTAAAAATATATTTTAAAATGGCCATATAAAATTAGCAGGAACAAAATCAATGTATCAAATAGTAAAAATTCCTAATGGAGAAATTTCGTATTATACACTTGGAGAAGGAGAACCACTTTTGCTTTTACATGGGTATTGCGGAACATTTTTACATTGGGAAGACTCTTTTTTAAATGCACTTAAAAAAAAATTCAAAGTTTACTGCTTAAATTATAGAGGCATTGGATTTTCTAAATCCAATAAAGATGAGTATTCAATTTATTCATTTGCAGAAGACATTTCACAAATGATTGAAACCTTAAAAATAAAAAATGTTTCGATTTTAGGATATTCTATGGGTGGGTATATTGCACAAGAACTTGCTCTAAATTTTACAAAAGAAATTAAAAATTTATATCTTGTTTCCACTGCATTGGGCGCATCTTCTCCAGTCTTAAATAGCATAAAAGTTGCACAAAATCAAATGGTTGCGGCACAAACTATAGAAGAGCGTGTACAAGAAAGATTAGAGCTTAATTTTCCGAATGATTGTCGTGAAAAAATGCGCTCTACACAAACAAAATGGGTTCAACAATATGACCTATTAGAATCTAAGCTCACAGACAAAACGCGCAATAACCAAAGATATGCCATCGAAGTATGGAAAAATAGTTTTGACGAAAAGAAATTGAATCAATATTCAAACATAAAAATTAAAACCCATATTTTTACAGGATTTAAAGATATTATTTTTCCGTATCAAGATGTTTTAAAATTATTTTCAAAAATTCCACATTCACAAATCACTATTTTTGAAAATGGTGGTCATGGATTACTCAGTCAATTTGAAACTGATATTGTAAAACTTCTTTAAACTTCTTCTAGGAGAAGAGCTAAATAAAATGATTTTTTTCATTTTTATTTTTTTATTTAAATTATTTTTTTTTCATGGTAGTAAAGGTAGTGGTCTTTTGGTCCCAAAACTCATATGCTGATAGGATGTCAACTATGCAAAAAGAAAAACTTCTTTCGCTTCTCTCTCTCACGAGTGCTTCCGCTTTTGCGTACACTCACCAACTTCCAGAGAGTTCTTCAAAATTTATTCTGAAGTCGATTTCTCCCATTTCATCCATTCAATCCACACATCCTATCAAGTCTTTTAGTATCAGCCAACACAGTTCAGAAGTCAGTAACGGCTCTAATATCTTTGCACCTATTGGTGATGGTTATAAAACCATGGCAAGTGAATTTACAGCAGGTGCGTTATTACAAAATATAAAGTCTGAACTTATTCCTCATGGAAGTTCATTTACAGT
This sequence comes from uncultured Oligoflexia bacterium, assembly GCA_964352255.1. Classification (GTDB taxonomy): domain Bacteria; phylum Bdellovibrionota_B; class Oligoflexia; order Silvanigrellales; family Silvanigrellaceae; genus Silvanigrella. The sequence continues at coordinate 10,229 of CAYGQR010000013.1, forward strand.
TTCATTCCAAGATGATTTATCTGAAACACAGCTTCGCGATGAAATGAATTTAAAAGTTTCAGGAACAGTACCTGTTGAAGGCGCTGTTGTTTCTGGTTCAGTTGATTATGCGCGCAAAGCCGCAAAATCAAATTTAAGCCGCACAACCACGTTAGTAGCAAATGCAACACTTGGTACACTGCGTCTTCAAAAAAATAAAAATCAAAATTATACGGTTGCAGATAGCGCTTTAAGATATTTTGATGAAAATGGCTCTCTTTCAAATGAAAACGTTGGAGATTTTTACAAAATCTATGGCGAATCAATGGTTGTGAGTCAAGAACTTGTCAGTAAAGTTTTAATCACAGTAAAAATAAATTTCGATTCTCAAAGTGTGCTGAATGAATTTACTGGTGAAGTTGGTGGTTCAGTTGCAAATTTAATTACAGATGATAATGGAGATGGTCTTGATGTTAATGTTTCTGTAAAACTTCATACATTAAACGAAGAAGTTAAGAAACATGCTTCGTTAACTTTACTTGCAACACAACTTGGTGGCACACCAAAAAACTTATCTAATCTTTTTGACACACCTTCTACATGTTCTTTAGATAAACTTGGCCCATGCCAAAGAATGATCCATAAACTAAACGAATACATCAAAGATGATTATAAAAATCAACTTGATCATAATGATGTTAACGCTTGGTATGCAGAAAAAATTACTGTTGAACCTTATGATGCGCTAAATTTAGTGACTAAATCGGGAAAAAATTTAAGTTTAAACAATTCACTCGATCCTCTCAACAACATTTATCTTATAGATTTAGTCACACGTGTGAATCGTATGATTAAAAACGAAATCTTTAACTTCGATGTTGCTTCACAAATGCTTCTTTCCAGCCATTTAGGCGAAGATGAAAAATCGCAGGCGATCAACGCGTATCATACTGCAGAAGAAAATTACAAAAAGCTAAAAGGCTTTGCAAATTATTGCTATGCAGGTTTAGATAGTTGCCTAGAAAATTCTGCTGATCTGCTTAATACACTAGTAAAACCTTATGATACAAACTTAATGAACCCTCAATTAGGCACTCTTGTTGCTAAAGTGGTTTCTAATTTTAAACCTCTTTGGGATGAAGAAGAAAGATCTTCAGAAAACTTTTTAAGTCCTGCTCCAATATTTCAGAGTGGACGTTATTCTAATTACTACTTTAAAGTTAAATCGCCAGACAATACTTTAACAGTACAAAACAACAGTGACTTAAAATTTGACCTTGCTTGTGACATTGTTTGGTATCACGGTTACGACAAAAATATTGTGACAGGGACATCTCCTGGTCACACAATATTAGGTTCTACCATTGCGGATAATTATAAAAACAGATGCACATACAATGAATCGCTTTATATCAGAAATCCTTATGGATTCTTGATGCCAGAGATGGTGATTGAACTTTGGGGCAGAGAATAATTCTGCGCTAAATTCAAATCTACGGTCCAACGCACACTTATTCATCCTTCTTGTGTGTGCGTTGGACCGTAATTTTTAACTTTTTGTCGGCATAATTTATTGTTTATATGCTTAAGCAAAAAAAGATAAATAGGCCGGTGACTTAAATAAATGTCATTCAGAAGAGTAAAGCCCTTAAAAAATGCGAAAAGAGTAGTTTGTGTGCATTTGTGCCGCACGTAAAAATAAAAACTTCTACCCTGTCATAATCCCAGGACAACTCTGCACACAAATACTCTGTTTCGCATTTTTTAAGGGCTTTACTCTTCTAAATGACATTTATTTAAGTCACACCTAAAGCTAAATTATTTTGTTTGAAAAAAATTAATACAGTGGCTCTAAGAGATCTTTAACAGTAATTCTTGAAGCACCTAAGTTGCGCAAAGAAGAAGCCACAACATTGAGAATGGATTTTTTCACATTTAAAGTTTTTTTATTGTCTTTGATATCATAAACTGGTTGATGCGCATCGATAAGCGCTATATTTTCTGAGCCTAATTCTGTTTTCATGTAATCAATACTGGGTTGAACATTTTCAGTATAAAATTTGTAACGACTTAATAAACTTTCTGCATCGTCATCTGCACGACCACGTTTTGATGCTCTCGAAACCATTTCTTGCTTACTGATACTTAGATGCAAAACTTTAATAATTGGAATTTGAAGCTTCACCAATGATTCGAGAAGATGCTCAGCTGCACGAGGGGTACGAGGATAGCCATCTAAAATAAAAGGATTCTTTTTAAAGTACGGATCATGTTCAATGTGTGCAGAGATAAAAGTTTCCGTCCAGCGATTTGGCACCAATAAACCGTTCATTGTACAAAACTCAAGCCACTCTAATTGACTTGTAAATTTATCCATATCTTTACGCTTAAAATATTTTTCTAATTGTGGTTTGTAAGAGAGTACTTTTTTAGAAAGATCTGAGGTTGTATCAATACATTCAAAAATATTTGAATCGTGCGAAATTTGATAACTATTTGATAATAAATCTGCAAAAGATTGATCGTCCTTAGATTTTTCAAATGCCTGGCGTAAAATATCACCCATTGCTAGATGTGCACGCTTTGGAACAGAAAGTACTTTACATAACGCATCTGCAATTTCACCTTTTCCACAGCTTGAAGGGCCAGTAAGAATTAAAATTCCAGGACCTTTAAAAACTGCTTTTTCAATCCTGATTTTTGATTCAAGTTCGTATGCAACACGCGTTAAGCCCATCTTATTCTCCTAATAATTGAATGTTGTTTAATTTTAAATTTTTTAAAAGACTCTCGAGATAGCTGCCTTCAGTTTCGTTTGGCACATATAAAGGAGCACGCAATACACTTTCACAAAATCCTAATTTTGAAAGTAAAAATTTTATGCCTACTGGATTTGTGACAGAAGAAATTCCGTTCTGCAAATTATATGTTTTTAAATGTAAATGTTGAACAGCTTTCCAATCATTACTCAGTGCTTTTTCTAAAATACCACACATTGCTTTTGGAATGAGCTGAGAAGTTACAGAAATAATGCCATCTGCACCATTTAAAAGTGCGGCAGAAAATGTAGCGTCATCACCAGATAAAATACGGACATGGTTTAAGTTTGCAACATTTAGCCCAAGCCTCATTTGTGTAATTGCATTTACACATCCTGCCGCTTCTTTAATAGCAACAACATTGTTATTTTGCTCAGCAATTTTAACAAGAGTGCTTGCGTTCATGTTAATGCCAGTTCTTCCTGGAACATTATAAACACAGACTGGTGTATTAGAAACTTTTGAACAAACATCGCGAAAATGATACACAAGATGATCTTGCATAGGCTTATTATAGTAAGGCGTAACGATTAATAAACCATCAACACTTTTACCATTTGATTTAAAATTTGAGTAATATTCACTTTTTTCTGCTGTTGTGCGTGTACAGTTTGTTCCAGTACCAACTAAAATCTGAAATTGATTGGTTTGATGCTCTAAAGCAGCACAAACTAATGTTTCAAATTCATTTTTCGTAAAAGTTGCTGCTTCACCTGTAGAACCTAAAACGACAATTCCATGAACACCAGCTTCTTTCTGTGCATTTACTAATCTGTGAAATGCGTCAATATCAAGTTCCATAGATTGCTTAAATGGAGAAACAATTGCACTAATAACACCTGAAAATGGTTGTATTTTATCCATAATTCACCTCATATAATATCTTTATCATAACGATTTAAAGTTGCCATTGACAAGCATTAACCATCTTTGTAGAACAAATGGGTTGAAATTTTTAGCTCTGCCCAAGGCAGGGCTTTTTTTTTGCGAGAGGATCACTACTTCATGACAGATTATCTTAAAGTCTCCTCCTATGAGGGCCGTAAAGGCGAAATTCGTAAGGTTGTTCTTTTATATTCAGGAGGTCTAGACACCTCTGTAATGTTAAAATGGATTCAAGAAGAATATAATGCAGAAGTTATTGCGCTTACAATTGATATTGGGCAACAAGCAGACGATCTGAATGAAATTCGTGAAAAAGCACTTAAGCTTGGTGCAAAAAAAGCATATGTCATCGATGCTAAAAAAGAATTTGCTTACCATTATTTAGCACACGGCATTAAAGCAAATGCACGCTATCAAGGTGATTATCATCTTGCTACACCGCTTGGCCGTCCACTCATCGGAAAACTTGCCGTTGATATTGCACGTGAAGAAAATTGCGATTGTATTGCACATGGTTGTACTGGAAAAGGAAACGATCAAGTTCGTTTAGAAGGTACAATTCTTACTTTAGCACCAGAAATGAAAATCATTGCTCCTGTTCGCGAATGGGGTATGGGCCGTGAAGAAGAACTTGAATACGCTGCAAAGCACAAAATTCCGGTGAAACAAACCGCTGGTTCACCATATAGTTACGATGATAACATGTGGGGTGTTTCTGCAGAGGGCGGTGAAATTGAAAACCCCTCTTTAGTTCCAAACTTAAAAGCAATTCTTCAAGTTTGCAAAGTGGTTGAAGAAACTCCAAATGAAGCTGAAATCATTAAAGTTGGTTATGTTAAAGGCGTACCGGTTCAATTAAATGGCACTGATCTTAACCTTCCCGATCTGATTTTTAAACTAAATGCATTAGGCTCTAAACATGGCGTTGGTGTTACACACCACCTAGAAGATCGCGTTGTTGGTCTTAAAGTACGCGGGATTTATGAAGCACCTGCTGCTAATATTCTTGTTCATTCACATGAATCACTCGAAAAATTTGTATGCACACGTGAAGAAAATGGATTTAAAGCTTTGGTCGATCAAAAATGGGGACAACTTTGCTATGGCGCATTGTGGTACGAACCCTTAATGGATGACCTCAATGCACTTATCGATAACATCAATCAAAAAGTAACTGGTGAAGTGAGTGTAAAACTATTTAAAGGGCGTGCAGATGTTGTTGCTCTAGAAACACCAAATAGTATCTTTGATGAAAAACTTGCTACATTTATGAAAAGCAATGCATTCAACCAAAACTGTTCTGCAGGCTTTACTGAGATTTACACAATGCAAATGCGGCTTTCGCAAGAAAAAGAACGTTATGCGCTTGTCTCAATTGGTGGCGATAAAAACAAAGAAAAATTTGTTCCGTTAATTGAAAAACTCGCAAAACAAGGGTTCTTGCTTTTTGCAACTCAAGGTACTTACGATTACTTACTAAAACAAAATGTAAAAAGTATTCTTGTGCATAAAGTAAATGAAGAATCTCATAAACCAAACTTACTCGATTTATTAAAACAAAACCGTTTTGATCTTGTTATCAATGTAATTTCAGATTCACACGAAAGCCATGAAGTTACTGCTGGACAACAAATCAGAAGTTGGAGTGTTAAAAATAGTGTTCAAGTGATTACCGCTTATGAAATTTTAGAAGCGCTTCTGGCTCGAATGCAAAAGACAGCCAAAACAGGCTCAACCAAACACTCAGGTGTCGATAAAACACCCGCATTAATGTAAACTTCATCATGTCCTATTGGACATGATTTTTTTTGTCTTATAAAGGAAAATCTCATGTGGAATCCTCTTTCAGACTTGCTCCATAAAATTAATGGACAAGGTGGTTTTGTCAATGCACATGCACATTTTGATCGTGCCTATTCTGTAAGCCAAGAAAACTTCCAAACGCCTGAAGGTGTGGAAAGTCATTTGCATGCAAAATGGAAGCTTGTGGATAAATACAAATCACGCTCAACTCAAGAAAGCTATTTGCAACATATTCTTGCCGCTCTTCGCACCATGCACAAACAAAATGTTCAAGCTTGTTTATCGTTTATAGATTGCGATCCTATCTCTGCAGATCGCGCGATTAAAGCTGCCATGGAAGCAAAAAAAATTGCAGCGAAAGAAATGAAAATACGCTTTTTAACTGCTTGTCAAACTCTCAAAGGTGTTCGGGATCCGATTGCACGTGAATGGTTTGAAAAATCTCTTGAATATGTTGATGTTATTGGTGGTTTACCAGGCACGGATGCTGGATACGAAGAAGAACACATTGATATTCTCTTAGAAGCAGCAAAACGCACAAATAAAAGAGTTCATGTCCATGTTGATCAGTTAAATTCTGCAGACGAAAACGAAACAGAACTGCTTGCTCGTCGTGTTATGAAATGGGGGCTGGAAGGTAAAGTAACTGCCGTTCATGGAATTTCTATTGCAGCACATCCAAAAGCAAAACGAAAAGAAATTTACAAAATTTGTCGTGATGCACAACTGAGCTTTATTGCATGCCCTATTGCGTGGATTGATTCAAGACGTACTGAGGTGCTTGCACCCTCTCATAACTCTGTAACTCCAATTGATGAAATGATTGAAGAAGGCCTTCTTGTTGCTATTGGAAGTGATAATATTTGTGATTTATATAAACCATACGCAGATGGTGATATGCTTACTGAATTACGCACGTTATTAGAAGCAAATCATTATTATAATTCTGAAGAGCTTCTTAAGATTGCCACAATTAATGGATTAAAAGTTTTAGGACTTGCTTAATATTTCTAATATTATTGACTCACATCGAAAGCTAAAACGCAATGTATGATGCAAATCGTTCCTATGATGAAAATTATCAAAATGGCCCTAATCATAATTTTGTAAAAGATCATCGATTTCCACAAGTTAAATTTAAAAGTTTTCCTCAATTTAATTTCTTGGGAATTCCTTTGCATATTCCTTTTGGCGTACCTGCAGGTCCATTACTCAATGCGGCTTTTGTACAAACAGCGTTAGATGCAGGATTTTGCTTACCAACTTATAAAACGGTTCGCTCTCAAAGCTGGCCTTGTCATCCATGGCCAAACGTTCTCAAAATTAATGTCGAAGCGAATGAGCAAATTTATTCGACCGGACCAATCCCAACTGTCTGCGCAAAACAATTTAGTGCCACAGATTATAAACAATCAGAGATTTCCATTTCAAATTCTTTTGGAGTGCCAAGTAAAACACCTCAAATATGGGAAGAAGATTTTCAAAAACTCGCTCATAATAAAAGCGAAGTTGGCAAACACGTTGCGCTTAGTTTTCAAGGCTCAACAGGAAAAAAAGATCTACTCGAAGATTTAGAAAATATTTCTGAAATGGCTTTAAATGCCGTATCAAAATCAGGATTTTCTTTATTAGAAATTAATCTCAGTTGTCCAAATGAAGCAAATGAACCTATTTATAAAAAATTAAAAGAATCAGTAAAAGTTTTAAAACGTGTGCATTCGCACTTAAATGGGCATAAAAATATAAAACTCATTGCTAAAATTGGTGCTCTTGATTTTGAATCTACCTATGCTTTTTTATCGGAAACAAGTCCTTATTTAAATGCAATAAGTGCAATCAACACAGTTTCTGCAAATATTTTAAATAATAAAAGACAAATTATTCTGGGAAGCCACACAAAAACAGGTGGTGTTTGTGGATCTGCAATCCTCAAACAAGGGCTTATGATGTGTGAACAACTGTCTGAAAGTCGTGAAAAATGTGGGCTTAAAAAAGCCGACTTTGGGATAATTGGAGTTGGAGGCGTATCGACTGCTCAGCATTTTAAACACTATCTTGATGCTGGTGCTGATGTTATCCAAGCAGCCACGGGAATGATGTGGAATTTAGATCTTGCAAAAGAAATTGCACAATTGCTAAAAGTAGATTTTGAGGAAAAGAAATGAGCACAGCGCAAAACGATGATTTTGAATTACTAAAAGAAGATATTGTAAAAGATTTTTTTGAACATGATATCATTAAAATCAATACCAAAGAGTTCTTCACTCTTTCAAGTGGTATTAAACTTCCTCTTTATTTAGACCATCGACTTATCTTTAGTTTTCCTAAATTACGTCATAAAGTGATTACTGCGTGGTCTAATTTTATTGCTCAAAAATTATCTCATTTAGCTTTAGAAGGTAATGCAAATATTGTCTTTTCAGGTACAGCAACTGCAGGAATTGCTCCTGCTTACGCATTAAGTGCTGAATCACAAACTGGTTTTATTTATGTCAGAAACAAAAGCAAAGAATATGGCTTACAATCCCAAGTAGAAGGATCGTGTGGCCCTAATAGCAAATTTATTGTAATTGATGATATGGTTGTTTCAGGCAGTAGCATTTTAAAAAATGCACAGGTTCTTCAAGAACTGTATGGCAATGAGAGTATTTTATGTGTCACTTCTATCTCTTGCCATGAATCTGCAAAAATGAGACATACGTTCTCAGAAAATAATGTGGCCTATTTTTCTATGTTTACAACATACGAAATATTTAAAATTGCTCATAAAATTCATCTAATTGATGAATCAACATACGAGTTTATGATTCAGTTTTTAAAAACGTTTGATAAAACGCCATAATACTAGGAACATTGTGCAAAAATTAACATGGCAAAAACAGGATATACTTTGGGTTCTTTCTTTGTTTGGAACTGCAGTAGGTGCAGGAATTTTATTTCTCCCCATTGAGGCTGGTCTTGGAGGAATTTGGCCCTTAATTCTTCTCACACTCTTTACAATGCCCATGGTTTACTTATCACACAAATTTTTTGCTTATTTTGTACTTTCTGCAAAAAATGAAGTCGACGATATTACTTTAGTGGCTCGTACGCATTTTGGGCTCAAAATCGGGACACTCATTAATGTTCTGTATTTTTTAGCTATTTTTCCTATTTTGCTTGTATATGGAGTAGGGCTTACAAATACGCTTCAAAGCGTTATAATTAATCAGTTGCATTTACCTCAACCAAATAGATTATTTCTCTCTTTTAGCATCACAGCTATCATGATTTCAATTATGTATTTTGGCGAAAAACTAATGCTTACTGTAACAGAGTTCTTAGTGTTTCCACTTGTTTTTTTATTGTTTTGCATTTCAATCTATTTAATCCCTTCTTGGAATTTAGAATCTATTCGTTATGTTCCGCCTACTTTTGATTTCTTTAAGTCGATTGTCTTAACATTACCCGTGCTAATTTTTGCTTTTAATCATAGCCCAGCAATTTCAAGTTTTGTTCTTTCACAAAGAAAAACTTATCACGAAAAGGCTGAGAAAAAAGTTGTTCAAATTCTACAAACCACTTCAACGGTGCTTTTTGTTTTTGTAATGTTTTTTGTGTTTTCTTGTGTTCTTAGCCTATCACCAACATCAATATTAGTTGCCAAAAGTCATAACGTCTCTGTCATGACTTATTTAGCAAATACATTTGAAAATCCTTTTTTTGCCACGGTTGCATCACTCATTGCAATTGTAGCCATTACATCTTCGTTTTTTGGGCATTATTTAGGAGCACGAGAAGGCTTAAATGGTCTTATGAATAGATTATTTGAAACTTTCTCATTTAAAATAAAACAAAAAAACGTTGATTTATTTGTCCTAATTTTCTTTTTTGTCTCTATTTGGGGTATAGCCTATTTAAATCCTTCGATATTAAAATTACTTGAAGTGTTTATTGGGCCTATTATTGCTGTTTTATTGTTTATTATGCCAATTATCGCCATTTATCGAGTTCAAGCACTTAACAAATATCGTGGTCAATATTTAAAACATGGATTTGTTCTTATAATTGGCTTGCTGTCTGTTTCAGTAATGGCGTATAGTATTCTAAGACTTTTTATCTAACTACATGTCAAACTTTTGAAAAAATCTTGTTTCTCACTTTTTTATTTGAGCAATATATGAGATTTTAAATTATCAAGGAAAGTTAGACTTTTGATTAAAAACTTAAAATATTTATTTCTGCAATACTATATTGACTTCTACGAAAAAGAATACCTCGCAGTTGTCAACTCAATTCGAATTCTTATTTCAGTAGTTCTGCCTTTTTGGTTGTTTATCTATACAAAAAACCAAGAATTTATCTGGCTAGGGCTTTGCTGTTTGTTGTGGGCATTGCATATTTACATGCAAAACAAAACTGCCTTTATTTTTAAAAGCATGTACTTATCTTTAGGAATTTGTACAATTTTACAAATTATTGGATTTGTAGCCCATTTAAATATTGTATCCTATATCATATTTTCTTTTTTTATTGCGTTTTTAATTCCATATTCTGCATATTTCAAACAAGTGCGTTTATATGATTTAGCCGTCTATTTTATTGTTCAAAATAGTATATTTTTTGAATCAAGTGTTTATGAAATGAGCAAAAGTATTTTAGCTAGTATTGTAGCTTTTTTCATTGTTATCTTTGTTGGACAATTTGTTGTTCGTATTAATGTCCAAAAACTCATTATGTTTCGTTTAAAAGCAAATCTAAATTTTTTACTGCCATATTTAGATCGCATGCAACGCTTTATTTTAATTGGCACAAAAAGAAACTATGAATCTTTGGGCAGAAAACGTGAAGAACTTTTTCGATCTTTACAAGTATTTCGAGATTTTTATCCTCTTTACACCGCGTCATCTGAAAATGACATTTTATCCAAAATATCCCCTATTCAAGAACGCTTTATTGAAACAACAATTGGATTTTGTCTGCAAATACGAAATATTCACACAATCAATCATGATGAACAAAAAATAAAAGACATTTTTTCAAAACTTGTTCATGTGACACGGCAACAAAGAGCACTAATTGTGGAATTTGACAAGATTACAATTCCAGACTTGTTAGAGCGTTACCGACGTATTTTTACCTTTGCAAAAAACATTTCACCATTATCTTCTGAAGATTCAAATCTTTCACAAAAAGAAATTGATGAAATTAATTCTGCCATTTTTCAATTTCAAGAAAGCATTGCACTTATGGAAAATGATATCGAGATATCACTTTTTAAAACTTAGGATTATTATGTTTTTAAAGTTAGCATTTGATTTTTCATTACCAGAAATAAGGCATGCATGGCGCATTGGCATTATTGCCATTACTTGTTATTTATTATCTTTATTTGTGTTTAAATTAGAATCACCACAATGGGTAATGGTTACAGCAATGGTCTGCTCACAAGTAAACTTTGGCTCTACTATTAAACGTTCAAAGCAACGCTTAATTGGCACTGTGCTTGGTTGTGGATTTGCTTTATTAACCCAGTATTTGTTTGGTGAACATCCACTTATACTCACTATTGTATTTCTCCTCTCTTTTCTTGTGTCTCTTCATTTTCTTGTTAAATCTTATACTGTGTACATCACATTCTTTACGTACGCGTTTATTCTGATGATGTTCTTTCTTCCCTCTGTTGATTATCACATTGCATTTTTAAGAATTGAAGATGCTGCTATTGGTATATTAATTGGTACTATTGGCTCTTTAGTTTTATGGCCAGATTTTGCGAGTAAAATGTTTAAACTCGATATTGTAAAATCTATTGGTGACACTCAAGAACTCTTTACTGTCATTACACAATGGATGAATGATGAAGAGTCCTTAGATTCTGTTATGCAAAAAAAATACAATTCATTTAATTCGAATCAATTTGCACGGAATCGAATTACGGAAATTTATCATGAATTTGGGCTAATGCGTTATCCTGCTCGAAAATATGAAAAATTAATTATTTCACAAGAGCGTATTCATTACACTTTACTTTTAATTGTCCAGTCTGCTCGGTATATTGAAGAACTGAATAAAGACGAAAATTCACTATATTTTTATGCCCAAAAAATGAAGTCAATTAAAAATCAATATATAGATATTATTTTAAAAATTCCAAATATTAAATCAAAACTTCCGCCATTACAGCCTGTCGTCATTACTCCACGTCTTGCTGTGACTCCTAATCCTGATATTAATATTGATCAAAAATTACTTGTGTATCTAGAAAAATTGCGCTTTGAATTAGCAGAGCTTACAAAAGTAATTGATGAGGTTATCAAATATGAAAAATGAATCACACAAATGGATAGTGGGTACAGGATTTTCCCGAGGAATTGGTGCTGAAATAGCTCATAAAATTCATGCACGAGGCTTGAAAATTTTACACATTGGACGCACAAAAGGTCAATATGATGATGAGTTTTTGTACCTTGATCTTTCAAAACCTTTTACTAAAGAATTTTTAGCCGATCTTAAAAGTGCACTGAAATCAAAAAATCTACGCGGCTTTTTGTATGGCGCTGGTTTAATGCCAGAACTTGCTTGTGCAAAGTCTGAGGCTGAAGTTGTTGAATATTGGGCTTCTCAAAAAAAATCTATGCAAATTAACTATTTTTCTTGTGCTTCTCTTGCAAACGAAGTGCTTCCTTTTCTCTATAATTCTAGGGAATCTGGAAATGATCCGTTCTTAGCTCATTTATCTTCTTTAGCGGCTGTCGATCCACTTCCCAATTTAGAAGTTTATGGAATTACAAAACTTGCTTCATTAAAATACTTTGAATATCTTGCTAAAAACATTGCTTCTACAGATATTCCTTGTCTTTCCATTCATCCTGGTACCGTTCAAACAGACATGCTCAATCAACTTTTAGTAACGAAATCTGGGGAACCACTTCCTGTTACCAATTTGCTAGACGAGGCAGTCAAAAGTAATTCTGTTATAACTGCAGAACAAGCAGCAGAAAATATTGATCACTTTTTGTTTGATGCAGCTGCAGATGCAAAACGGTTCGATGCGCATGGCAAGCTTTACATCGCTGACAATGATACTATTTTTTCCTATAAACTATGAAAAAATTTAAAATATTTGGGTTATATTTTGAGCTTTGGGGTATCTCAAATTCACGCATGGTGAACATTGGGGACACGACTGAAGTATTGGATCAACCAATAACAAGTCAAGAGTTCTTATTTCAATATTTTCAATTTTTTTTTGATAAGCTATCATATTATTTAACTGATTTTGATCCTCAACAACACTTAAAATTACAAACGAACTTTACTGTTTTAACACCATTACCTACAGTCTCGCCCTACTATAATAACTCTGAACTAATACAGACTACCCTACCGCCATTAGCGCCTGAAATTCGCTTTCTCACTCAAATAAAATCACTGCATCGAGCAGATTTAGCTTTAATTAGCGATGCAATTCAGTGGGCTAGTATTGATTCTGAAATTTTATTAAGACCTGCATTAAATACAATTTTTAAAAATCATCAGTTTACAGAGTTTAGCGCTCGTATGTCTCAGTATAATTTAACTTCAGGGCCTTGGCCGTCTCTGTATCCTGGACATGAACAAACCTTAAAACTAAAAACAAATTTTCAACGTTCCACTGAAGATCGTAAAAATTATATAATAAGTTTAAAGCCTGATGATCAAAGTGGACTCACAAATGCAATTATCGCTCAAGATCAGAATATTATGATTGGTAATTTTGGAGCTTATCTTGGTGTTTCAATGTGGAACCATTTTGCGCATCAAACATTTCAAGAGATGCAACATGGCCGTGGTAACACGCCATTTAATCCAATTACTCTAAGAGTGCCCAGTACGCGCTGGTTTGTAAAAGTTGCAAGTGAGTGGTTCGATCCTAATTCAGATTATGCAATAGGCGAATGTGATCTTTCACTAATGCGGTCACTAGGCTTGGAAGTACATTCTTTTTCGACAGGTATATGCGAATCTTTAAGTATAAGTGAAAACTTAAAAACCCCAAATATTCCCGGAGTCTTTAATCCATTTATGGAACCTGCACGTTAACTGTCGTTATAAATATACTGTTGAAGAAAGATTAACAAAGGCTTTTGTTGTTCAGCTCTTCTTATTGTCGATGCCAACCCAAAGTTAAAAATTCAAGACGATACGCACACCGTAAGAAGAGTCAATAAATTTTGTGTAACCAGCAGATATTGGGCAGAAGATGAGAGCGTGGAGTAATGCGAAAAGAGTAGTTTGTGTGCATTTGTGACCGCACATAAAAACCAAAATTTCTGCCCCTTAGCAATTCCAGGGAGCAACTCTGCATACAAATACTCTGTTTCGCATTACTCCACGCTCTCATCTTCTGCCCAATATCTGCTGGTTACACAAAATTTATTGACTCTTCTTACGGTGTGCGTATCGTCTTGAATTTTTAACTTTGGGTTGGCAGTATTGATATGTTTTACTCAGATTCACAAGCATTTTGAAATATTTATGATCGATCCAATAAAGCAGAGAGTCCGTATTTCCCCCCGCCTAAAAAGACTATTGCAAAACTAGAAAATAAAAATAAAAAATCAACTTCTGCATTAAAACCGCCATAATTGTCGATTCCAAATGGGGCATATCCGCTTGTATAGAGATAAAAAATAGCAACAATCATGTTTAAAGCCAGCAATAAGCTAGCACTCCGTACATAAATTCCTAAAATAATGCACAGCGGAAGTATGATTTCGGCAAAAAAAACACCATAAGCCATGAAATGAGGAAGTCCAAGGCTCATAAGCCATTGACTAATATCATCAATTCCAGTTTTAATTTTATAAATGCCATGAGATAACATCAAAACGCCAACATTAAGACGCAAAATTAATTTCCCAATATCAACATTATTCACAAATCGAGATAAAAGCATAAGCATTGAGCCTTTTAAAATATATTTATTCATTTAACTTTAGATCGATATATGTATTCTTTTTTTTTAAAATATCTATCTGCATCCTAGAAATTTTTGTTTCGGTCAGCCATGGAATATTATCCTCTAATTTACCCAAGGGACAATGCCTTTCTAATAAACTTAATTCTGCTGCGCAATAGGCTCCATCATAGCTTGCTTGCGTGTGTAAGAAATCATGAAAAGTGACAATTTCTTTTTGTGTTTGTGGATCGATAATTTGCAAAGTAACTGGTTGGTCCTCTGCAAACTCACCTCGTGGTTTTTTTGCACAAGGCGGAATCCCTGGTTGGTTATTGAGAAACTGATTGTTGAGGCTGTACCATTTATATTCAGTACAATAGGCAAAAATCGTCGGATTTGTCACAACCATAATGGCATCTTCTTGCAAAAGTCTTTGCGCTTTTTTCAACAACACTTTCATTTCTTTATTGGGCATTTCAACTAAAACAAAATTACATATGATTAGATGAAATTGCCCTAATTCTTCCAATGAATCCTCTATCGCGACCTGTTTAAATTTTACATGAGGTAATCGAGCGGAGGCTTTTGCAAGGGTAGCTTCATTTAAATCAATACCAGTAATATCTGTTTTAAAACCGTGTGATTGAATGACTTGTGAAAAGTGAATGATAGACGTTCCAACTGAACAACCAATATCGAGAATTTTAATCGGTTGATTTTTACTTCTGTTTTTTAAAAGATATTTTAAGAGTAAAAATTCAATATCTCGATAAACAAGATAACTAGTTAATTGCTCTAATTTTTCAAATTCAGACGAATGTTTAGTATAATTTTTTTGATTAATAGAATGATATGGTAATGAATTATCTACTGTATTCATGATTCAGAATAACTCAGTATAATTTTTTTCATAAAAATTCCATTCATGGTTTTCTTAGTAGTCCTGTTAAGAACTGGTAAGAAAACCATGAAATGAATATATTATAAATGAATAGTTGCAACTTTTTCAACAGCACGCCAAACACGTAAAACATTTCCAGACAAAATTTTCTTAATTTCTACTTCAGTATAACCGCGCTTTAATAATCCATTCACCAGGTTTGGATAAGAAGAGACATCTTTCAAGCCTATTGGAAGCGAATCGTCAACTCCATCGTAGTCAGATCCAATACCAATATGATTAACACTACCAGTAATGTTTCTGACGTGATCAATATGATCAAGTACGTCTGACAGTTTTGCAAATGGATATGGATTTGTTATTTTCCATTTTTTTGAAAATTCTTTTTCTACCTCAGGACTATCTACTTTACCGGTAGTTTTAAGGTATTCTTTATAGGCATCGGCTTGTCGATAATAATGAGAGTTTGCTGCTTCCAAGATAAAATCAGATCCAAAATTGATCATAATAACACCATCTTTTTCAGCAAGTTTTATAATCATATCATCACTCATATCTCGCTCAAAACCAGGCACAAATTTTCGAGCACTAGAATGAGAAGCAAAGATAGGAGCTTTACTTGCTTTAAGAGCTGAATAAAAAGCGGTATCACTCACATGACTGATATCAACAATAATACCCAATTCATTCATACGTTGAATTACTTTAAATCCAAATTCTGAAATGCCTTTTTCACCATATTGGTGATTTTTATCATAACTACTGTCAGCAATATTATTTGATTCACTATGAGTAAGGGTGATATATCGGATTCCGCGTTTAAAAAAATGATCTAACAGTTCTATTTTATCATTAATAGGCGAACCATTTTCCATACCAAGTGGCAACGCAATTTTACCTGCTTGAAACGCTGCTTCTACGTCACCTACTGAATGTGGAATGACAAATTTCTCAGGTGCACTAGCAACAATTTTTTCTACATGATCAATAAGTTTATTTGCGAATGCGGTTGCAGTATCAAAACCATTGTATTCAGAAGGCGTATAAATCGACATAAAAGGCGCATCAAGACCACCTTTTTTAGCACGAGGATAATCAAATTCTCCACTTGCGGTTTCCTGAGTTACATCTTCCCAATTTTCTTCCAAACGATAGGGAACATCAATATGCCCATCAATAATAATTGTTTCATGCGCAATGCGATTTGCCTCAGCCGTGAAATCGACTGACTGAATTTTCTCTGCTTTGTGCTCGGTATAACAGGCAGTGATGGGAAGAAAAGAAATTCCTAGTAAGCTAAAAAACAATGACGTGTTTTTCATGTTGTGGCTCCGAATATATTTAACGTAAAACTTTACTCTTGTTCAATTGATCTATGCTGCATAAAATAATAACGCACTTTTGTTTCAGATCGAGCTTTTAAAAAATCTGACACAGTTAAAAAACTTATTAAAATAAGAACTAAATAGATTTGTCCTTCTAAACTAAAAAGCAGTGTGTTGGCAATATTTAAAGAATAATCCTTTTGACCAAAAGTCTCTGCAATTACATTTAAAAAACCCAAAAAAGAATCAAAATATTTAAGCACCCATTCTACAAAAAAGCAATCTACTGGAGCAAATATAAGCCCTAATGAAAGCGGAGTGACAAAAAAAGTAACAATAGGAGAGGCAAGTGCATTTGCAAATCCTGACATTAATAAAGGCGCTTGGCATAATGGATAAAAAAGCAAAGCGATAAGCCATGAAGCACAAAAGGTGAGTATTATAGGTTCAATGAACGACTTCAGTTTTTGTGGGCGAATGACTTTATAAAATATTTTATTAAGTAATTGTGCAATCAATTCAACGCTTAAAGCGCCAATAGAGGATAAAAGAAAAGAATAATCAAAAAAAACATTTCCAAAACATACCGACATACAAATCAAAATAAAAAAACGCCGGATGAAATGATTAGAAAAACAAGGCATGTATTGACTTAAAATTGAAAAAATTTGTCTCGACTTTAAAAATTCATTCAATGAATAAAGAAAAGCAACCCGCACAAGTGCACCAGCACACGCAAACAGGCTCGTCATCAGAAGAGAAACACACAGAAATAAAATTGTTTTTAAGGCATAAAGCAATTTCATTAAACGGGTAGAAGACAGAGGTTTCTGCAAAATAAGGAATGCAGGACGTAAAATAGAAAAACCAATCACCCTACAGATTGGGATAATTTGCCCCCCAGAAACGGCAAGTAAGTGAATAAGCCCTGAAGATTGAAAATACACCCTTTCGTCTGTACTTAAAATTCTTTGGTTCAATAAAAAATTGACTCCTAAATTCTTATTTTGCATATGGCCAATATAATATTGGGCTTTTTTCTCGATTAAATAGGTTAAATTGAGTTTTTCTCCAAAAATACCGTATGCTGAAAAAACACTTGGAAAGAAATAAAAGAAAAGAAACAACCCACTATAGCCTAAAAGTGAGATCAAAATGGTCCGTACATAAATAAAGTTCATTCATACCCTTTGAAAAACTCTATCTTTACTTGTAAAAATGATTATGTATTTATATGTTAAGTTTCTATACAAGAATCAGTTAAATTTGCACAAAATAGTTAAATATATATGTCTTTCTTCTCAAAAATAATCGTTACTTTTGTTATTGCAATATTGCCTTTCTGCTTATTGCCTACTTCTTCGTATGCAAATCCTGGCAGAGGTTATGTCGAGCAAGTAGCTCCTCTCGATACACCAACCGAAAATTTTCCCGGCTATTTTGATTCAAATGTTCTTCCAAAACACAGAGTTTCATTATCATTGCCGTTACTGAACTTATCTTTTGGAATAACAGAAAATTTTACAATTAGTACAAATGTGCCTTTACTTTTTTATATGACCGAGCAGTGGAGTCCTGCATTTTTAGGAATGGCGCGGTATCGATTCTTTTCAAATCCGTTTTTATCGTCTTCTTTAAGTGGATATGGTGGTTACTTTTCTTATAAAGATAAAGCAGATTCTCTTAAGTTATATTTATTAAATGCTACTTATAATAATTCAATTACATTAACAAAATCGCAATACATCATCACACAAATTTCTGCCTTAAAAGCAGAATACAAAAGAGATTCTCTCGATTCATCTTCCTACGATGAGCGTTCTGTGAATGCAATTACTCTAGGGATAGGACATAATTATATTTTTAACCCAAGATGGAGTATAGAAAACGTTTTTGCATTGCCGATTTACATGAATATCAATACTAAAGACATAACAGCAGATCAAAGTATTTCATTTAAAAGAATTGAAAATTACCCACTTTTTTTTCAGTCCTTTGTTTCTTGGAAAATTTCTCAGGATTCATTACTTAAATTTGGCGCATACGCACTTTTTCAAACAGAAATTAAATTCATTGTTCTGCCTTGGATTAATTGGACAGTTATATTTTAAGGTATTTCAATGCAAGTTGTTCCCGTTTTATTTATTTTAATTCTTTTTATCACTGGATGCCAAAACAATTCTTCACATGATCTACAGCCACCGTATACGGCAGAAATTATTTCTCTTATACCCTTAAGTACAGATCAAAAGCCAAGTGAATCACCATCATTTATATTGGAGCCTAAAACGTTTAAAACTCTTTCTAATTTAAGCAAATTAGAGAGTCCATATTTTAAAATGCATCGTGGTGGCAACCTTGTTGTTTTAAACTCAGAGCTTACATTTAAAACAGAAACTAACGTGCCTTTAAGTTATTTTATTGTAAAAAATATTCTTATTCCTCAAGATTATATCACACTTACAATGCTTTCTTCGTTTTATCAGTTTGAGACAATCGTCTCTGAACTCAAAAATCTTACAGGCATTTCTATAGAGGACATCACAAATCGATTTGGAAAGTTTGAAGTGTTCTTTGAACCCACAGTCACCGAAGAATCAAATGGTATTCTCAGAAAAACATATGAAAGAGAAAATGCAGCTTATTTGCCAGATTTTCATAAATTTATTTTACTATTACGATCCAAAAAAGAATCCGTGCCGCTTCCCATCAATTTACAAGTTATTTCACATGAATTTGGCCATAGCGTTTGGGAATATATGTTTCAGCCTGCAAATTCGAGACACACCTGTGATCGTTTTCATGCAGAATATGTTGTAGCAGGGCTTAATGAAGGATTTTCAGATTTTTTAAGCTATACATTAACTGGAAGCACAAATATTCTTCAGAACTCTTTTAACTATCCAGCGCTTGCGAATATGCGTAATTTTTCTCTTACAAATTTTACTTATGCACAAATCGCGGCAATTGCAGATACTCCTAACAACATTTGTAACCAGTCTTTTTATTGTGTTGGCACATTATTTGCAAATGCATTATTCAATGCTCAACAACAATTCAATGAAGAAAATAATTTACCAAATACCTCTGAAAATCGAGCGCAATTTTTAACAAAAATTTCTGCTGCACTCATAAACACGCGTAAAAATATTACTTTTTTACCAATCACGCCTAGCGGTTTTGATCCTTGTGTCGTTGCTACAAACAATACAAGTGTAGAATATGATGCTTTAATATTAGCGCTTTTTTTTGATTCATTTCTTTCACAAATCCAAAATAAATCAATTCAGAAATCAGTCTGTCACGCACTTGTTCAAAATTTTGAAAATTTTGCTGATTTTTATAGAGAAAAGCTCACACGTGAGGAGTTTTGTTTATGATAATTGCACTTGGTGGTGGTTTAGCTGTTTATGACATGCCATTTTATGCAACACAAAAAACAACACAATTTTCTCCTGAATTTGTTGCATATGCTTATTTTCCAATTGAATATAATTTATTGTTTCGTACAGGTATGCGTTTTAATTACGCGTGGGATCAAACCAAAAACACACAATCAGTGCAAATAAATCAAACGGATTTTAGATACTATGCGGATATAGGGCTTGCTTATAATTGGATTGTCATTCCAAGCATTAGCCTTGGGCTTGGTGCCGATTATCGCACAATAAAACTACACACTGAACCGCCTATCTATGTGCCTGAAGATCATATCTCGAATTCAAAAAATCTTGGTTCAATATATATACAAGCAAGTGTTGGTTTTCCTTTAATTAAAGGAGCGTTGGTTATTGAGCCATATGGTCGATACACTCTTGTTGAAAATCCTGGCACAGATACATGGGGATTTGGGATTGAAGCAACGGTGCAAATATATTAGTCATATACAGCACGTCACCATAGCTCAGTTGTATAGAGCACTTCTTTCCTAAAGAAGGGGTCGCAGGTTAGAGTCCTGCTGGTGACGCCATATTGCTTTCCAGTGTTGTCCGAAGTTATCTATAAGTCCTTATAATTAAATAGATTTTCAATAAAATATCGTCTACTGTCGTCCAATAACGGTAATGTCCAATTTTTGTTGAAATCAAATTTGCAAAGCAAATTCATACCGATTGATAAACATTCCAATTACAATATCATGCATGCGTATGGATTTTGAAAAGCAGATTGTTTTTCTTGCCAGTCTTTTAATTCTTGTCCTCAAAGTTAAATGTTTTCTTTCAATTTTTTGTGTATTTATTTTTCCAATAAAAAGTTGCTCAGGATTGATATGACGTTCATATCCACCCCAGCTATCCGTGTAAAAACGTTTGATACCAAAGGGTTCAAGAAGTTTTTTTAATTTCAATAAAACTTCATCAGTATGCTTTCCTAAAACGTATGCCAGAACCACACCTGTTTGATGATCGATCGCATGCCATAGCCATCGTTGATTATTTTTTTTACCAACGAAACTCCACATTTCATCGGATTCCACTTCCTCGATTTTGATAAATTTAACTGTGGGTGGAGAATTATATTGTTCTAAAATTTTTTTATTTATTGATTGCAACGAATTTGCTTTTTTTTATTTCTGACATCACAGTTTCTGTACAAATACCAAGAACACGGGCGATATCACGAATTCCAGATCCATTTAACGTCATATCAATAATTTTGTCTTTTGTGTCTGGCAACCAGCCTTTTCTTTCATAGTTAATGATGAAAGTATTTATGTCGCGCTTGTCATTTAAAGATTGAAATCTTTGCTTGCCATTTGAGGTTTGACCAAATTTTACAATTGACTTTGTATCTTTACATTTTGGACATTCAACAGGAATAAAAACAGCCATCGTGGCGCTCCAAATAAAAAATAATTCAACAATTTCTTTGCATTACCGCACAAGTCAGGCTGAACAAAATGAACTTCTTCTAAAAATGGGATGGATGTAAATATTGTAATTACCAATTCATACAAAATAATGGGTTCTATTGGTTCTATGACTCTATTGCAAATAAACTCTTTATTTTCAAATAGTTATAGCAGAACCCATTTTAAAAAGTAATAGAACCCAAAATCAGCCGTTAATTCGGGTTCTAGAGTTATATTTTTTTGGTTCTACTAATTATATCAATATTATTATAGTCTTATAATCTTTAGAACCCTAGAACCAACAGAACCCTAAAAATTTAATGATTAGTGAATAATAAAATATATGCATTTGTTCGAATGGCTTTGTAATTTTTATCTTGAATAATACACTTAATTAGGAGTACTATCATTTATGGCAAAAATCTCTATCCAGATCTCTAAAACTGCGACCAAAACTTTGACAAAAGTTCCCCAGCATATTCGTGAGAAGTTCACTGCTTGGGTGGTTGCTGTGCAAAAAGACGGATTGGCAAAAACCCGAAAACAACCAGGATGGCATGATGAGCCGTTGCATGGTGAAAGAGTCGGTCAACGTTCTATTCGCCTTAACAAACAATGGCGAGCTATTTATCTTATTAGCAAAGATGGAACTCTAGAACTCATACAAGTCATTGAGGTGACACCACATGAATATAAAAAATGAAGAATTAATTGATATCAATGAAGTCGTGCAAGACACTTGGGATGAAATGACTTTTGGCAGTCTAATCCGTTCATTACGTCTATCTGATGAGATTTCACAGGTTGAACTTGCAAAAAAAATTGGTGTATCTAAACAATTGCTCAGCGATGTTGAGCACAATAGAAAAGAAGTTGGTTTTCACTTTGCAAAGAAAATCTCTAAATCATTGGGTTATTCTATTGCACCTATGTTGGAGTTAATCATACGTGACCAGCTCAAAAAACAAAAACTGAATTATGATGTAACAGTTAATTTACGTGCACGCTTGTAACACATCAGATATTATAAATTATATTTTATAAAAAAGTCGGACAATTTTTACAATTCAAAATAAAAATACCTATACTTTACAAATCCATTAAACAGCTAATCAAAATATGGCCATATTTCTATATTGCAAAATATTGCAAATTAGGCACTTAATTAGTAAACTTACGAAGATAATCTAAATTTACTTCATCTAAAATATATCTCGTAAATTCCGAATTAAGGGTCTTATATGCAACTAGACGAATGGTTAAATCAATGGAAAAAAGTCATAATCCCATATAGTGAAATTTATCAACAAAAAGACATTCCATATACTATTTCATGC
Source organism: uncultured Oligoflexia bacterium (assembly GCA_964352255.1). Classification (GTDB taxonomy): domain Bacteria; phylum Bdellovibrionota_B; class Oligoflexia; order Silvanigrellales; family Silvanigrellaceae; genus Silvanigrella. Next base: position 33,053 of record CAYGQR010000013.1, read on the forward strand.
TTAACCAAGATTATGCGACACAATTTTTTTGATAGATCCGCTGATTTTGTAGACAGACATATAATTCTTGCGCAAAACCTTCATGATAAAACTAAAATACAACTTGATACAATTTTTGAATTTGGACGCCGAGAAGTAGGCTTTGATTATGCTAGTAATGATTTAGAATCTTATTTATACAAAAATTTGCAATATCTTACATCTGCACATTCTTCATCTGCACAATCTCGAATAAAAAAAATACGAAATGACTTAGATGTAACGGATGAAAATCTTCCAGATGAACTTAAATATCACTATATGCCCTCAACATATACTTTTACCTGGCCTGAAGTAATGCCTGGCGCAAATTTAATGGCAGAATTAGAACAAAAAGGATTTGGTCACAAAGGCCTTTGGTTTAAAGCGTGTAAAGGATTATTGGTAAAAACTATTTATACAAATACTTTGTTTGCACTATTTGATCTCCCAATTTATCCTATTTTTTTTGTAATTCAACTTGTGCATGAGTTTGATGCGTCTGTTGCTCCACATCAACTATCAGCATTACCAGAACCATTTTTGTGGAGTGAAGAAGAAAGTACGCGAATTAAAGAAAAAAGGCCATTTATGTTTCCAATAGCTGGAGACCCAAGACGTCTGATTACGGATGGAGAAGTGACTATGGTATATAAATTATGCTATGAGCATATTAATTCATATTTCAGATCAATAGCATCCAAAAGTGTAATTTTTTTACAAAAAAGGTATATAATTACACATTCCGATACAAGAATAGAATATGATGTACTGCCTTATTCTTTTGTTTTTAACAGAGACTGGGAAGAGCGAGTACGCAAAAATGGTCTTTTATCTTATGCGGAAAGGGTATCTAAAGATATTCCTCAATGGATAAAAAATCAAGATCGGATTATAAAGCATTGGTCTTCTATGCAGGAAGTTTTACAAGCATTTGAATAAGTATACTAGTTACGAATATTTAAACTAAGGTATTTTGCTCTTTTTATTTAAATGATAACTTTTAACTGCTAAACATTCAATTTCTACACGTGCATTTAAGGCAAGACCTGAAGTAGCAAAAGCGCTGCGCGTTGGATAATGACCATTTGGAAAAAATGATTTATAAACATCATTCATTTCATCCCATTCCGAAATATCTGCTAACATAATTAAACATTTTACAAGATTATTCATTGTGTAGCCATTTTCTTCCAAAGTGCCTTTAATATTTTGCATTGTTTGCTTAGTTTCAGCTTTTATGCCGCCTTTAACCATTTTGCCCTGTGAATAATCGAGTCCCATTTTTCCTGATAAATACAATGTATCTTTTAAAGCGATTGCTGATTGGAAAGGCCAATTTGACGCGGAATTGGCAGACAAAACAAAAAAATTTGCTAAACAAAAAGCAATAAATAACTTGATTTTATACATAAGTAATTTCCCGACGAATAAAGTTTATTCTAATTTTCATACCATATTAATGGAAAATTTTATTTATATTTTTCATTATTTTTCTAGAAAAAAGATTGCGATCTTTAATTACATAAAATAAAAAAGACCAAGATTCCCACAGCTTGTACACTTGGAGTCTCAGTCTTCATTAACCCGTAGACTTACTACGTTATTTGAAATTTAAATATATTCATTAAAAGATCTAACGGCAAGTCCTAATCAAGTACAAGCTTCAAATCCTTTGCAATCAACAAATCAATTTGAATTGATTTCGACTTCCCTTTTTAGATTCTCAAAGCATCCAATTTAGCCAAAAATCAGAGGATACTTTGCAAAACTGGTGGTATTTTTGGTGGTATTTCACAACACCACAAAAAAGATATTCTTTATTATCAATACAATCTATCTTAACTTAAAAGCCTGCTAGTGACGCCATATTCAGATCAACGTTCATGATAAATCATAAAATGCCAACCCAAAGTGAAAAGTGACTGCCATATAGGCACCCGCCAAATATCAAAGTATAAACCAAATTATTTTCATAAATGATCTTTCAATAAAAATTGAACCGCAAATACAAACATGGAATACTCAACTTAAGTTGCACCATTGATTTTTCACTGAAAAAACAATAAAATCTGCTAAATTTTTATATCAGGATTATTCTTACAGAAATAAATCACGATTTACATGATACAGTCACAAAAAATTCACGTAGTTTGAGATTAAATCTATTATTTAATTTTTGACGGTAGTAGTGGTGGGTACACTTTTGGTATGGCTCGATTAACTCGACTTGAATATATGCATGCATTAAGACAAGTTTCTGAACAATTACACTTTATGAATCAATTGTTGCCACGAGAAACACGTTTGTTGCACGAAATTGTTTCGGCTACAACTTTTGAATTTTTTGACAAGCCTGATGCGTTCAAATTGTATCCTGCTCGATATAAATACACAAATTCTCCATCGCAATTAAATCATATTATTGCTCGATTTTATTTAAAATTTCTTTATGTAGAGACCGGATTAAGACTTGGTCGAGAAGCAATTGAACGTTTTATTTGGGCGCCAGCCAATCTTGTGCCAACTCCAATGCCATTAAGAACAGTACCTGAATTTAAAGATTGGGGTTCTTTGCTTGATTTGCCTTCAGCAATTACTGCAGCCTCCGCACTTGCTCATGCTTGGTGCCAAGATAACTTTTCAGATTCTCCAAAATTGAAATCTTTAGCTCCTCCACCTATGCATTTCAGATCCACAAAAACACGCACCAGAAGTTCGCAAAATGGACAAGTCATGGGTATTTCAATTGCTGCGTTTTCTCAAAAGTTTTTAAATCATGAGCCTCGTATTCGAAGAACTTATAATATCTTTGTCATAACATATGTTCAGTCTGTGCTTGCCAGGTGTGCCTATTTATGGGGCATAGTACAGGCAGGAATATTTTATAAAGTGCATCATCCATTGTGTTTGACACCAGTCACCCCAATAAATCGATATTGGTGGGACAGAGCGCCTGATGGAAGATCACTGTATGCATTTGCTAAATTAGGATTCGACACAGCCAGAGAATCAGAAGTGCCAGCTGATAAATATGCAATTGACATACTGACAGAATCCTTTGCAATACACACAATGCTTACTCCCAATAGGAGTGATTTATACAGTATTTATTCAGAAGATAATTCTGATCACCTACCACGACCACGTGGCTCTGCGCTTACAGAAGAAGATATACGAGAATGGGAAATTGATTTGATACGACTCGATGATGAAGAAATAAAATAATTATCTTATGCACGTATTTCATTTGGTAAAACTCAGTTCTTCAACATTTATTTCCCCTAGCAATCACACTCTCCAATGTTTGATGATGAAATTTTACAGATGTATTTTGAGATAATTGAAGCCTTAACTCTGAATTTATCTCTTTTTTAGTTCCTGAAAAATCAAACATGAAATCGGGATATTTTAGAACAAAATCTTCAAAAGGTTCATTGATTACAAATTCAGCATGTTCAAATCCAGTTTTATAAAGTTTATTTTGCTTTGGTTCTGGTAATTCGACTATATTGATACTATGTTTCTTAAAATAAATTGAATTAAAGAGCTTGTATGTAGAGATTTTTCGACCGCCTACAATAGATTCAATTAATAAAACTCCTAAATTTTCTAATTCTTTTTTTGTACATTCATACTCTTGCAAAGTGGAAACACGATAACAGATATGGTCACAAAGAGAGTCCTTTAGATCAATATTTCTCGATAACAATTGAATCCTATATTTTTTGCACTATGCGTTACGGGAACTCTACGGGAAGGGTTACTTTTAAGTACGAGTTCTTCATTTTTAATTTTAAAGTGACGCAAATCATCAGCAAACAATTGAATACTTCCTACATCATTTCTATTTGCGTCAAATACTTGCAAAGTTGAACCTTCCTGCACATAAAATATATATTCCATTTCATGAGTATGTAGAGAAGTTTCTTCGCCCTGTTCGAGTACAAATTCCCACACTTTAATGTGTTCATTTTCATCTATAATTCTGGTTCCAACTTCAGCTGAACGATAACATGCTTTATTATTCATTTATCAATACAACTTTTCCATAAGCTGCGCCAGATTCTAACAAATGATGAGCTTGAGAGATTTCGGAAAATTTAAAATATTTTGGATAAAGTAAAGGTTTCATTTTTCCATGTTCAACAAGTTTTGCTATTTCTTCTAAAATTTTTCCATGCTCCTCACGTTTCTGATTTGTTAACAACGGAATCAACATTAATATACAGTGTAAATTTGCAGATTTACTATGTAATGTTGCCAAGTTTACCGTACAATTACCTTGAGAAGTCACCAAAGATCCTGATTGTGCAAGGGCCTTCATTGATGTTTCGAGGTTTTTTCCACCAACAGTGTCAAATACGATATCAAAACCAACGCCATTCGTAAGACGACGCACATAATCCTCAACTGCTTCTTTTTTATAATTAATAATATTGGATTGAGGCACGCCTAAAACTAAATTTGCTTTTTTAGCCGACGAAACCGTCGTGTAAACTTCCGCTCCTAATGCAGCTGCAAGTTGGGTAGCAACTCTTCCAACACCACCCACACCGCCATGAATAAGCACTTTTTGACCTGGCTTAATATTCACTTTGGTCACTAATCCTTCCCAAGCTGTAATACTCACAAGAGGTAATGTAGCCGCTTCTATCATCGAAATTGAAGACGGTTTTTTAGCAATAAGACAAGCATCAGCAAGCATATAATCCGATAGTGCGCCCTGCTCTCCTTTTACACCTCCTGCACATCCATATACTTCATCTCCAACCTTAAAATTGGTAACGCCTTCGCCTATTTCATTAATAATTCCTGAAACATCACCATGTAAAATAGCAGGAAAATTTGGCGAAATGTGTCCATAAGCACCTGAGCGTATTTTTATGTCCACAGGATTTACACTACTAGCTTTTACTTTAATAATTACATAACCAGGTTTGATGAATGGTTTTGATACTTCTGAAGATTGAAAAACATCTTCACTGCCAAATGTGTTTATTACTTGTGCAATCATTGTGGACTCCTTTTAAATTATAAAAAACCTCTATAAAAAAAATCATCAAATTCACAAGAAGGCACAATTTTGTACGTTGGAAAATATTACTCTAAAAAATTTAGATTGCCTCAGTTCACTGTATTATTCATATAAATAAGGCTGTGAAATAGAGCCATAAGAAGCAAATTTACAACCTTTACCCCAGTTATTCCCATGAACTTCGAGACGTACTTTTGTTCCGTATGAATAATTAACTTGTTTACCCATAGACCATTGGTTATTGGCACCACTGGCACTAAGATTTTCACCATTGGTATCGCTCAACCATACATCATATTCTTTACCATGTCTCAAGCACAAATCATCTGAACGCTCTACCCAAAGACGTTGTGGTGAAGTTTCTATTACACCAACATCACCCATTTGAGCAATTTCTCCTGCTCCACCTAATTGATAAGCATAAGCAAGCACACAGTTTCCACTTCCATCAGGACCCGAAACCATCCATAGATTTTGAGAAACTCTAGGAAAACTTGGAGACCATGGGCCAATCGTTTTTATTGCATTATCAGGTTTTTGAGCGCTATGAACTATATGAATACAGTTTTCAATTTTTTTAAGATCACATGTTCCATCTTCAACAAGTGCATGAGAATCAAAATTTATAGCATTTATATTTGTGCAGCCTCTGCGATTTAAATATTCTTTATGAGCTGTTTCAAGCTCGTAAGATATGCGTTCAAACTGCGAACTTTTTCTTAACACTTGCCAAATTGGTAAAGCGTCCCAAGTTGCACAAGCAGGATTCTGTAAATTTTGAATACTTTTTATCCAAGAAGCCCAATTTTCTTCAGATTCAGGCCAAATGCCTCCAAAAGTAAAAATTCCCGTAGATGAGGAATTAAGTTCAAACTCTTGAGAGCTTTCATTGTTTTGGTGACTACTTTTATCAATTGAAATAAAAAACTTTGCTTTTACTTCGTTCTCTACAGAATTCTGATTATTAAATTGCATATAAGAGTTGTTAATATACGAACGCTGCTCAAGCCTTCCTCCTACAGCACAAGAAGTAATGACAGAGTCACCATAAGCATCAAAAAAATCATAATATTGTTTTTTAGTATTTTCTTCAAATTTATTTGGGAGTTGATTGAGTTCATCAATATACCAAGAAGCGAAACTTGGATCATTGGGTTTTAATTTGATCATATATTGTGAGCAAACAGCTTCAGCATAACTCACATGCATTTTTTCTTTTTGCAATTTTTCACGGATATCTTCCGTCGTTTTTGAATAAGAACCAGTAAAACCTTTAAAACCACCTGATACGCCACTTTTACGGTTCAGTTTTTCTTTATATGTACTTAAAGTTTGTGTTGTAAACAGATTAGAAATCTTTGAACAATAGGGAAAATCGATTTGTATTAAATTATCGCTTAATAAATATTTACCGTTAGAAGAAGTTTGCTCTGTATTAAAAGTATAATTAAATAAAGAACCCTTAATCGATTCTAAAGTATAGCCCTCTAATAATGAGAATGATGTCCCAACTAATCCACTGCCTGGTAAGTAAACGTTAGGACTTTCTAGTATAATTTTAAAAGCATTTTTATTATCTATAGTTCTCGTATCAACAAATTTATCTTGAGCTGCATAAGTTAGATTTGTTATAAAAATCAGACTGCTGCTTACTATAAAGATCGTTTTTTTTGATAACATCAGATCCTCCAAAGAACATGCGTCATTAAAAATTATTTTATACGAAGGTATTTTACTATACCTGATTTTTTAACAATTTTATTACTGATAAATATTTTTTTGACTGAGTAGCTTCATATGCTATTTCTGCGTGCTCTAAGGCAGTTAAATTTTCAAACCTTAAACGAGGATTCGCACCATTTTTCAGTAACAACTCTGTCAAGACAAAGTCTCCTTCTCCTGCTGCAATATGCAACGCACTTGTACCGTTAGAGGTTGTAAGGTTGATCTCAATTTTAGGGTGTTTTAGGAGTAATTTTACAACTTGGACATGCGTGTTGCACACTGCAACAAATAAAGGGCTTTCTTCGCCATGAGGGCATTGTAAATTAACATTAATGTTTGGATACTGAAGCAAGAGTTGTACTTTTCTAACATGCCCTTTTGCTGCAGCATCATATAAAGGCGTAGGGAATTTTTCGCGATAAAAATTAATGTCAAGCATCCCATTACTTAACAATAATTTGTAAGCTGCAAAAGCAAGTGGATCAATGACATCACAGGGAAAAAAAAGGTATTTTTCAGGAGATTGCTCGATTGGGTAAATAGGAAGTGTCAGTTGAGTTGCTTGAAACGGATTTGGGTTAAGACAAATCAAGGTAAAATCTGCCATACCCCACCCCGGTTTTGCAATATAAAGTGTGTGCAGCTCTCTAAATAATGGTTCAATTAATTCTGACATTTGTAGATTATGAGTATGGTCTAAATACAAAGGAAGGTTAATTTTAACATCACCATGCCTTGCATTTGGATCATAAAAAACAATACTTATGTATGTTGATCTTTTCTTGATCATCATACCCATTGCATGATTTATAGTGCCTGATTCCATATAAATTGCTAATTCTTGAATATTGAGACGAGACATTTCAAAACTAATAGAGGCAATCATACTACTTAATAAGCCTCTACGAATGAATGATACCGAAGCAAATGGACGAGAAAAGAGTTTATCAAGCAGGAAAGATTCGTCTGCTGTGTCGATAACATTTTTACTTCGAAATTTTTCTAGTAAATGCTCTTCTTTTTCTGTTTTACTTGGATAATCAGAAAAAGACTTTATACTTTCATGGCTTGTTACATCATAAAACGCTTCTTTTGGTGCTGCTATGCGTTTCACACTAGATTCTGCATACTCCATATGCATAATGAGCCATGCTGCAGTCATAGATCGGCATAAACCAAATGGATTGCCACTATAATTTCTTCCATATTTATTATAACGAGCTGGTAAGTTATGTTTATAAAATGTGCGTTCAAACTTTCTTACAAGATTACGTGCATAGATGGGATCTTCATCAAATAATCGATTGGCATCTAGCATTGCAGAGCGATATTGTGGCAATTGAATACTTTTAAGAGCATTATGCAACTGCGGAGATGAGCAGGAACCATCCAAAATTTCCATTATCGTATTTGCAAATATAGTATAAAAATCAAAATCGTTGTCCGGTGGTGTTGTTCTGAATATAAGCTCTTCAAGAGCATTTTGAATTCTAAGTTTTTCTGCAGTATGCATTGCCATAATAATAAGATTCCTCTGATCAAATGGAACTTATTGAGCATTTCCATTTCAGTTATATTCAAAACACTATAATCAGAATATCATATTTGATGATTACACTTACCTTATCCGTCTCGTTTTTTCTTATTTTGTATTACAATTTCTCAAACTTGCTTCACTAAGGATTCATCAAACTAGGAAATGATGCATTTCATACACATGATGTTTAAAGTGAAGACAATGTGTTAAAATCAACACTCAAGATTCATATGTAATAAAATTTCATTAAATAGTGAGGTGATATATGCGCAAAAAAATGATGATTGTGATTCTAGGAATTGTGCTCTTTATTTGTGGCATAGTTCTCTTTGCATTTTCTGAAAATATTACAAAACAAGTTGCCATTGGAAGAGGCGAAATTTATAGCGGACAAAAGAAAATAAATGCCGGACAAAAAAGAGTCGATGAAGGACAACAACAAGTCAATACTGCACAAAAGCATGTCGATACCGCTTCAGATGCGATTGACGAAGCGTCGCAATTAAAAGGTCTGGGAGATCTTATAACATCTCCTATACAAGGCAAAATCGACGATGGACAACAACAGATTAACGACGGCAAAAAACAACTTCGGGCTGGACGAGCAAAAATTAAAGCAGGAAGACAAAAAGCAAACTATTACGAAAGTTTGGCTAATAAATTGCACATAGGAGGCATAGTCTTCGCTGTTATAGGCGCTCTTGTGCTGATTTTGGCTTTATTAAAAGAAAAACTGTTTAAGTGATCTCCTACAAAACGGCAAATACACTCAAAAAATCGTAAAATCTCTGTTTGTTTAGTCTAGTTTTTATAGTACTCATATAAATGAATTGATTTAATATCAAGATAGCAATCTTTACTATTGAATCACAAAATTAAAACAGCAAAGGTTTTTCATGCTCTCCTATTATAAAAATATGCCAAACGGCGTTATTAATATTAACTTTGTACAAATATTTTCAACAGTTGGTTATGCAGTTCTTATGGGGCTTCTTAACTTTTATTTAAGCCGTGAAGCTGGCATGAGTAAAATTGAAGCAAATACCCTTACAGCCAGTTTCTTTGGATTAAACTTTTTACTCCACTTTTTAGGCGGCGCAGTTGGTGGTAGATACATCAGCTTTCGAGCTCTCTTTTTTGTAAGCTTATTTTTACAAGTAGTAGGATTGTCTTTAATTTCAATTCATTCTCATTTTGTCATTCTATCTGGTATGGCTGTTTTTATTACTGGTGCGGGCTTAAATGTAAGCTGTATTAATATGATGCTTACACAATTATTTGCACAAAATGACGAGCGCAGAAGAGTCGCTTTTTCTATTAACTATAGTTTTATGAATATCGGGTTTTTTCTTAGTTTTCTTGTAGCAGGTTACTTACAAGGACATAATTTATACAGTGCAGCGTTTATTTTTGCTGCGGCATGTTTATTTATTGCCTTTATTTTACATATTTTTACTTGGAAGCATGTACAAGATAAACATACTTATTTTAGCAAAACATTTTATAAAGACAAAAGAAGATTTATAATAGCCCCAACTATTATTTCACTTTGTTTAGTTGGTTCGTACTACTTAATGTATCATCCAAAGTTAGCTTCCAATCTTATTTATGTGGTATTTGCAATTACATTATTCGGTATGATTGTCCTTGCTCAAAAACAAAACAAAACATATCGCGCTAAAATCTATACTTATCTGGTTTTAACGGCCGCAAGTATGATTTTTGCTTGTGTACAAGGCTTGCAATCTACTGCTCTTGAAAACTTTGTAGAGTTCAATACCAATAAATCATTATTTGGAATTGGAATGGAACCTGCCACTGTAAATATGTTTGAAGCGCTCGGAGTGATTATCTTTGGGTTTATTCTTGCTTCACTCTTAAAGAAGAAACAAAGCGCTAAACAATCACATTTACCAGGTACTCTCGTTTCTCGCGGGTTAAGTTTGTATATCTTTGCGTTTTTAATGATTCCACTTGGGATTTATTTAGCAGGACCTAACCATGTTGTTAATGTCATTTTTCCCATCCTGTTGTTATTGATTATTGCAGCAGGTGAAGTTCATGTAAATGCTGTAAACTATGCCCTTGCTGGTGAAATGATTCAGCCCCATCATCAAGGTATATTTACTGGCTACTTATTTATTAATATTGCTTTTGGAATAAACTTAGCAGGACCAATTTCTAATCTTGCTCTCACTCAAACGGAAAGCGCTGAAAATATTTCAGCAGCTTCAACGAATCCAATTTACATGAAAATATTTCTTGTAATGGCATTAGTGGCTGTGGTTATTGCTATCATTTTTAAATTCGCTACTAAAAAAATCAATGCTATTTTAAAAGAAACACAACTAGAAGCAATTCACGAAAGTGAGTTGGAATAATACAAAACCATAAGAAACACATTCCTTACTCCTAATATCTCAATAATTTCAGAGTATTACTTAAATAATTGAGATATTTAATTTAAATTGACATAATTACCTATAAAATAGTAAGTTAAATAAAATTTAAGCACCGATTTGAAAACAGCTTGCGGGTGCATTCTATACAGCTAAAGCGGGACACCATGATCCATATATCGAATCTTTCAAAAGCGTATCGTACTTCACACACAACTTTTCATGCTCTTAAAACTGTTAATTTACAAATTGAATCCAATGAAATTTTTGGTCTATTTGGCAAAAGTGGTTCTGGCAAGTCTACGTTATTAAAAATCCTAAATGGTCTAGAAAAGCCCACTTCTGGTGAGGTATCGGTTTTAGGAAAATCACTTTCTGAATTATCCAAAAGCCATTTACAACTTTTACGTCGTAATATTGGTGTAATTTTTCAAAATTTCAATCTTCTATATTCCTTAAGCGTGTATAAAAATATTGCGCTTCCGCTTGAAGTGTTAGGATTCACAAAAGTTGAAATTAATGAAAAAGTCGACGCATTACTTAATTTAGTGAATCTCACCGATAAAAAACATTCAAAGCCAGGACTCCTCAGTGGTGGGCAACAACAACGAGTTGCCATTGCTCGTGCATTAGCAACAAATCCACAAATTCTGTTGTGTGATGAACCAACAAGTGCACTAGATCAAGAAGCTAGCAATTCTATTTTATCTTTACTGCGTAAAATTAATAAGCAGTTTGGAACAACTATTGTTATTATTAGCCATGACGAAACTGAAGTAAAACCTCTTTGTCATCGTTTTGCACGACTCTCTGATGGTCTATTAGAAGAGGTGTCGCATGTGGCTTGATGACTTCTTTCTTATTTCAAACTCTTTACTTTCCACTATCTATATTGTGTGCATTTCAGGAATTATTTCCGTTTTTTTTGGTACAATAATTGCGCTGGGATTGTTTCTCACTTCACCAAATCAAATTTGCGAACAAACCTATATTCATAAAATTTTAAATGTATTTGTTTCCATTTCAAGAAGCATTCCTTTTATTGTCCTTATGATAGTTCTTATTCCATTTACACGATTTTTAATTGGAACAAGTATTGGCACAACAGCTTCAATTGTACCTCTTTCACTTGCGGCTATTCCATTTTTTGCACGGATTTTGGAAGGAAAGCTTCTTCAGCTAGACTCTGGAATTCTTGTTGCTGCTCAATCAATGGGTTTATCCACATTTCAAATTATAAGAAAAATTATTTTTTTTGAAATTCTACCTCATTTTATCAACTGCATTATTATCTTACTAGTCAGTTTAATCGAATACTCAACCATGTCTGGTGCAATGGGTGGCAGTGGTCTTGGCAACACAGTTTTACAATATGGATATTATCAATTTAATACGCAAATTATGATTGAAGCTTTACTCATGATTGTTGCGCTTGTTATTACAGTGCAAGTTTTAGGGAATAAACTTGTTAAACACTTTTCGTATCCTACATAAAGTAGAATAAATTTATGAAAAAAATTATTTTGTTAATCATCACAAATGTACTTTCAATTTCTGCATCTGCCGAAACATTAAAAGTAGGGATTATTTCAGGACCAAGTCAGAAACTATTGAAAATTGCCTCTGCCATCGCTCAAAAACAATATCATCTTACAATTGAACCGATTATTTTTACAGATTATCAATTTCCGAATGAAGCTTTAAACAATAAAGATTTAGATGCTAATTTTTTCCAAACTCAAGAATTTTTAGATGCGGCAGTTACAGCAAAGAATTATAAAATCAAAGCAGTTGCTAAATCATTTATTTATCCAATGGGCATTTATTCTAAAAAAATCAAATCTTTAAAAGAGTTGAAACCAAAATCGATTGTTGTGATTCCAACAGGTGCAAGTAATCAATCACGCGCGCTTTTGTTGCTACAAAAATCTGGGCTTATTAAGCTTCGCAACACAAACAAAGCTTTTTATACTCCTCATGATG
>CAYGQR010000013.1:45762-46223 GCA_964352255.1 uncultured Oligoflexia bacterium
ATTGAAAATAATCAAAAATTAAAATTCTTTGCAATTAATGGGCCGCAAATGCCTCACTATGTGATTGATGCAGACATAATTGTTTTAAACAATGATTTTGTTTTAGCAGCAAAACTTCAATTTAAAGACGCTTTATTTACAGAAACAATTGATGGCTCTGCAAAATACGTTAATGTTCTTGTTTCCCACTCTGAATCAAAAAAAGAAAAACAAATTACAGAACTGATTTCAGTGTTGCATTCAAAAGAGTACGAAAACGCAACTTACCAATATTACCCTGATGCGCTCAAAGCTTGGTAAAAGATAAGCGCTATCTTTTTACATAAAGAAATGAAATACTCCAAAAAAATTTTTGCAAAAAATTATTTTGTTAATGGAGTAAAAAAATTATGCTAAAAGATTTTGAAATTTTTGGTGTTGCTTGCGGAATTGCAGCTGAAGAACGCGGTGCAGAACTTGGT
>CAYGQR010000014.1:0-39435 GCA_964352255.1 uncultured Oligoflexia bacterium
CGGTGCAGAACTTGGTGTTTGGGATATCTATTCACACCTTCATAAATTAAATCCAATTTTAAATTTTAAAAAAATATTTCATGAAACGTCACATTTAACTAAATTAGAAGTGATTCCTGTTTTAGAAAAGCTTTTTAAATCTGTACATGAACATATCGCTCAAGAAAGTTCCCCTGAAAAAAAGCATTTATTTTTTAGCGGTGATCACTCGGCAGGATTTGGTATTTGGTCTTCATTATCCAATCTGCATAAAAAGGATCTTGGACTTATTTGGGTAGATGCACATCTTGATTGTCATACACCTGAAACTTCTCCTTCTGGAAATGTACATGGTATGCCGGTTTCTCATTTACTTGGGCACGGCGATGAACTCTTTACCAAACTGATCGAAAATAAATTCAAACCCGAAAATATTTGTTACATTGGAATTCGAGACTATGAAAATGAAGAACTCGAATTTGTAAAAAAACATAACATTAAAGTGCATTTTATGGAGCATATTTCAAAAGAAAACTTTGCTCATCTTTTTGACGATGCAATTGCGCATGTTACTAAAAATACAGAAAAATTTGGTATTTCTCTCGATATAGATAGTTTAGATCCAACTGAAGCTCCAGGTACTGGGTGCTTTAACCCAAACGGGTTATGGGTTTCTGAAATGGCAAATAGCATTAAAAAAGCAGCTAAAAACCCAAAGTTTTGTGGTTTAGAAATTAGCGAATACAATCCCTTAAAAGATATTGATAATAAAACACGTCACGCAATATTTAAACTTGTTGAATCACTCGGCGTTTAATTTTAAACGCCTTTTATTTCCTTCTCTCATCGTTATATTTTTTATGGTCAACCGATAAAAAATACGATATATTCTTTTGTTTATAACACTTTTTATCTCCATTCTATATTTTGGAATCGTTCACAATGACTCGTAAACTTGGATTTTGGCCTGTATTTGCACTTGTTACCGGAAGCCAAATTGGCTCTGGTGTCTTTATGTTACCAGCAAGTTTGGCACCATATGGCAAATTGAGCTTTCTAGGCTGGCTTATTTCTGGTGTGGGAGCAGTGATGCTAGCACTTGTTTTTGCTCAGCTTTGTGCGCGTATTCCCAAAACAGGTGGGCCACATGCTTATGTACAAGCAGCTTTTGGTCCAACTGCCGCATTTTTTACTGGATGGACATACTGGGTCATATCTTGGGTCAGTACAACAGCTGTTGTGATTGCAAGTATTGGATATTTAACGCCAATTATTGGCGTACATTCTGCTTTTACAGGATTTATATTACAAACTACTCTTTTAATTTCAATCATGTTTCTGAATTTAAGAGGAGTAAAAACTGCTGGTACTGTTGAGTTTTTTCTTACCAACTTAAAACTTATACCACTCATTATCTTACCAGTAATCGCCTTGTTTTATTTTGACGCTTCAAATTTAAATTATTCTCCAGATATTATGCAAGAAAACTTCTCCTCTAATATGGGGCGTGTTGTGCTTTTAACACTATGGGGCTTCATTGGTGTAGAATCTGCAACCACACCAGCTGGTGCAATTGAAAATCCACGTAAAACAATTCCACGTGCTCTTGTATTTGGAACACTCACAGTTGCTCTGATTTATGCACTTAATAGTTTAGGTGTTATGGGTGTTGTGCCTAGTACCCAGCTTGCCAATTCCCAAGCTCCCTATGCAGAAGCAACAAGCGCTATCTTTGGTGGAAGCTGGCATAAGCTTATTTCATTACTTGCCTCAATTATTTGTATTGGTACTTTAAATGCTTGGATGCTTACAAGTGGACAAATTTCATTAGGGCTTGCACAAGATGGATTTATGCCTGCAATGTTTAAAAAGTCTAATAAATATGGAGCTCCCTTATACAGTCTGCTTTTTAGCAGTTTAGGGATCATTCCCCTCCTCATTTTTACGCTTAACGATAATTTAGCTGCACAAATTAATACAATTATTGATATTTCTGTTACCGCATTTTTATTTGTGTATCTTATTAGTATTTTATCTTTAATTAAAATTTTACTGAAAAAAGAAGAACGTTCACTCCATATTGTTCAATGGATTTATGTTGGTGGTGCACTTTTATTTTGCGGTTGGACAATTAGCACCGTCTCCTTGACAATTCTATTAATTGCAAGTTTATTTATTGTAAGTGGTGTGCCAATTTATATTTGGCAAAAACGTGCAAAAACATTTGGTGTAGAAAATAAATAGAATTTAAAAAAATTGAAAAAATTCATTCAAATTATACTTGGTTCTTTGATTGTACTGTCCTTAATCTATATCTTTATTCTTAGAAAAATTTACACACATCATGCTTCCCAACCAGAACCAATCTTTTGGCAAGGGGCGTTAAAATACAGAATAAATTTTCGGGATGTGGGTAAAAGTTTAAATCAATGCCTTGGTCGCAAACAGTTTGCAGATAATCTTATGTTTCGATCAAATAAAAACTTTTCGGGTTGGAACTGCGATAAGATTCAAAGTCCTAAAACAATTTACTCCTTTAATTTTGATCCTGATACTCCTCAAACCTATTACTGTTTAAATAATAATAATCAAAAACAGTTTGGCATTAAATTTAATGATAACTTCGTAATTAATAATATAAATATTCTTAATTTTTGGGATGATCTCAAGTTTTCAAAAACAATGTGTGCATATTTTTTCAATGCCTTAAACGATCTTGCAAACCAAAATTCATTTTTATTTCATTGTGAAGTGGGCCGAGACAGAACAGGCGATTTTGCTGCAATGCTTACCTATATTCTTTTAGAAGACATGCGAATGAATACCAATGAAATGATAAACGCACTTGAATGTGACTACAGCAAAACATCTGCTATTAAAAAGCATCACATAGGACATGTAAAATCTTTTCTAACCAATATAAAAAATAACAATGGCCTTAAAACTTTTATTCAATCAAAATGCCAAATTCCTGATTCACTCATTCATCAAGCGGCAAATAATTTTATTACAGAATAACTTTGCACGTTAGTTTTAAGATTGATTAAGAGAATTTTGTATTTTTTCAGCATCTTCATATTTCTGAATAATTGTTCTCCGAACTTTCGAAGGTAGTTTCGCATTATATTCTTCAATAAACCTTTTTGTTTTGAGAATAAATTGCTTATTTGCATCATTGGGATACAAGGATGCAGCAAGAAAAGCGACTTTATTGTAATCCTCTTTTTCACTTATCAATCGTAAAATTGTAGAAAAATATTTTTTTGCAACAAACTGCGTTGAATTAGAATTTAGTATATTTTGAAAATGAGCAGCAATTGATCGTGAGCTTGCACTGTCGATTTGTCCTGTCGTTGTTAATTTTTCAAACCAAATATGCTTACTTTGAGAAGTCGGGATTTTTGCATAAGCAATACTAGCTTCTAATTTTCCTTTGTTCGATTGATCGGACAAACGTTCTGCACGAATAAGAGATTGTACATTGTGAAAATTATTTTTTGCTAACGCTTGAATCATAAACCATCTATCATCCTGATTTAATTTCATCGAATTACTTTTTGCATTGTGAAAAGTTTTCGATACAAAATCCAGATGCTTATTAGACGCAAAACTTAAAAAATATCGAAATAATGAACGCCTTAAGATATAATCTTTCTCCGCTTCTTTTTCATATCTGTACTTTACAAAATCGGCAATTTGATTATTTGCATGAAAACGATCTTCTCTTGGAAGAAAGCGCAATGCCTGTTTTAAAGTCACTACGCCTTCGTTCCATACATTTAAATTTTGTTCACCAACGAGTGAGTTCATGACAATTGTAATCAAATCAGAAGCAGAAATCTTTCCATTTCGCATCATCTTAAATAATGAAAAATAAACTTGTTGTTTCAATAAACTATCATCTAGTTTGTCTAAATTTGCTTTCAGCTCTTTTACTGTATGGGCATCAAAATTTTCTAATGAAAAATCATAATCATCTTGATTGGCAAACACAAATGTAGGCGCCACACCAATAATGGTATCAACCGTGATTGGCTTATCAAAATAGGTCACTGGAATCTTTTTTTGCAATACTGCTCTTCCGTTAGAGGCAATATCGTACACACCAATTTGTGTGCGGTGAGTTCTGAATTTTTCATCGATTGGATCTTTAAAAGGAGTAAGCGTAATTGCATAAGATTCTTCAGAGGTTTGCACTAAAGAAGCTTGTGCAGTATTCGTGCCTTGATTTTGAAGCCATTCTTTATCCCAAGCATTTAAATTTATTTTTGCAATTCGACTTAATGAATCCATAAAATCTTTACGTGTTGCATTTGAATATTTAAAATTACCCAAATAATTTTGAACACCAGAAAAAAAGTTTTCTTTGCCAATATAATAATACAGCTGTTTTAAGACAGAAGAGCCTTTTCCATACGAAATCCCATCAAAAAGAGACTGAGCTGCATCTGTATCAGTCACATTTTTAGCTACAATAGGATGAGTTGTGCTGTAACTATCTTCTCGATACCCCCAAGATTTTGATTTTGAAAAAAACGACTCCCACCCATTAAGTAAATTCAGTGGTTTTTGAATTTCTTCAAGCACGAGTGCGCTAGAAAATGTAGCAAAACTTTCGTTTAGCCATAAATCGTCCCACCAATTCATCGTTACTAAATTTCCAAACCACATGTGTGCCATTTCATGGGCCATCACAAAAGCAAGTTTAGTTTTTTGTGCAGGAGTATACTCTCCGCCTGTACTTAAATAAATTTCATTAAATGTAACTGCACCAACATTTTCCATTGCCCCAGAAGTAATTTCAGGCACAACAATTTGATCGTATTTTTGAAAAGGGTACAGACCATAATTTTTCTCATAAAAGAAAAAAGATTGTTTGGTGATGTTAAACCATAATTCTGGATCAATATTTTTTTGAACACTTTTACGCGTAAAAAGACGCATTGGAATGTGGGTAGGGTATTGAGGTGTCCAAACTTTAAAAGGACCAGCGATCAGCGCAAATAAATAAGAACTAAATTTTTGTGTTTTTGCAAACTGCCATTTCGTTATTTCGGTATTTACACGTTCTTTCAAAATTTCACGTGTATTTGAGATCACTTCCCAATGATTTGGTACCTTTGTAGAAAGCTCATACGTTGCTTTCAAATTTGGCTGGTCAAATAAGGGGAAAACTTCATTTGCATAATAAGCTTCTAGATTTGTAAACAAATAGACTTCTTTATCTTCCTCGTCTAGTGCGCGATGAAATCCTTTTCCTTTACGTGTAAAACCATTGATAAATTCAATTTCAATAATATTTTTCTCTCCATTATTAAAATCAGATGTTAAAAAATAAACTTTACCCTGTTTTTTATCCCAACGTGGTGTGTAAGGAGTGCCATTAATTTTTGCTGTAATTATTTTGCCCTTTTTATGGTATGCAAAATCTAAAAATAGTTCTTTTGAAATTTTATCTAATTTTGAAGATGTAGAAAACTGAATACTCACCTTGCCCCGATATGTAGGAAGCTTAGGTTTTTCGTTGCGATCTGTTTTAGGATTATATGCAGAATTGGAAAGATCAAAATCAATTTTATATTCTACATGAGAGACTTGTTTTGAACGCAGTTCCATTTCTGTTCTTGTAAGAGACCCAAATGATTTTGGCACATAAATTAAACATAAAAGCAAAGACATTAGTATTACGCGTATAGACATTTTCACCTCTATGTTATTCATAATTAGTTTTTTACTTTTCGTAAATGTCCGAAGCTAGACAAATTCATTTGTTTATTTTACCCTCATGAAATGGAAAATACTCTTATATTTGTTATATTTGTTGTTGTGCTTGCTCTTGTCTTCGATTTTACGAACGGATTTCATGACGCAGCAAACTCTATTGCAACAATTGTTGCGACCGAGGTCTTAACACCCAAACAAGCGGTTGCTTGGGCTGCTTTTTTTAATTTAATTGCTTTCTTTTTCTTTAAGCTGGCTATTGCAAAAACAGTTGGTTCAGGTTTAATTGATCCTCACGTCTTAAGTCCTTTTCTACTCTTTGCAGCACTAATTAGTGCCATTGGGTGGAATATTATCACTGCATACTTAGGATTACCGTCTAGCTCCTCACATGCACTGATAGGTGGATTAGCGGGTGCTGCTATTGCAAAAGGCGGAATTTTTGCTCTGCAAATGTCAGGTTTCACAAAAGTGCTCATTGCAATTTTTCTATCACCTTTATTAGGCTTAATGCTCTCTTATGTTGTGATGTTTTTTTTGCTCAAAATTATTAAAATTTCGCCAAAAAATAAAAATCACAAAGCCTTTAAATACCTACAACTTCTTTCCTCTGCACTTTTAAGTTTAACCCATGGCGGTAATGATGCACAAAAAAGCATGGGTATTATTGCAGGATTACTTTTTTCAGCATCATTATTAGGCCCCACATTTTATGTTCCTACATGGGTCGTTCTTTCCTGTTACTTTTTTATAGCTCTTGGAACTTTGTTAGGTGGGTGGCGGATTGTAAACACAATGGGAACAAAAATTACGCACTTAAATCCATTACGAGGCTCATGTGCAGAATCAAGTGCTGCCGCCATTATTTTTGCTGCAACACAATTTGGGGTACCAGTTTCAACAACACAAACCGTAACAGGTTCAATTGCAGGCGTTGGGCTTTCACAAAGTGTTTGGGGTACTCAGTGGAAAACAATTAGACGCATTTTTCTTACATGGCTTTTAACCATTCCTGCCACCGCACTAATTGCTATGCTTATTATGTGGATCCAAGTTTTAGGCCATTTTTAAAATATATTTCTTAAACTACAAATGGCGATCCATAACTAATGCCAATCTAAAGTTAAAAATCCAAGACGATATGCACACAAACTCCTCTTCTGAGGATTGGCATGAGAATTATAAATTAGCTAAAGACGGTTTTTTAGCCGACCACATTGTGGCAAGCAGTAAAATAAGCATTGAGGCACAAACAACCAAAACACCAAAAAAAGCATCCCAACCATAATGCTGAGTAATGTAACCAATTGGATAACCAGAAATTGCTGCACCAACATAAGCAAATAAACTCACAAACCCTGTTGCTGTACCGGCCGCCTGATAATGACAAAATTCAGCAGCAGCAATCCCAATGAGCATTTGCGGACCAAATACAAACACGCCAGTTATGAATAACAACAATGCATTTAAGGTAAAGTAACCAGAAGGAATATACCAAAAACCAAATAACGCAGCGAGGACACCAATACTAAAAAGAACATTCATTGGTGTGCGGCGACCTTTAAAAAGTTTATCCGAACCAAATCCTGCAGCTAAACTTCCAAAAATCCCGCCAATTTCAAAAAATGAAACAGCACTTGCTGATGAAAAAAGAGAATTTCCTTTTTCAGTCAGATATAATGTTCCCCAATCATTAATTGCTGTGCGAACAACATAAATAAGAATGTAAGAAACAGCGAGTATCCACATATATTTATTTTTTAAAATATAATGAAGAAGAATATCTTTGGTTGAAATGTTCTTTTCTTGTTTGTTTTGGCCTTCAGGATAATCGTTTTTATACTCTTCAATAGAAGGTAAACCTTCTTTTTCAGGTACATTACACAAACGATTAAACAGAAATAAACCCATAAAAATTGCAAAAACACCTGGCACAAACATAGCGTAACGCCAGCCTAAATAACTTGCCAAAAATGCGACAATAAACGGAATAAGACCACCGCCTACATTATGGGAGGTGTTCCAAATACTCCACCAAGTTCCTCTTTCTTTTTGAGAAAACCATCTGGTAAGAATTCTGCCACATGGAGGCCAACCCCATCCTTGAAAAAAAGCATTCATCATCCAAAATAAAGTCAAATAAGCAAGGGAAGAGGAAAGTCCAAAAAGAATATTCGCAACACCTGTAGCCATTAAGCCAAATGCCATAAAATATTTTGGATTGGAATTATCGGAAATAATACCACTGACAAATTTACTGATTCCATAAATAATATAAAATGCACTTGCCATGATTCCAATGGACTCTTTTGAAAAGTGCAAATCGGAAATCATTGCAGGAATTACAAATGAAATATTTTTACGAGTTAAATAGAATGTTGCGTAACCAATATAAGTGGCATAGAGTAAACGAAATCGCCAATATTTATATTTTTCGTCGATTTGTTTTTGAGTTAATGGAGAGAAATTTAAAGAGTCGCTTTGATGTGAATCTCGCAACATAAGTTATTCTCATTAGGAATGAAAAATGGTGGGTCTGGGCTGAGTTGAACAGCCGACCTCTTGCTTATCAGGCAAGCGCTCTAACCACCTGAGCTACAGACCCTTATCGCATGTGCGATACGAAATCATTGGTGGCGGGGGCAGGATTTGAACCTGCGGCCTTCGGGTTATGAGCCCGACGAGATACCAACTTCTCCACCCCGCGTCAAAGTGTGAAATGTCTTCTACAAGTGGAAAATCAATCTGTCAAGTTCTTCTCACAAATTTTCATGATAACCACTAAATTTTTTTACAAAATTTAGAAATAAATGAAGACTTTTATTTGACATTGTTGGATTTTTTGTCAAAAACAAAGAAGCTTATTATAGTTATTTGAAAGGATACTAAAAATCTTGCGCGACACGAACATTAAACATATTTCACAAATTTTAACGGGCAAACACATTGGGCTTGTTTGTGGTGGTGGTATTGCTGCCATCGAAATGCCGCGTGTTGCACGTGAGTTAAGACGCCATGGTGCAACAGTTCAGTTTATTGTTACTCAAGAATGTTTAAACTTTATTGGCATGACAAGTCTTGAGTGGGCAAGTCAAAATCCTGTCGTTTTAAAACCATCAGGTTTAAGCGAGCATATTTGTACTTACGACGCAATTCTCGTTGCTCCAGCAACGGCAGATCTTATTGCGAGCGCTAGATATGGGCTGTGCCAAAATGGTGCCACAACGCTATTGCAAAGTGCATTTGGCATGAAAGTGCCAATTGGTTTTGTTCCAACAATGCACGATAGTATGTGGAATTCTCCTATTACCCAAGCAAATTACGAATATTTAAAAAATATCGAAAATGTATTCTTTATTCATCCTCGCAAAGAAGAGCATAAAGAAAAAATTCCAGCGCCAAAAGATCTCGCACTTACATTTGCGCATTTTACAAACCGTCTTTTACATAAAGGTAAAAAGCCTGTTTTTGTTACACTTGGTGGCACTAGAGTTATGCTCGATCCCGTTCGATTTATTTCGAATTGTTCTACAGGAAAACTGGGTTGGGAACTTGCTACTTTATTTTATGGCATGGGACATGACACAACCGTTTTTGTTGGGCAAACCGACTTTGAAGTTCCGCAATATCAAAATTTAAATATCTACCATTATAAAAATTATGAAGATGTTTATAAGTTTTTTTCTGGGTTTAATTTTAATCATATTCATGGTTTTTTCCATTTTCTTGCCGCCTCAGATTATAAACCAACACTTGTGTCAGATAAAAAACTTTCAAGTGCGCAAAATACAATTAATATTCAATTTCAAAATTTGAAAAAAATTCGTGAAATTAAAAATCTGCAGGTCATCCCATATAAGTTTTGCTGTAAATTAACTTCAGCATACGATGTAAAAACAAAAGCATGCATTAAAAAAATGATGCAAGATTTAAAAGTTCAAAGTTTACTCTGGAATACTCCAGAAGATGCTTGGAACAATACCTCACATAAAGGTATGTTTGTATTACGTCAAAATAAACGTTTTAGTTTTGAATCAATCACAGAAAAAAAACTTATCGCACTCAAAGTGTATGAAGAATATTGTCTTGCACAAAGAAAGGATTAGCCATGATTCGTTATGTTCGTGCTTTTTTTCTATGGATCAGTGTCATTGTGTTTACAATAATGGCAGCAACATCAGTTTTAATTCTTTTTCCTTTTGCGTATATCTTTGACAAGCAAAGACACTCTTTACACGCAATTGGCATTATTTGGGCATCAGCAATTAAATATGCAAATCCATGGTGGAAGTTTGAATTTTTAGGAACAGAAAATCTTGCTCATAACGGTCAGGCTGCTGTTTATGTTGCAAATCATCAAAGCCAAATTGATATTCTTGCACTTTTTATGTTAAAGATGAGATTCCGTTGGATTGCAAAAGCTTCATTATTTAAAATTCCTTTTTTAGGATGGGCAATGACTGCTGTAGGATATGTTCCAGTTATCCGAGGAAATCGAAATAGCCAGGAAAAATGCATGATGCTTGCAGCACAACACATTCAAAACGGAACACCAATGGGCTTTTTTCCTGAAGGAACAAGAAGTGTCACTGGTGAAATAGGCAAATTTAAAACAGGAGCTTTTCGATTAGCACAATCTACAAATGTGCCTATTATTCCAATAAGCATTCAAGGATGTGGAAAATTGCTTCCTAAACACTCAGTAATTCCTCAAAAAGCACATGTCACAATTACTGTACATCCTGCTATTCAATCGAATGAATACGATACCTCAACTCTTATTGAAAAATCGCGGGAAGCGATAATGTCAGGACTATAAATGTTTCTTTTTGCATCCTTATTAAAACTAAAACCTTCTCAGTTTTTCTTGGTTGCAATTTGTTATATTTTACTTATTCCTCTTGGTCTTTCTTTAATTGTGCTTGTTCCTTTTCTTATTCAAACATTAAACGGCACTCCAGCCGATGTTTTATGGGAAAGTATTTTAGGCGATCAAATCTCAGCATTTATTGCGCAGTTTTTACAAAACACACAATTTGCAAATGGAATATCGCTCAAATTCCAAAAAGAATCACTTACGCAATATATTATTTTGATCGCATTTTTATTTTCATTATTAAGCTTCTTAAGCGATTTCTTACTCAGAAATTATGGCGAACGTATTGCAAAAGATTTAAGAGAAAAATCTGCTATTAAATTTCTTTCTTTATCTTTTGCCTCTGCACAAAAACATAATGCAGGATTTTTATCCTCACTCATGGGCCCGCTCATTAATGAAACACAGCAAGCATTTATCCGATTAACAACAAGCACACTCAAAGAAGGCCTTACCGCAATTGTTTTTGTTTTATGGCTTATATTTTTAGATTATCGACTCTTTGTATTATTTATCCTTATCGCAATTCCTGCTTTTTTAGTGCTTATTAAAACAAGTCGAGTACTCAAGCGCCTTGCAAAACAAGGTATTCAAATTCAAAGTAATTTGTTTCGAGATATTCTTGAACGCATGCGCGGCTGGCAAACAATTCAAACTTACAAAGCAATTCCATTTGAAATTGCTCGATTTAACAAGCTCAATCAAGACATGTTTCACACCTGGCGACGTGCTACACGCGCCAAAGCACTTGGTTCACCGCTTGTAGAATGGTTTGCGATTGTAGCCGCTTGTCTTGTTGCTGTTATTGCACTTCGGCGTGTGTACAGCGGCGAAATTACAACTCCTATTTTAGTGAGTTTTGTCATTACGCTAGGCATACTTGGTGAAACAATCCGCAAAATGACAGAACATCTTAATTCTGCAAAACAAGGGGTTGAATCTTACCGTCAAGTTTTAGATTTTATCAATTCAGATTTAGAAAACCGTGAAATTGTCAATTTCAACGCAACACATCCACAGAATAAAACTTTAGAATCAATTGAAATTTCAAACTTATCCGTTTCTACGCCAAATAATATTACGCTTATTGAAAATCTATCGGGTATTTTTGAACCAGGATCTTTTGTAACATTAATTGGGCCATCTGGAATTGGCAAAACAACTTTTTTAAATGTTTTACTGGGCTTATATAAACCTAAAAATGGTCAAATTATTTTTGATAAGCAAAGCACACATGAAAGCTTATATTTAAATTATGCATCGCAAATAGGCTTTATTCCTCAAGAACCACATGTGTTTAATGGAACAGTGTTAGAAAATATTTTGTATCCAAATAAAATCACAACCCCAACCGAAACAGATTTACACAAAGCACAAGAGGCGCTTCTTTTATCGAACTTAAAACTAGATTTACATAAAGACGTATTTGGCCTTTCTGGTGGTGAACAACAACGCCTTATGTTTGCCCGCATTTTTTATAATAAGCCAAAACTTATTGTGATTGATGAAGGGACAAGTGCGCTTGATGCACAAAACGAAAATACTATTTTACAAACACTCAAGACAACCTTAAACTCATCTATTATTTTTATGGTTTCACATCGAAAAAGTGTTAAAAAATTTGCTACAAATATTATAGATTTTGCGAGGCTTAGCAAATCTATATAGAGAGGATCAGGATGTTTCTTTCGTCAATCATTAACGGGGTTCAAAATAAAAACAACGATGTTTTTCATTCAATTAATCCTGCACATAAATCAGATATTGTTGCTTCTTTTGGAGAAGCAACACAAGAAGAGTGTCGTGAAGCATGCAATGCAGCACGCAATGCTTTTAAAAAATGGAAAAATACTCCTGCACCAATTCGCGCGAGTATAATTGGTAATTTTGGCGATCTTATTGCCAAAAATAAAGATGTCCTATGCGAAATTCTTACACGTGAAGTAGGTAAAACCCTTCGAGAAGCTCATGGCGATGTTCAAGAAGCAATCGATACATGCCACTTTTTTCTATCTGAAGGCCGTCGTTTATATGGCCAAACTGTACCAAGTGAAATGTCCAACAAAGAGCTTTTCACATATCGCAAACCTTTAGGTGTGTTTGCTTGTATTACGGCCGGTAATTTTCCGTTTGCTGTACCAAGTTGGTATTTTGTTCCTGCACTTGTCTGTGGCAATACATGTGTTTGGAAACCTTCTGAAGATTCTCCCTATCTTTCTTTAAAATTCGCAGAACTTTTGCATGCAGCGGGCGTTCCAAAAGATGTGTTTAATGTCGTTTTTGGTACAGGCCCTAAAACTGGAGCAAACCTTATTTCATTAGTTGATGAAGGTTTAATCGATAAAGTAGGCTTTACAGGTAGCTCTGCAGTTGGAAAACATATTGGTGAAATTTCTGGACGAAACTTTCAAACACCATGCTTAGAACTTGGTGGCAAAAATCCAATGATTGTTATGCCAGATGCCGATCTCGATCTTGCTGCACACGGCGCGGTGTGGTCTGGGTTAGGAACTGCAGGACAACGCTGCACCTCTTTAGGTAATATTTTGGTTCATGAATCTGTTAAAGAAGCATTAGTTTCAAAAATTCTTGAAATTATTCCTGAAAAACAAATTGGCGAGCCAATGGACCAAAATACGTTTTATGGCCCTTTAATTTCTGAAAAATTTTATCAAAATCATTTAAACAATTTAAAAACTTTAATTAAGCCACATCATAAAATTCTTACAGAACAAAATGGGCCTATTACTTCTTCCAAAAAACCTAAAAACTTTTTAGGAAATCCTGAAGAAGGTTATTTCGTTTTTCCTACTATTGTGGATAATGTTCACGGTGATGATGAAATTTTTTCTACAGAAACATTTGGACCGTTATTTAATATCGTAACTATAAAAAATCTTGATGAAGCTTTGGCACTTTCAAATAAAAGCGGGTATGGTTTAAGCGCTGCAATTTATACACAAGATATTCAATCAATTTATCAGTATAAAAATCGCTGTAATGCAGGAATGCTTAGCATAAATAACGGCACTACAGGGGCCGAAGCACACCTTCCATTTGGTGGAAACGGCAAAAGTGGAAACGGAAGTCGACAATCTGGAATATGGGTTTTAGATCAGTTTACAAAATGGCAATCAGTTAACTGGGACGTTAGTGGCAAACTTCAACTTGCACAAATCGAAACAAGTTATATTGAAGCAACAGAATATACAGTTACAAATTAAAATTTAAAGATAAGGGAATAGAATTATGTTTGACTGGTTTTTTCGCATGCTTTCGCACGATATTGCAATCGATCTTGGTACAGCAAATACACTTGTATATGTTCGTAACAAAGGAATCGTCGCCAATGAGCCTTCAGTGGTTGCTGTTCAACGCAATACACGTGGAGTGCGTACAGTAAAAGCTGTTGGACGTGTTGCCAAAGAAATGCTTGGACGTACGCCAGGTGGTATTGAAGCAATTCGTCCAATGCGCGATGGTGTTATTGCCGATTTTGAAGTCACAGAAAAAATGATTAGTTATTTTATTGGTATTGCACACAATCAACGCTCATTGGTTCGTCCAAGAGCTGTTATTTGTATTCCTAATGGAATTACTGAAGTTGAGAAACGTGCGGTGCGCGAATCTGCCGCATCTGCCGGTTGTGCTTCTGTTTATTTAATTGAAGAACCAATGGCTGCTGCAATTGGCGCCGATTTACCAATCCATGATGCTGGCGGTAATATGGTTGTTGATATTGGTGGTGGAACAACTGAAGTTGCTGTTATTTCATTACTAGGAATTGTTTATGCAAAAAGCGTACGTGTTGGTGGTGATAAAATGGATGAAGCCATTGTTAGCTACTTAAAACGTAAGTACAACGTTTTAATTGGTGAGCGTACAGCTGAGCAAATTAAAATTGCAATTGGTTCTGCTTATCCAGATAGCGAAGAACGCACAATGCATGTTAAAGGCCGCGACCTTGTTGGCGGAATTCCTAAATCTATTTCAATTACAAGTGAAGAAATTCGCGAGTCACTACAAGAACCTATTAATGCAATTGTCGATGCTGTAAAAACTGCGCTTGAAAAAACACCACCAGAACTTGCTTCTGATATTGTTGATAAAGGCATTACTCTTGTTGGCGGTGGTGCATTAATTCGTAATTTAGATATCTTACTTCGCGAAAAAACAGGCTTGCCAATTATGATATCTGAAAATCCACTAACAGCTGTTGTAATGGGTTCAGGGCGTGTTCTTGATAATCCTGATCTCTTAAAAGAAGTGACTTTTTAAATTTACAATGCCAGTTCTTTAAAAAAATTTAACATTTAAATTCTAAATTATTTGATAATAATCTAGAATTTAATACGAACTGATGGTCAGATTTATTCTTCAATTTCTAATTCTAAAGGTCTTGTACCAAATTTATTTGTTGTATTTGCAGCAGCATAATATTGATCACCAGAATAAGTTGCTATTACAAAATATATTCCTGCGGATAAACCTTCAAAGTCACAACTTGAATTAAATTTCTTTACTGTATTTGAAGTTGGAAAAATAAAATCATAATCTTGCTTCAATTCTTGCGATGTGCATTCTGTAATTATTTTTGTAAAGTCTTTATTATACACTTTATAATTTACAGTTCCAGATAGTTTTGGAGGAAATTCAAAACCAAATGTCATAAACTCTAGAGTTAGTGTGAATGGTTCATAGGCATTTTGAACTAGATAACTTGATTGCCAATCTAGTAAAGAACTTATCGTTTTAATAGTATAAGTTCTTTTTGTATCAGAATCTAAATGCTGTGTATCACCTGTATATTTTGCATATATTTCCAACTCACCAGTTGGCACATCTTCTAAAGTACACAACATTGTATACAAAGTAGTATCGCACTCTATATTTCCAAAAGATTTTTCATTTAATTTCACAGCAACAGATATTTTGCCTGTAGGAAAAAAGAATTTACCAGAAAAAGATTCTTCAAAGCTCTCCACTTCTATTTTAAAAGAAACCAACCGTTTTCCTATTATAGTTTCTTCAATATTTTGAATACTGAGAGAAGTTGGATTATGAAAAAAATCTGCCGTTTCTTTCGAGTTAAAATCTGTAGATTTATTTGGATTACAGCCAGAGACGAAAATAACCAATGTAAGCAGAAAAAATTTAAAAAAATGCATTTGTCATCCATTTAAAAAGTGAAAAATTCATAAAAAAACCCGGAGTTTTAAAACACCGGGTTTTTAATTTAACCTAATAACTAACTGAAGAACAGTACAGAATTAGAATCTGAAGTGTGCAAATGCTTTATTTGCATCAGCCATTTTATGAACGTCTTCACGTTTTTTGATAGCGGCACCGCGACGGTTTGCTGCATCTAAAATTTCAGCTGCTAACTTATCGCACATAGACTTTTCAGCACGTTGGCGGGAAAAGGAAATAAGCCAACGAATTGCAAGTGCCTGACGGCGTTCTAGACGAACTTCAACAGGAATTTGGTAGTTTGACCCACCAACACGACGAGTTCTTACTTCAATTTGTGGTTTCAGATTTTCAAGAGCACGTTTAAAAATAACGATGCTTTCTTCTTCTGGAGATTTTTTAGTAATTTGTTCAAGCGCACCATAAAATATTTTTTCAGATGAGCTTCTTTTGCCTTCATACATCATACAGTTTACAAATTTTGTGACTAAAATATCACCAAAAATTGGATCTGGAAGAACTTCTCTACGTACTGGACGGCGACGACGTGCCATAAAATTTTAATTCCTTTCAGTTAATCGAACGCAAAAATTATTTGCCTGTAGCTCCGCCCTTAGGACGTTTGCTACCATATAATGAACGAGATTGACGGCGTTTTGTAACACCAGTAGTATCTAATGTACCGCGCACAATGTGATAACGAACACCAGGAAGATCTTTTACACGACCGCCACGAACAAGTACAACTGAGTGTTCTTGTAGATTGTGACCTTCGCCCGGAATATATGAAATAACTTCAATTCCAGAAGTAAGACGAACTTTCGCTACTTTACGAATAGCTGAGTTTGGTTTTTTTGGTGTTGTGGTATACACTTTTGTACAAACGCCGCGACGTTGTGGACATTTTTTAAGTGCTGGTGATTTACCGCGAGAAGTCGTTGTTTTACGACCTTTTCTAACAAGTTGATTAATAGTTGGCATAAGACCTTTCTGCATCCTCGAACTAAAAGCTGTACTTTTTATACTTTTTCCAGATATGGTCGGCAATGCTAGAAAAAGAAAGGCGAAGAGTCAATAAAAATATGCGTATAGGACTCATTCACACAGCATTTATAGGGGACATTGTACTTTGTGGGCTTTTGATAGAAGCCTTGCACCGTGCAGGCCATCAAATTATATTTTTTACAAAACCAAATACCGTCCCTATTTATCAGCATGACACAAGGGTCGCAAGTGTTATTCCGCTCAAAAAGTCAAAAGGTTTAAAAAAGTTAAAGGATTTTAAAAGTTTGGTAAAACAAATTAATTCTGTTGAATTAGATGTTCTTATTTCACCTCATAAGTCCTTTACCACCACACTTTGTGTCTATTTATCACGCGTAAAAAAAACCATCGGTTTTGATATTGCATCCTTTTCAAAGCTCTATAAAATAACACGCCCCTATATAAGAGAAAAACATGAATGTTTAAGGTATCTTGAACTTCTACCACCCGAAATTTGTAGTCCTCAAATCAAAAACAAACTCATTGAAATTGGCAGGCCTATCTTAAGTTACACTAATGCCTTTATTGAAAAGCAACTTGTTGAATTTTCTCATATTAAGGAACAACAATATGCGGTTGTGGCAATGGGTTCTGCATGGAAAACGAAAGAATACACCCCTGAACATTTTAAAGAAATTTGCGCTAAATTAGTAAAAGAATACCCAAATCTTCATTTGTACTTCACCGGTATTGCTCGTGAACGCCCCAATGGTGAAAATTTAATAGAAGCTTTAAAAGATTATTCTAATAGATTACACAACTTAGCAGGAAAAATTTCGCTTACACAGCTTGCTTCATTGATTGCTAAGTCACACTTCGTACTTTCAAACGATTCTTCGCCCGTGCATTTTGCAGGGGCGTTTAATGTACCTAACATTTGCTTTTTTGGCCCTACAGATATAAATCTTGGATTTAAGCCTACTTCTGATAAATCACTCATTCTTGCTCAAAAAACAGTTTTTGGTCAAAATTTATACTGTCAACCATGCGGCCCTCATGGGGCAAAAAAATGCCCTGAAGGTCATCATAAATGCATGACACAATTAAAACCTTCAATTTTATTTCCTAAAATAAAAGCATTTCTAAATTCGCTATAGTATCAATTTCACTCTAAAATCATATTTATAAATATTTTAAGGATGAATAGGGGCATTGAAAAAACAATCAAAAAAACTTATAATAATACTGAATCAAATGTTCTGATTCAGTATTATTATAAGTTTTCATTTAATAAGGAAATTCAATGAAATATTCTAAATTTTCAGTTGCGTCTCTTGCTATTGTTGCGCTTATTTTCGCCACTGCATGTAAAGGGAAACAAGGCCCTCCTGGAACTCCTGGAGCAGATGGAGATGGGACTGGGCTTCAGGTAACTTCTGTTTCAGTCAGTTGTATTAATAGTGTTCCAGAAGTTACTTTCAATACACCTGATGCAACAGAAACAGCTACGAATACTATAATTAGTAATTTTTGTGCCGCAAATGCTGGCGGATTCATCGAATTAGAATGCAATGCTACCTCATTTGGTGGATTAGCATGCAATACTTCACCAAATTTACAGGCTCTCATTGATGCTTATATAAGCACGTTTATACCCACCTGCACGGGCGGACCGGATGCTTTATTACTAAATGCAACTTGTGTGATACTTGGCGGCGTTCCTTAAGATAACGACCGGAAATTAAATCAAACTGGATCCCGCGGTCAAGGCCGCGGGATGACAGCCCTAAACCACGGAATAACAGCACAAAATCACGGGATGACAGGGCTAATCTACGAAATGACTTCAGTCGATAGACATTAATGTTATTTATTTAGATTTTTTTCTTGTTAAAAATGCCCAAACAAAAAGCAATGCTGATAAAAACACTGAGCCAAGCCCACCTAAACGAAGATTTTTAGCTAATCTATCATAATAATTAGCTTTATGCGTACCTGCATCAATTTTATTCTGTGCACCACCCGTAACAATACCGCTTAAACCTTTGACTTGTGTGGTAGTATCAATAACTTTATTTATAGAGTTAACAGTTTTTTGTCCCCTGTAAATTTCGCCACGACCTTCTGCAACTTTTGAAGTAATGTAGTCTGAAGACATGTATAACCCAATACCAGCCGCTAAAAAAATGATTGCAAAGATAATTTTTAATTTCATATGATTTTCCTCCAAAGTGTAGTTTATCACAATGAAAATCAATTTTAGTAAATGAGGTGTAAAAATATGTGGCCTGTCGTTTCTGCTCTTATTATTTTTACTTCTGATAATCCTGAAAAATTTCAGTATTTTAGTGATTCATTTGTCAAAAAAATAAACGAATCTCGTCAGATTCATGTCATTCAAGACAAAAATCTTGAAACTCAGTTTTATTTAAACATTGAAAAGAAAAGAGAATCAGAAAGATTTAAAGAAGTACTATTTCACAATATACAGGTTTTAAAATCCTATATTAAAAATAATGAATTCATTCTAGCCGAACAATATTCGCAAAAAGCATACAAAGAATTTGTCGTAAATTTAGAGAAATACCCACAAAAGATTGAACGCAAAACTTTAATTGAATTTTATTTTTGGAACTTAGCAAGTCGGTTAACTACCCAAAAACACATTCAAGACAGCACTCAAGAAATATTAGATAAACTCACTTCTCTGATATCTTTATCGGAAAAAATTGCTTTACAAAATAAACTCTCTACAGAGAACAGCATTGAATTTGAAAACTTTTTTAATTCGTATAAAGGTATTCTCAAAAAGAAATATACTGTCAAGAATACAAACAAATGTGAATTTTTCTTAGATGGCCAGCCTCTCAAACTCGAAAAAACAGATTTTAATGCTTTTTCTCATTCAATTTTTGGCGCGCGTTGCGAAGATGGTAAGTTCACCGCAAAACTCTCTTCAGCATCAAATATCATTACCATTAAGCCTTTCATTAATAAAATAGTGCCAAACAAGCCAGCCGTCTCATTATTTCCAACTGCGCTCATTCAAACAAAACAAGTGCAATCAATTATATTTATTCATTGGTCTACTAGTCAAAATTCGATTTACACTACTGTTGTTGATCTTAATCATAAAAATCAACAACATCAGTTTAAATTAGATTTAACTTCCGACGAAGCTCGAAAATCTACAGGAGATAAAATTCAGCAGTTTATTTTTAGACAGAGAAAAACTCTGTTAGAATAATCTCAAGCTAATTAAATAGTCTGGGAGTTTTTATGAAGTTTAAGCGGATATTAATATTATCACTAAGTTGTTTGAGTTTATTACCACTCCTTTTATTCCAAGCAAAAGTTTCTGCCTATCAATTAAAGGCATCTGAAGTAGCAAAAATTATGGAAGAAGTAGGATTTCCTCCACCGATGATTCCAATTATGACGTGTATTTCACATCATGAATCTAGCTGGCGCCCAGACGCACACAATTACAATAGCAATAGTACAACTGATTATGGACTTATGCAGGTCAATACCATTTGGCTTTCACGTTGCCACGCAACAAGACAATCTATTATGGATGTTTATACAAATGCAAAATGTGCTTATCTTGTGTATCAAATTCAAGGCCTAACAGCATGGGTAACATTCAATAAATTTAGACCAGAATGTATGAATTATAAAGTGCGCGGCTATACTTATCCTGAAGCGTCTCAATATTACACAATCGTTAAAGATGAGATTGTGTTGTAGAATTGTTCTGATGTTTAGCATGAATAAAATGCTGAGTATTAAAGTGTTTGATTATTTCATTCACTTGTTCAGGGTTTAAACGTGGGTCGCATTGTGTTTGATACTGAGGAAACTCGCATAAATGAGCTTCTTCTCTTCCTACCGAAACGCATTCGGTAATATCATCACAACTTGCTTCTAAATGAATGCCCTGAAGAGATGTGCCAAAACTTTGATGAATTTCATGTGTACGAGCACATTCCTGAATAATGTCTTTAACTGAACGAATTTTACGATTGTCGGAAAGTTTAAAAGTATTGCCATGCATAGGATCTACACACCACAAAACAGGTACATTGGACTTTTGTACCGCCTCAATAAATTTTGGCAAAAGAGAATCAACTAACTGAACACCAAGCCTAGTGATTAGGTAAATTTTTCCTTTTATACATTTTGGATTCAGCTTTTTTAGTAATGCACAAATAGTTTCTGGTGTTTGTGTGGGGCCTAACTTAATGCCAATTGGATTTTCTATTTTGCTTAAATATTCGATTTGTGGGCCATTTAGCTCACGAGATTGCTGACCAAGCCAAACCGTATGTGCAGAATAATTATAGAACTCTTGTGTGTTTTCCGAAACTCGGGTTAAGCCATTTTCATAATCTAGGACAAGAGCTTCGTGAGAAGTAAACATTCTCTGTGAAGTATTATTTTGCACATAAAATTTTTGAATTGAATTTAAAGCTTGAGTAGCATGATTATAGGCATCTAAAATACGAGACGGCTTCATTACACGTGATTCTTGCGAAAAATTATATCCATTGAGCATATCTCCCTTATATATAGGAAGCGCTTGGCCATTTCGAACTTCTAAAGCATCAGTGCGTGGTTTTGCATATTGCCCAGCAATACGCCCTAATAAGATGATTTTTTTGCTTAAAGCATTTTCTAATTGTTGGGCAACATCAAAATAAAATTGGCATTTTTTAAAAACAGATTTTTTCGTACTATCTTCAAATCTTTCGGCACAATCGCCTATTTGAAGAATGAAGTAATCGTTTGGATTATGATATGCTTTTTCTAAAAGAGATTGCAAAGCTTGAATCTCTTCTTCACCCACAAGTGGTGATTTTTTAGCGAGCTGTGCCTCTATATCGAGGATTGCGGTATTCATAGTGTTTGACTTTGCATTCATTTTTTTGTGATAACACAATATTCTTATATCTGTATATTCATCTTTAAAGGGCTTTATTTACATGAGCGAACTACAACGCACAACTCTTGCAGACTTAAAAGAAAAATTTGAACTGCTTCGGAGGTCGCTTTGACACCCTACAAAAACGCAAACGTGTCTTAGAAATCGATTCATTATCTGAAAAAGACCCTCGCTTTTGGGACGATCAAAAAAAATCGACCCAACTCTTAAAAGAGAAAAAGTCACTCGAAGATGGCATAAATCTTTCTGAAAATCTCTTAAAAAAATTTGAAGACATCTTAGTTGCTATTGAATTTGGAGAAGGTGGGGAACAGGTTTACGCGCACGAGGCCGAAACCCTTATTTTAGAGCTTAAACAAGACCTCGACCAAATCGAAATACGCCATTTACTCTCGCATGAACTCGATAAAAATAGCGCAATTGTCACAATCAATGCGGGAGCTGGTGGCACAGAAGCCTGCGACTGGACATTCATGATTTTACGAATGATTTTGCGCTTTGCAGATAAAAAAGGTTGGAAAGCTAAGGTCGTCGATGAACTAGAAGGTGATGGAGCAGGCATTAAAAATGCGACTGTTACCATTGAGGGCGATTTTGTGTATGGATACTTAAAAGGCGAAAATGGGGTACATAGACTTGTTCGTATTTCTCCTTTTGATTCAAATGCACGCCGTCATACTTCATTCTGCTCGGTTTTTGTAACTGCCGAAACAAGTGATGAAATTAACATTGAAATTCGTGATGCTGATTTAAAAGTGGATACTTTTCGTGCAGGCGGTGCGGGTGGGCAGCATATTAATAAAACCGATTCAGCTGTTCGTATGACACATGCGCCAAGTGGAATTGTCGTTCAAAGCCAGCAAGAGCGTTCACAAATTCAAAACCGTGAAACTTGCTTAAAGCTTTTAAAATCGAAGCTCTATGAACTTGAAATGCAAAAACGCAAAGACCAATCTCAAAGTGTGGAAGATTCAAAAAAAGATATCGCATTTGGTTCGCAAATTCGTTCTTATGTTTTGCATCCTTATAAGCTTGTAAAAGACAATCGAACACTTGCCCAAAGTTCAGATCCTATAAAGTTCCTTGATGGCGATTTAGAAGAATTTTGTTTAGAATATCTTCGTCAAACCTCACAAGGTCAGTTTAAAGGAAAAGGTTCTGCAGGAGATGAAAATGATTAATCAAAACTTAGCTGAAATTTCAGAAATCAAACAACACATTCATAATTATCCCGATTTCCCTAAAAAAGGAATTCTATTTAGAGATATTATGCCCATTTTTTATGACCCAACTCTTTTTCAAAAAACAATTACTGTTTTAAACAAAGCAATTGCAAACATGCCTGAATTTACAATTTTTGTAGGTATTGAAAGTAGAGGATTTTTACTTGCTGGACCACTTGCTGTTCATATGAAAAAATCGTTTATTCCTGCTCGTAAAAAGGGCAAATTGCCAGGGAAACTAATAAGCGAAACTTATGATTTAGAATACGGCACCGATACTATTGAAATGCAGGCAAAAAGCATTGTGCCAGGATTAAAATACATCATTATCGATGATTTACTTGCTACTGGCGGTACTGCACTCGCAACTGCAAAACTTATTCAAAAACATGGCGGTGTTGTGAGTGGTTTTTTATTTTTGATTGAGCTATCAGATTTAAAAGGCAAAGATTTGCTTCAAAAAAATCTTCCAACAATTCCTTGCGTATCAATTATTTCTTACTCATAAAATACCTATCTATACTTAAAATTTATTCTCAATAAAATAATTTTTCTTAATATCCTCTTGATCTCATTATTGAAAATAGCTATGCATTTTTATTGATAACAATTATCATTATCATTTTTGTAATCATTTTTTTTTGGAGTTAAAATGAGTTTTATAAAGTTTCAAAAGGTTTCTTGTTTATTGATTGGTTTAGGTTTTGGGAGTGCCTACGCTTCTGATCAAGCCTATGAGTTTGGAAAAGAACAAATCAACAAAATGACAGGTTGTTATCTTGTTGATTATAGTTACGCAGAAACAGAAGCACTAAACGAAAATTACCAACTCGATGGCCGCGTTTATGATGTGAATAAAGATAAATCAGTTAAAGAGTGGATTTACACTGTTCAAACAGAGCCAAACCAAATTCGCCTTCAGCACATTTTATTTGCCGCAGACGAAGAAGGTCTTATTAGCACAGGCAGTATTATGAAACATGTAGGTGAAGATTGGGAATACCAAGGAAATTCTTTATTTAAATATGTCTCTAATAATGAATGGATAAAAGAACCGCTTGATCAATCTCGAAGTTTTTGGACTCGAAAGATTACACATTTAGATGATGGATTGCGTTATCAATGTGCCTCAGAGTGGAATATGAGAACAGAATATCCGGAATGGGCTTGCGCTAACACTTTAGCACCTATTCCAGGACGCGAAACGCGAGATATGGGAAGAAAAGACTATAATATGCTTGATCGCTTTTCGAAAGTCGTTATATATGGTGGTAACTGGCTTGAACGTCAAGAAAACACTAAGATTGTCGACACTATAAATCAACGTATTCCTCTAGTACGTGAAGTTGGCAAAAACTGGTATATTCGTTTACCAGACTCAGAGTGCGCGGTTGCACAAGAGTTTGCACAACCAAAATTAGAATTTTGGAATGTGGTTCGTGAAGCTTGGGACGAAGTTTTGCAAGATGTTAATATCTTTACAGAAACTACCCCAGCGGGAATGCCACCTCGTTATGTCACTATGTGGAAACTCGAAAAAGAGTTTTCGGATGTAAATTTTAAGCAAGCTGAAGACAAAAATATGGTGAAAGATAGAATAAAATCTGTTATTAGCCAATATTCGATTCAAAAATAAAGGAATGTAAAGTCTATGTCTCGTTATACAGGTCCAAGATTACGCATGGTTCGCCGCCTTGGCGATTTACCAGGTCTTACAAATAAGCAATCCAAAAAGTCCGGACGTCCGGGCCAACATGGTTCTTCTCCACGCAAACGCTCAGAATATGGTGTTGCACTCGAAGAAAAGCAAAAAGTTCGTTTTAACTACGGGCTTACAGAACGTCAGCTTCTCCGTTATATGGAATTAGCACGTCGTTCAAAAGCACTTTCATGGGATGCGCTTCTAGAATATTGTGAAATGCGTTTAGATAATGTCGTATTCCGTCTTGGATTCGCACCAACCATTCCAGCTGCACGTCAGTTGGTTCGTCACGGGCATATTCTTGTTAATAACAAACGCGTAGATATTCCAAGTTACCAATGTAAAGGTGGCGAAAAAGTTGCGCCTCGTTCTACAAAAGCAACATTAGATATTGTGCAGTTTAACTTAACAAAACAAGACAAAGCTGGTTTACCAGAACATCTTACAACAACACTCGATCCTATCGAAGGTACAGTTGTTAGCAGATGTACACCAGAAGGTGTTCTTCTGAAAGTTAACGCTCGTCTTGTTGTAGAATACTATAACCACTAAAATAGTTTTGCATAAAGTTTTCAGTTTCTATACAAGAGCATCTAATTTAGATGCTCTTTTTTTTTCTGAGGTTTGATTGACATGGAATGTTTTTCGAAAGTTCGAGTTCTTTTAATTACTTTTTTTACTTTTTTTCTCACCACTTCTTTATTTGCATATGAACCTGAAAAATTTGATGTCATTGTCGATAGTGATGTTGCACAAGATGATTGGATATCAATCTTGTATGTTCTGAATCAAAAAGAACGCTCAAATCTTCTTGGTTTATCGGCAGTAGGCTCAGGTGAATCACATTGCGAAGCTGCTAAACAAACTATTTCAAAACTTATTTATTTAGCAGGTCGTGAAAACGAAAATATTCCTGTGACCTGTGGCGATTCAGTTCCGATGCAAGGTTTTCATACATGGCCAGATTTTTGGCGTAGTGAAGCAGATAACATAAGCGGTATTGCTCTTCCTGAAAATCCAAAATCAAATATTTTAAAAACACATACAGCTGAATGGATGAAAGAAACCCTTTTAAATAATCCACGTCCTGTTGTGATTATTGCACTAGGACCTTTAACAAATATTGCACAATTGATTCAAAAGTATCCTGAAACAAAATCTAAAATTAAACGCATCTACAGTATGGGTGGAGCATTTTGGGTGCCAGGTAATTTACGAGTTAAAAACTTTTCTGAAACGTTGCAAAATCCGCATGCAGAATGGAATATTTGGGTAGATCCTCTTGCTGCAAGCATCGTTTTAAATTCAAATGTTCCTTTTACAGCAATTCCACTTGATGCAACAAACAAAATTCAAGTTACACGTGAATATGCTGACAATTTCAAAGAAAATGCGCGTTCAAATGTTGCAAAATTTTACTCAGATGTGCTTGATAAAAATCTTTGGTTTATTGATTCTGGTGAGTATTATTTTTGGGATATTTTAACAACGGCATCTGTCTATGAGCCAATTTGTGAAACAGAAGATTATAATATTGGTGTCGTATTAAAATACGATTTTTATACCACAGGTCAAAAACAATTTGAAAATTTTGGACCAACATTTTCAGAAGCGCCTGAACAGTTTGCCAATTTTATGCAGAATCGTCGTGCATTTGAACAAATTGAAACTGGACGGACATATGCTGTTAAGAGTGTTGATAAAAAAAACTTCTCTACCAAACGTCCCCATAAAATTTGTGTAAAAGCAGATAAAAACCTCTTCACAAAAAGTATTCTTGAAGTGATGAATCGAGATTAAACTGTATCCCGTCACCTTCTTTACGATCTGAATTAAGGAGGGGGAGAGTTGTGGTTTTGGTGCAATTATTTTGTGGTTGGTGGGAGAATCTGCAAAATAGAATCTTTGTATGCAGAGTTGCTCCCTGGAATTGATATGGGGTAGAAGTTTTTATTTTTGCATCCGGGAAGCAAATGCACACAAAGACTCTTTTTGCAGATTTTCCCACCAACCACAAAATAATTACACCAACACCACTACTCTCCCCCCCTCTTCATTCAGCTCTTAAAAAATTGTTCCCTCTAAAACAATATTGATGTGGTAAAAACTTGAGTAGACAGATTTATTTTGGGTATAGGTGGTGAATCTGCAAAAAGAGTCTTTGTGTGCATTTGTGACCGCACGTAAAAACAAAAACTTCTACTCCTTAACAATTCCAGGGAGCAACTCTGCATACAAAGATTCTATTTTGCAGATTCACCACCTATACCCAAAATAAATCTGTCTACGAGAAATTACTTAAATCAGTTTGTGTAAATCAATACACTCGCCATCGCATAATCTATGTGATGGCTTAAACTAACGTCCCACCCACTTATGTTTTCAGATTGTAAGCGCACCTTTAATTTTTCAGAAACCATTATTGTTGGTTTCCCATTTTTTTCGTTCTGAATCCAAATATCAGATGGACTGACGCCGTCTGCAAATAAGCCTGTATTTAAAGCTTTTGCGAATGCTTCTTTTGCCGCAAACCGTGCTGCATAAGAGGGTGTTGAGTCTTTTTTGCTATTACAATAGATTTGTTCTTCTTCATGAAACACTCTATCAATAAATTTTTTGCTTTCTAACGACTTTTTAAAGCGCGAAATACAGACTAAATCACATCCAATATTTATTTTCATTGCGAGAGCTTTCTTTCTTAGGCTAGAATAACAAAATCGATTATATCTTAATTAAAGGACCTTATCTATGGCACAATCTGAAGAAGTTAAAGACGTTGAAGTAAATTTAAACAAAAAGCTTATCGATGATCGTATTTTAGTTATTTCTGATGCAATAAACTCAAAAACTGCAAAAATAATTATTGAAACTTTACTTGTTTTAGATGCAACAAATTCTAAAAAACCAATATACATATTTTTAAATACGCCAGGCGGTGAAGTAAACTCTGGTTTTGCGATTTTTGATATAATCCGTTTTATACGCTCAAAAGTCAAAATTGTTGTCACAGGACTTGCAGCAAGTATTGGTACAGTCATTCTTTTAGGCGCAAAAAAAGAAAATAGATATATTCTACCCAATGCCAAAATGCTTATTCATCAACCATTAATTAATGGAAATATTGAAGGTCAAGCATCCGACTTAGAAATTCACGCAAAAGAAATTATTGCCACTCGTGCAAAAATAGCGAGTTTATACAAAGCAGAAACAACGCAATCACTTGACCAAATTGAAAAAGATATGGAACGCGACCACTGGCTTACTGCAGAAGAAGCGATTAAATATGGATTTGTTTCTAAAATTACGGAAAGCTGGAACAAAGTTTTAAAAGCTTAATACTTAAAGTAAAATCGTATTAAGCTTCACAACTTACAGCAATAGGAAGCACGCGTTCCTTTTCGTTTTTAACAGCTTTTAAGTGCTTTTTAGGAGACGATGCTTCTTGTATAATATCTTCTTCAGTAATTTTAAGTGAAGTGATTTTTTCGGCTAGGCTTGGAATATCGTACATATGATCGAGCATAACATCTTCAATAATTGAACGAAGCCCGCGTGCACCTGTTTTACGTTTAATCGCTTCACGAGAAATCGCAAGTAACGCATCATCTGTAAAAATCAGCTCTACGCCTTCGATTGAAAATAGTTTTTGATATTGCTTAATAACAGAATTTTTAGGTTCTGTGAGCACACGTACCAAAGCATGTTCATCGAGTTCTTCAAGCGCGACAATGACTGGTAAACGACCCATAAATTCAGGAATCATTCCGTATTTTACAAGATCTTCTACTCTTGTTTTTGCAAATAATTCAGACAAATTGAGTTTTGTACGACTTTTTGCATCATGACCAAAACCAACTGCGTTATGATCTAAACGACTACGAATAATATCTTCAAGCCCACCAAATGCCCCGCCACAAATAAATAAAATATCGGTTGTGTTAATTTGTGTACATTCTTGATGTGGATGCTTACGACCACCGCGTGGTGGAATATTTGCAACAGTTCCTTCTAAAAGTTTTAGCAACGCTTGTTGTACACCTTCGCCCGAAACATCACGCGTAATGGAAGCACTTTCGCTTTTACGAGACACTTTATCAATTTCATCGATATATGTAATGCCACGTTGAGCATATTCAACATTATTATTTGCGTTTTGAAGTAAATTTAGAAGAATGTTTTCTACGTCTTCACCAACATACCCAGCTTCAGTAAGATTCGTAGCATCTGCAATGCTAAAAGGTACTTGAAGAACTTTTGCTAAAATTTGAGCTAGAAGTGTTTTACCACTTCCTGTAGGCCCAACTAAAAGAATATTACTTTTTGAAATTTCAATATCATCTTTAGCCGCAGTTTTTTTATACTGTAAGCGCTTGTAATGATTATGAACAGCAACAGAAAGCACTTTTTTAGCGCGTTCTTGACCAATCACATACTCATCGAGAATATGTTTGATTTCCATTGGGGAAGGAATTTTTGTTGGTAAAGCGGGGGTACTTGATGAAGCTTCATTCACGACTTCAGTTTGTGTCCCTGCTGTGGGAGCTGGTGGCACACCTTTTTCGGCTTCTTCAGCTACAATATGATTGCATAATTCGACACATTCATCACAAATATAGACATTAGGACCTGCAATCAGTTTTTTAACTTCTTTTTGATTTTTACCACAAAAATTACAATGTAAACCGCGTGGACCGGCGGTGCCGTTACGAGTAGATGTCGTCATAAAATGTTATAATCCTGTATATGCGAGCCTATCGTCTCTTGGTAACAAAATTTCGTCGACAAGACCATATGCTTTTGCTTCTTGAGCTGTCATGAAAAAATCGCGCTCTGCATCACGCGCAACTTCAGAAACATCTTTGCCTGTATGAAGCGCTAAAATTTCGTTTAAGCGTTTACGTAACGATAGAATTTCTTTGGCTAAAATAGCAATTTCAGTGGCTTGACCACCTGCTGTACCATGAGGTTGGTGTATCATGACCCGACTATTTGGAAGCGCAAACCGTTTGCCTTTAGCGCCAGCAGAAAGCAATAAAGCACCCATACTTGCACATTGGCCAATACAAAATGTACGCACTTGAGGGCGAATAATTTGCATAGCATCATAAATAGCAAGGCCAGCTGTAACACTACCTCCTGGACTATTGATGTAAAAACTGATTTCTTTTTCAGGGTCTTGAGACTCAAGAAATAAAAGCTGAGCCACAATAAGATTGGCAATTTCCTCGTATACAGGAGTGCCTAAAAAGATAATGCGATCTTTTAAAAGACGAGACCAAATATCGTATGAGCGCTCGCCGCGATTATTTTGCTCAACAACAATAGGAACTAATGGCATAGAAAAACACCTTGTTATAAATAAAAGCTTGATGTTTGAGTGTCTCATATCATATCCATAATGTCATGAGATTTTTTCTTTTCTGAAGGAGAATGGTTATTATGTCAGTACAAATTGGGCACACACATATTCGCCCTCGTCGTTTACGTCGAAGCCAAGAAATACGTTCTCTTGTGGAAGAAAATCATTTAAACAAAAACGATTTTATTTATCCACTTTTTATTTCAGATAAAAAAACAGAAAAATCTGCCATTGAAAATTTGTCCGGTGTTTACCGTTGGCCATTTGATGAAGCACTTGCTGAAATTGAATCTGCATTCGAAAAAGGTATTCGTGCTGTAATGCTGTTTCCAGTTATCGACAAAAAACACAAAGACGAATATGGCACCTATGCTTTTCAAAAAGATGGTTTATTGCAACGCTTTATTCTTGAGTGTAAACGCAAATGCCCACAAATGCTTTTGTTTGCAGATGTAGCTCTCGACCCTTACACAACACATTGCCACGATGGCATTGTCGATGAAAATGGTATTGTACAAAACGACGAAACCATTCACGTACTTTGCCGTCAAGCACTTTCACTTGCAGAAGCAGGAATCGATTTTGTATGCCCAAGTGATATGATGGATGGCCGCATTGGCGCAATTCGTGGTTTGCTCGATCAAAAATTATTTCAGCATGTAGGAATTCTATCTTATACAGCGAAATACGCCTCTGCCTTGTATGGTCCATTTCGAGAAGCACTCAATAATCAAAATACTGTTGCTCTTGATAAAAGAACATATCAAATGAATCCTGCAAATAGTGTTGAAGCCCTTCGTGAAGCAAAATTAGACATTGCAGAAGGGGCAGATATGCTCATGGTAAAACCAGGAACTCTGTATTTAGATATTTTAACAAAGATAAAAGAAAAGTCGTCTGTACCTGTTGCTGTTTATCATGTGAGTGGTGAGTATGCCATGCTCAAATGCGCAAGTAAAAATGGTATTTTAGATGAACGTAAAGCTGTGCTTGAAACTATGCTTGCTTTTAAACGGGCCGGGGCCGATTTAATTGTTACGTATTATGCAAAATGGATTTGTGAGAATTTGATTAAATAATACCCACCCAAGATTAAAAGCAATGCCTTT
The DNA here is from genome assembly GCA_964352255.1 of uncultured Oligoflexia bacterium. GTDB lineage: Bacteria > Bdellovibrionota_B > Oligoflexia > Silvanigrellales > Silvanigrellaceae > Silvanigrella. Next base: position 31,089 of record CAYGQR010000014.1, read on the forward strand.
GAAGCAACATGATTTCGCTATTATATTGGACAGGTATATGTAAATTCTGAAGAATCTGGCGCTATCGTCAATATTCCAGGGGCATCTCCGCTTAATCCATCTATAAGTTCAAATTTTACGCCATTGATTTTAAGATTATTTTGACAAACGATGCTAGATGCAGAATCACAAAAAAATGGGCTAATTGCAATTTCTTTTAAAGTAAAAACTTGATTTTCTGCAATATACTCACTTGAAAAAATATTATCATATTCGCATTCAAGACTACCTGTTATTACAAAATCATTAGATGTAACAGCTTTCTGACCAGTAGGTTTTAAGGTTTTTTTCTTTACTGAAACATTTGTAAGATTTGTCGGCGATGCAATCGTTACACCTATCGTACCACCATTCGTAGATTTCTTAACAACTCTAAGTCTAGGTATAGGCGGATTAAAATTAGTACTACAAAGCCTTCCAGATGTTTGTTGATTAGAAATACTTAAATATGTACTAAAATTTTCCAAATCAGGACAGATAACTACAGCCGTATTGCCTGGAACATGATTTGTTTGACGACAATTAGCGGCCGCTTCTGATGAAAGGGTTTCTAAAGGACTTGTAAATGCAAAGCCTCCCCCACAAGTATCGGGAACCCAAAACTCGCAAGTATAAGGGCCACGATTTAGTGGACCATACCAGGTTGACGTATATGAATTCAGAAAAGTAAAATTATAGGGTGTTTTAACCGTATGTAATATTGTCCTACTACATTTTACAGTTTCGGCACTAACAGTTTGAAAATTCGTGCTGAATAAAGCTAATCCAAAAATATATAGGCCGATAAAATTTTTTTTTCCTAAAAAATTTGTTCGCATTATAGTCTTCCTTATTAAAAATGTTTTATTAATTTATGGACAATTAAAAAAGAATGCATTTCCTCCGACATTTGAAGCAGTGAGTGCTTGAAATGGAGGAGCAGAAACCGCGCAATCCCAAACAATATAAGACTGTTCTGTAGCCCCAAAAGAACAAAGAGTATTCTCAACAGTTAAATCAGCAGTTCCATTATCATCCAAAGAATCGTATATATAAAGACTATTGATTAATGAATTTGGATCAGATGCGTAATCATAAATAGCGAATGAACATACAATAGGAAGATTTGGCGTACCGCCTGTAATATTATAAACCAAATTTGCGGCACTTCCACCTAGGGATGTAATATTTAGATCGACAGAGCCTGGATTTGCTCCTTCATAACTTAGTGGAAACGAAATCAAGTCATTAACTGCTTTATGACACGATAATATCAATATAAAACCACCCAAAAAAACGAATAAATTTTTCATAAAATTCTTCCTATGTGTTTATCTCATCTTTATAATGCCACGCTAAAGTTCAGAACAAATAAATTGAAAACCACAATAATTTTAACTTTTATGGTTAACTAAATCAACTTGCCCTCAGTTTTCATTGACGTTTTCCCTTAAATTCTCTCAATTTATCCCAATTAACAACGATAAGTCCTTTAGCACTCGTAAAATTATTTTACAGAGCCCTCACAGGAGGTTGTTAACATGGAAAAAATCTTAATTATTGGTTGTGGGTATGGTGGCCAAACTCTTACAGGACATATGACGACTTTAGGCCATCAAGTGCATCATTATGCAAGCCAAGAACACTCTGGCGACCTCAAAGCGAACCCTCTGAATCTAAGAGGCCAAAACACAAATCAAAATTTTGACATTACAGGCTTATTGCTGGTGTGGCTTCCCTAACAATAGGGCTAATTTTATCTGGATTTTTGAAATAAAATAGGAAATTTAAAATGATTATATCTAAAAAAAAGGCAATACCGCTTCTGATTATTTCTTTTAGTACAGTTGGTATTTTGAGTTTAAAAGATGATGCTTTCGCAAAATTTAAAAGATTTCATTCTCGAAATAAAAATATAAAATTAGAAGTGTATAATCCATTGAACGATATTTCTTGGACACCAGTTAACAATTATGGTGGCGTCAGTGATATAGGAAGTGCGCATTATATCGATATTATTTCTCATACAGATCCAAGCGATACTTTTTGTCCACGATCAAGTGGAATGGCATTTTCACAAGCCTCAATTCGTATTCATGAAACTGAACATATGCTCCATTGCCAAATTCAACGGTTCACTGGCACAAATAACCCCAAAACAGAAGGGCTTTATTTTGCGAATGGGAACGGAATTATTTTCACAAAACCAAAAACGAAAGTCACAGATTTTTCTTATCTGATACCATCAGAACTGATTGAAGGCCCTTCTCCTTATCAAACTTATATTGTTGATCAAATGCAATATCCGTCTTTAAATAATATTGGTTATTTGTTTAATGAATGGGCATCGTATCGGTCAAATATTATTTTGAATTTAGAACTTGAAAAATCTGGTATTCCTGAGCCAGATTACAATAGCCATGCTGCTAATTATTCGCCTCATTTTTTTGGATATATGGCTATTGCGATGCATCATATGCGCATGACAGAACCAAATGCTTTAAAAGATAAACAATTAAAAGCAACCTTTGCTTTGTACGCAGAATCTTCTTGGAAGTTAATGCATGCTGCTTTAAATTCTCCTGTTTTTGGAGATGAAAATACTATTTATGGCAGTCGTATCAAAAAAATAATGAATTTCTATAAAACTTCACCAAAGTTTGAACCTGTAAAAAAGAGTTTAATTGAAATTTATGGAAAAGAATGGGTCGATCAGTTAATGGACGAAGTCAATTTGAAATAGTATGTGATTGCCACTAAGAGCGCTTTACCCACATCGTTGTGCATTACAGAGAAGAAAGAATATCTTTCGCCATTTCATACGAAATTTGCGTATCAGCATCCGAAAGAGCTTGTGCAGGATTTGGATGAACTTCCATAAATAAACCATCCACTCCTACACCCAATGCTGCTTTTATAAGTGATGGTACCATTTCGCGAAGCCCTGAAGATTTTCCTTGTTTTGCACCAGGCAATTGTACCGCATGTGTAGCATCATAAATAACTGCATGATTGTATTGTGCCATATCCACTAAGTTTCTAAAATCAACCACAAGATTATTATAACCAAAACATGTGCCACGTTCTACAAGCGTGATATTATGACAATTATTATCTGCAAGAAATTGCGCAATAGAAAGCATATCTTCTGCACTTGCCCATTGGCCTTTTTTAATTTGAATTGTTTTTTTAGTTTTAGCACACTCTAACAACAAAGCTTTCTCACGAAATAAAAAAGCAGGAATTTGCAAAACATCAACAACTTTTGCAGCAGCTTGAATTTGATTGATGTCGTGCACATCAGTTAAAACTGACACATCCAATTGTTCCTTAATTGTTTTAAGCCATTCTAAACCTTGTTCCATTCCAGGCCCACGAATACCTGTTGCACTTGTTCTGTTGGCTTTATCAAAACTGCTTTTAAAAATGTAATTAAAACCAAGTTCTTTACAAAGTTGTTTTAAATATGTTCCTACTTCTAATCCAAGCTCAAGAGTTTCAAGCATACAAGGACCAGCAATAATCGTTAGTTTATCACGAGATAACTGGATATTAGGTGTAATAAATTTATCCCATTGAGACATTTGCACAGAACTTTGTTCTTGAATTTTTTCTGCGACTACAGCTTCACTATTTTCAATTGATTTTATATTTTCAAACTTTTTTTGGTGCTTATAAACATAAAATGTCGGTTTAAAACCTTCTGCCGCCATTTTAAATGAATCTATAAATTTGAGATTTTTCATCCAATCCGCACAGTGTGGATAAGATTCATTGATAGGAGCTTGTAAATCGGTTAAACACACGCCAAATTGAGGTGACACTGCTTTCATTGCAGCTAAACTACGAGGGTCTAAAACACGATCAGCATATCCAAATGAACTTCCACATTCTATCAATGCAAAATTTTTGTGCGTTAATTTAGAAACGATTCTTTTAATATCATCAGGAGATAAAAACGAACCCTTTTCAATAAATAAAAAATATCCTGTTTGACTTGCAGAAAGCAAAACATCTGTTTGACGACAAATATCCCCTGTCAAATAAAGAAAATTTTCATGGGGATAAGTGAGACGATGAAAATCAAAAAATTCTTGTGCAGTTTTGATTTCATTCGTATTGGAAACACAGATACCAAATGAATTTGATAAGGGTTCTTGAGGTATTTCACAAAATACTGGATATTGATTTGATTGAAATTCACCATTCCAATCTTTTGCACCTGGATAAAGGTCTAAAATAAAATGGTTATTGGTGATTTGAAATAAACTCATAAATTATAATTCACTTAAGAAGGAAAATGTAAAAAAGTACTTATACCAGCATTTATAATGGAAATGAATATAATGGAACCTTCGATCAAAGATATTTATAAAAATATCATTCAACACTATCTTAAACCAACTCCACTCCAAAAATCAAAATGGCTGAGTCAATATGTTGATGGTGATATCTATTTAAAACTCGAAAATTTAAACCCAAATGGCTCATTTAAAGTGCGTGGGGCCTTAAATGCAATATCAGTTCTTCATGCAAAGCATACCAAAAAAAATTCTAATGTACCTATGAAAGTAGTGGCTGCATCTGCTGGCAATCATTCTCAAGGCGTTGCTTTTGCTGCAAAACAATTGGGATGTGAAGCTCATCTTTTTCTACCTGAAACAGCATCTCCTCTTAAGAAAATTGCGACTGAAAAATTAGGGGCACATATTTATATAAAAGGCAAAAATTTTGAAGAAGCCTTTGCCGCTGCAGAAGAATTCTCAAAGAAAGAAAATGCTTATTTTATCAATGCTTTTAACGACAAAAGTATTATTTTAGGGCAAGCAACGTGTGCTCTTGAATCGCATCAACAATTTAAAGATCACCCAGAAAATATAAACAAGCTCACGGAACCCGATTATTTTATGTGTAGCATTGGTGGAGGTGGACTTGCAGCAGGAGCATGCCTCTATTTTGAACAAAATTGTCACACGAAAGTGATTGGTGTTGAGCACACAAGTTTTAACTCTGCTTTTAAAAGTTTGCGTAAAAAGTCCTTAGAATCTGCAGACTTATCGATAATTTCTACGATTGCGGATGGCATTGCTCTTAAAACCATTGGAACGATTACATTTAAGTATTTGCTTAAATACATGAAAGAAATTATTACAGTTTCTGAAGATGACATCTATCATGCCATTGCAAAAATATATAAAAACGACAATATTGTGGTAGAGGGAGCTGGTGGCGCTAGTGTTGCCGCAGTTTTAAAACAGCCAGAAATTTTTAAAAACAAATCCACAATCTTATGTATTAGTGGTGGAAACATCGACCCAGATGTGTTTCAAAAAGTACTTCAATATACGAAGGATAAATTGTGAACGCAAGTTTATTAGAATGTTATGATACCGTTATCATCGGTGGTGGACCTGTTGGATTATTTGGTGCTTATTACGCCGGACTCCGCGACATGTCGGTTCGTTTAGTAGATAGAAGACACGAACTTGGTGGTCAACTTACTGCTATCTACCCAGAAAAATGGGTTTATGATATTCCTGGCATTCCTGCCATTCGTGGCAAAGAACTACATCAAAATCTACTCCGTCAAATTGCACCGTATAATATTCCACGTAGTTTAAATGAAGATGTTGTTCTTGTGCGCAAAAATCGGAACAATATTATCTGCATCACAACTAAAAATGGCACAGTGATTCATGCAAAAACTGTGATGCTATGTTTAGGAATGGGCGCGCATATTCCACGCCGCTTAAATATTGATAATATTGAGCAGTATGAAGGTAAAGGTGTTCACTATGGTGTGCATTCTTTAAAAACATTTCATAATAAAAGAGTCATGGTTGTTGGCGGTGGTGATAGCGCTCTCGATTTAGCACTTACTATTGTTGATGAATGCCAACATCTTTATGCAATGCATAGAAGCGACCGTTTTAATGCGCATGAAGAAACAACCAAAAAATTATATTCTTCAAATGCAGAAATTAAAACTTTTACTGAAGTTGTGGGTATTGAGGGTAATGATGAACATATTACTCATGCTAAAGTAAAAAATACCAAAACAGGTGAAATTACCTCTATTGAAATCGATGAAATAATTATTGCGATTGGGCTTTTGTTCAACTTGGAAATGATTGCAGAGTGGGGTATAGACATGCAAGACAATTGTGTTCTTGTTGATCATAACCGCTCAACATCCATTCCAGGTGTTTATGCTGCAGGTGATATTGCAACATATTCTGGAAAAGTGAAACTTATTGGCACAGGAACGGCAGAAATCATTCAGGCTGTAAATAATGCAAAATCCTACATTAATGAACATTTCCCCTATCTCTGAACGAATTCTTGCTCTCATTGCTGAGGGTGTGGGTCACTTTTCAGCACAAGAAGATATTTCGAACTGTCAAAAGTGCGTTTTATCTCGAAATCGCAAAAAAGTTCTTGTTGCAGAATCTACAATACCAAAATCTTTTTTTATTTTATCAGAGTATCCAGACATTGAAGATGAAAGCAGTAAAGAACTTTTTAATGCGGAAGGTAGTTCTGCAATTATTTTAAACTTAATTCGCAAACTCGGCATTGAACAAGATTGTCACTTTTCTTTTAGCTTAAAATGCGTGCCACATAAAACCACACCTCAAATGGGTTTAAACACATGTATTACTCAACATTTGCTTAAAGAAATTTCGCGAGTAAGCCCAAAAACAATTTTTTGTTTTGGTTCGCGCACATTTTATGCCCTTTCTGCCCTAGATCCTAATCTCTTTTACCAAGCTCACATGCCTGAAAAAAATGGGGATTTAGAGCAATCGAAAGCGTTCAATTTTACCTTAAATGGCGAAACAATTGCGCTGTATCTTTTGCCAACCGCCCAAGAACTTAAACAATTTCCTCAGTGGCGTGCGCCCGTATGGATGCAACTTGCTCATTTTAAAAAGAATATTGATTCTTAAGTATCCATACGCTAGTCTGCAAAACCTCAATATAAGAAAGGTATTTAAAACCCATGAGCGCTCATACTATAGAAGAATTAAGTCCAACTCGTCGTAAATTTAAAATTACAGTTCCCGCTGAAGATGTTCGTAAATCTTGGGACAAAGCACTAGATGAAGTCCGTTCTACAGCTGATGTTCGTGGATTTCGTAAAGGCAAAGCACCCGTTTCACTTATTAAAAACGTGTATGCAAACGATATTACAAAAAAAGTAGTGAATAGCCTTGTAAACGATTATTACAGCAAAGCTGTTAAAGAATCTGAATTACAAATTTTAAATCAACCCAATATTGAACCCGAAGGCGAATTTTCTGAAACAAAAGATTTTTCCTTTTCTGCGGTAGTCGACGTTTACAATAAAGTTGAAATTAAAGATTATAAAAATTTAAAACTCAATATTCCAGAAACTTTAAGCACCAAAGCGGAAGAAGAAGAGTACGAAAAAGCACTTAAGCTAGAAGAAGAGCGTTTTGCTAAAGCACTTGAAACAGCAGAAAAAAAAGAAGGCGAAGAAGCGCCTACTGAAATTTCACAAGCTGCTAAAGATGGTTTAAAAGGCCAAATCAAAACTTACTTCAACTCATTACGTGCACAAAGCTCTTACATGCAAATTGTAGATACGCTTTTAGCAAAAAACGAATTTGAAGTTGCCGATGTCCTTGTTGAACAAATGATCGATCAACTTATTTACAATACAGAAGTTGTTCAAGGTGGAAAAGATCCCAAATCTGTTCCAATGAAAGATAAAGAATTCCGTGATTCTTATCGTGAAAAAGCAACTCAACAAGTTAAAGCGGTTGTTGCCCTTACACATGTTGCACAACAAGAAAAAATTGAAGTTCCACCAGAAGAACTTTTCCAATCTGTTGGTCGTTTCCTAGAAAAGAATAAACTAAACTTTCAACAAATTCGCGAAAATCAAAGTATGATTCTTCAAGAACACAAAAGCGAAATTTTGCTTTTAAAAGCATCTGAGTTTATCATCGATAATGCCGACATTACATGGGAAGCTGTTCCTACAGAAAAAAAAGAGGAACTCAATACTAAAACAGGAGAATAAATGAATTATTTCCTTCGTTTCTTTTGTCTTATTCCAATTTTTGCTTTTATTTTCTCAGGGTGCTCTTCAACAAAGAGCACCGCTGAAAAAGAAACAAACGAAAATGTTTCATGGCAAAAGAAAGTAAAAAATAAATTTTCTTTCCATACTGGCCGTGAACATAAAGCTCGCCGAGAAGCTCAAGAAAAATATGAACGCGAACAATATCTAGCTGAACAAGAATCTGCAAAAACTAAATAATACACATCTCTCCTCACGCACCCAGAGACTTCACGAAAG
>CAYGQR010000015.1:0-38475 GCA_964352255.1 uncultured Oligoflexia bacterium
TTTCGCATGACTCAACGCTCTTATCTTCTGCCCAAGATCTGCTAGTTACATAAAGTTTATTGACTCTTCTGACGTGTGCGTATCGTCTTGGATTTTTAACTTTGGGTTGGCCTATTTATCTTACGCGTCGAATGCTTTGCACACCGGTTTTAAACACTGAGTGCATAATTGAGACAATCACATTCATCTTAGGTTTCGGGTTTTGTCCTTTGCCTATTCTGTGAATTTGATTTGTGTACCAAGTAATTTCAATTGGAATCATTTTATCTAGTTTCGCAAATCCTGTTGTAAGAGGATGTACTTCACTTTTTGTTAATTTTGCAGCTAGCAGTGCATTTGGAAAATCTGGGTTAATGACAACTGAACGGCCAAGACCAATAATATCACATGCACCAGATTCAAGAGCTGCCTTCATTCCCTCTAAACTACGAAATCCACCTGTCAACATAAGAGGAACACTTGTGTGTTTTCTGACTTCTTCACAATATTCTAAGAAATAAGCTTCTCGTTTTTGAGTCGATACAGCTTTTTTGGGTTGAGACCCCATCATAGTTGGTGCTTCATAAGTACCACCTGAAATTTCGATCAGATCCATTCCTCTATCTGCAAGTGCTTTCACAACTTCTATGGACTCTTCTTTGGTGAATCCGCCTTTTTGAAAATCTGCAGAATTTAATTTAATGCCAATTGGAAATTTTGAGCCCACAGCTTCACGTATTCTATCATAAATCGAAAGAACAAATCGCATACGATTTTCAAGTGAACCGCCCCATTTGTCTTGACGTTGATTGTGTTTTGGAGAAAGAAACTGACTTACCAAATAACCATGAGCACCATGGATTTGCACACCAGTAAATCCAACTGATTTACTAATTTTTGCAGCATATGCAAAACGCTGAATAATGATTTCAATTTCAGCTTCAGTCAGCTCACGTGGAGTATTAAAACTTTTATTAAGAGGAAAAGGAAACGAGATTGCAGAAGGAGCTACAGGTGTTTTACTTAAAAATTTTGGCGATTGTTTTCCGGGATGATTAAGCTGCACCCAAATTTGAGTTTTATTTTGACCACCAAATTCTGCCCATTTTTTTAAAATTTCTTTATCAACTGTTTCATCAAAAACAACATTACCGGGCTCTCCTAATGCAGTTTTGTCGATCATAACATTTCCAGTTATCAACAAACTTGCACCACCATTAGACCAACGCTTATACAATTCCAAAAATTTTGCATTTGCATTATAATTTGGAGTTCCCATATTTTCGCTCATTGCAGATTTTGCAATTCTGTTTTTTAAAAGAACGCCACACGGTAAAAGAAAATCTTTGTTAATCATGTTTTTCAGTATATTCCTTTACAGATAAAAATTTTAAGTTGATTTGTTTTATTGATTATTATTCAATTTTAAAGTTAATTTTAGGCTGCAAATTTTGCCCCTAATACAAATCTACATTTATTGCCCAGAATCACCATTGCTTGCATCTCATAATCTAGATAGAATAGTAATATCTTTTACTACTCTATTCCACGGAGTCGGAATTACATGAATATTTCTCGCTTATTTGCCTTTATTCTTCTTTTTTCTTCCTGTTTAGTCTTTTCAGGATGTACATCAATTAGACGGTTCAATGCCTATAACTCTGCTCCCGCCTCAGATTCAAATGCAACTGAAGAAGAAATAGATGAAGAAGCTGAAGTACGTGAATTAAATACATATGGCGGCGAAATTGCAGATACGGAAAATGAAGAAGAAAAAGAAATTGCTTCTGCAAATGTCCTTGAGTCAGAAACTCGTTCAGAGGCGGAGATTTTAGCCGATCAACAAAGTAGAGTCACATTTCCACTTGTTTATAATCCAATGGTTGAAAAATGGATTCATTACTTTCAAGGCAGAGGCCGTGCAAATTATGTTAAATGGTTAAGCCGCTCAACGCGTTACTTAGATATTATGGAAGAAGCGATTGATAAATACAACCTTCCAAAAGAACTTGTCTATTTATCTATGATTGAAAGTGGTTTTAACAATAGAGCATACTCCCATGCACATGCTGTTGGAATGTGGCAATTTATTCGTCCAACTGGGCGGGCATACGGACTAAAAATTGATTGGTGGGTAGATGAACGTCGTGATCCTCACAAATCAGCTGATGCTGCTGCTCGCCTTTTAAAAGACCTTTATGCCGACTTTGATAATTGGTATTTAGCTGCAGCTGCATACAATGCTGGCCCAAATAAAATTAGAAGAGCCATAAAACGATACGGTACAAATAATTTTTGGGAATTAACACGTAAAAAACAAAGATATCTAAAACCTGAAACCAAAAATTACGTTCCTAAAATGATTGCAGCAACAATCATTGCCAAAAACTTGAAAGCTTATGGATTTTCAGAAAGCGAAATTAAATACCAGGAACCATTAAAACACGATATTTTTACCGTTTCAGTGCCAATAGATATTCAAACAATAGCAAAATTAAGTGGCACCAATGTTCGAACAATTCGTGATCTGAATCCTGAACTGCGTCGAGGCACTGTTCCTCCTAGCACTCAAAATTATCAATTAAAAATTCCTCATGGAAAATCAAAATATTTTGGCAAACGTTTTGCAAGCGTAAAACATAAGTTCAAACGCACAAACTATATTGTACACCGTGTTAGAAAAGGTGAAAATTTAAACTTAATTGCACGCAAATATGGTGTTCGTATTAGCGATATACGCAAAGTAAATACGATTCGAAATTCAAGGTATATTAAAATTGGACAACGCTTAACCATTCCTGCAATTGCAGGTAAAGGTTATACACGCGTTGCTCAAGCAAGTAAGACACGTACCAGTTCCGCCACACGGTATAAAGTAAGACGCGGCGATACTCTTTCTCGCATTGCGCGTAATCATGGCGTAAGTACCACTGCTTTAAAAAATACAAATAATATTCGAAACACAAAAGCGTTAAAAGTTGGCAAAATGCTGACAATTCCTAGAGGAAGCAAAAAATCAATCGCCACTTCTTCAAGTAAATATCGAGTTAAGCGTGGCGATACTCTTTACAGCATTGCAAGAAAACATCGGATGAGCGTTGCTGCATTAAAAAGCAGTAATAATATTAGAAATGCCCGCTCATTAAAAGTAGGAAAACTGTTAAGTATTTCTGGTTCCAAAAAATCAAATATGGTTAACCATATTGTAAAACGCGGCGAAAGTTTATGGGAAATCTCAGAACAGTATAATGTTTCTGTGAAAAAAATACAAAATTGGAATCAACTCACAAATCGTTCGATTATTAAACCAGGTCAGAAATTAAAAGTTCTTTTAACTTCTACAAATCGCTAATACTGCTAACTCAAAAAGCGCCGCAATCTTTTTATGCCAAGACCTTGTTTATTACATATATCAATTGTACAATTAACTTCTTTCTCTTGAGAAAAATCCTAATTTTTAATCTTGCTAAGCAAGACAAAAGTATGAAACCTCGTTTACTAATTGGGTTAATTGTAACTATCGGAACATTCGGTATAAGCTGTAAAGGCAAGATAGGTGAAACAGGTGCAAACGGATCTACTGGGCAAACTGGAACGATGGGAACGATTGGAAACACTTTTCTCGGAAACGAAGGAGTCTCTATTCAAATTACTACCTGCAGTTCAACCAGCAGCTCTTTTCAAATACAAAACGGAAATTCAGCAGATATTTTCTGCACAGGAACAGCAGGAGATGCAACTCTTGGAAATCAAGACATTATTAATATACTCATACTAGCAGGCACTTCACAAACCATTATACCAACCAGTAATTGTGCATCGGGCAACTTATTTTCCACATCAATAATGTGCTGGAATGATGCCGGCATGATTCACTATTTTAATGAATGTTTCTGCCCGTCATAAGCATAAAATTATGCACAACTTATAAACTAAAACAACAATTAGTCAGCTTCAAATCCGTTAATAATTTTTTCTGCCGCTTGAACACCAGTTGTATAAGCACCATGTACGGTTGCAGAATCTGTTAAAGAAGTAGCTTCTCCTGCAAAATAAAGCCTATCATCCACAGTTTTTTGTAATAATTTTATATGACGCGGTTCGGCACCAACCGGAAGATAAGAATAAGCTCCCAAAGAAAAGGGATCCTTACCCCAACGGGTTTGCATAAATGCTGACGGTTCAGGAATATTATTGCCATACATTTTACGAAGCGTTTGCATAATTTCAGCAACATTTTCTTTATCGCTAAGATTCTCTTTTCTGTTGGCGTCGGCACCTGCTGCAAAAACTAATAAAATAGGTTTATGCGTGAATTTATACATATTCATAATTTCAATCGACGTATCTCTTTTTTCCCATGAAGGAATATATTCGACAATTTCTGGAGCATGCTCACCCCAAAATGGGCGCTCAAACATTAAATAAGTTTTATTGTAAGAACCCATCTCAAGCTTATTAATTGCCGTTTGTTTCCATTCTGGCAAAGAGGGAGAAAAATGAATTTTACCTGATTTTAAAACGCCGAGAGGGACTGTGATAATCACTTTTTTAGCAAAGTAAACATTATTTTTTGTTGTGATTTGTACACCAGATTTATTGTAAGCAATATGGGTAACGATTTGATTAAATTGCATTGGTGTTTTAAGAGCTAGATAATTAAATAATCGAATAAATCCTTGCTGTAAAAGCGCATTTGCTCCACTTACACTAACATGTAAGCCCATTTCATTTTGCGTAGGAAGCTCACCTAAATCTACCGCATATTCGTGCGAATACATTAAGCGCACTGCCCAATATAATCTTGTTTTTTCAGGATCTAGAATATGCTGTGCTTTAACAAAATTATCAAAGAGAGTTGAAAATAAAACGTCTTTTTTTCCATTTCTCTTTAAATACACTATAAATTGTTCTGCTTGTTGGCTAAGGAGAGCCATTTCTACTGGGGTAAGTTCAACACCATTGGGATCGAATGTTTGCATATCTTTGAAAATGGCCGAAGGATTATTATCATCATAATATGCCGGCATGATGTTTGTAGCAGTTTGCTTTGCAATTTCTGTTAAGGGATTATTTTCAATTCCGTGGATCCAAGATGCGCCAAGATCGATTGGGCTGCCCCAATTATTTACGGTTTGTACACGTCCACCGATACGGTCTCTTGCTTCAATAACAAGTATGTCTTTATGAGCATCTTGCAGTTTTTGAGCAGCACCTAAGCCTGCCGCACCTGCACCAATAATCACCACATCATAAGTATGAGGACTTTGTTTTGCACAACTGAACGGTACAAAAACAAGCATGAATACAATAAAACATAAAAACATAAAATTTTTTTTCATATTTAAGTAAACCTTTCGCGGGTACTGTCCACTATATCTGAGATATACAAGTTATAACACAAACTAGATTATTCAAATTATTGAATAAATTTAAGTATTTAGTTTTGTTTATTTGTTTTGTGAAATCAAATAGAAAGGGGTTAGAAACTCTTTAAGTATATCCTACCAAAATGATAAGATTTTGTCCATACATATTTTATTATTGTTGACATTTTTTATGAGTTTTTCAAGAGTGTTGTGACGACTAAAACGTTTACCAATATTTTCCTGTTGCCGTATTTTGAGCAAAATAACATCTAAATTCTTCATGAATAACTTTAGAATTTTTAAGCTTAAATTTAATTTGCACTTGATTTTCTTTTTGAAAGTTAAAATTTTCCCAAGGCAAGTTAAACATAAAATTAAAACCTAAAAATTTTAGATTTGTTTTGTTTAATTGCTGAGTAATATTTGTACGCAGTATTTTTATATTTCCTGCATCAATATGCTGAGAAACTTCTACAACAATTGCACTTCTCATATTGGGGTATGCAATATTTATTGTATAAGCCCCTTCCCACCTATCCTTTTCATTTGTACAAAAAATCATTGGGTACTCTGGCACATCACTCAGTACATTGAAACTGATGAACGCCATAAATACAAGACTTGCGCGTATCAAAAACTTCATATTTTTATCCTTTAAATTAATACAATTAAAACTCTTTATTGAGAGTATTTCTCAATAAAGAGTTTTTTGATTTTTGTAAATTTAATTATGTTTCTTAGAAATTTTTTTACTTAATTTGTATTATTTTGAAACACTTCAGTTAATACAGCTTTAAAACTAATCAAATCTTCTTTGGATGTGTCCCATGACGTAACAAGTCGAATTTCGTTATTATCTTCATTCCATAGGTAACAATTTACTTTTTCTTGAATGAATGGAATCCAATGAGGAGGTGCTTGAAAGAAGATTTGATTTGTTTCAACAGGATATATCAAAGATAATTGTGAAAACTGACTAATAATTGCTTCAATTCCCTTTGCTTTTTGATTTGCATTTTGGGCAAGTTCTTTCCATAAATTCTCTTCAAAAAACGGAATGAATTGCGCAGAAAGGTACCGCATTTTAGAAGTCAGTTGCAAGGTTTGCTTATGAAGATAATCGCTTCCATCATATAGTTCTTTATTGAATATAACCAATGCTTCAGCACTCATAAGGCCGTTTTTAGTCCCTCCTAAAGACAGGATATCTACACCAGAAGCCTCTATAATTTCATGCAATGGTACATCAAGAGCAATTGACGCGTTGTAAAGACGACTACCATCAATATGGAGTAATAAATTTTCTTGTTTACATAGTTTTGAAAGAGTTTGTAATTCTTTCAACTGATAAACAGTTCCAATTTCAGTTGGTTGCGTAATAGATAAAACTCTAGGCTGTGTTGAATGATGCTTAAAAGCACGTTCCTTGCGAAGTGTTTTTAAAAGTTGTGTTGGCGTAATTTTTCCATTTTCATGAAGAGCAGTGAGTAATTTACACCCTACAATTGCCTCTGCAGCACCTGATTCTTGAAAGTGAATATGAGCAATATCGGTACAAATAATGGATTGATGAGAATGCCTCGCAATTTTTAGAGCAAGAACATTGGTTCCTGTGCCGGATGAAATCATAAAAGCTTTACATTCTTTTTGGAATGCAGTTTCAAAAATATTTAGTGCTTTTTCTGTCCATATATCAGCACCATAAGGCGCAACAGGACCCTGATTTACCGTAGCAATGTATTCAAAAATACGGGGATGGCTTGGAGACCAATTGTCACTAGCAAGTGAGATTTTATTTTGTTTCATATTCAACAAAGGGTTCCATTCTGTTCACACTGCGAGGTGTCACTGTTATTTCATTGAGCTTAATTCAACTGCTGCATTCTTTGATCCATGAGCATCACACATTTGAAACGAATAATGCTGTAATTAAAAAGTCACTTATGACTGAGCTACAACTAGAATCAATTAAAGCCCTATTATTCCCACTTAAGAAGCGCTGTAGTTGCCGTGAAACCTGGACCAAATGCCATCATAAGACCATGCTCTCCTTTTTGAATATCCTTTTCCATGAAACAATTTAAAACGTAAAGCACTGATGGACTTGACATGTTTCCATAAGAATTTAAGACTTCTTTCACAGTATCAATATTTTTATCAAATTGTTTTAGAAAACCTGCTTCAAAGTTTTTCAATATTTTCATTCCGGCTGGATGTAAAATAAAGTGATTAATATCCCTTAAACCAACATCATTTTTTTTCAAAAATGGAGGCACAATCCGTGGAAAATGCTCTTCAATTTTTGCGGGAATTTGAGCATCAAGATTAATTTTTAGTCCTGTACTTGTCATATTATAACGCATAAGCGACTCTTCATTTTTAAACTGATACATTTGAGTATCAACTATTTTTGGACGCACCTTATTTGTCTGTCCTAAAATTACACAGGCGGCTCCATCTCCAAACAAAACAGAACCTACTAAGTGAGAAATTGAGCGCTCATTTGTTTGCATAGATGCAGTAGCTGATTCATATGCAATAAATGCAATCTTTTTATCTGGATTTCCTTTTAAGATATCATGAGCATAAAGAATTCCTGAGACTCCACCACCACATGCTAACTGTGAAACTGGCAGCCGACGTGTATCAGTTCTCATATTTAATCGATTAATTAAATGAACATCTAGAGAAGGAATCATAATTCCTGTTGAACTTGTGACAATGAGATAGTCGATTTCATCTGGCTTTAATTGAGCCTTTTCTAGGGCTGTTAAAAAAGCTTTTTCACAAAGCTCAATCCCTTTTTCTACGTAAATACTATTTCGCTCTTCAAAAGTAGATTCGCCAAAAACTTGTTCGATATCCATAATTGAATACCGTCTTGAAATTCCAGCACTATTAAACATTTTCAATATTTTCTGCTGAGTTTCATCATCCTGATCTTTTAGCCAATGTTTTATATGTTTTAAAACTGTCTCTGTGTCTGCGAAATGTTCGGGGACTGCAATTCCTGTGGCTAATATTTTTGAGTCCATTGATTAACTCTCCAGTATTTACTATTAACGCGAACTTAGGAGAAGGAATGACAAATTCTTGATATAAAATAAGAAAAGATTTTGGTACTCCCGGTGAGAATCGAACTCACACATCAGTGATACGCGATTTTGAGTCGCGCGCGTCTACCAATTCCGCCACAGGAGCATAGGATGCATTAAGAATGAATATCGCTGATTTTCTTGTCACGCAAGACAAAAAATATCTTTACTGCTAAATAATTTACACAAATCCAACAAATTAACTCAAAATTTCAAATTCAGCGGTCTGTTTGGTGGACGGGCTGGTTGCATGGGCTGTTAGCTGAATTGAAGTGCCTTGATTGGCATCCATATTTTCTAGTGCCGTTTTAAAAGACACCACATGCAAGGGAATATTATTTTTTTCTGCAAGTGTGACACAGCGATTGTGTAAAATTTGAGCGCCACTTTTAATAATGGTAGCCGCATCGGAATAGGAAAGATGTGGAAGCAAAACTGCATCGGTATGAGTATGTGGGTCTTTATCGTAAACGCCTAAAACATCTTTAAAAAATTCGACTTTTTCTGCACCCAATGCAATAGCAAGGGCAACTGCCGTTGTATCTGAACCACCACGCCCAAGTGTCGTAATTTCTCCGCCCACACTCATGCCTTGAAAACCTGCCACTATAACAACTTTATTTTCTGAAAGACTTTTCTCAATTCGTTTAGGACGTAAATCGACTATTTTGGCATCGAAATGATCGTTTGAAGTAATAATGCCTGCTTGACTGCCTGTATAACTAACCGCATCGATATTTTTAAGATCGAGTGCCATACACAAAAGCGCAATGCTTTGCCGCTCGCCTGCAGAAATTAACATATCTAATTCACGACGAGAAGGATTTGGATTTACACGATAAGCAAGTGCAATCAGTTCATCTGTTGTATTGCCCATAGCACTAACAACAATCACAACGTTTTGATATTGATTTTTACGTTTTTTAATAATGTCTGCAACAAAATGAAATGACTCTGGTGTACATAAAGAAGCACCACCAAATTTTAAAATAATTGTGTTATTATGCATGAGACTTCATTCCACTAAAAATCATGGTGCAACATTACCTGACAATATCGCACCAAGATAGAAATATTTTGACATCCACAACACCATCAAAAAATGTTCATTTTTTGAGCAATTCTTGATTCAATCAAATGACCTTGATAAGGTAGTAAAAATTTTAAATCATAATGAGAATACAAAATGTTATTTAAAAATATAATTTCTGCCAAAAATATTATGATTCTTTGGATCGTATGTATTTGTACATTTTTAGGCTCAGTAATGGTAACATCGTGCACTAAAAGTATTCGTACTCTTGAAATTTCTGGATTTGTAAAAAGTGGGAAAAATTCAATTCCATTTTCTACAATAAAGCTTTTTTCAACAGGTAACGAGCATGGAGTTCAAGTATTAGGAACTGCAAAAAGCAAAAAAAATGGATTCTTTAAAATTTCTTATCCTGCACCTATCGACCCAAATACTGTTCTTTATCTTACAGCTGAAGGGCATTCTTTAAACGCTGGGAAATTCACAAAAAGCACAATTGCACATCCTGTTAAACTTGCCTTAATGCTGGGAAGAAATTTTATAAATCGAAACGTAATTATAAACGAACGCACTACTGTTGCTACTGCCTTTTCTATGGCACAATTTTTTACAGAAAAAGGTATTGATGGCACATATCCTGGTTTACAAAATGCTGCGGATATTTCTCATAATCTTGCAGATCCTAAAACCGGGGATGTTGCAAAAATGCTTGATAGCATTCCAAACGGTTTTAGCACAACAACACGTGCAACATTTAACTCACTTGCCAATATGCTTGGGGTTTGCATCAATATAAACGCCCACTGTAATGAATTATTTACTCTTAGCACACCACCAGCTGGAACCGCTCCACAAAATACGTTTGAAGCTGTACTGAATATTGCACATTATCCCAGCCAAAATTTAGAAGCACTTTTAGCTTTTTCAAAAAAACAAAATCTTTATACACCAGCACTTTCAAATACAAAAAATACAACAGCATGGATCCTTGCACTACGCTATGTTGGCAATGGCCATGAATTTAATGGACCAGGTAATATTGCTTTTGATAAAGAAGGAAATGCATGGATTGCAAATAACTATACTTTTGATTTAAAGCCACTCGATCCAACAGGAAAAGTATGCGGCGATACGCATTTATTAAGCCTAACCCCAACAGGTCAAGATCTGCCCGGTGCCCCCTATCAAGGAGGTGGTGTGTATGGTGCTGGTTATGGAATTACTTTTGATCCAAATGGAAATGTGTGGGTTGGTAATTTTGGATTTCAAGGCTCAAATTGTCTACTGAATTTACAAGCTCGTTCCAAATCAGTTTCTAAATTTAGCGCACAAGGCGCAGCACTTTCACCAAATACATTAGGCAATAGCCTTGGTGGATTTATGGGCGCAGGAAATTCAATCAATCAACCGCAGGGAACTGTTTCTGATTTAGAAGGTAACATTTGGATAGCAAATTGTAGCGGCAGAAGTATCACTCAATTTCCGAATGGAGATCCCAATCGCGCTTTTAACATAAAGCCAATTGATAATTTAGGAAATAATTTATTAATAAGGCCATTCGATATCGCGATTGATATCAATGGAAACGCGTGGGTCTCAAGTAATGGAACAAACAGCCTTTATCACTTTGATAAAAAGGGAAATATTTTACATTCGCTTTCAGGATCAGCCGCAGAAACCGCAGGAATTAACTTACCGATGGGTGTTGCTACAGACACTTTAGGAAATGTATGGGTTTCAAATTCTGGTATTGTGAGAATTGCTTGCGACAATCAAGATTTTCCAGGTTTTTTTGAGATTGTGGCTCTTACATTAGATCCAAATTTTAATGGAAAAAATGCTTCAGTTACAATGATTAATGCAAACGGAAAAGCAACAGGGCCTTTTAAAGGAGCAGGCCTTTTAGTGCCTTGGGGCATGGCGATAGATGGAAACAATAATGTTTGGGCATCAAACTTTCAAGGGCAGCGCATTTCTCAACTGTGTGGCGCACAACCCGAAAACTGCCCTCCAGGTGCGCAAACTGGTGATCCTATTTCGCCAGAGGAAGGCTATTTTTTTGATGGACTTACACGCAGCACCGCGGTTTCAGTAGATCCTTCAGGAAATGTGTGGGCCACTAATAATTGGGAAGTTTTTGCTAATCAAGAAAATCCAGGTGGTAATGCAGTTGTCGTTTTTATTGGACTTGCAAAACCGATTAAAACACCCCTGATCCAAACAAATTTAAGTCCCACTTCTTAATTTAAAAATTTTTACACACACTTTAAAACAATTGTGTTCTGTGTCATAGATGATTAAATATTTTGATTATTCAACCTTATTTTTAAGGCTGTTCGAGGTTTATATATGATTGACGTTTCAGATCTTGTTAAGCATTACAGTGATCGTAAAATTCTTCAACATTTAACATTCTCTGTTAGAGAAAAGAGAATATGTGGATTTCTGGGGCCAAATGGTTCAGGCAAATCAACTACAATGGATATTTTAGCCGGGTTACTTGGGCCAAGCTCAGGCACTGTGCAAATCTGCGGGTACGATGTTGTTTCACATCCACAAATTATAAAATCTTGTGTTGGTTATCTGCCAGACAACCCCCCTTTATACAAAGAAATGTTTGTTAAAGATTTTATCGAATATTCTGCAAAACTACATCGATTAAAAGGGAATGAACTTTCAAAATCAGTGGCATCGATTATTGATGAATGTGACATTGGTGATGTACAAAATCGCTTAATTGGGAATCTTTCTAAAGGATACCGTCAGCGTGTTGCTCTTTCGGCAGCACTTGTTCACAAACCAAATGTGTTGATTCTTGATGAGCCTACAGAAGGGCTTGATCCTTCACAAATTTTACTTATTCGTAATTTAATTAAGCAACTGGCTAAAGAACGCACTGTTATTTTAAGTTCACATATTCTTCCTGAAGTACAAGCGACATGTGATGATGTGATTATTATTGTGCAAGGAAAGATTCGTGCAAAATTCAAGTTGGACGATGATTCTGCAAGTGAAAAACAATTTTCTTTTTCTGTTGCTGCAAATACAGAAGGCCTTTTGAATTGGTTTAAACAAAAAGAATCGATTAAAGTTGCCTATATAGAACCTGATGCCAATGAAGTTGTGATTGCTTTAAATGTAAGCAATCCAGAACACACAATTGAAAATATTGTTAAGGAAGTTGTTATGGCAGGGTTTCCTCTAATTGGCTTACACGAAAAGCGTAACGGCCTTGAAGATATCTTTTTTGATGTTTTACAGTCTTCTTCACAAACTGCAGATGTCTAATTCAGGAGCAAAATCATATGTCAGCAACATTTGCGATTGCAAATCGCGATTTTAAAAGTTTTTTTGGCACTCCACTTGGTTGGATTGCTGCATGCATTATCTTCTTAGTATCTGGAATTGTGTTTTATATTATTGTGAATGTGCTTTTAATGCGCGGACAAGCAATGGATCCTGCGGGTGATATTTTTGGTCAAATTCTTTCCTTCTTAAACTATATAAATATTTTTATCATTCCCGCTTTTACATTACGAGTGATGAGTGAAGAATTACATCTTGGCACATATAGGTTGCTTTCTTCAGCCCCTATTTCAACTTGGAGTATTGTATTAGGAAAGTTTTTTGGGGTCTTCTTTTACTTTGCCGTTATTGGATTATTGCTACTTATCTATCCTCTTTTTACCATTATTTTTACCACACCAGATGTAAAAGTGATGCTTTCAGGGTGGCTGGGCTTAATGTTGAATTCTTCTGCAATTATTTCGATTAGCCTCTTCATTAGTTCTACAACCAAAAATCCTGTTTTAAGTTATTTGGGCTCCGCATTTTTTATTTTATTGTTTATTTTTTCTGCATTTATACCAGGTATGCCCGAATGGTATAAAGTAAATGTGAATCTTCTTACACTTAGCCAAGATTTTACTCATGGTATTATCAACACATCTTCAATGGCAACATATTTAGGGATTGTTGTTATTTTTCTAACACTCACTCATTTTATTCTCAAATGTAAAAAGTGGAGAATTTAACCAATGAAAAAATATAAATTAAGTCTGATTTTAGGCACGGTTTTTCTCTCATTTCTCATTCTTTTAACTTATGAAATGCTTTCAGCGTATTGGAAATTTCTTCCTTTTGCGATGATTGCTTCTTTAATTGTCATTACACTTGGATTGCTCTGGGACTTTAAACGAACAGGCAAATCTGCGCACGAAGCCTATGCACCTCGCCACTTTGCACAGATTGCAACATTTACTCTTATTACTATTGCAATCACATTAATGTTTGCCATTTTACTACATAAAAAACATTTTTCTAAAAAATTTGATCTCACTACAAATAAAATTCATTCATTGAACACGCAAACAGTGGATTTTGTAAAAGCAATGAATCAAAATGTACAAATTATTTGTGTGCCCGGACAGAATGTAACAGATAATTATTGTGATTCTGTAAATGATCTTATTAATTTATATGAAAAAAATTCTAAAGAAATAATCAATTTAGGCACACTCGATTTAACTGACAGAACAATGCTTTCCAAAATCCAGCCTTCTGGATTTTCGCGTTTAATTTTAATGAGTGATACAAATAAATCTGAAGTTACAGGCCAAATTACAGAAAACAAACTTACAAATGCTTTGATTAATCTGATCAAAACTAAAAAAATAGTTTATTTTTTAACAGGCCATGGTGAACCAAGTTTAATGGCTTCAAACTCGGAAAAAAGTTATTCTGATATTGCTACTCAACTCGATGCAAAAGCATATTACACCCAATCTTTAAATTTACAGAACACAACCATTCCAAGTGATGCACAGTTATTAGTAGCAGGCGATAATTCAATTGCATACAACACAAATGTTGAAACGCAGTTAATGGATTATGTTGCACGGGGTGGAAAGCTTATTTTAATTAATAATCCTTACCGTACCCAAGGTTTAGATCGTTTGTATAAACTTTTAAATTTACAACCAGATGATGTACTTCTTACGTTAAATAAAGAAACAGCATTAGGCCGCCAAATTGCAAAACAGAATCTTTTACGTCCGCCCGTTATTATGAGTGATTTTAATCCAGATTCTCCTATCACAATGCCTATAGTCATTAATTACGGGGCCGACGCAAGTATTCCTATTGATGGAGCGCGGCCTTTCACACTCTTAGATAGTGAAAATGCTCTTATTAAAACCGACACCGAAATTTTAATGTCTGTTGTTGAAGCAGCCCCAGTGACACTTACAAAAGAACAACGAAATCAAATTGATTTAAAGGCACCATTTTTATTAGAGCCAGATACAGAATTTGATTCCGATCAAACATGGCCAGTTGGATTTGATATTCAAATTGCAAATGCATCAAAATTATCAAATACAATTCAAGCACCTGAAAATGCTGAAAACGATACCACTGAAGTCGTTATATATGGTTTTAGTTTAGTAAACGAATATTCACAAAGCATGCGTATCACGGAAGAATTACTGCCACTTAGCATTGCAAAACTTTATCAAGATAAAGAATTTTTAAATATTCCTTCTAAAAGCTTTGCACCAAAACAGTTTAACTTATCAAAAAATCCTGGTGCGTTTGTCCCTCTTTTTGCTGGTTTACTCCCCGTTTGCACCGCAATGATTGGTGTGTTGATTTGGTTTAGGAGACGTCACGCATGAAATATAAAGTAAAGTTTAGTTTAGGATTGCTGATATTTTTCTTATTAGTTGGTATTTATTTTTTAGATGAATATTTAACCAAAAAAAATGACCGTTATGAAGATTCTGCTTCTGTTGCTTTATTCTTTAAAAACGAAAATTGTACAAAATTAGAACTGAAAAATGAGCACGGTGAATTTGTATTTGTAAGAAAAAACTTTGAATCTCCATGGCAAATGACCGAACCTAAAAATGTTCTTGCCGATCAAGACGCTGTAAACAATATGCTTGTTTTACTCAGAAATATTTCAATACAGCGTAAAGTAAAAAGCATTGATACAAAAGAAAGCGGCTTAGAAACGCCTAAAATCACCTTTAAACTCACTTTTTTAAATGGCACAACTAAAGTATTAGATATTGGAAATAACTTAGCAACAAACGGCTCTGACGGATTTTATTTACCATCTGCCTATGCAAAGTCGCATCAAAAGCCTCAATTTTTAATTGTCGACAATTCGTCCATTTCTTGGTTTGAAGAAAATACTTTTGATAGTTTACGCTCAAAGCATATTATTGATTTTGCACTGGCAAACATAAATGGATTACAAATTAGTAATTTGACTGATACAAACGATCCAAACAGCACTATCTTGCTTAAACTCAATAATGATGATGAATGGATTTCTGAGACGCCAATTTCTACAGAAGCTTCTGCAGAGTTCATCACCCAATACCTTCAATATTTGCAAGAGCTCAAAACACAAAAAATTATCGATACTCCTTCAACACACGAATTAAACGCTCTTGAAATTAATTTAAAAAAACCGGCAGCACTCATTACGCTTGAAGAAAAAGAAACTCAAACTGTTTTAAAACTTCCCATCTACATGTCTAGTGCGGGTGTGTTTATTAAATTAGCTGATGATGCACTTGCCATGTTTGAATTGGATGAATGGGCAAATCTAGTTCCACCATTCAAAGCCTTTCGGGATCGTTCAGTGTTCTTAAATTCACAATGCTCTTCTAATCTTGGCACACTGACAGCTGTCGATATAATTGACAATGCATCGCAAGCAGATCTCAAAAAATATGGCCTTACTGACCCTCAAAAAATATTTTATTGTGATTCAACAAAAAAAGATGAAACATCATTAGAACCTAAAGTTCTTGTTGGCAATCGCGTACCTCTCGATGAAAAAAACGTTTATTTAAAGCGGTCTGATTCAAATAATGTGTATATTGTTGATACAGAGCTATTATCTGCTCTTGCAGATTCAAAATAGCTGTGCTATTTCGCTATCTATTCCTCAGTAGCTCAGTGGTAGAGCAAGTGACTGTTAATCACTTGGTCGGGTGTTCAATCCACCCCTGGGGAGCCATTTTTTCTCTTTTCGTTTCTTTTTTCTTTCCTTAAAATACCATTTATATTTATGATTTTGCTAAGATTTTTTAAGTCTTAGCTTTTTTATTTGGGCGTCTGTGTTTGCTTGTTTGTTTGTGTATGTGAATAAAGTATGTTGTGAGCGGGCTTCAGAAATGCGAAACAGAGTATTTGTGTGCAGAGTTGTCCTGGGATTATGACGGGGTAGAAGTTTTTATTTTTACGTGCGGAACAAATGCACACAAACTACTCTTTTCGCATTTCTGAAGCCCGCTCACAACATACTTTACCCACATACACAAACACTGAACACTCACAAACTTGAGAATGCTAAGACTCCGTAAATTTTTGCAAATGCATAAGTATAAATAAGATTTTAAAGTAAAAAAGAAGAAGATAAATTATTTGCTTTTGTTCTGAAAATAATTTGGGAATTGTGGTCAGTATTTTCTTTTATTCAAAAAAAAATGCGTAGGTAGAAAAAGCTTAAAGGCACGTAGGCCTGCGCTTGTGATGTTTATATTATGGAGTAGGAATAGAAGGGCATACATTAGGACTCGATGTTACACCACTCACGTCTACAGATCCAACTGTTGTGCTAAAACTGTCGGCTACGGTGCACGTAATCGAGTTTCCAGGACTACACAAAGCAGTGCCACCTGGTGTTTGAAGTGGTAACTTTCCTACACTTCCATTACCATTAAAAATGCTTTCGTCAGGATCACTAAGATTATCGCAGCTTAATTTTCCGCTTAAGCCGGAACATTCACCACGAGCATAAATTTGATAGGTAGTGGAGCCAGAAATCGGATCGGTAGTAGTGGGTATTGATCCAAAAGAAAGCACACACAAACCACTTTTTCCACCCACACGAGCTGACACACCATTCCAAGGTGTATTTTGACCTAAATTAATCTCTACAGATCCGCCATTATTGGGTATAGAGCGGGAGAAGCTGTCAGGAGAACAAAAAAAACAGACACTATCCTCACAAGGTGTTCCAGGTGCAATTGTGTAAATATCGCCATAGAAATTGAATGTAGATAAAGAGTAACGTGGTAATGTAACATTTGTGACATTACAATTTGAATTTGTTATAAGACGGACTCCATTATTACTGCTCAATATCACTGCCGGGCCTGCCTTGCAAAAGGAAATAGAATTCACAGTAGAAAGCGAACACTCCACTGCTGCTGCCTCTACGGCAGATAACAAAGCACAGAAACCCGCCAAAAGAACAAACACTTGCTTTACTGTATTGCTAAAAAATATTCTATTCTGGCATTGACTTGCAATTTTTTTACAAAATTGAAAAGTTTTCGTATTCATCTAACTCTCCTTAAATTCTTTAATTGATTTAAATCATCAAACTAAAAATGCATTCTAAAAAATTAACGTTACTATTGTTTTTCACTAATTCGGACATTCAAAAAAGAATGCATTAGAACCTTCATTTGTTGCTAGTGCTGGTGTGAAAGGAAAAACCGATGTACTACAATCCCATGTTACATATGCTGTTGTTTTTCCTATTGAACAAAAATTATTTGGTACGGAAATAAGGGCAGCACCAGACTGATCTAAGGCTAGATAGATAAATTGATTGCTTAATAATGCTGCATCATCAGATTGACCATCATAAATCGCATAACTGCACTGAGTTGGTAATAAAGGGCTTCCACCAAACACATTGATTTCGATATCAACAAACCCCGCAGTACTAGGGGTTAATGTTAACAACGCTGCACCTGGCGCTTCATTCAAATATGAGGAACGTTGCCCCATAAATTCTCTGTTAGATTTTTTACAGGCACTAACCATATAGATAGAGCCAAATCCAAAAAGGATAGAATACAATAATGTTTTTTTCATAGCTTCGGTCCCTATTATACAGATTCGCAGTTGAGTAAAAGAGTCCCCTATACCTATCTCGAAATTTTATAAAACTTTTCATGGCAAATAAAAAACGAGAAAAAGTAAAAATATGAAGTGAGAAACTCGCACAATACTTACCTATTTTAAAGCTTCTCATTGGTTCAATCAAGCATCTTGCCTTTGCATGTACAAAACAATTTTTTGGTTATTACCATCTAATATCAATATATTTTTTCAACTTAAGTAAGAAAAGACAAACTATTGTCAATAATTTGTAGAATGGTATTTCAAAAATGTTTCTTCAAAAAACAGTGCGTGGGTCGGAAAAGCGTAAAACAACAGTCCCTGCAAAAAATTTTAATTCGCGGGCTTAGTCCTGCGTTTTTTTGTATGGGTGAGTGTATTTTGGTTTTATGAGAAAATGTGAAAAAGAGGTGCGTGTTGAGCAAATGCGAAAAGAGTAGTTTGCGTGCATTTGGTTTCCGCACGTAAAAATAAAAACTTCTACCCCTTAACAATTCCAGGGACCAACTCTGCATGCAAATACTCTCTTTCGCATTTGCTCAACACGCACCTCTTTTTCACATTTTCTCATAAAACCAAAATACACTCACCCATACAAAAAAACGCAGGACTAAGCCCGCGAATTAAAATTTTTTGCAGGGACTGTTGTTTTACGCGCCCCAGCCTACACACAATCAAAAATTACATTGGTATGCGCAAGTTTTCAATAATTTCAACTTTTGCACTTTCGACACTTGGAGAACTGTTTAATTCATCCAGCGCACTTGCAACAGACTGACCTTTTTTTAGTTCATAGACATAAAAACCAGTTTTTGGAAAACTCTTTTTAAGACGCAAAGATGTGTTTACAGAATCAACTTCTTTTGCTTGAACAATGATTTGTCCAGACATTAAGGCAGAAACTTCTTTAACCTTGTTTGTACGTGGATTCACTGTTTTTTTGGTCACTACTTGATATTTTTGTGACTTAGCAAGTTTTGAACCGTGCTGCTTTAAACCTTGCGCATCGTACACACTAAAAAACTGATTGTGTTTTTTAGCATTAGAGCCTTGAGATTTAGCTTTTTGACTACCAGGTTGCCCTTGTTGTGTGCTTTCTGGTGCGTTAATCACACCAAACACACCCTCTTGAACAGTATACGTATTGCCATTTTGCTGAAATGCTTCATTAGCAAAAGAGCTTGCGGTTACAGTTAGGGAACTCAAAACGACTGACAATTTCAATAATGATTTGATGTTTTGCATGATTATTTTCCTTTTTGGTAGCCAGAAACTTTTAATTGTAAACCTGTCCAAACTACGTCTTCGTCGTGGATGCCTGTATTAATCACACGGACTTTCCATGAACCAACACTTTCTTCACCATAAAAAGCGTTTGAAAGCATAAGCATGTCTGATAAATCATCATGATTAGAAAAACCATTTCCTGCATGCCATACAATGTTGCGTGTACCTGATGGAGATGTAACTTCGATTGCTGCATCGCCAACATATCCACTTGCAAGTGACACTTTAAGTTGTAGGCTTTCAACTACTAAATTATCGCCTGCAGCAACTGTAACTGTACGAGTAACACCTGCATATTCGCCTGCGGGAACATTTTTATTTAATGCTTTTCCTTTGGGCCACCAAGGTTTCTCGATATATCTTCCTAATGGAGATTCGAAATCAACTGCAAGATCGACTGCAGCTTTTAAATCAACTCCACCAAAACCATACCAATTAGAAAAGTGAAAGCCTGCAGCATTTGTAAGCCAGCCTTGTTGTAATTCGAATTCACCGTGTGGTAATTGAGCAGTTACTCCTGCAAATTCTGGATCAACTTTTGTTGCAGTTTTAGCAAGAATGTATTTTACATCGCGCCATGTTAAATCTGGATTTGCTTCTAAAAGAACAGCCATTGCACCAACAGCAATTGGAGTAGCAGCTGATGTACCATTCATAGAGTTTGTATAATTAAATGATTCGTTTTCTGGCACTAGCCCTGCATTAAATTTGTTGCGTGCATTAAAGATTGATTCAGTATCATCCATATCAATTCTTTGTGCAAAGCCAGAACGTGAACCAAGCATATCGGTAGAAATAATTGCAGGGAATGAAAGCGCATCTATATAATCGCTCCAATCTGCTTTTTCGTCAAAACGATCGAGCTCTTCTTCAATCCAGTTTTTATCAAAACTAAATTCGCCACCCGGAGTAGAAACCCAAAGTCCTGCTCCTGTTGTGGAATAACTTGTTTTTTTACCAAATGAATTTAATGCAGCAATTGAAATAACTTCAGGCATTGCATTATCTGTATTCATGCTTACATCTTGGCAACTAACACCATATGTGTTTGCTGCTTTGCATGAGACAAAATCGTACACACTGCCTAATGAACCAAAGCCGTTTCCTGCAGCTTTCACATAAAGGGCGCCTTTTCCATGGCGCAATAAACGTGTCCCTGTTTTATACATAGCAAGACCAGCTAAAGAGACTGGGTCATCTGTACTGACTTGCGACGTATTATCCATACCATAACTCATGTTAAAAATGTCGTTATTTTCTGCCGCAGCTGAAGAGCCTAAAGACTCGTAGAAATTATCGAACAATTGAGTATCGTAGTTAATAACATTATATGCTGATAAGTTTGCACGTGGAGCAACACCTGTACCGCCTACACCCAAGTTACTGCGCATAGCAATGATACCAGAAACCATTGTTCCATGATCGATGTCATCTTCTTCGATAGGAGAAGGATCGTTTGTAGACAAACGATTATTACGGTAGTTTACCGACCACGTTTTGCTTGCATTTGGGCGGTTATCAATGTTTGGAGAAAGTGAGGGATGTTCAACCTGCATACCAGAATCGACAACTGCAACAGAAACACCAGATCCACTTAAACAATATTCTTTTAAAACACTGTAAGCATTAATATCTTTGCCTAATGAAGCGGCATGTTCTTCTTCTGTATAGGCAGTTGCATATGCAGGGTTACCATAGTTATATAAATGCCACGCGTATGGCCCAAGTGGATTTGCTGTGCTATCCATTAAATCTGTACAATAAGGAGTCGCTGTATATTTATTACGCGGATTCTTCTTTTTGGAATAAGAATCTTTTTTAATACTTGAATTTTGCGCAATAATATTTTGATCGTCTCTAGATGAGTTTTGTGCACAAGACACTAAATAACCGGAGAGTGGAAGCGAGAGTGCAAATAAAAGTGTGTGAGGTTTTAACTGCATAAGAGATCCTTATTGAAAAAGTAGTTTTCGGATTGTACAAATTTTTTTATAAAAAGCAACTTATAAACAATAATCTAAACGGCTGGCCAACTTATTTTGCACTCTAAATCCTGTTGTTTTTTTATAATTCTTTGTTTGCACACTCAGGTTTTGATGTAATTTTTTAAAAAAAAAATAAGGAGATATAAATGAAAAACGTGATTAACTCTGATGAAAAAAAACTAACTACATTAAAAGGCAATAAACAAAAATGGTGCAGATTTTCTGAAAAAGAAAAAATTATACTTTTAAAAAAATGTATGAAAAATTTACAAAATGAAAAGGAGGTTTGGGTAAATCTTTGTGCAAATGCAAAAAAAATACCGCCTCAATCGCAAACAATTGGGCAGGAATGGATTTCAGGACCTGCTGTTTTAATGCGTGCTTTTCGTATTTTACAAACCTCTCTTAAGCAAAATGCAAAGCCACAGCTTAAATTGAGTAAAAACAGCTCTGATCAAACAGTTGCCACTGTACTTCCCTATAATCTATCGGAAGCGCTGATTTTTTTGGGGATAAGTGCCGAAATTCATATACAAAAAGATAAACCAGCCACTCAAGGCGTGTTGTACAACGAATTGCAATCGGGACAAGGAAAAGTGTGCTTAATTCTTGGTGCTGGAAATGTAGCGAGCATGCCTGCCTTAGATCTTTTGCATAAACTTTTTACAGAACGAGCCGTTTGCTTATTAAAATTCAATCCTATAAATGATTACATTAAAGATGTTTTTGCAAAAATTTTTAAACCTTTTATTGATCTTGGTTTTTTGGAACTCACAACTGGCGATAAAGAAACAGGTCAATTTTTATGTGCGCACGAAGATGTCGACGAAATTCACGTAACCGGTTCATACGAAACCTACCAGGCAATTTGCCAGTATCCTAAAAATATTACTGCTGAACTTGGCTGCGTTTCACCAGCAGTTATTGTGCCTGGTGATTGGACAGAAAAAGAAGTTTTGTTTCAAGCAAAGCATATTGCAAGCGCAGTAGAAAATAATGCGAGCTTTAATTGTAATGCTGTAAAAGTTCTTGTTTTAGGAAAAAATTGGCCACAAAAAGAAGAATTTTTAAAAGCCCTTCGCGCTGAATTTGAAAAAATGCCACTTCGATATGCTTATTATCCAGGTTCTGAAAAGCGTCATCAATCATTTTTAGAGAAATATCCGCAAGCAGAGCTTTTTGGAGAATCAAAAGAAGGAACAATTCCTTGGACATTAATCCCTAATATTCCTGTTACACCAAATGAATATGCATTAAATTTTGAAGCGTTTTGTGGAGTTCTTGGAGTTGTAGAACTTGATACTAAAACAACAGAAGAGTTTTTAATTCAGTGTGTCGAAACTTGTAATAAATCTATCTGGGGTAATTTAAGTTGTACTTTTATTATAGATGAAAAAACCCAAAAAACACATAAAGTGCAAGTTAAAAATGCTCTATCACATCTAAAATATGGCTCTATTGGTGTAAATTGTTGGGCAGCTGTTTCATACGGATTATTTGGGACAACATGGGGTGCATTCCCTGAAAAAGATGTTAAATCTGGGACTGGCGTAATTAACAATGGGTACTTTTTCGACTTTCCTGAAAAATCGATTATTCGTTCCCCATTCAAGCCACTCTTAAAGCCAATTTGGTTTCATGATCATAAAAATTTAGTGAAAGTAGCAAAAAATCTTGTCAACTTTGAATACTCTCAAAGCTTTACTGATTTTTGCAAGTTAACAATCAGCGCACTTTAAATAAGATAGTTTGAATATAAAATTGGTTTAATATAAAGAAAACAGTCAGTTTAAGATTTTAGTTTTTTGATGATGAGTGGATTGGAATCGTTATGTTAAAAAAGAGTTTTTTAGTTTTAAGTGCATTTTCATGTAATTTATTCGCTGCGGAATTTAGTCATTATGATTCAATTGTAAATGCAATCGAAAACGGATCAGGAATTCGTGTTGTACTTAATTTAAAACAATGTGAATCAACAAGTTCTCCATTAAACACAGAAATTATCGGTAGCATAACCCCTACATCCATGATGGTTATAAAAGACAAATATATTACTTTCTCAGATTTGCACTTTACGACCTATAACCCTAAATACCCTAATGTGCCTGTATATGAACACCTGAAGTATAAACTTAAACCAGATAACACTCTTGTGTTAGAAAACACTATTTTCACTGCAGAAAAATATCTTCAATTATCCAAAAAATCTGAAATAAATTGTAATTTAGGTAGTGGTGTAAAAGTTTTTTCAGTGAATAATTAAAACAAACAGTCTACCAATTATAAAGTTTAGCAATACGTTTAATGACTAAACTTCTAAAACTAATGGCGTCTTTAGGAAGAGAAGGGTTACATGCGTTTTCTTTAAATGGTGGTAATCTTTTTTTAGTCGTACGATCAAAACACGAGTTAATTAAAACGACAGCACCATTCCCTTTTGTTTTACTTCCAATTATAAAAGACTGAAATCCAAATGTTTCGCCGGTATGCATGAAGTACTCATCTGATTTTTTATTGTATTTATGATTTAATAAAATCTCCATTGCTAAAGATCGGTAATGATTTTGTCCTAATTTTACTGCTGGTTTTATCATTTGCATAGCAACATCATGAGAAATTGGTGAGTCAGAATTGCCTAGCGCATTTTGGATTGCTAAAATAAAATTTGCAAGCTGTTCTGAATTAGACCATAATCCACCTGCAGCACTTCCGACAAATATATACGGCCCATCTTTAATAGGCTGTCCATTTACATCATATCCAGTAGCAGCATTCTTAGCTAAATATCCTGGTAAGTTATCATTAAAAGTACTTCGATACATCCTTAGAGGATTGAATACAATACGCCTCATTATTGATTCAAAAGGCTCATGATAGACGCTAATCAATAATTGTTCCAAAATTTTATAGCCAACCGATGAATATAAAAATTGTTTTCCCGGTTTGCTCATAACAGTGGCTGGCTTATTTGTTGCTGGAGGGGTCCCATTTAACACCTCTACTAACGTCGGTAATTGACAACTATTGCAATATCCAGGATGATTTTCAGCATTAATGCCGGCTGTATGGGTTAAAAGCTCTTTAATAGTTACAGGACTATTTTTTGTAAATTGATTATTTGTGATTTTCCAATTGACTAAATAATTATTCACATCAACATCAAGAGCAAACAATTTTTTTTCTGAGGCTTTTAAAATTGCCAGTGCGGTCACTGGTTTACTAACAGAAGCAACATTAAATAAAGTTTCTTTGTTAACAAGTTTTTTATGTTCTTTATCTGAATAACCATATCCCCTAATAGAATCGATTTTATAATCTTTGATGATTGCAATACTAGCACCATGAATTGAATACAGTTTTAATTGTTTCAAAATCCAACTATCAAATGAATCTATCTTCTTTTGGTCCGCATGAGCTGTTTGTATCATGAAAATTAAAAAAATTAGATAAAATCCAAACTTATTCATTATGAGCAATTCTCCAGAAAAATTTCATCTTCTTATGTATTGACAACACAAAGTATAACACATCTTAAAAACTCGTTCCTTAGAACAAAATGAAGCTAACTTCTGATTTTAATAAACAATAGTTTTGCATTGTATTTAAGATTTTTTAAGGTATTATTGGTTTATCTCAAGCTTCTTATTTACTTCACCTGGGGGTGAACAGGTTTCGACAGAAAGAGTTGAACAAAAGGAGCATGCAGGGGTTGGTTACAGTGCCTCTTCAAAACGTTGTAGCAGCCATAAAATGGCAATGTTAGATCAATCGCTTCTGCTAGAGTTCCGGCTCTAGCTCTTGCAGCCTAGTCTGTGAAGCCAGTGGTTATTGTGCGGCAGCACGTGCATAATAATCGCTGTAAATTTACGTGCGGGTAAAAAAAGCTTCTGTTCGTAGCTTTTCCACCTATTAATCGAGCCTAGCTATACTTAAGGTGCTCTTAATAAGAGTATAGTGAAATTTTTAAAAGAGATAAGCATGTAGTGGCCAATTGAGATGCCTTTCTGGACTCGGGTTCGATTCCCGACACCTCCACCAATTATTCTAAAAATCCGCTTAAAATGCGGGTTTTTTTGTTATTATAAATTATTTGTGCCCCTTTGTAGCCAGACCTCTTCATAGTTCTGCACAATCAAAAAAATTATCATTCCAACGCATACAAATTTTTAAAACACTTATTCAAATTTTAACAGATTCAACAATTTTAAATGACGATTATATCATTCCAATATTAAATACAATTGATGCTAAATTTTCACGAAAAATTACACTTCAAAACCTTTTAACTTCAAGCTTTGTGGTTCAGGATTACACGACACAAAACAAAGTGTATTGATGATTGGTGGTGATATTTCAGTAAAAAGCTACGCCGATGCGAATTTGTCTAAGTCATGGACAGAGTTTATAATCCAAATTCCAAATACTTTTACTCATGAGAACATGACACAAGACATCCAAAATAACGTAATGCCCCTAAATATGGCTAGAATTAAATACTCTAACGCGCAGAATTTGATTGTTGTCATTGATGATGATCCAACCCCATATAAAGAATGGCAAACCCTGCATTCACAATATCAATTTGCATTTTTTACACATTTTGACGAACTATTCGATGCTATCGACGATAAGAAAGTTTCTATTCAGGAAATTAAAATTTTAATTACAGATTATTATTTTGATAAAGTGCAAATAGGGATGAGCTTGTGTTCAAATGATTACCTAGGCACACTGAAAGAAATATATGAGTATAATGGAAAGATCATACTCGCCACTCATGGTTCTTTGAATCACATTGAACATATTGATCGCATTATTCAAAAATCACCACAAAATATCCACGATCTTCTTATCAATATCTGCAAACCAAAAGTTAGATTAGCCTGCCCCTAAATTTTGGTAGCGCAAAAAAATTTGTCAATTATTCTTTATTAAGAGTTTATACAAGTGTAATATTGTGCCCGACAAAAACTTGTATTTCCCTCCGAATCTCCTAGATCATCTATGCAGCGTTGGTATTGCTCATAGCAATTTGCCGAAGCACCATATGTTGCAGATAACATGAATAGACCCAAAACAGAAATTTTTACCTTTTTAAACATTTTAACTCCTTTTATAGAACAAGGTTATGATTTGCTAATTAAATTTTATTTCATTAATTTTCAGATGCTCATGGACAACTCCATGACTCAGGAACTGTAGACCATGGATTAGGACCCCAATGAGGAATGGGGAGATAACAAATACACCTATTAACACGCGGGACAAAACGCCCACCACAGTTTATAGTACCATTTTTTGGTTCACAATCTTGCCAACATTCTGGATCTGGGTTACTATTTGCGCGCATCTTTGATGGGAAAACTTCGGAATAATAAGTAGCAGTAGTAGATTCATTCGATTTAGAATCAAATTGATTGTAGTATGCTTCATTTTGATTTGCGTTCAAATTTGCACAAAACGTTGCTGATCCTGCTAAAAAAATCGCTAGAAAATTTCTATTCACTGGGTCCTCCTTAACCAAAATTTAAAAATATGAAGAGGGCAGATTCTCTTCTGCATATTTATATTTCCACAAGTAAAAAAAACAACCAAAATTTGACTGATTTGAAGGAAGTGGTAAGTGTACAAGGATTTACAAAAATTTCCATAGGAGATTAAATGAAAAAATTGTATTTGTTCGGATTATTTTTTTCCTTCACTTCGAATTCTTTTGCTTTATCTGGATCTATTGAAGAAAATTTTCACATAATTGAAGCCCGTACTGCTTGGAGTAACCCTCCCTTTATTTGGGATGATGATGAGAGATTGCCTTTTTATAATTCTCTCTGTCGCGATCTTGTAAAAGATTTGCCTAAAACTTTTACTATAAATTATTCTGTCGATGAACAATCAGGTTATATTACTGCCTCTGTTAATTATTTTGGGATAAAAACTTCATTCTCAGGTGGAAAATGGAATGTTCTTTTCCCTAATACGCCAGGTCGCATGTATTATGATACTGTAGTGTTTAATTCTGATTTAGCTGAACCACTAAAACACAAATCTATTAAAACAATGCAACTTGAGTTTTTTAAACCAGGGCTTCAAACTTATCTTTTCAATAATATGGAATTTGCTATCGAGGTTTCTGGCAAATCAGATGCTGCTATTCCATTTAATTGTTATTTATTCAATGCTTCTCACGTGAAGATTTAAATCATCTGTTAAGTATGCGCTTCTAATTGAAAAATCAAGGAGCTTGTCATGAATTTTAAATGGAAAAAATTTAAAAAAGAAATCATTCTGATGGCCGTACGTTAGTGTGTTGCTATTCATTAAGCTACAGCTACAGACAAGTAGCAAAACTCTTAAAAAAATATCGTCTAGAAGTAAATTATTCAACGATTGAAAGATAGTTTATGAAATATTACCCGCAATTAAATAAAAATTTTGCAAAACACAGAGCTGCTTTTGATCTGAACCCAGTTTTGCTCAACAGGACATTTGCAAATTACTCCTATATTTTTACACTTCTAATGACAGTTGCTTGAAAATAAAAATCAAAGATGGCTATGGCATGCCATTGATCATGAGAAAGGTCTTGTCGTCGCATATGTTTTAGGAAAACATTGCGATGAAGTTTTGCTCAAATTAAAAGAACTTTTAAAGCCATTTGCAATTAAACGTTATTATACTGATGGCTCGGGTGGGTATGATAGAAATATTACTCGTGATCAGCTTATTATTGGAAAAGCCAATACTCAAAAAATCGAGCGAAAACACCTCGCCTTAAGAACAAGAATCAAACGTCTGGCGAGAAAAACAATCTGTTTTTCAAAATCAGATATTATGCATGATATTGTTATAGGGATGTTTATAAGTCGATATGAGTTTGGATTGCAAATATAAATTCAACAACTTTGCAACATTACCAATATCATAGCAGGTGGGACTGACACAGTTTACAGAACGTACCCAAATTTAGATATTACAAACTCAGCTACTCTTATTTGAGAATAGCAAAGCACTCGGTGGCAATATGAAGCATATCTATTCCATCCTTATAATAGCATTTATAGTACGTTCCAGCTGGACCAGCTATATTAGTTCTTTCGCAATTATTCTTGTCAATGGAGTTATATGAACCAGAACTGATGATTGGCACCCTACTGCATTCATTATCAGGATCTATATCCAATATATTGCAAGATTCATACCTAATATCACCAACCCTATGGCTTTTCCATTCGCAGAAGAATGTATTAGTGGCCCAATGCTTGCCAGCGCTGCATTCCTCTTTGCTTTTGGCTTGGTTGCACAATTTAAACTTTTTAGTAAATGCCATTACTTGAGGGCTGCAAATGATATAACCTGAAACTATTAATGCTGCTAATGTTTTGAATATCCTTTTCATTTCTTGCTCCTAAATTATTTTATATTGTTTTTGTATAACTTTGAATGCGGGCGTGTCAAACGGTATCTAGTCAATTCGGCTTAGTCGCAATAAAGATGTTGCAAAGTAATTAAAGTGCAACAAAATAAAACTAGAAGTTAAAAAACACACACTTTTCTTTGGGTAGCAAGTCAAATTAGCGCTGCAGCGAATCTACCAAAGATGTGCACACCAAGCCCACATTCAGATCTCACCTTCGACGCATTTTGAATTCCAGTTTTCTGAATTATCCAGCTAAAAAATATCTCGATTGACTGTCGAATTGAATTGATAACCTTGCAATAAGTAGATTCGTCTTTGCTCAATTGCTTTTTATTTTTTGAAAGTTTGATTGGCGTATGAATTTCAATATTTTTCTTTCCGAGAGAAAGTTTATTTTTTTTATCACAGTAAGCTTTATCTCCAATTATTTTGCTGTTCGTAAAGTTCTGAAAAATATGCCTTACAGCTCTTAAATCGTGAACATTTTCCTGTCTAATTTCTAATAATCGAGGCGTTGGTAATGATTTATTTTGATAATTAGCAAACATGTGAAATTTCACTCCATGATAATAAAATTTCTTTGATTCACAATACCCTAGGGAAGCAGTTAGTTTTGCAACTTTTGCATTTGGTGCTCTTGATCCTTTTACAAGAATAATTGGCATAGAATCAATTAAAATTAGATTTTCATTTGCGCCATTATCGAGATTAAAATTTCGAATAAATTTATCTGAAAATGAAATAATTTCAGCCATAAGATTATTCAGTCGATGCAAAAATCCCATCAATATAGATGGTAATAACTTTTTCATCTGTAAAATTTAATTTTTGGTTTCGGCTTGTTCTAATTTTTTTATGGGAAGGTGTTTGACTGAAAAACTCACAAACTGTACAGTAAACATAGAGCAGCCTTACATCCCATTCCATAGTTTCTCATTTTTGTAATTTTTTTGTAACTACAAAAAGCATAACAAATTTTACGAGTTAGGTGCTAGTGGGGCAGGCTGATCTAACTTTGGGTTCACATTTTAAACATCTAAGGAATTAAATGCAAATGATTTTACAACATATAACACGCAAGTTAAAACTACTCTCTTTAGGGAGCTGTATTTGGGGCATATCCAGTTGCACTGTACAAACAACAGAACCTACATTTGCATCTGAACATTCTGTTTTTATTTCGAATGCCCTCAAAACAGTTTGTGCGTTAACTGAAACCCAGGCTTTGGAAGCAAGTACCATTGTTCAAGGTTTAATTACTCAATTAACTAATCCTTCAGGAATAGGAGCTGTTTCAACTGCAGGGCTAATTTCACAACTTCAATTAACAGACGGCATTTTGCAGCTTGTCATTAACAATGAAATTTTCCCAAATATATGCACAAATCCATTAAGTGGAGCTTTGAATTTTACTCTTGTACAACAGAATCAAAAAACATCTAAAATGCTAACTGCAGGTCCTACTTTTACAGGGCCGTATTTCCAAAACGCTGCGGATTATTTAACTGTATTTAACACACTATTCATTGAGCAACTGAACAAAGTAAATACTGCAACATCAGTTAACAACTGCGTTATAAATAATACTGAACCCGTTTATACTATTTCTGGCGATACACGTACAGAACCTGATCCAAAGAACCCAGGGCAAACAATAGAGGTTCCAATTGTTGTTGCTAAAAAGGGAATATCAGGACAAATACAAAACTGTCTCACATTTCCTAAGGATTCTTTTTTAGGTGCAATAAATGGAGACATCAAACTCGAAGATAAATTCAATGATCCTAACGAAATTTGTCTTTCTCCCCAAACTAACGGCATATTTTTGCAAAGAAATTTTAATGGTAATGTGGTAGCTCCTCTTTATACATTGGCCACGGCAGTGGACTGTCCTAACAAAAACACTGAACTTATTTGTACTGATATGACAGGATATTTTCAGGCATTAAATACTTATACAGGTACAAATGGCACAGAAATAGTTGCCTTATTGTCTGAAGCTATAGCTATCATAACTGCTTTTGAAATGGTTGATTCTACGATTAATTGCGGTGCTGTCACTCCAACTTGGCCTACTTCAGACAGCACAGTTCAAGTACCTCCTACTTTCACAATTTCAAATTCATTTTTTCAGGATAATGGTGGCCCAACTAGTATACACTCTGGCACGTTATTTACTGACATCACCAATACCAGCACCTCAAGTACCTATACTTGTTTCATTAGTGGATCTGATAGTAATCAGTATTCTGCTTTTGCCCCTGATTTTACAGCTTTTCCCTTCGCGCCACTAGAACCTGGCGAAACGGCAACCTATATTGCCTCAGGTTTGATAGAGAGTGCTGAAGTAGGCATGAGCTTTAGTATATTTATACAATGTACAGATGTAGAATCTGGATTGGTAACGAATCAAGCCGTAGTGATTTAATTTAAATTCTGTCTGTGTCCATTTTTTAAAAATTGTACAAAATAAAAATATAAGCTAAATAACCTTTTATTTACTATGCCAACCCAAAGTTAAAAAACACACACTTTTCTTTGGGTAGCAAGTCAAATTAGCGCTGCAGCGAATCTACCAAAGATGTGCACACCAAGCCCACATTCAGATCTCACCTTCGACGCATTTTGAATTCCAGTTTTCAATATTCTTCAAGGTGTAAATGATTATCTGATAAAACAAGGATATCTGGAAGAGCGCGAAGGTGTTCCTGTGCTTACGAATACAGAAGATTTATTTTCTGATGAAGAAAACCTTCACTTTCCAGCACAAGCAGCAAGTGTTTCTGGGCAAATTGCATTCGGCGAAAATGCTGAAAAATTTGTTCGAAAGTTAAGATCAAAAAATTCTAAATGGCCTGAAGAAAATAAACTTAAAGTGTCTAACGATGCCTGTATTGCTCTTGGTGGATATTCAATACATTGTGAATGATCAAATTCAGAAGTTCATTGTTACAGCACAAATACTATTCAACACTATTGTACTGGGATCATTGCAAGCCCCATTATTTCCTACCTCTGCAAATAAGTGTTCTATTGTCGGAAAAGCTGTGCAGTCGAGGGTTCCATCAATATTTCCAAAACCAGCTGCTAAACAGGAAATAGAAGCAGCGGCCAAATTGTTATTTACTTCACATATATTTAATATTTGCGTATTTAATTCAGCAATAAAATCACTACTGCCTATTGGTGTAAATAAGAGGCCATTACATTTTCCAGTTAAAGTATAAATGGTTGGTGTTTCTCCAGTAGCACCCGTTTCTCCAGTAGCACCCGTTTCTCCAGCTGGTCCTTGTGCTCCTTCCTCTCCTTTTTTACAAGAAAAAGCGAGAAAAACTAAGCTTAGACATTATGATTTGAATAAGATTTTTTTGTAAAACAGCATATGAATCTCCTTTTAAATATACTAACTCATTCAAGATATCTGTTGCGTTGAAATAATGTGCATTTATGGTAAAGTCATTGTGGATAAATTGCAGCTTTTGATCGTGAGGCTGGTATTTGAAAAGATGAAAATTTAAGAAGAAATTCAGAGCCAACTGCTTGGGCTTTGTATCAGGTTAGTGGCAAGTATAGGCAGACTACGTAGGTGTGATATTTGTTATTTTGGAAAAATATTGTTCAAATATATTTAATGCAGTAATTATTTTTTTCTGATCACTATTATTAAGATGAGGACCTATTGGTAGGCTTAAAACTTCTTTATGTATTTTTTCACTAATTGGAAAACATGTGAGATTTAGCTCTTTATAGTCGATTTGTTTATGTGGCGGAATTGGATAATGAATTCGAGTTTCTATTTGTTTTGAGTGCAAACAACTTTGAATTTCATCTCTTTTTTGGGATCTTATAACAAATAGATGCCATACAGGATTTGCCCATTCTGGTACAAGAGGAAGTGTATACTGAGTAGAATCTAATGCTTCAAGATAATAGGCTGCAATGTTTCCAAGACTGCCAACTGTTTTTCCTTTATATTTTGCGCCATGCGCTTGTGCAGGATCTAAATTATAGGTATGGATATCGGGTTCAATGGGAATTGGTTTTGCGCCTATATAGGATATGGCAAACAATGTGGCAATGTACGTATTTGAGGGAACAATATTGCGCAAAACTTTCTTCAAATTTTTCAACTTCTTCACCTAAAATAAATTTTCCAGAATTTAATACATTCTGAATGGCTTAGTTTGTTTCTAAATATAATTTTGCTGGTGTAAGAAATTGTCTATCATTTCGAATATAATCATTTTGGTCATAAAGATCAGATGCAAGAACTAAATAGTCGTTTTACCAACTCCTAAACGACGAGCTCTTTCATAATTGTAAGAATCTGGATATTTTTCGCGGTCTTCTTCAAGAATATGTAGAGGTAATTTTGTTCGGGGTTTATTTCTTGTACGCTTGGGTGGTAATTCTTTTGCTCAACGCATGACTGAGGCTTTACCAACGTCAAATCTATCAGCTATTTGTTGCATAGATAGACCTTCTCTTTTGCGAACAGATAATATTTTCTTCCTGAAATCAATTGAATATGTCATGCAGTATTAATAAAATACTTTCAAAATAAAATCAATAGTAAGTGACTGAAATTTATAATCATTTTAAGAAGGATTGGCTATATCAAGAGCAATGGGTAATTGTCTATTGCTCTTAAGACGACATGCAATTTAAAATATTTCTTTTTTATAAATTATCAAGAGAAAATAATTTTCGATAATGCCTAAACTTTATTGAAATTAGATTTGCAACCAAAATGCATAACGATTGATAAACATTTCAATCACGATATCCTGCATTCGCACAGCGGTCGTGGATGGAATAAAAAAGACGCTGAAAAGGTGGCTAGCATTTAAATCATTGATCCTAAGTAATTGGATCGTGTTCTATTGCAGAATATGCCATATCTTTTCCACAACACATTGGAGATTTAATTTTTCCATGACCATTAGGGCACTTTGAAATTGTGACTTCTTTACCATCTGCAAGTTTTAGTGTGTCATTGATAAGCGGCACACTACATTTTCCACAAGTTGCATTGACACTCATACCGCATTCTTTACATTCATATGTTGGCATAACTCGTCTCCTTAGATTTCAACAAAAAAATTCTCTTGTGGCTGGATCTATACATTTTTGTGTGCCAAATGATGTGGATTCACAACTTGAAGTGATAAATAATATTGCAAGAAGCATAAAAAATCTTTTTGGACACATTGTTTGTTTCCTTTTAAGTGTTCATACAGCATATATTCTAATATCTCGATAGCAACTTCATTTCATCGAAAACTCAAATATTTTTATTAAGATTTATAATCTATCTTTCAATTATGACATTTTCATATTTTCATGTAAAGA
Source organism: uncultured Oligoflexia bacterium (assembly GCA_964352255.1). Classification (GTDB taxonomy): domain Bacteria; phylum Bdellovibrionota_B; class Oligoflexia; order Silvanigrellales; family Silvanigrellaceae; genus Silvanigrella. Next base: position 34,449 of record CAYGQR010000015.1, read on the forward strand.
TACGACAAAATAAACTGAAAAAAATGGAGTTTTTATATGTATCTTTCCAAAGCAATCCTATTTTTGTTTTCTGTATTTGCCTTTATAACCTTAAATGTATTTGCGGCAGATAAAGTTATTGAGTGTAGTGGTAAAAATAATTCTCAATATTACTGTTCAGATGCAGATATTGTTATGTCGATCTCTTTTACCGAAACAAAAAATACAGATGGACTTCGGGTTTTAAAACAAATACGTGGTAAAATTGAATCCACAATTTATTCTGAACCAGAACTACTTGCAGAATTTAATTTAGATTTTCGTAATCAAGATTCCAATTATCATCCTCGTAAATACAAAGCATATAATCGCTTTTTAAATATTACACCCTCAAAGTATTATTATAATAATTCATGTATATACAGTGATGAGTTTTTTACCGCTAATTTAATTTTACCAAACACGAATGCACCAAATTTTAATATTCATTATCTGTGGCAGGCAGATCAAATTGGTGGCAGTTGGGAACTTAAATGCACAACAAAGCCATAGAATAAAACTCAAAAATAAATTTTAAATAACATCAATCTACACTGAAAAGATTATAATAATGGAAAATTTAATTAAATTTGCTATTTTCTTTTTAAAAAAATACACAAAAATTCAGGGTTTCTTTTATCAAAAACGTCTGTCTAAATTAAAACCATACGACATTCACACCAATCCTACCAATCAGAAAAATTTAAGAATATTCATTCTTGGTTATCTTGGCACGAGTAACGTTGGCGCAGATATGCGAGTTTTGGAATCAATCCGACAAATTAATCATATTTTTAAAGGTATTCAGGTAAAGTACACGATCCCCACGATGAATCGTAAAATCACTGAAAAACTTAAATTAAATGCAGATATTGTTGATTCAGGCTTATGGTCTTCGCCTAAAATGATGTTTGCTGCTAAAAATCATGATGGGATCATTAACTGTGAAGGCTCAATGCTCATCCCAAATGGTTCAGAGATACTACCCATGCTTTATTCTGCAGTTTGCGCTTCTGCAAACCATTATGGTAAGTTTAGTATTGGGTACGGAATTGATGCTAGCGCAGGCTCCAATTATTTAAAAAATTCAATTATAAGTGACAGTCAAAAGAAAACATTATTGTTGTGCCGCCATCTACAAACTCACGAGTACTTAAATTCTTTGGGCTTAAATGCACAAGATGGTACAGACAGCGCTTGGTTATTTCATGGTGAAAATCAAAATATAAGTAAAAAGACTCTTAAAGAAAATGGTTGGAATGGCGTTTCACCTATAATTGCAATTGCACCTCAAAATGGTTATCGATTTCCTGTAAAAGCATCTTTATCAAAGCTTATAACCAGCCCATTTTTAAAGCATCAAGAATATAAAAAAGGATTTTATTTTACAAATTCCACAGAAAGTACTCAGAAATACTCTCATTATATCGATGCAATTGTTACTTCTGTGGAAAATATAATTTCTTTTGACGGGCCATATTTTCCAATTTTAATTGGAATGGAAAAAATGGATACTGAAACCGTCCAAAATATTTCAATTCGACTACAAAAGAGCAAAATTCAACATGCCTGCTTTTTAAGTGTTGATTATTCTGCTAGTCAAATTGCTGGACTCATTCAACTCTCTCATTTTTTAATAACATCTCGCTATCATGCAGCTGTTATTGCAATGTCTTCGTGTATTCCCTGTATAGGCATTGCAATAGACAAAAGAATTTCTATGCTATTTCATGATTTAAAAGAAAACGAATTTTGTATTAATGCATCTACACAATTTCATGCGGATAATATTTATCATTTGCTTTCTAAACTTTTAGACTCAAAAGAATACGATCGAATGACGGATGTAATTGGTACATATGTGTCGCAGCAAGTGATTAAATTTGGTGATATGGGCATAAAACTTTTAAATGAAATTATGTGCAATAATCCTCATTTATCTCTCGAGACAAATGTTCAGTCATGGCAAGATTGCTTGCCCGCTTACCCAAAAAATATTCAAAATATTCTAGAGAAGTATAATTCGGCACACAAATCAATTCCCCTACGCTCTACCAAAGAAAAATCAATCAATTTTTTCTTATAATAAAAATTTAAATTAAGCTTTAGCTTCGAATTGGCATTTTTTGAGCAACAATCAAATTTTTAGTTAACACTAATTGTGTATTTTGTGGCCCAAATTGCCGAGCAACTTCGTGCACATAATACGATGCATCTTGATTACTTTGATAACTTTGATCAGCAAAAGATTCGCGACCTGAACAATTACCAGCATACACTTTAAAATAGGCAAATCCGCCTAGCTTTAAAGCATCATAAATCAGTTTTATATGTTCTGAACGAATGGAAGGCTGATTAATAACGTTTAAAACACTAATCGATGTTGCGGAATCAAAAGGGCGTTCCGTTGCCATTTGTAAAATACGACGATTATGTTCAGGAGAGCGTCCAAATGGATCATAAACATAACTATCAATATCATATCTCGTTTTTAAATAAACGGTTGAATCATCATATTTTCCGCCACCTACATCAATATTCCGTGCTTTTCTAGAATGTTCAAAACCAATGTCATCAAATGCACCAAAGCCTTCTGTGTTATCAATTGTTCCATCGGCAAGACGCATATGCCCTCGCGCGGTATTCGTTCCTGATGAGTCCCATTGGGTTGGCATATGAATTCCCTTTCAGTAATTTTTATTCAAGACTTTATCTTAATTGAACTGTTGAATAAATTCATCTAAAATACAAAGTATTTGCTATCATAAGATTCTTCGGGCGATTAAAAATGAAAGATTTAGGCCATAAAAGTGCGCAATATTAAAGCCAAAAAAAGAAAAATATTCGAACTCAGCACTGAAGACAAAGAGCTTTTTCGTAATGCTGTTAAAGATGTAAACCCCATTGAACAAGATAAAAACATTCCACCACCAAGCACTAAAATTCGACTTAAACGAAGAATTCATTCACAGCCAATTGAAAATTTTCGTTACACAGGTGAAATTATGCTCGAAAAACTTTCACCTGAGGAATGGCTTACACCTGAAAATTCTATTCAATTTTCACAAGGTGAAATACCTCGTCGCACACGTAAAAACCTGAAAAGAGGGAATATTTCTCTTGATTCAACATTAGATTTACATGGTTACACAGGCGACGAAGCTATTAAGGCATTAGCACGATGCTTATCAAGGAGTCAGTCTAAAGGATGGCGCATGTTATTGATTATTCATGGCAAAAGTCACGTTGCAGGACAACACGGGCCAATTTTAAAAAACATAGTTCATCAATGGTTAAAGCAACAACCTGAAGTACTTTCCATACAATCGGCGCAAGCAAAACATGGTGGAAATGGTGCAGTCTATGTTTTGTTGAGACGTCAGAAAGAATAAAAATAATGGCAAGTGAAGGCGAATTTTTAAGAAGCTGTAGGAAAACGTTTCGCTGCGAAATAAAGATAAATTTCTTTTCAATAATTCTAATTCTTTATGGCACAATCAGTGCGGGCGAGAACTGAAATTGAATATAGCCGTCATCTGCCCCATTTTGTGTAAGAGGATACCTAAATGTTCCTGAAAGAGTATTGTCATATTCTTCTTGGCAATCTGCTACACTAGGAAATACGGCAGTATAATTGATCTGCATAGTTGTTGCAGTAGGTGCAGCAATGGTTAAAATGGGGTACCGTCGCAAATAACGCGAATACGGTTGAAAATCACCTGAACGTACTTTAAATTTTAAAGATGAGTTATCATCTCCTAAAATTGCAGGGAGTTTAAAGTCAAAAATATCTGACTCTAAAAATAGCTCAAAATTAATTTGTTTATTGTTACAATCCTCACCTGAAATTGCGTAAAAGGCTGTAATTGGAATAATTATTCCACCACCATCGCCTGGAATGAAACCGCCACCATCGCCTGGAATAAAACCACCACCACCTCTTAAAAAACCACCACCACAAGAAAATAAACCAACAACAGAAGTAATAAAAAAAACACAAGAAGAAATA
>CAYGQR010000016.1:0-3004 GCA_964352255.1 uncultured Oligoflexia bacterium
GAGTAGCTTGGTGCAGCCTTTATTTATTTTAGTTCTATTTTCTTACTTTTCTATAATGTTTTAGAGCGATCTATAATCGATACATAGTATACATAAAAAGCGATATAAATTCTTATGAGTTTATATCGCTTTTTTTATATTCTCAACTCAACTGCTCTAGATTGCCCAGTGAACTTTATCTATCACGCAACAAATTTTCCTATAAGATATCATAATACTTCTTTAAACTTATAAAGGAGGTAAGGTATTTATGAAAAAAGTTTTAATTGCAGATCCGAATAAAGCAAATTTAGTGATAACCTGTGAGATATTGAAGGAACAGTTTGCAGGAATTCAAATATATACGACGACTACAGGACAAAATGCTTTAAATATTCTTAATGAAAATACAAATATTGATCTCGCAATCATTGATACTGATTTACCAGATCAAAATGTATATGAATTTACATTAGAGCTGCACAAAAATTATAACATTCCATTAATTATAACAACTGAAATTAATTCTTTTCATCAATATTCGAATTCTGCTCAATTCAAAAGAATTAAAACTGGAATTGCATGTATTCAAAAACCATTACATCCTCTTGTAGTTCAAGCTATTTGTGCTTATTTTTCTAAAAATAAAGACAAATATGTGCATTCCGAGTTAAGTCAAACAGTAGGTGGGTTTGGGAAAATTATATCTAAGACAAAAAGAGAAGATTATTTTTCAATAATTATAGAAGAAATTTCATTATTAAATGCAAAAATAAAACTATTTTTTGAGGAGAAAGATAAGAATTCAAATGACGTTTTGTTAATTAAAGAAGAAGATTTTAAAAAAATTTTGACCTCTAAAAAATTAAATATATATTTACCAGAACTTTTTACTCTTTCAAATGGCCTTTCAGTCTTGATTGATACTAAAGTTGAAAAACCTGAAACTTCTTCATCTGATTCAAGAAGTGATACAATTATGCGAAATTATGTATTTGAAATTGAAAGTAAAATTATTAATCACACAATTGCAAAAGATCAGTCTTCCGTGCAATTAGAAGTTGAATTTTTAAATATACTTTGTGCAAAACAATTATTCGATGCATTAATGAGGGGCCAAGCTCCAGCTCCTACTCCCTCTCTTGCACATCTTTACTTCTAGTTTGTGTTTGAAAGAGTTGTTGTTTGACAAAACCATTCAATCTTTGAGAAGCCTTTTTTTTGAAGAAACTTATTTGCTTTAATAAAATGATTACATCCTAAAAAACCTCGATGGGCCGAGAGTGGTGAGGGGTGAGGTGCTTTTAAAATTAAGTGAGAATGAGAAATTGTATTTACCATACCATATTTTTTTTTGAAAAGAATTTTTATATTTTCAACTTTTTTAGCTGCAGCTGCTCCCCAGCATAAAAATACTATTGGAGATGATTTCTGCAAAAGAACTTCAATGACTTTATCTGTAAAACTTTCCCAACCATGTTTTCTATGAGAAAAAGCAAGGTTTTCGCGTACAGTTAAAACAGTATTTAAACATAACACCCCCTGCTTCGCCCATGAGATAAGTGTACGATCAAACATGTGAATATCAATGTGTTTTAAATTTAATGAGTTTTGAATTTCTTTAAATATATTTTGCAAAGAAGGTGGAATGCGCATATCTGCTTCAACAGCAAACGCTAAACCATTTGCTTGACCAAATCCATGATAAGGATCTTGGCCGATTATAACAACACGAGTGTCATTATAATCGACTGCTTTTAGAGCTGAAAAAATTTGATGCGACGAGGGAAAGAAACGGTAACCAGCGTTTATTTCTGATTTTAGAAATGTTCTAATATTTTCCATGTATGATTTAGAAAATTCAGATTCGAGCTGTTTAGCCCATCCAGCTGTTAGCAGGACCTCTAGATTTTTGAGATCCGGCATTATTGTTTCCATAACGAGATGGTTTTTTTGCTGAGCTATAAGGTTTAGATCCATAATCTGATGACGACCTTGGCTGAGATGAAGATCTCGATTGAGATGACGATCTTGACTGAGATGAAGACCTTGACTGTGAATAGCTAGGTTTGCCTCTAGAAGGTTTTCTATCAGAAAAACGGTCTGAATCAAAGCGTCTTGGCTCACTATTACGAGAACGGCGAGAACCTCTGCTTTCATCTCTAAATTTAATGTCACCACCAAATTCAGTTTGCTCAGATGGAACAATGCTTTCAGTACCTGAAAATTGTCCTATCATCACTTGCATTTCGCTTGTGAGAATATCTTTTAATACAGCAAACGCCTTTTCAGCAGTAAGCGCATTAGCATATCCTTCAACGGCTTTTTTAACAAAGTGTGAAGTGGTTGTAGCACGCTGTTTTAATTCGCTTAATTTCGTTTCAAGTAATTTTTCCATCATTTCTTTTGGATTTGGTAAACTTAAACGAGTAGGCGTAATTTTCATTCTTTGACAAATTGCTTGGTATTCACGGCGTTGATTAGAAACAACAATTGTCCATGATTTTCCTGTAGCTCCTGCGCGACCTGTACGGCCTGCACGGTGAGTATATGTATCTGTATTACCAGGTACATTTAGGTTAATAACATGTGATAGTCCGGACACATCAATTCCACGGGCAGCAACGTCTGTAGCAATAAGCAAACGGATGGCTTTGCGCTTAAAGCGCTCCATTGTTTCACTGCGATCTCTTTGGTTCATTTCACCATTGAGTACACTTGATAAAAAGCCGTGAACTTGTAAAGTGTTAGAAACATGTTTTGTTTCTTCGCGTGTGCGGCAGAAAATAATTGCATGTTCTGGATTGTAAGAAAGCAATAAGCCTAATAGCGCATCTACTGATTTGCCTATACGTGCTTCAAGAAATTCATGTTCAATTTGACCAGTAGACACATCTTTTGAACTTACTGAGATTTTAATAGGATCAGTAACCATTTGTTTAACAATTCTTTCCACTTTTGATGGGAAAGTTGCCGAAAACAAAAGAGTTTGTACTTTTTTTCCAATGAATTTTTTGATTTTTAA
>CAYGQR010000016.1:3014-33598 GCA_964352255.1 uncultured Oligoflexia bacterium
TTTTAAAATATCTTCAGAAAAGCCAAAATCAAGCATTTCATCCATTTCGTCAAGGACAAGTATTTCAAGCTTATCAAGTGAAAGAGATTTTTGATTAAGCAAATCACAAAAACGTCCTGGTGTCGCAACAATTGCATCTACACCCTTAGAAAGGACCGATTTTTGAAATGTATAACTTTTGCCGCCAGTAATTGCGAGTGTACGAAATCCAAGGCATGAAAACGTTTCGTTAAAGACTTTAGATATTTGTTCAGCTAACTCACGAGTTGGGGTTAGGACTAAAAGACGAGCGTTTCTTGAACCAGCATGTTCGAGTTTTGTGAATGCGCCAAGGCCAAAGGCAATTGTTTTACCCGATCCCGTACGACTTTGAGCAATAATATCATCACCATTTAAGATAGGTGCAAATGATTGTTCTTGAATGGAAGTCGGTTTTTTTATACCTTGTTCTTCCAATGATTTTTTAATTTTAGGATTAATTGTGTCAAATAAGTTCAACGTATTATCTTCCAATAAAGTAGATTCCGGTAGGGTCATTTTTGATATTGTTCCGATTGTGAAAAGAAAATCTTAGTTTAGATTTAAAATATAATGAGGCACGTAAGACTATGCCTCATTTTTGATTGTCAATCAAGATAAATTTATTAAGAAATTGAAGTTATTCAGGAAATATGAGAATAACTCAAAAAATACAGAATTTTCTAGGCAGCGACTTCTTCTTCGATTTGTGGCTGGATTTTAAAGAGCATTTGTAATGAATCTTGTTTAATTGCAGTAATTAAACGTTGAAATAGCTCAAAAGCTTCGCGCTTGTATTCTTGTAAAGGATCTTTTTGCGCATACCCACGGAGTCCAATTCCATCTTTTAAATGGTCTATATTGAAAAGGTGATCTTTCCACCATGAATCAATGGTTTGTAACATAATCCAACGTTCAATTTCACGGAGTTTGTCAGAACCAAATAATTTTTCTTTTTCTGCGTATTCCGATAATAATTTATTTTTCATAAGCTGATGAAATTCTTCGCGAGTACAATCATCATTTTTACGCTCTTCTGGAGTGAAAGGTACGGCTTTGTTTAAAGTGCGAAATAAATATCTTTCTAACTGTGAAAAATGAATCTGTATTGTTTCACCTGGAAAGCCTTTTGGTGTCTCGAATTCGTCACAGAGAACACGTGCATATGAATCTAAAGATTCATTGATAAGCATGTCTTTTATATTTTCTTTATTTAAAATTCGTAGTCGTGCTGAATAAATAGTTTTACGTTGTTGGTTAAGAACATTATCGTATTCAAGGAGTTGTTTGCGTATATCATAGTTAAATCCTTCAACTCTTTTTTGTACTTTTCCAATAATACGAGTTAGGCGCGGATCGTAAATAGCCTCATCTCCAACAAATTTTTCCATAATAAACTGGTTTGCTTTATTATTAAAGCGACGCATAAGGTCATCTTCCCAAGAAAGAAAGAATTTACTTTCTCCTGGATCGCCTTGGCGTCCAGATCGGCCACGAAGCTGATTATCAACGCGTCGGCTTTCATGTCTTTCAGTACCAATAACGACTAAACCACCTAACTCTTTAACACCGGGTCCCAAAATAATATCTGTTCCTCGGCCAGCCATATTTGTTGAAATGGTGACTTTTCCCTTTTGACCAGCATTGGCAATAATATGTGCTTCTTGCTCATGATGCTTGGCATTGAGGATTTGATGAGGAATATTTCGTTTCTCTAAAAGATTGGAAAGAATTTCACTTTTTTCAATACTGACTGTTCCTACTAGAGTAGGTTGGCCCTTTTTGTGAATATTCTCGATTTCATTTGCAACGGCATTAAATTTGGTTGTTTGTTTTAAAAAGAGAACATCATCATGATCTTCACGCACCATTGAGCGATTTGTTGGAATAACCACAACATTTAGATTATAAATATTGTGAAATTCAACTGCTTCAGTATCAGCTGTACCTGTCATACCTGACAGATTGTCGTACATTCGAAAATAATTTTGTAATGTGATTTGAGCAAGTGTTTGATTTTCGGCCTGAATTTTAACGTTTTCTTTTGCTTCAAGAGCTTGATGTAATCCATCAGAAAACCGGCGGCCCTGCATTAATCGTCCTGTGAATTCATCGACAATAACAATTTCACCGTTTTGCACAATGTAATGATCATCACGACGAAAGAGGACTCGAGCTTTAAGGGCCTGGTTGACTGAATGCACTAATTCAAAATTTTCAGGAGCGAATAGATTTTCTAAAGAAAGGTTTTTCTCAATTTTTGTAATACCTTCTTCACTAAGAGCACAGGCACGTGATTTTTCATCAACCGTATAATCGATTTCTTTTCGTAAACCACGTACTGCGTTATTTGAGAGATGATATGTGTCGGATGAGCGATCTGAAGGTCCACTAATAATAAGTGGAGTTCTTGCTTCATCAATAAGAATAGAATCCACTTCATCGACTATGGCAAAATGATGACCACGTTGAACAAAGTCTTCAATACGAACTTTCATGTTATCACGTAGATAATCAAAGCCCATTTCATTATTTGTGCCATATGTCACATCACAAGCATAGGCAGTACGACGATCTTCATCGTTCATGCCTGTAAGAATACAGCCTGTAGTAATGCCTAATGCACTAAAAAGCCTGCCCATTTCTTCGGATTGTGAAGAGGCTAGATATTCATTAACAGTAACAATATGTGTTGATTTTCCTGAAATAGCAGTAAGATAAACAGGAGCTGTTGCTGTAAGTGTTTTTCCTTCACCTGTTTTCATTTCAGCAATGCGGCCTTTGAAAAGAAAATACCCGCCTATAAGCTGTACATCGAAATGTCTTTTCTTTAGAACGCGTTTACTCGCTTCTCGAACGACAGCAAATGCTTCAGGAAGAAGAGAATCAAGATTTTCTCCTTTATTGAAACGTTCTTTAAATTCTGCTGTTTTTGCATGTAATTCAGTATCGTTCAGTTCAGAGATAGTAGACTCTAAAGAGTTGATTTTAATTATAATAGGTGCAATTTGTCGAAGATCCCGATCGTTTTTTGTACCGAAGACCGATTTTAGAAATTTAAACATAGTGAGTTTTGGACCCTTTTATTTAACGTGATATTGCAGAGATTGCAGTATTTTGCTTAAAAATTCAAGTAAAGGATAAGACATATGCAAAATGATACAACCCCTCTTTTTTGGCTTGATATGGAAATGACAGGTTTAGATGTCAATACAGAACATATATTAGAGGTAGCTCTGATTGTAACAGATGCGCAAATGAATGTTTTAGATACCTATGAAAGCATCATTTATCAACCCCAATCAATTATGACAAATATGAATGAGTGGTCTACTGTTCATCATAAAAAAACAGGTTTAACAGACAAAGTCCCTTTTGGTGAATCATTAGAAGTTGTAGAACAACAATTAATTGACATATTGAAGAAACATAGTCCTAAAGAAAAGGCTATACTAGCGGGAAACTCTATTCATCAGGATCGTAAATTTTTGGATAAATGGATGGAAAAATTATCAAATCTTCTGCACTATAGAATGTGCGATGTTTCCAGTTTTAAAATTATCTTTGAACACAAATATAAGCAAAAATTTAACAAAAAAAATATGCACCGTGCTCTAGATGACATCCATGAAAGCATTGCTGAGTTAAAGTTTTACCTAAGTTTTATTGAGAAGGGTGAAATTCCTTCTTAGGTGAGGTTAATGTATGTCTTTTTTTGATCCTGTTTTATTAGCACGCATTCAATTTGCGTTTACGATTTCTTTTCATATTATCTTTCCTTCTTTTACCATTGGGCTTGCCAGTTTTTTGGCTGTTATTGAATATAAATATTTAAAAACTAATAAAACAGTATACGCCCAAATTTATAAAATGTGGATAAAAGTCTTTGCTATTTGTTTTGGTATGGGTGTTGTTTCAGGTGTTGTCATGTCTTATCAATTTGGCACGAACTGGTCTGTTTTTTCAGATTCGGTTGGCAATGTGATTGGACCACTTCTTGGTTATGAAGTTCTCACTGCATTTTTTCTAGAAGCATCGTTTTTAGGAATTATGCTTTTTGGATGGGGCAGAGTCAGTAAAAAAATGCACTTTGCGGCAACTTGTATTGTAGCTGTGGGAACTGTAATTTCTGCTTTTTGGATTATGGCTGCAAACAGTTGGATGCAAACACCGGCAGGATATCGGATTGGTGAAAATGGTATTTTCTTTCCAACAAGTTGGATGCAAATTATCTTTAATCCTTCATTTGGATATCGTTTAATTCATATGGTGCTTGCAGCGTACTTAACAACTGCATTTGTCGTTTTAGGTGTTTCAGGCATTTATGCTATTTGCAAAAAACATCCAAGTCATACAAAAATTATGATGACAATGTCGGTATGGTTGGTTGCAATTTTAACTCCTATTCAAATAGTTGTGGGCGACTCTCATGGTCGTAACACATTTAAATATCAGCCTGCAAAAGTGGCTGCAATGGAAGCTCAATGGGACGATGAAACTCGTGCACCGCTTCGATTATTTGCCATTCCCGATCAAAAAGCCCAAAAAAATAATTATGTTTTAGAAATTCCACTACTTTCAAGTATTATTATTACTCATAAAATTGATGGCAAAATTCCTGGTTTAAAAAACTGGAAACCCGCCGATCAGCCACCAGTTGGAATTGTTTTTTGGTCGTTTCGGGTAATGGTTGGTTTAGGTCTGATGATGTTGTTGACTGCAGGTATTGGAGTTTATCTATACTTTAGAAAAAAAATGATTTCTTCACGATCTTTTCACTGGCTTTGCGCATTGATGACACCTGCAGGTTTTATCGCAGTGCTTGCAGGTTGGTTTGTTACTGAAGTTGGGCGCCAACCATATACTGTTTATGGTGTGATGCGTACAGTGAAGAGCGTCTCTCCAGTGATTGGTGAACAAGTTGCCCTTTCATTACTGATTTTTGTTGTGGTTTATTTTTTTATTTTTGGAGCAGGAGTTACCTATATTTTTTATTTATTGAAAAAAGGACCTGTGCATCACGGCGATTTTCATAAACCTCTTGAAGCTATTGTGAAAAAGACATTTCCACACTAATTGGAGAAAATAGTATGCTCGATTTTTCATCGTTTATTAGTTTGCCAGTTGTCTGGGCTATTATCATTGGTATTGCAGTTTTACTTTATGTTCTTTTAGATGGATTTGATCTTGGTATTGGAATTTTATTTCCATTTGCACCATCTGAAGAATGTCGCATTAAAATGATGAATTCAGTTGCGCCCTTTTGGGATGGAAATGAAACTTGGCTTGTATTAGGTGGTGGTGGTTTATTAGCTGCATTTCCACTTGCTTACTCCGTGATTATGCCGGCACTCTATTTGCCAATAATTTTAATGTTAATTGGCTTGATTTTTCGTGGTGTTGCCTTTGAATTTCGATTTAAATCGCCAGAAAATCAAATTAAAATGTGGAATATTTCATTTCATGTTGGATCTTTACTTGCTGCCTTTATGCAGGGTGTTATTTTAGGAAATGTTGTTCAAGGTATTGAAGTGACTGGCCGTGCTTTTTCGGGTGGTGCATGGGACTGGGCAAATAGCTTTAGCCTTTTGAATGGGATTGCGGTTGTCTTTGGTTATGCTCTGCAAGGCGCTACTTGGACCATTATGAAAACAGCAGATCAAACACAGAAATGGGCACAAACAATAACGACATATTTACTTAGTTTTGTTGTATTGTTTGTTTTAATTGTTGCTGTTTGTATGCCATTTGTGAATGTTGCACAGATTCGAAATTTTTGGATAACAAGTCCATGGGTCTTTTTATTAAGCTTTATTTGTATTGTTAGTTTTGCATTTGTTATTCTGATTTTGAAAGACGTTATTCAGAAAAAAAGAGAATATCGACCTTTTATTCTTTCCACTTCATTATTTTTACTTGGCTATATTGTTCTTGGACTAAGCTTGTGGCCGTGGATTGTGCCGTATCAATTTACAATCTGGCAAGCTGCTGCTGCATCGACAAGTTTATCGCTTTTGTTAATTGGCACTTCTTTGTTTTTACCACTGATTTTATGTTATGTTGCTTATTCCTATTACGTGTTTCGAGGCAAAGCGAAAGAGACTCCTCTTTATTAAAAAGAGTAATATATACCTTAATAATCCAAATGAAGGCATTACAAATTTATAATGTAAATCAGGACCTAATGCATGAAACCTTTATTCAAATTAAGTAATGTTTTATTTTTAAATTTTTTTCCAGTTAGTCGGTTTCATACTTTTCAGCAATTAAGAGAAAAACTTGTTTTTGTGCCTAGATATGGAACGCCAGATTTGTATCAGCCAGTTAAAAAAGATCATAATGTTGAAGTGTCGTTCTGTCCAAAATGGACCTTAAGTAAATTTTTATCACAAGCGGCCTATGGGAGATGGGATAAGCGCCTTCCGGGACCGCCAATGTTACATTTGGGCCCGCGCGCAGATCGAGAAGATGTGTTTAAGCATGGATTTCAGAGATCATCATTTACTGTGCCTCACTTTATGAATAAAGGTGGGCGCAGTGGTCAAGGGGTTACTGCAAAACATTTTTTATCTGATTATAATCCTCCTTTTCAAGAATTTGATTACGGAGTGTCAACCATTCCGCCTGGATCACAAAAACAAGCTGAAGAAGCAGAGCTTTTAAAATGGTATGCAGAATCAGGATATTTACATTATTTATTATTTCCTGCAAAAATTTTACCAAAAGATCCATATATTCCTTTTGAACATATTGTAGACTTTGCTGCAGAATCGGATGAAGCAAAATTAAAGCTTATTAAACAAGAACCAGAAACATTTGTACCAGGAGCCGTGCCTGCGCAGCAAGTAGCTGCATACCGCTATAATCATCCATTAGTTGCTTCCTTACGTGATACTCTTGGATATGATGCGTATTGTTTAAATCCTGGATTTATTTTTAACAATGTTCAAACTGTGTGTTTTATTAATGTGGAAGAATATTATAAAATTCAAAAAGATTTAGGGAATTATTTGGGTGGAACAAAACATAATCGACCGTTACAATTTGATGAGGCGGATTATTTAGAACGCTTAATACGAGCTACGTTTGATCAAAAAACCACAGATCCTCGAGTTCTTTTAACGATAAAAGACATTGAAGTTGATGCATATGGGCATATTACTCAGGATGTGATGCATCGGGTGCTAGGTGAAGTAGGTCAGGCGTATCAAAACTTATTGCCGCCGGTTTAAAATATTGGACATTCATTTAAGAAATAAATTTATATGAAAATTTCTCATCAGAAAGCAAAAGAATGGGCCTGGTTTATTGGCCTGTGGTTTGCAAGTTTCACTATAGTTGCTATAATTTCGTATGGGATAAAATTATTTATTAAAAGTATGCAATAAATACTTAAAATTTTAAATTTGAATAAGATGGGTGACGCATGTTTTCAGCACCAACAGATCCATTTGGGCAAGCTTATTTTATAATTATGGGCTTTTTGCGGCAGTGTCAGAGAGATTCAAGAGCTCTTGGGCTTTTAGAGTGTGCTTTTGCAATTTTAAATCGACCAGATGCTTTAGTGACTGCGATGGAAACCAACCTTTTATCTTCCGAATTGATGGAAAGCTTACAAGTATGTAAACGCGGTCCTGATTTTTTGCAGATACTTGCAATAATCAATGGGGAACTCCGAAGGCTTCAAGAACCAGAAGAAGGATCATTAGGGGGCCATTATTCAATGTCCGATCAGGCGGAGGCTGGATTTCAAGCAGGTCGTATGCCTGGGGCTCCTAGTGCGCGAGATTTGTTTCGTACACCTTTTGGACCAGATGGATCGGGTGCCGCTGCAGCATCTTCACCAACTGAATCGAGGGGGAGTTCTTCTTTGGTAGCGTCACCTCTGTCACCTCATCGTGCGTTTCCTGATGCGTCAGGTGGAGGAGGATCGGCTCCAGCCGCAGCCGCAGCGCCACGTTTTAGTAATTTTTTTAGTCTACTTGGGATTTCTGTTGGAGAAGTAAGTTCGATTTCTCCAAAGCAGTATCAAGCCGCAAGACGTAGTGCCTTGCTTAAATATCATACAGATAGGCCTGGCGGTAACACTCAAACCATACAAGAACTAAACCGATTACATGACGAATATATGGAATTTAGACGATGGGCTTAATAGACAACCCAAAATAAAAAGTGACCATCAACACGATTGTGTCGACGAGGATAGTGGCTGTCAAGAGTTAGAGTACAAAAAATTATCTTGTAATCTTAGAGCCTTCATTTACAGAACGTAAAATTTCTTCGCGTGGAATAAGATCGACTGGTAGAGTTGCACGCTTAATATGAGCACGGTAAAAACAGGCACCACGAAGTTTTGTATAATCAAGATCGGCGTCTTCTAAAAATGTACGTGCTAAATTAGCACCCTCTAGATTTGCATTCCAAAGACTTGCCGTACGAAAATCAGATCCTTCTAAATTGCAATCTTTAAAATTTGCGTATGATAAATTTGAGCCACTGAAATTACAGTGTGAAAAATCTAATTTAGACAAATTTGCTTTGCGGAAGTCTAAGCCAGAAAAATCGCGGGTGCTTTGCAAAATTTCAAGCGCTTCGCGTCTGGTAAGGGTTTTTGTTTTTACTGGGACGATTTCATGAGAAGATAGAGTACTCTCTACTTCAGTAACTTCTTCTTCCAGATCATCGAATTCATCAAAATCATTTTGTTTTTTTTTGCTTTTACTGACCATTTTATGAGTCCTTATGATTAAATTTTTTCTGCAACCCTAATAATACTACTAATCGATTTCGTATAACAGATTTAGGTGCGCAGAAAGTTTTGCTTAATGATTGAATTAAATTTACACGAGTTGAAACTTTAGAAATTTCGTTTGCAAGTTGAGTATGTGGTACAAGTACTGCATTTGCAAGGAAGACTATATCATTTTCTGTATAAGGAAATAAAGAGTTAAAAGGTAGTTGATGTTCATTTTGTGCGAATAATAAGCTTCTACATAACTCTCGTGACATGGCCAGACGGGTGTAAGGTGCTTGAATGTTTTTAGAATGTCGGACAAGATAGCTTCCAGGCTTAATGCGAATGCATGTTGCAAAGTGCGGGACTGAATCGGACGGAATACGTTGTATAAATTGAAAATTGTCGAATAAACTTTTTAAACACACAGGAACATCTTGATTTACAGAAGAGCACAGGATGTTTTGAGCGATTTCTTCAATTTGGATAATTTTTTTAGCATCAATAGTGCTGTTTTTTGTTTGAAAAGATTCATAAATTTTTGAATCATTAAAGTCGATTAATGCTTCTTCAAATGTAATGAAATTATCTGCAATATCTTTTAAAGTTTCGAGTTCAATGTTTAAATTATCTGCAAGCTTTGCTAAATAATCTTCTTGTTTTAGGCACTTTTTTCCGCGTTTCCAATGACTTGTTTCACTTGGCGTAAAAGAAAGAATTGCGCCTAAATGTTGATCATTTAATTTGGAAGAAGCATGCTGTATTTTAAGCACATGAAAGCAAAAACGGAATAATTCCACCGATTGCGGAAATTTAATATGTGCGTCTAGTGTAGTCATGCTTTTGGGGTTTCTTTCTGACAGTTGCCAAAGCATTATACGCGGCCACAAAAAAAATGCTAGTCTGACTTTAATGGAGGATTCTTAAAGATGAGAAATGAAAAACGTTTGGTTTTAGATTGGACAAAAGCCCATGATGTCTGTCCGTTAGAAAAGAAACTCGCTGATGAGCATAGTGAATTATGTCGAGCTCGTGATGAATTAATTCATCGATACGGCCCAAGTCCAGAATATACCGGATGGATAGATTTTGTTGCTCAAGATCAAAAAGACTTAATATTAGAAATTGAAGAACATGTAGAAAATGTGAGCCAACATTCTGATGCAATTGTTATTATTGGTATTGGTGGCAGTTTTTTAGGACCTAAAGCAATATCGCAGGCATTAACTCACTCTTTTTCTGCCTATCGAAAATCAAATATATCGTCTCACCCAACTTTATTTTGGGCGGGAAATCATCTTGCCACAGATGAAATGGCTGAGTTGCTTGATATATTGAATGATTATACGCCAAGTTTAGTTGTGGTTTCAAAATCAGGCTCAACAATGGAACCTGCCCTTGCATTTAGAATTTTAAAACAATATTTGAATGAGCGTTTTGGTGAAAAAGAAGCAAATGCACGGGTAACTGTTGTGACAGATTCAACAAGTGGTCACTTATCACTTCTAGCTAAAGAACAAGGGTATCCAACGTTTACTATTCCAGCTGATGTTGGTGGTCGGTATAGTGTTTTTACGGTAGTGGGTTTGTTACCACTTGCTTTTGCAGGAATTTCTGTTCATGAATTTTTGGCAGGAGCTCAATCTGCTCGTGAAGATGCGATTTCAGAAAAAAACAATTCGTTAGAAACGAATCCTGCACTTTGTTATGCTGGCTTAAGAAATATTTTATACAAAGAAGGTTATAAAATTGAATCACTTTGTGTATGGAGTCCTAAATTAAAAACTCTAGGAGAATGGTGGACTCAGCTTTTTGCAGAAAGTGATGCGAAAGAGGGTGCCGGAATTTTTCCTGTTTCAACTGAATTTTCACGTGATTTGCATTCATTAGGACAATACTTCCAAGATGGTGAAAGACATTTATTTGCGACACATTTAAAAGTATCTGATGAGTATTCTATTTTAAATGGAAGTTTAAAACGTAAAGTACAAGTGCCAGCCTCTAACTTAAATGATAATTTTGATTACCTTAGCCACAAAAATCTTTCTTTTGTGCAGTCTGAGGCGCAACTTGGTACTATTCTTGCTCATTCAGATGGTCAAGTGCCTACACTTGTTTGGGAGATACCAGAATTAAACGCATGGTGGCTTGGGTATTGGATGTATACTAATATGTTTGCTTGTGCCGTTGGGGATTACGCGAGAGGAGTTGATCCATTCAATCAGCCGGGCGTGGAAAATTATAAAAAAAATATGCTTGCCTTACTTGGTCAGCCTGGAATGCAGCAAAATGCCGCACAAATTAAAAGCAGATTGGCAGTTACAAAGCGGCTATGTTCACTTGGAATGACGTGTGGAGTTTAGTTTATAGCTGAGGTGCTGAACTACGATTTAATTTTTCGAAAACATTGCTTGTTAAAACTTCAGCAATCTTTTCGAATTTTATTGAATTGATTTGTGTAGAATTTTTTCCGAGTTCTTTTTGTACACTTGTTACGCCCTTCGCTTGTAGCCCACATGGAATGACAAAAGAAAAAGTTTGCAAATTGTTATTTATATTAAATGCAATGCCATGTTTGGTTACTTTTTTGAGTATGCGGATTCCAACAGCGCCAATTTTATTATTGCCTACCCAAATGCCAGGGTTTGCACAATCGCGTGTTGCTGTAATATTAAAGTGTTGGCAGGTTTGGATCATTGCGTCTTCTAGTGCATTTACATAAGAACGCACTGAAAGCTTATATTCATAAATATTAAAAATAGGATAAATAATGCATTGACCAGGCTCGTGAACTGTCACACTTCCGCCACGATCAATTTTAAAATAATCTATATTTTTAGCGCGTAAACCTTCGGGTGTGAGTAAAAGATCACCAGGATTTTCACGGTATCCCATTGTTACAGTGGGCGGATGTTGTATGACAATTAAAAAGCCTGGATGATTTGGAGTATGCACAACTTCGGAGTGTAATTCTTCCATTTTTTTTAATGCAGTTGCATATGGAGTAAGACCGAGTTGTATTATTTCCATTATTGAATTGCTTCTCTCACTCGTGCAGATAAATAGTCCATACACCATACAATAAGGAAAATTAAAAAGGCAAGACTTCCTACTTGTGTCCATCTGGCAAGCATTTGCTCTTGAATAAGCAAGCTACCAATACCACCGCCGCCAACTAAACCAATGATTGTAGCCATTCGGACATTAATGTCCCATCGATAAATTGTAAATGCTAAAAAAGGCAAAACAACTTGTGGAACAACTGCATACCAAACAACTGCAATGCGTTTTGCACCTGTGGTTTGAATTGCTTCAAGTGGACCATCGTCAATGCCTTCAACAGCTTCAGAGTACTGTTTAACTAAACTTGATACAGAATGAATGAGTAAAGCAAGTGCGCCGGCAAACGGACCAATGCCAATCCAAACAGAAAATAAAATTGCCCAGATAAGAGGTTCTATAGAACGAGTAATATTGATGTAAGCTCGAATTAAAGCGTACATCAAGCGCGAAAACCAGCTATGACGTGTTAAATTTCGTGATGCAAAAAAAGATAAAACAAATGAAATAGGAACACTTAAAAATGTTGCCATAAAAGCAAGATAAATAGATTCAATGAGTTTTTCAAAAGCTTGATAAAAATAATTAAAATCATTTGGTATGCACGAAAGATTTTGACCAAAAAGCCATTGAAATATTCCGTAAATAGATCCAAGGCCGCCAAATTTATAATCAGCTCCTGGGATACCGCAAATTAATTGAAGACTCAGCCTGCCTGCGCCTTCTAGTCCTTCAGAATCAAACATTTTAGAAAAGCTAATTTCGGTGACTACCCAACCAGCAATCAAAGTTATAAGAAGTAAAATAATTGCTTCAATTTTAGCGTATGTCCAGTGTTTATGAAGACTCGCTGAATCGGCTTCGTTTTTGGGTTGAAGTTTTGAGAGGCTTGTTACCCAATGGCCAAAGCCAATACATTTCGAGGATACCAAAAGTCCGATTAAGCTACCAAGGCCAAAAATACTCACAAGTGTTTTGAATGAAATTTCAAAATTTCGACTATCAAAATTCGTATAGTTGATAATTCTTTGAGCCCATTCAACAGGTGGTACTTGATAGGCAAAATATTCAAGTGATCCCATAATAATTGAAACAAAAAATATTTTTGTTAAAAAGAGAAAAAAGTATCCCCAAAGGAACATTTCAATCAGCGTTCCTGTAAAAACTTTTCTGGCTTGATCTTTTTGAACGATAGGCACAAAGGTTGGATATTTAAAAAATTTCATTAGCGTACTTGAACCTCGCGTGCCTTATGACCATAGATGTCTTTGAACCATTGGTCTGTGATTTCACTAGGGCTACCTTCAAAAACTTTTTTGCCGTCACGAAGTGCAATAACATGAGTAGAGTATTCGCGGACAAGGCTTAAAAAATGTAGGCTACACACAATTGTCATTCCAAATTTTACATTTAGGTCGCGAAGGTAATTCATAACCGAATGACTTGTATTAGGGTCAAGGGAAGCAACAGGTTCGTCGGCAAGGAGGAGATCAGGGTGTTGCATAAGTGTTCGTGCAATTGCAACTCGCTGTTTTTGTCCGCCAGATAAACCATCTGCACGAACTAGGGATTTGTGATCGATACCGACGAGCTTTAAAGCGTCATGCGCATCGTCAATCCATTTTTGTGGCCATGAATTTAAAATTCCGCCAAAGATTTTATTTTGATGTTGGCCTAATCTACCATAAAGTACGTTTTGTAAAACGGATTTTCTGTCAATTAAATTAAAATGCTGAAAAATCATTCCAATTTTATTACGAACCTGACGAAGTTCTTTATCAGATAGTTCCGTAATTGGTTGGCCTTCAAAATAGATTTCTCCACTTGTGGGTTGATGTATGCGATTGACGCATCTTAAAAGCGAAGATTTTCCTGAACCAGATAAGCCAATCACTGCTAAAAATGTGCCTTTTTTTACTGTAAAAGAAACATTTTGCAGGGCTTGAACACCGTTTGGATAGGTTTTTCCAAGGTTTTCGATGCGTAAAATTTCAGAATTATCTGAAGTATTCATGAGATCCATTCCACATTGAAGTTGATGTCGTGATATCTTAATTGACCAGTATCTGAAGCTTGGACAGACCCAACACCAGAAGGAGTACCCGTAAAAATAATGTCCCCTGGTAAAAGCTCAAAAAAACGGCTACTATGAGAAACGCATTGAGCGCAAGACCAAATCATATCTTTTGCTGTACCTATTTGGCGTAAGTTATTGTTTAAAGAGAAAAAAAACTCTTTTTCTTCATAATTTTTAAATTCTTTAATAAGTCTCCATTCACCACATACAGCACTATCTGGAAAGACTTTGCTAATGGTCCATGGCTGACTTTGTTTTTTAAGTTTAGATTGTAAATCTCTTAAGGTAAGATCGAGGCCAATACTAACGGCATCAAAATAATGATGAGCATCAGAAGCAGATACCTGATAGCATTTTTTATTAATGCGTAAGACTAGCTCGGCTTCATAATGAACTTTTCCAAAACCACTGGGAAGTTTCAGTTTACCAATGCCATGATTTTTGATTGATTGAAGCACGCTTGGTGGTTTAAGAAAAATAACCGGGGTATCTGTATGCGGATCTGCAATTTCTTTGATGTGTGCATCATAGTTTTTACCGATACAAATAATTTTATCCATATTTTACCCAAACTTTAATTTTACTAAAGAGGAACTACATTGTGCAGTATAGGGGGCCAAAATTTAAAAAGCCATGGCAAAAAAAAGTGCAACGGCCAATACGACTTGCTTTTGGATTAGTAGAAGATAAAACATCTGAAAGTATAGGATCCCCTGTCACTCCTGAGCCTCTCATTCAAGGGTTTGAAAAACAAGACATTGTTGGTACACTTATTCTTAAAAAAATTAATTTAAAAGGAGTAAAACCAATACCGCCGCACTATCTTGAAAGATTGCTTTTAAATTTAGAGAAAATTTACGAAACAGGAAAATACATAAAAACAAATAATGTGATTGATACTGAAAGTGAATCTGTATTGACAGTTTCTTTTGGATTTAATCAAACTACAGTTGATCGTGTGCGTGGTCTTGACAGAAACGAACGACAATGGGAACCAGATGCTAAAGTATGGCGCGTATTTGTTGGTTGTTTTGATACGATTTTTGATATTCTCGGTAGTCATATTCAGCTCACAGATAGTGCGTATGCTGCAATTAAACAATTTGTACAAAAGCCTTATTATGCTAAAATGGCTCGGACAATGTATGGTAAACTTTTAGTCCGTGAAAGTTGGTTTGAAGAAATCGAATTAGGCCAAGTTTCTGAGCATAAATCGGATAAGAAAAAACTTCTTTCTATTCAGAAACTCATCAAGGCGTTTCCGTTTAAGCGCAAACCTTATTCTCACCAAATTACTGGTATTCAATTTTTATTAGAACGAGCATCGTCAGCGCTTTTAGATGAAATGGGTTGTGGGAAAAGTTTTCAAATTGCTTCTGCAGTTGCTCTGTTGTTTAAAAATAAATCTATTGAAAAAGCTTTGATTGTTTGTCCAAAATCACTTGTGCACACTTGGCAATATGAATTGTCCATGGCCACAAACCTATCTTTTCAAGTGATTTCTGGTACGCCACAACAGCGTGCGGAAGCATTAAACTCAAAACATTCTATTTTTATTGTACATTATGAAGGTTTGCGGCTTGAAAAAGAAGCATTTGGAAATTGGTTAGATAAAGCAAAAAGTATGATTGTTTTTGATGAAAGCCAACGCATTAAAAACTTATACGCGCAAACAACAGTTGCGGCTCGTTACATTAGATCATTTGCACAACGCTGTGTGATTGCCACGGGAACTCCAATTTCAAACCGTCCACTGGATTTATTTGCTCAATATTATGTGATGGATGAAGGCGAAACATTTGGAAAAAATTTCCAAGCGTTTAAAAATACATTTTGTGTTTTAGATATTCTTGAAATTCCCCAAGGGCGTCGAAAGATACGTGTTGAAAAATTTGTGGGGATTAAAAATGGTGATGAACTGCGCCGTCGAATTCAAATGACAAGTTTACGGCGTATGAAGTCTGATGTGCTAGATTTACCAGCTATCATTTACAAAGATTATAATGTTGAAATGAAAGGTGAACAACAATCATTGTATATGAAAGTACGTGATAATGTTCGTAGCGAAATTCAAGGTCTTTCTGATGCAGAACTACGGAAACAATCAAACTATTTAATGGTGCGTTTACTACGTTTATGTCAAATTGCCTCTAATCCCCAATTACTCGACCATGAGTATGAAGGCACAAATGCAAAATGGAATGAACTGGATACAATTTTAGAGGATGTTTTTTCAGATGACACTAAAAAGGTCATTTTATGGAGTCATTTTGTTGAGAATGTAGAAATTTTAACTGAAAAATATCGTGAAATGTTTGGCGCGGTTGCTCATACTGGCAACATGCATTTAGAGCATCGCGCACAGAGTGTTGCAGCCTTTCAAGATAATCCAGAATGTCGTTTATTTATTGCTACTCCTCAATCTGCAAAAGAAGGTTTAACTCTTTTACCAACAGATGGCGTGATGAAAGCAGATACTATGATTTACGCGGATTTAAATTTTGATTCAGGAAGTTACATTCAGTCTCAAGCACGGTTTCACCGTATTGGGCAGGATGCGGAAAAGTGTTTGGTGATTCATTTAATCGCTAAAGGCTCGATTGATGAATATATTAAACGAGCTATTATTGATAAAATAGATACAGCAAAAACATTACTCGAGCAGGATACTGTCCTGCCCGATAGTTTTCTTGATGAGCTTATTAAATATTTTCAGTGATAAAATCTAAGAAAGAACTTACTTGTGTATAAACTCCAGGAAAGTCGGGACTTGCGCAGCCAATTCCCCAACTTGTAATACCAAGTAATTTGCCATCTTGAAATAATGGTCCGCCTGAATCACCTTGGCATGAATCTGTATTTGGTGAAGCTGCACACATCATGCCTTCTTTAACTTCAAGATCTCTTTTTGAGTATGCTTCATTGCAATTTTCGTTGCTCACTACATCAACGTTTGCAATCTGTAGAACGTCGGGTAGTCCACCAAAAAAACCACCTTCTAATCTTCCCCAACCAATAATTGTAGTGGTTCCTTCAGGTGTAGAATCTTTTTCTGCAAGTGGAATTGGTTGTACAAAATCATTTAATTCGGCTGCTTCTTCTAAATGTATAATGGCAACGTCATTAACAAATGTTGTACCTGAATAGTCAGGATGAATGGTAATATCTTTTACTTGATATGTTTGTGCTGTTTCGTCTTCGGCAATATTTAAATTATGACGGCCAAGAGAAATTTTAAGATTTTCTGCTTTTTGTCCAATTACACAGTGTGCTGCAGTTAGTATAGTTTGTTCACCGATTAGTGAACCAGCACAGTAATGGCGGCCGTCTTTTTGTAAAGAAGCCATAAAAGGGAATTCATTTGATTTTGCATCTTCGCCACCCACAATCAGTGGTGATTGATTGTAAGAAAAGGAAACTGTGGAGATTGAAAGGGGTAAAATTGCATATGAAAATAAGCGTGTAAAATTTTTCATGATTCTCCTTTAAACGGCATAATTGACTTTTCAAAATATTGTTTTTCTGTTTGTTGAGAAAGATAAAACAATATTTAAAAAATATCATACCAAGATTTTTAAAAAATATTGGCCAATTGGTCAATATTTTTTAAAAGTTAACTATCTAAAATTTGGAGTAAAAATATATATTAGTAAAAATAATGACAGTAATTATGGCAAATCAAAATTTAGGATAGTGGCATTTTCTTCTAATTCAGTATCAGAAATTTTAGTATACATGAGTGTAGTTGCAATATTTTTGTGATTTAGTAAATCTTTGACTTGTCCAAGAGGAACACCTGTTTTGTGTAAATGAGTTGCCAAACTTGCCCGTAGGCTATGAGGGCTAATTTTTTTTGTAATCCCTACTTTTTGAATACACAGTTTAACCAGCTGATAGACACTTGTGCGGTGAATTCCTTCAAAGATAGTTTGATTTTTTTGAATATGAAAAGATTTCATATAATTTAAAAGTACACGTGCTGTATTAATATGTATAATTGGCGCATGGATTCTGTTGCCTTTTGTGATTAAGTGTAATCGATAAATATTTTCATCTATTTTTTCTAAATCTTTTGTGGTTATTTTGCATAACTCTTCAACTCTTATGCCAACTGTAAAAAGTACGTATAAAATTGCGTAGCGTTTTTTCCATAATTTGAATTGAAATGTATTTTGATAAAAATCAGCACATTTGATTTGATTTTGTGCATATTCTAAAAGTACTTTTATTTCTTCAAATGTTAAAATGTTTGTTTTTCCAACATGAGAACGTTTTGGACGGTGTAAAAATTCTGCAGGGTTTGTTTGTATAAATTTTTGTTGCTGACAAAATTTAAAAAATGAACCAATGGCAGCAATTTTACGAAGTAATGTTTGATTTTGAAGATTATCAACAGAGTGGCGCCATTTGAAGCATAAGGATTCTGATATGGTGTTGATGGAAAGTGTTTCAGTGTTTAGAGTATTAGCGCAAAATAATAAAAATTGTTTCAAATCGGTTGCATAAGCAAGGCGTGTGTGCTCACTACGAAATGTATTTAAAAAATTCGTAACAAGCACATCAGTCGAAAAAAGATTATTGTTTCTTGCGTAATTCATCTGAAACTTTTGTTAGAATGGCAGGATGAGTGCGCAAATATTCTTTTGCGTTTTCACGGCCCTGTCCTAAGCGCTCTCCTTTGTATGTGAACCAAGTACCACTTTTATTAATAATATCTACTTCTGGAGCGGAAGCAAGGTCAAGAATATCGCCTTCTTTGCTAATTCCTTGGCCAAACATAATATCAAATTCGACTTCTTTAAATGGTGCGGATACTTTGTTTTTAACAACCTTAACGCGTGTGCGGTTCCCAATTACACCATCATTCGATTTAATTGCAGCAGCACGACGCACTTCTAATCGAATAGATGAGTAGAATTTAAGAGCTTGCCCGCCTGTTGTTGTTTCAGGATTTCCAAACACAATACCAATTTTCATTCTGACTTGGTTAATAAATACAACAGAACAATTTGTTTTCGAAATGCATCCAGTAAGTTTGCGAAGCGCTTGGCTCATAAGGCGTGCATGTAACCCCATATGACTATCACCCATATCGCCATCAATTTCTGCTTTTGGTGTAAGTGCAGCAACTGAATCGATAACCACCAGATCAACTGATCCGCTACGTACAAGCATGTCCACTATTTCTAATGCTTGTTCTCCATTGTCTGGTTGAGACACAAGTAGTTCATTAATATTGACGCCAATTTTGCGCGCATAACTAACATCTAAAGCATGTTCTGCATCGATGAATGCTGCAACACCACCACGTTTTTGACATTCAGCAATAGTGTGTAAAGTTAAAGTCGTTTTTCCACTGGACTCTGTACCATAAATTTCAATTACGCGCCCTTTAGGAATACCACCAACTCCTAATGCAAGATCTAAACTAATAGAACCTGTAGGAATAGACTCGATTTTATTTTTTTCTAAGTTGTCACCAGTAAGGCGCATGATTGTGCCTTTTCCAAATTGCTTTTCTACATTTTGAAAAAGAGTTTCTAATGATTTGCTTTTATTTGCACTTGTCGTTACATTGTTTTGTTGTGATTGCGCTGTTGCCATATGTGTGACTCCCGTAATGATGAGAAAAAAAAATTTCTTCTTATTTACTAAATCATTGTCAGCTGAAGGACGCAAGATCTCTTCTGGAATTGTTCAATTTCTTGGCAATATTGTCCAACTTTGTTATAGTTTCAATCAACAACTTTTTTTAATGTATAAATTTATAAGTTTAGGAGCGTGCTTCATGTCTGTGATTTGGAAAAGGCCGGATGGCTCACAAAATGCTGATCCTGAACATTTTCGTCGTATTCAATTAAGTAGCGGCGAAAAAGTTTGGGTTCATAAAGATGAGTTGCATGCCGACGATGAAACGAAAAATGCAGAGCATGAATGGTATCCATTTCAACTTGGCGGAGATTGGAGTCGTGAAGAAGAAACAAAACGTTTAAACCGTTATGTTAATATGCTTGACGCATCTGATGATGCTTGGGAATCTGCGTTAAGAAATTTAGGTGCAGATGATATGGATCCTCAAGCCCAATTTGATCCCAAAATTATTGCAAAAAATGAATGCAAATGGCTTGAATCACTCCAAGAAGATATTAAAGGTGATAAATGGGAAATCGATATTATCAAAACAACTTTAGACGATATTAAAACTCGCTTAAAAAAGTTTTTTTAATATTGATAACTGAAAAAATTTTTTGAGTAATTAAATTGTGAAAGTATTAAATATATTTTTTTGGATATTTTTATTTTTAGTACAAGTGAAAGCTTTTGCTTATAATTATGCAATTGTGGTTGATAAAGAAACTCACGTACTTAATGTTTATCAATGGAATGAAAGTGGTGAAAGAGAGCTAATTTCTTCTTATGCTGCTATTACAGGAAAAGAAAAAGGCAATAAAACTACACGAGGCGATCTAAAAACACCTGAAGGTATTTATTTTGTCACTCATTCCAAAACTCGTAAACAAATGCGTCGTCAATATGGTGTGGTTGCAAAAAAATATGGTCCACTTGCTTTTGTATTAAATTATCCTAATATTTATGATCAAGAGAAGCGTAAAACAGGAAGTGGTATTTGGATTCATGGTATTGATAGTGACAAAAGAATTTTAAATCCATTTGATACAGAAGGATGTGTTGCGTTATCAAACAATGATATTCTAGATTTAAAACAATATATTTTTCCTTATCAAACACCTGTGGTGATTGTAAAGAGCGCTAAATCTTTAGATTTGAATAAAATTTTTTCAGATGGCGATCAAGAATATCAAAAGTGGATTGAAGATTGGAAAAATTCTTGGGAAAATTGGGATCCTGTTGAATATGGGAAACACTACTCCGCACAGTTCAAATCTACTCAAAAGAATAAAGCAAAATGGCTTGCTCACAAGCAAAAACTAGCGATAATTACTCATAAAAATGTAAATATTGAAATTAAAAATCCAAAAATTGTTGAATTTAAAGACCAATTGGTGCTAACTTTTGAGCAGAAATACTCTTCTTCTCTCACAAAAGATGAGGGTAAAAAATCTTTGTATTTGCAAAAAGAAAACGATTCTTTTGCAATTTTGGCTGAAGAGTTCCATCCTCTTTTCAATTGGAAGTAAATCATGTCCGTATCAGCAAGTGTTCACACGCAGAAAGCGCGTCGCGTTTTTTTGGTCGGTGCAGGTGTCTTATCTCCTGGTGCACGTAATTTAAATGAATTTCTAGATGTCATACGTAAAGGTGATTCGGTTCTAAAGCCAAAAGCCTCTTTGTCAAATCTGTTTTTAGCAGGCACTCCAGACTTTAATTTTGATGATTATAAAGCTTGGATAGATAAAAGACATGATCCTAAAAGATTTTCTGCTTTAAAAGAAAAAAGTGGTGAATTAATTAAATTCGCGCTTGGCACCTGCATTGATGCTATTAAGAGTAATCCTAAAATTGAAAAGGTAATGCAAGATTTAGATCCAAAAGTTTCTGTATTAATTGCAACTGGACTTGGTGATTTATCCGTCCAATTTCAGGCTACAGAGCAACTGAAAAAGGGATGGTTTAATTGGAATGCATTTTGGGCGCATCCTAAACGCAATAAGTTATGTGCAGAACATATTCAGGGAATTAAAACAGATCCGAAGTCCCCTCCATTACCAAGCAATTATACTATCGATACACTAGATTATTTTGAAGCGCTTTCAAGCTGGAATGCTTATTGGGCAAATCAATCACTAGATCTAAAGGACTATTTAAAAGAACTTTCAGAAATAGAAATGACTCCAGTAGTCGGTGAAGATATTGAAAAAGCAAAACTTAATTTAATTCGTTTAAAAATGAAAACTCGGAAAGAATTAAGTGAAAAATATGGCTATCCAACTCCACCCTGGGAAAGTGTGCAGCCTCAACTTTTATGGAATATCCCTAATTTACCAGCAGCACAAATCTCAATGCTGTTGGGTTTACATGGCTCGTCTGTTGGGTATTCTGCGGCATGTGCGTCATTTGGCGTTGCACTCGATCAAGGTATAGATGAACTTTTAACTGGTCGTAGTGAAATAGCAATTGTAGGGGCTGCAGATATTAGTCCTACAGATGAGTTGATTAGTGCTTTTTATGCAGGCCGCTTAGCTGTTGCTGGCCAAAAGGCCGGAATTCCATTTTGTGATTTACGAGGGACCCATATTTCGGGTGGTGCTTGCACTTGGATTTTGACGACAGAAGAAAATCTTGACAAATACAATATTAAGCATCTTGGAGTAGAAATTTTAGGAACTGGCGTTAGTAGTGATGCGGAACATATTATTACACCATCTAAACAAGGGCCAAAACTAGCAATTCAACGTGCTTATCAAAAAGCAAATATTACAGCAGAAGACATTTCAATGTGGGATATGCATGCTACCGGTACACCTGGTGATTGGAACGAATTTATGCTGATAAAAGGTTTTGTGCCTGAGTCAGCTTATATTTCTGCTCGTAAAGGTATATTTGGGCATGGAATGGCAGCTAGCGGTGCTTGGGAACTCACTGCCCAGCTATTAGGATGTCATCGCCTTCAAGAAAAAACATTCGAACTTGCGTCTACTGGAATTCGAAAAGAAGATATGAATCCTAAGATTTCAAAATTAAATCGCAAAGTAATTTATAATAACGCAACAAACGTGAAATTACACTCAAATGAACCTATTTGTGGAAAATTAAGCATGGGTGTAGGAGGAATTTCGAGCTGTGTTGTTGCGAAAATCACTGACAGTCTTGCATAAAGAAAATCTGCTATTTTTTCTGCGTTTTTAACTTTTGGTTGCCATTATATTTACTGTATAGCTATAAAATTAAAGTCCTAACGAAAGCAATTCTTGAATCTGAACTACTCCTAGGGCAATTCCATCTTTTGACAGAACTGGCAGTACATTTAAATAAGGCTGTTGTTGTGTCATTAATTTTAATGCTTCAACGGCTAATGTGCCAGACTGTATGGATGTTGGATGATTATTCATGATATCAGCAGCGGTTTTGTTAAACACATCGGGGCCAAAGTTTTCCATTCCTTTTCGTAAGTCTCGTTCTGCAATGAGCCCAAGAAAGCGTTTATTTTCATCTATTACTAATAAGCATGCTTTAGCAAAACTGGTAAAAGTTGAGACTAATTTTTGAAACGATTCTTTCGGATGTACAGTGGGTAAAAGATTTTCCGTACTCATAATATCATCTATTTTCAGAAAAATTCTTTTTCCGATTGAACCACCAGGATGGTTTTTAGCATATGATTCAAGCGAAAATTGCCTTTTTTCAACGCTCGCTGAAACAAGCAATTGAAATAAAACTAATGATGTTACAGTGCTAGTAATTGGGGATTGATAGAGCGGGCATTTTTCTTCTACGTCTGGAAGTTGCAAAATGTAATTTGATTTTTTTGCTAAAAAAGAAGTGAGATTACTTGTTACAGTAAAAATTTGCACATCACGATCGTTAAGTCCTGGTACAAGAGCAAGCAATTCTGCGCTGTT
The DNA here is from genome assembly GCA_964352255.1 of uncultured Oligoflexia bacterium. Classification (GTDB taxonomy): domain Bacteria; phylum Bdellovibrionota_B; class Oligoflexia; order Silvanigrellales; family Silvanigrellaceae; genus Silvanigrella. Next base: position 26,446 of record CAYGQR010000016.1, read on the forward strand.
TCCACTATTCGATAAAAAAATCACAGTGTCATTACTTTGAATACTTCCAAAATCGCCATGTAATGCTTCAGTGGGATGTAAAAATTGAACAGGTAAACCTACGCTGACAAACATCGAAGCCGCAAGTTTTGCTACACCTGCTGATTTGCCAACTGCAATTATAAATACATTAATTTTATTTTGTTGGCATGATTCGGTAAGAATAAGAGCATCTAAGAGTTTAAAAAAGACATTTTTAAACTCTTGATTATCTGAAAAATATTTGTCGTAAAATGACAACGCCTTGTTTAAGTGTTGTATACGCTCTTGCGCAGATTTAGTGAGTAATTCCATGATTTTCAATTATGTTTGCAGATGATTTATCAAATAAGATTACTTTATTTTCTTGTAGAGAGGTCCAAAATTTATCGTCTGGCATTACACCAACTTCAAATTGGCAATCTGCAAATAATTCATTATCTTTTTTAATGTTTTCACGAATTTCATGACAAAATTCTTTTAAGTTATCAGGAGTTTGTTCGATAGCATCTGTGCGTAAAAAGATAGTACGAATCCAATTATCTTTATTAGGTGCATTGGGTGGTAAAATAGCACCAATTGCAGCTGCAGAAATTTTTTCGTTTTCATGCAGTATTTTTTCAGTTCTTGCTTTTTGCTCATCAGTAAACACATTTGCGGGAAAACTAATTTGCACCCCACCTTGTTTTTCACCTTGTGCTTCTTGGCCAGGTTCAGCATTTGTAGGTGTTGGCATTTGCACAGGTGTTTTTGTTGAGCTTGGCACAATACCTGCCGCTAATTGACGATATTCTGCTTTGGGCAGAACTGCTAAAGGAGCGTTGCCAGGATTCAAAACAATGACTTCAGCAGGACTTGGCTCAAGAAGTTTGAAAATATCTTGTCCTCTCATTGTGGCATATTGACCACCTTGAGGTCTCCAACGACGAATAGCTTCAGGGCTTGTAAAAATTGCTGCAAACTTTAAACCCTGAGGATTTGCTAAAATAGCAATATTCAAAGCTGTTGAGTTGCCATTTTGATCTTCTGCGACTTTTTCAGCCTTTTCATCTGGTGCAGTATCAGAAAGAGCTAACAATAAGTCTGAGAATAAGAGTTCTTGATATATTTTCATGCGACTTTCAGCAGTGTCTGAACGTGTATTTTCAACCATAGCTTGTTCTAAATGAATTGCTGCTTTTGGATCTTCTTGTTTTTCACTCATATGTTTATATCCTTTTTTTGTTTAGTTTTGCCATTTTTTAAACTATTTTGCAATCTCAATCAAAGAAGGTTCAAAATATTCGGGTGACTCAACTCCATAAAGATTTAAGATAGTTGCCGCAATATTCGCAAGCCCAGCGTTTTTTATATCATCTTTTAATTTAAAACTTTGCTTAGCAGCCTGGGGATTGTAAATTGCAAAAGGAACTGGTGCAAGTGTATGACTTGTTTTCTTTTTTGGGTTATCTGATTTGTCAAATAATGCTGTTTTTGTTGTTTTATCCAATTCAAACATTTCGTCTGAGTTGCCATGATCTGCGGTGACAATTAAAGTCGTTTGAGTGTACAATGCGGCTTGCATTATACGTCCTAATGCTAAATCAACACACCCAAGTGCAAGAATTGACGCCTGAAAATCTCCTGTATGGCCAACCATATCGCCATTTGCAAAATTAATACGCCCTATTTGAAATTTATTTTCTTTCATTGCCTCAATTGTTACATCGGCAATTTCAGCGCTTTTCATCCATGGTGTTTCTTCAAAGGTTTGGGAGGTAGAGGTAATTTCATGATACTCTTCTAACTCTGGACACATCATTCCAGTGCGATTGCCATTCCAAAAATAAGTTACATGTCCAAATTTTTGTGACTCACTGCAAGCAAATTGTTTAATTTTTAAAGAGCACAAAAGTTCTGTGAGACAATTATTAATTTTTGGTGGCTCAACAAGAAACAACTCTGGTGTTTTTGTGTCGCCATCGTATTGCGTCATTCCTGCAAAAATTATATTTGGAAAGCGTTTGCGTTCAAATTTGTCAAATTCTTTTTCAGTGAGTGCTTGAGTAATTTGAAGAGCGCGATCTCCACGAAAATTAAAGAAAATAAAACTATCGTTATTTTCAAGTGGCCCAACTGGCATATTTGTATTTGCAATAACAAATGGTGGTAAATTTTGATCATCCACATAGTTTTCAGAACGAAGCGTTTCAATGCCTTTTTTTAAAGAAGAAAATTGCCTTCCATCACCCAACATGGCGTTGTAACCTTTTTCAACGATTTTCCAATCATTTTGATAACGGTCCATTGTCACTTTTGTCCGACCTCCAGCAGAAGCTGTTAGACATGAAAAGGCATTTGAATTTGAGTTTATTTCTTCTAAAAATGTGTCTAATTTTTGAACATAATCAAGGCTTGAATAAGGAGCGACATCTCTTCCATCAAGTAAGAGGTGTAACCGCACTTTCATAACACCCGTACTTTTTGCTTCTCTAATTAATGCAAAAAGATGGTTGATATGACTGTGCACATTGCCATCGGATAATAATCCACAAATATGCAAAGTGTTTTGCCCAGAATGTAACTCATTTCTATTCGCGATTTTGTTCCAAGTTTTTGTTTTAAATATTGCCTTTGACTCAATTGCCTGATTTACCAAAGTAGCGCCTTGAGGAAAAATGCGCCCTGCACCAATTGCGTTATGCCCAACTTCACTATTGCCCATATCTTCATCGCTTGGTAGTCCAACTGCAGTTCCATGTGCTTTTATCGTTCTAAATAAAGGTAATGAGTATAATTTTGCAAGATTTGGTGTATATGCAGCATTAACTGCATTTCCATTTAAAAATGCTGAAGTTGGTAATGATTCAGACTTGTTGAGTAAACATGAAGATATATTGGTATTTGGATTTAAATATCCAACTCCATCCAGAACGATAACTAATATTTTGTGCATGAATGCTCCAGTTCAATAATATAAATGAGAGGATGCAGTAAAACAATTATGGAAGTCAAAATAAGATTCGTCAAAATTTTTCTAAAAAGAATGTTCTTTCTTTTATTTATTGGATTTTTTGTTTCAGGACAAGCAATAGCAGTTGAATTATCTGATGTGGTTCAATTTAAAATTACATCTGTTGATACAAAACAAAAATCTCTTTCTGTAGCACTTGTCACAAAAAATGATTTTAAAATTTACAAAGAAAACTTATCTTATGAACTTTCTTCGCCTGGTAATTTTCCAGAATTATTAAACTATAAGGCCACTCCAAAAGCTAAGCTTATGTTTGATCCATTTGCAAACAAAGAGAAGTATGTTTTTGAACATGGAACAAACTTTGATCTTAAATCAAAAACTACTTTAAATATTGGAGACACTCTTGTTGTTTCTGTGCAAGCATGTTCCTTAGATGTTTGTTTGTTGCCAGCAAAAATTTCTCTTACTATTAAAAAGAATCTTCAAGATTCATTAGAGGGTGCAGGCCCGTTGTCTGAGTTTTCTTCATTCACAAATACGAATGATTCAGAAGATATAGTAAATTCAGGAAGTATTCGTTTAGATAATTCTGATAAATCTAATACTCCTGAAATTACAGAATTAAAAGCAGCACAAAGCACTTCCTTTGCAGATACTGTTTTAAAATTTTTGCAAACAGGCAGTTTATTTTTATTTCCTATTTTGTTTTTAGCAGGATTGCTCACAAATTTAACGCCTTGCGTGTATCCAATGATTCCAATTACTTTGAGTGTAATGAGTCAATTTGGCAAAGACGAGAAGTCGCCCTTAAAATTAGCTTTAGTTTATATGATTGGTATGGTGATTACCTACTCCTTGCTTGGAGTAGGTGCGGCAATGACAGGGCAAGTTTTTGGCTCTCAGCTTGCTAGTCCGGTTTTTAATGTTGTTATTGCTGGTGTGATGATTTTACTTGGCTTTGCAATGCTAGATTTTGTCGATTTAAGTGCTTTACAGCGATTGTCCTACAAGATTCCTTTTAGTAAACGAAGCCCTGTATTAGCAGTTGGCACCATGGGCGCTGTGTCTGGCTTGGTTGCCGCGCCGTGTACCGGGCCAATTTTGAGTATGATTCTTGTTCTCATTGCACAAACACGTGAACCTCTTACAGGATTTTTGTATATGTTCTGTTTTGCTCTTGGTTTTGGTGCTCCTTATGTGGTTTTAGGTGTATTGTCTCAAAAATTGAACAAACTTCCTAAAGTACACAGGCTGTCTGCATTTATTAAATTTTTCTTTGCGTCATTAATGTTTGGTCTTGCTTTTTATTTTCTAAAATCAATTTTAGGAAATTATAAGGTATTTAGCCTCTTCTATATGCAGCCAACTCTTAGTATAGTTATGACTGTAATTGTAATGTTAATTGCCTTTTTTATTATGCAAAAACCAATGAATTCATTTTTTACCAAAATTGGAAAAGTTGGGACAATTGTCACATTTTCATTGTTATGTTTATGGCTTACATTATGGCTTTCAAATGCATTTGTAACGGAGCAAAACTCAGATAAAGCCGCTTTATATCAAAAAATGATCGAATCATCTGAAATTCAATGGGAAACTAATTTAAAAGCTGCACAAGAAAAAGCAATCCGAACAAATAAAAAAATATTAGTCGATATTTGGGCCGACTGGTGTGCCGCTTGTTTAGAGATGGAGCATACAACTTGGAAAGATTCTAAGATAGTTGCTTTAATCAATGACAAATATGTTCCTGTAAAAATTGATTACACAACACCAACAGATAAAGTTTCTGAGTATTTAAGTGATTGGCGAGTATTAGGTTTGCCTGCAGTCTTGATTTTTAACCCAACAGATCTTAAGAATCCAATAAAGATGAATCAAGGATTGGTTAAAACGTCTAAACTTATTCAGCAATTAGATTCATTATAAATTATAGAGGAATACATATGACATCATCAGTAGTTGAATGGTTACAGCTTGGTTTAGGTATGTTTGGAATTATTTTTTTATTTTTAATTTTGATTATGCTTGTTCTTATTGTGACTTTGCCACTTGCGTTGAAAGCTAAAAAAAGTACTCAGAATGAAGTTAAGATTGTTGTTAAAAAACTCAATGATATTTACACAAAACAATCTGATGTTATTTTACAATCAACATTGTCGGCAAAAGAATACAAAAAACATTTAAAAGCAAAAAAACTTGAAACTAAATCTCAAGAAAAAAAATCTAAAGAATTTTCTAAAAATAAGGTTTTTGTTCTTGACTTCAAAGGTGATGTTGGAGCTTCCCAAGTCACATTTTTAAGAGAACAAGTAAGTGCGCTTTTATCTTCTGCTCAAAAAACTGATGAAATTGTCATTCGTTTGGAAAGTCCAGGTGGGCTTGTCCATACTTATGGCCTTGCTGCTTCGCAACTAGCTCGTATTCGTCAGGCCCAAATTCCGTTTACGGTTTGTGTCGATAAAGTAGCTGCAAGTGGTGGTTATATGATGGCATGTTTAGCCGACAAAGTTTTAGCAGCCCCGTTTGCTATTTTAGGTTCTATTGGTGTGATTGCGAGTGTACCTAACTTTAATAAATTCCTCAAAAAACATGATGTTGAATATTATGAAATTACTGCCGGTAAATACAAAAGAAGCTTAACTTCATTGGGCGAACCAACTGAAGAAAAAATTGAAAAATCACATGAAAAAGTTCAAGAAGTGCATAAGCTTTTTAAAGATCATGTTAAAAAATATCGTGAAAAAGTAGATATAGAAAATATTGCTACCGGTGATTACTGGTATGGAAATCAAGCAATCGATTTAGAACTTGTTGATGAAATTAAAACGAGTGACGATTATTTGTTAGAACTTGCAAAATCACGCGATTTGTATCTTGTTTCTTCACCTCAATCCCAAGGTTTACGTCAAAAAATTTTTTCAGGAATTTCTAATTTATGGTACACAACATTCAGCCATTGACGGCGCTTTTAGATGATGAACAACTCTTTTTTGAATCTGTTGTAGATTTTGCTAAAAAAGAGATTTCACCTCATGTTCAACGTATGGATGATGAAGAATCAATTGATCCAAAAATTATTACAAAACTATTCGAACTAGGCATTATGTCAATTGAAACTCCAGAAGAATTTGGAGGAGCAGGCGGTACCTTTTTTCAATCTGTCTTAGCTATTCAGGCACTTGCTCGAGTAGATCCGAGCATATCAGTTTTAGTTGATGTGCAAAATACGCTTGTTTTAAATGCTTTATTGCGTTGGGGTTCTGAATATATTCATAAAACGTATTTGCCTCAAATGTCTTCAAGTCATGTAGGTGCTTATTGTCTGACTGAAGCTTCAAGCGGATCGGATGCCTTCGCTTTAAAAGCAACTGCTAAAGATTGTGGAGAATATTATGAGCTTAATGGCAAAAAGATTTTTATTACAAATGCGAAAGAAGCATCGTTTTACTTAGTTTTTGTCAACTTAAATCCAGAAAATGGGTATAAAGGCATTGCCGCATTTATAGTTGAAAAAGATTTTCCAGGATTCTCACTTGGCAAAAAAGAAAGTAAACTAGGAATTCGAGCTAGCAGTACGTGTGAAGTAATTTTGGATAACGTGCGTGTTCCAAAAGAAAATTTAGTTGGTGAACTTGGCAAAGGTTACAAAATTGCGATTGAAACTTTAAATGAAGGCCGTATTGGTATTGCGGCTCAAATGCTTGGCTTAGCAGAAGGCGCATTCGAAGGAGCAATTAAATACCTTAAAGAACGGGAACAATTTGGCAAACCTCTTTCTTCATTTCAAGGTATGCAGTTTAATGTTGCAGAATTAGCAACAGAAATTGAAGCTGCAAAACTGCTTGTTTATAATGCAGCGCGACTCAAAGATATTAAAAAAAGCTTTCTTAAAGAAGCAGCTATGGCCAAGGTATTTGTGAGTGCCACAGCAGAAAAAGTAGCAAGTCTAACGCTTGAAATGTACGGTGGTTATGGTTTTATTAAAGAATTTCCAGCCGAAAAGTTTTATCGTGATGCTAAAATTGGAAAAATTTATGAAGGCACAACAAATATGCAGCTTCAAACGATTGCTAAATTAATTCTTTAAAAATGAATCGTATTTTAAGAATTAATGCCAACTAAAAGTTAAAAATCCAAGATGATACGCACACGCCAGAAGAGCAAATCAACTTTGTG
>CAYGQR010000017.1:0-26509 GCA_964352255.1 uncultured Oligoflexia bacterium
GTATCTATGTGTTCGGGTTTTAAAAAATCAACGCCATTTTTTGCATAAAATTCACATAAAACAGCACATTTTTCGATTTCTGATTTTGATTCAGAAATGACTTTTCCCATTTCAGTCGTAATTTTAGTTGCGCATTCTTCTTGTTTTGAACGAAGAATTTTTGCAAGATTAAGAAGTAGCTTTTTTCTGAATGCAAAATCTGTTCTCGACCATTTTAAATAATCTTGATGAGATTGTTCAATAATTTTATTCACTTCATCTTCTGAAAACTCTAAATATTCACCACAAAATTGTTCAGTAGAAGGATTGATCACAGTAATTTTTGACACAACGAAATCCTTTTTATAAAGCTTGTCGAATGTATAAATATGCTTGTCGTATCATTTCATCGTGACGTAACTGAGTGTTCCAGTCATCAATTTCTTGATAAATTGATTTATTCTGCATAATAATACTTAAAGATTTATTTTTAATATGATTGCGTAATTTTCCTTCACCACGTGGCAAAAACATCACATCAGGAATAACACCTTCAGCTTGTAAACTACGCCCACTTGGCGTGTAATAACGGGCGACTGTAAATTTAACAGCGCCTCCGTTTGGTAATGGCACAACTTTTTGCACACTTCCTTTGCCATAAGTTGTTTCGCCCATAATTAATGCACGTTCCCGATCTTGCAAAGCACCTGCTAAAATTTCACTTGAACTTGCTGTTTTTGAATTGACTAAAACAATTATAGGAAAGCCTTCAAATGTATCACTTTTCATTGCATATTCAACTTGTTGTGGCTCTAAACGATCCCTACCTAAAGTAGAAACTAAGATACCAGAATCAACAAATAAATTTGCAATTTGAATAGACTGATCAAATAAACCACCAGGATTGTCTCTTAAGTCTAAAATTAAACCATGAATTTTATTGTTGTGAGTTTGTTGGTAGTTTTTAAGATCTTTATACACATCATTGTATGCATTCACGCTAAAAATCTTTAGCTTTAAGTAAGCAATATAATGAGATAAATCCATCATTGATGTTGGTGATTTTTTACCTTTTTCAGCTGGATTTATACTCATAAACTGAGCAAGTCGTTTGGAAGATAAATAACTAGAATGTGGATCAAGACCAGAAACCATGGCAGTGAGAGCTTTTTCAACAAGTGCATCCATATCAACTAATTCAGGATCTACATATTGAGATTCAACAAGATTTAAGACTCGTGCAAAACTTGCCAAAGCTTGTGCTTTTTTATTTTCAAACTGCAATTTTTGAGCTGGAGACATTTCTTTAGAACGCTGTTCCGCTGCAAAAACAGGCATTACACAACAAGTTAATACACACAAAAATGCAAGTTTAATAAATTTAATTTCAATCGACATAATCACCGCCTTCCTGACGTGAAGAATAGGTGATTGCGACGATTTTAAATTTTAATCTTTTCGAACCACCATTGTACGCATAAATTCTCTGTTCATACGAGCAATGTTATCAAGGCTAATATCCTTAGGGCAAGCCTTTGCACAACTGCCTATGACAGTACAGGAACCAAAATCTTCCTCTTCCATTTGAAATACCATTTTTGCAACTCTTTGAGTACGTTCAGGTTGTCCCTGTGGTAATAAAGAGAAGTGGGAAACTTTTGCACCAACGTAAAGCATCGCTGCGCCATTTGGACAAGCCGCCACACAGGCTCCACAGCCAATGCAAGCCGCAGCATCAAAAGCAAGCTCAGATTTATCTTTTGGAATGGGAGTAACGTTTCCATCAGGGGCACTACCCGTATTAGCGGTGATAAAACCACCTGCTTGCGTAATGCGATCAAATGCCTGACGATTTACAGTTAAATCTTTTACAATTGGAAATGATTTTGCACGAAAAGGTTCTATCACAACTGTATCTTCATCTTTATAATTACGCATATAAAGTTGGCATGTTGTTGTTGATTTTTTAGGGCCGTGTGGGTTTCCATCAATTACTAATGAACAAGATCCACAAATTCCTTCACGACAATCATGATCGAATGCAACAGGATCTTGTCCTGCTTTAATTAATTTTTGATTTAAAACATCGAGCATTTCTAAAAAAGACATATTGGGATTAACGTCTTCTAAACGATACGAAATAAATTTGCCTTTTGTCTCTGAGCTTTCTTGTCGCCAAATTTTTAAATTCAAATTAAGTAAAGGGCTCATTTATAACTCCTTTGTGTAGGATGGCAGTATTCGAATTTTAACTCTTCTTGATGGCGCACAGGCTTTTCATTTTGCCCTTTATATTCCCATGCAGACACATGAGTAAATTTATCATCATCGCGTTGTGCTTCATTTTCGGGCGTTTGGTGCTCTTCACGGAAGTGCCCACCACAAGATTCTTCACGCATAAGTGCATCCCGACACATCGTTTCGCCAAGTTCTATAAAATCGCCAACACGACCTGCTTTTTCAAGTTCTTGGTTAATGTTATCGCTTACACCACTGACTCTTAAATTTTCTGAAAATTCTTCTTTAAGTTTTGGAATAAGTTCAAGTGCTTTATTTAAACCTTCTGTAGAACGCGACATTCCACAATATGTCCACATAATATTGCCAAGCTCTTTGTGATATTCATCGACAGTTTTGCTACCACGAAGTGATAATAATTGTGTTGTTTTATCTTTTACTGTTTGCATGGCTTCTTTAAATTCATCTTGCTCAATAGAAACATCTTCTAAAGGAGCATTTGCAATATAATTGGCAAGTGTTGCAGGAATCACAAAATAACCATCGGCTAAACCTTGCATAAGTGCAGAAGCACCTAAACGATTTGCACCATGATCAGAAAAGTTTGCTTCTCCTAACACAAATAATCCTGGAATTGTTGATTGTAAATCGTAGTCGACCCACAATCCGCCCATTGTATAATGAACGGCAGGATAAATACGCATAGGCACTTGATAAGGGTTTTCATCGGTAATTTCATTATACATATCAAACAGATTACCGTATTTTCCGCTAATTTTATCTTGCCCAAGACGTTTAATTGAATCTGCAAAGTCTAGATAAACAGCAAGCTTTGTTGCTCCCACGCCACGTCCTTGATCACATTCTGCTTTTGCAGCGCGTGATGCCACATCTCGCGGAACAAGATTTCCAAAACTTGGGTAACGACGTTCTAGATAATAATCACGATCACCTTCAGGAATTTTATTTGGTGCGCGTGTATCTTCTGGGTTTTTAGGAACCCAACAACGCCCATCATTCCGTAATGACTCAGACATTAAAGTGAGTTTAGATTGGTAATCACCGGACATAGGAATGCAAGTTGGGTGAATTTGAGTAAAACAAGGGTTTGCAAAGTAAGCACCTTTTTTATGAGCACGCCAAATTGCAGTAGGATTTGCACTTTTTGCATTAGTCGAAAGATAATAAACGTTTCCGTATCCGCCGGATGCAATTACAACAGCATCTGCCGAATGTGCTTCGAGCTCACCAGTATGCAAATGACGGGTGATAATTCCTCTTGCAACATCATTGACAACAACAAGTTCTAACATTTCACGAAATGGAAACATTTCGACAGTTTTTTCTTCGACCTGACGCATTTGCGCAGCATATGCACCAAGTAAAAGCTGTTGGCCTGTTTGCCCACGCGCATAAAATGTACGAGAAACCTGAACACCGCCAAATGAACGAGTATCGAGTAAGCCACCGTACTCACGAGCAAACGGAACTCCTAAAGCGACACAATGATCAATAATCCGAACAGAAGTTTCTGCTAAACGATAGACGTTTGATTCGCGTGAACGATAATCACCGCCTTTTACTGTATCGTAAAAAAGACGGTAAATAGAATCGCCATCATTTTTATAATTTTTTGCTGCATTAATTCCGCCTTGTGCAGCAATTGAATGTGCACGGCGGGGTGAATCTTGTAAGCAAAAAGATTTTACATGATACCCCATTTCGCCAAGTGAAGCAGCGGCAGATGCGCCTGCAAGCCCCGTACCAACAACAATTACACTATGTTTACGACGATTTGCAGGATTAACCAGTTTGGCTTTTGCACGGTAACTTGTCCAACGATCTTCAATTGGGCCAGTGGGACATTTGGGATCAAGAATTTTTGAAGTATCTGACATAAAATTACCCTACAAAGAAATAAAGAGGTGGTAAAATAAAACCAAGCGCCACAACAATTGCATACGTGCATCCAAATTTTTGAATGAATGAATTGTAACGCGGATGCAATAAACCAAATGTTTGAAAAGAGGCTTTAATTCCATGAATCAGGTGTGAACCAACTAAAAACATACTTAAAGCATACAGGCCTAAATACATAGGTTGTTTAAATGCGCCTTCAACAAGTTTAAATAGGTCGCGCATTTCCACACCACCATAAGTAACAGAATACAGAGGGCCATATTTAAATGTCGCAATATGCCAAATAATAAATCCAAGCAAAGCAAGTCCAGAATAGGCCATTGTACGTGATGAAACAGTTGCAGATTTAGCTTTAGATGGCAAAACAGCATACTTTGTGGGATTTGCACGTAAATTGCGCACCTTTAAAGAAAGGGCTAAAATTATGTGAAAAGAAATAAGAATCACTAAAATGAATTCAATAGCATAAATAAAAGGATTTGAAATAAGTGCATGGCTATACTTATTATAGACCTCTGCACCTGCAAAAACCAATAAATTACCAAGCATATGAAGCATCACAAAGAGAGCCCAAAAAACTCCTGTAATTCCAACAATATACTTACGACCTAAAGTCGTTCCTATATAATTATTTGCAATAGCCATAATTTTAGATTGCCTCATTATTTAACTTTTTGACTCACAGCTGCTGCGATATTTTTCCATTCTCTCAGCATCTCTTCTAAAGCACGAGGAAAGGTAAGTTTCAAGACCCCAAATTTAAAATAACCAGAACAGAATTTAAAATTTTCGGAAATATACAATCCTAGCAATAAAGTTAGGGGCATAAGTGCAAAAATAATACACCAAAGTGCAATCATGTGAATAGCTGGGAAGTTATCGTGAATCGCAAGTGTCAGTACTCCTGGAATAAAACACATCCATAAAGGAAAAACCCACATTCCATGAGCAATTTTCATAGTGGCATAAACATCACGATTGTATGTTTTTCCTGCACCAAGCCGATTGCAAATCTCGAATGGAACACCCCAAATCATTGTTTGTAACAACAAAATTGGCCCTTTAATAAACACAAAAGAAAGAGAAGCAAGAATTAACAGAAAAAACCAAGAATTATGTTTTCCATTTTGAACTGCTTTACGCCAACATGAATCAATTGGTTTTATGTTATTGGCTTGTAACATGCAGCGCATTGTATGCACTTTTCCAAATAAAACAGGATCTTCATTCATTTTTTGACGAATAGGGGCAACAAAATTTTTAAATTCAACTAGCGAATTTGGAATTCTACCATTAAAAATTTTAAAGAGGTAATACCAATTGCGTTTTTCATCCCAACTCTCACACTCTATAAAGACATCATTGTATGATTTTTGAATTTTAAGCATCAAATCCTCTACAGAAAAGCTTTCTGGTGTTACCACAATTGGGACACAGTAATGAATATAAAGCTCACTACGAAATTCATTTTTTTCTGAATAATCTAAAACAACTGGCTGAATCACAACCTCACGATCGGCTTCTAGTGCCATACGTGATACCCCTGTTTTAAGGGTATGCATGCGAGGATCGTCATGACTTAAACCTTCAGGAAAAATTAAAATTCGCTGTTCTTTTTGGATTGCTTCATGAACACATTCAAAGGCTTTTAAATTTACTGTTTGAATCCATACTTTTCCAACAATATGACCTTCTTCTTCCGCCATTTCTTCAGCATCTTGCGGACGTGCAACAGGAATTGCTCGGGTAAAATTTAAGAAAAGTTTCATGACCCAATTATTCCAAAGCGTTGCTTTTGCAAGTGGCCTTAAAAGTACCGGGGAAAGTGAAAGCATTACAAGAGGATCAACAATACCATTCGAATGGTTACCAACCCATAGTGCAGGCTTACCATCATATGGTTTACCTGAAATTATGATCCGTCTAAAAAACATGCGAGATAAAAATTTGGCGATAAAATGGAGCATCGATTTTTCTCCTCTATTTTGTTATCCGCAAGTAGTGTATCATGTTCATACTAAAATGAGGAAAATCCTATGAGTTTAACCTGGCTAAAATCAAAGCACGACATCGATATCCAAACACCTTTAAATACATTTTCTGTTTTTTCAGGTACAGAAATAAAAAAAGTGATTATTGCTATGCATGGATATGGTGATAATGGCCAAAATTCTGCTCAGCTTGCCGATGCGTTTGACATTGAAAATGTTTTGTTTCTTTTCTTAGAAGGGCCGCTTGAAGTACCACTTAGCTATGGTGGCCGTCATTGGTTTGATCTTTTTCATGAGCCTCATCAAAATATTGAAACTTCTGCCAAACAAATTTTAGATTTGTTTAAGAACCTAACTGAAACACATAAAATACCTTCAGAAAAAATTTACTTTTTTGGATTTTCACAAGGTGCAGCAATGGCAATGTATTGTGGACTTCAAACAAAACAACCTTTAGGCGGTATTATTGCTGTAAGTGGTTTTTTAGTTCATACAGCTCAATTATTAGCAGAACAAAATTCTCTTTATAAAGAATGTCCTCTGCTTTTATTGCATGGCGAAGAAGATCAAACTATTTTTCCTATTTTATTTTTTGAAGCACAAAATATATTCAAATATATGGGTTTTCAAAATATAAAAACTCAATTGTATAAAATTGGCCACACAATTAGCTATGAACAAGTTGAAGAAATGAAAAAATTTCTTGAAAACACATCTAAATAAGGATTTGCTTTGAAAGTTCAGCACCAAGAAATTGAAACCACGATTAATCTTGAAAAAATTAAGCTTGATATCGAAAAAAGATCTGAGGGTGGATTCAAAGTTTTTTTAGCAAGTTTGCAACTTCCCTCAGATACGAATACTGCAATACACGAAAGCTTAATTGAACTTGAAGCACTTGTCCGTACTTTAGGCGATATTCCTACAACCACACTTGTTCAAAAACGCAAAACTCCTGTGCCAGCAACCTTTTTAGGACTTGGAAAAGCAGAAGCCATTCGTGATTACGTTTTAAAAGATAAAATTGATTATGTTGTTATCGATCAAGATTTGTCTCCGTCACAAGTGCGCAATTTAGAAAAAATCATCACAAAACCTGTATTAGACAGAACTGGCGTTATTCTTCAAATTTTTAGACGCAACGCCCGTTCCAAAGAAGCACGCACTCAAGTCGAAATTGCACATTTAGAGTATCTTGCCCCTCGAATTTCAAACGCTTGGATTTCTTGGGAACGTCAACGTGGCACAGGTGGAAGTGGTGGACAACTGCGTGGTTCAGGTGAAGCTCAAATTGAAATTGATCGCCGTCGTATTAAAGATAAAATTTCTTTTTTACGAAAAGACTTAAAACGAATTAAAAAAGAACGTGACACACAACGAAAACGACGCTCACAACAATGGAATGTTTCCTTAGTAGGCTATACAAATGCCGGCAAAACCACGCTAATGAATGCTCTTACACACAGTAAGCTTTCCGCAAAAGACTCGCTTTTTGAAACACTTGATTCAACAGTGCGCAAATTAAAAGGTGATCATGGGCTTAATATTCTTGTAAAAGATACCGTAGGTTTTATCCGTAATCTTCCCCACAGTCTTGTGGCAAGTTTTCAATCTACATTAGAGGAAGTAGCACATAGTGATCTTATTCTTCATGTAGTTGATGTCAGCCATTCTACCTACAAAGATCACATTGCTATAACACAAAAAGTGCTGAAACAAATAGAGGCAGATAATGTAAAACAAATCATTGTTTTTAATAAACTTGATGAGCTTACTAATGAACCAAATTTACCTAGAATTCTGACAAAAGCCTATGAAAATAGTGTTTGTCTTTCGAGTAAAAATCCAGCAGATGTTCAACTCCTTTTAAATAAGATAGTAGATATATGTTTACTAAGTTAAATTTCGTTGAATCAAACGTCTCAATTAAAGAAAAATCCTATTATCAAATGGGTGGCATTGCTCAGTACTTTGCAACACCAAATTCACTTTCTGAAATTATACAGGTCATTCAATTAGCAAAAGAACATTCATTACCAATTGCTATTTTAGGAAGTGGTAGCAACTGCATTTTTTCAGACGAATATTTTGATGGATTGGTGATTTCACTCACAAATTTAAAAAAATGGTGGTGGGAATCAGACTCTTTATTATTTGTAGAAAGTGGTCTTACAAATACAGAAGTTGCCAATATTTGTTTAGATGCTGAGCGGGCTGGTGCTTCTTGGATGTATCGCATGCCAGGCCAAATAGGCGCGTCTGTGCGCATGAATGCACGCTGTTATGGCGGAGAAATGTCGCAGATTGTAACCGAAATTCTTACAATCGATACAAACGGACATTTAAAAGCCATTCCTGCAAAAGAAATTTTTAAAGGTTATAAAAGCACATGTTTAATGAACACCCCTGAAATTGTTGTGGGTGTTCGTATGCATTTTTCTCAAACTAAAAATGCAGATATTTTACGTGCCCACATGCAATCGTGCGAAGACAATCGTAACTCAAAAATGCATTTTTTGCACCCAAGCTGTGGTTCCACTTTTAAAAATAATTATTCTTACGGAAAACCCAGCGGGCAAATATTTGATGAACTTGGTTTAAAAGGCAAAAAACGTGGCAGTGCCGAAGTAAGCGCGTATCATGGAAATTTTATTTGGAATAAAGGCTTTGCTCATACAGCCGATATGCTTGAACTTTCTGCATATATGCGAAAATTAGCCCAAGAAAAGCGCGATGTTGAACTCAACTTAGAAGTTCAACCCATAGGAAAGTTTACCAAAGAGCAGTTTATTAATTGCGGGATGAGAAATTTAGGGCCATATATAAATACAGAAAATCATTATGTGACAGGACTTTTTAATCCTTCCAATATTCTTGTTCATACTGTGTTTCCACAATGCCTGTTTTCTTCCTTTTTTTCAGAATATTTTCAAACAAAGCAAAGTACCGTGCCTAATGTTCGTGTGCAGTTAACGCAGCTTATGAGCGTTGAAGAGGCGGCAAATAAACCTACGCTCCCGTTTCTAAGTTGGACAACAGAGTGTCCTGAGAATTATACAGAAATTTTTAAATTAGTGCCTTCAAAAGAGCATAAAGTTGAAAAGTTATGGGAATATAGTGTTTCAGAATTATTTTTGTCTCATCCACAAAAAAATGAGTATTTAGAGTGCGAAATGGCTCCAAATGGGGAGTGTCTTGTTCTTGAGTTCAAAAACAAGAGAATACAAAAAAAATCTCGATTATTTACAAAGCCTATAAATCTCAATTATTTACAAAAAAATACAATAGATACATATATATTTGGTATGGAATTTTCGTTTGACCAAATCAAAAATTATATCCACAGTGGGATGATTACAATTCAATGCGCATTGAGTTTAGGAAATCAAGAATATTGGCTTGCTCCCTATTGGTCTGAAAAAAATCACGAAAAAAGTGCGGACTTTCATCAGCCAGAAAAATTTTTACCAATTCAGCTTTTCTAAATTTCAGTGTTATAACGTAAAAACGACTGGTTCCCGCGATCAAGTCGCGGGATGACATTGTGATTCTTTTAGTGTCATCCCGTGGGTCTTTTAGTGTCATCCTGTGGGTCTTTTAGTGTCATCCCGTGCGCAGGCACGGGATCCAGACTGCGGGATGACAATTGTTCACAGCCCCTAAGGTTATTCGGTATGAGAGTTCTCTATACAATTTCACGTGCTAGGTTAGCACTGGCAATGCCCAAGCCCACGCATGTGGCAGGTGTGCCGTTAAATTTTATTCACGATATTCCATTAAATCCCTTATATCCACATGTTACGCGAGATATGATTATGGGGATTCGTGCATGGACACATTCAATGTCTCAATTATCGGCGCGATTTTTTGAAAAAGACTTTACTGAATATGAGAGAAATCTGTATCATTTAGTTTCGCATTTTGCTGAAAATGCCTCTCAAAATCCATTATTTCGAATCAATCAACCGTCTCTTTATAGAGCGACTCAAGTAGAATATTGCCCACCAATTCTGACAAAATTATTGCACACACCCCCACCTTTACAGAATATGCAAACAGGTTTTTTTACTCCTTACTCAGTACCTGAAAAACCATTACTACAATTTGAAAGAACTTACAGTTGGACAACACACGATTTATTAAGCCCCTCTGGTGCTCTGAAATTGGCAAACGCTTATCCAAGCACGATTGAATCGACCGACATTGTTTTTGTGGCAAGAAATGCGGATAAAAAAAACTGGGGTTCAATGATAGGGCATTTATCTTACATACCAGGTGAGCAAGAAGCTTTAACTCCACCTAATCGTTACGCTCAAGTTGCTCATATAGGCCATTTGAAAAGGCCAAGCTTTATAAATTACTCTCCTCACGATAAAAAAGTTGCACAAAATACAAAACACTTTTCATTCAATGAAATGCCAACTTCTTTTACTGAATCTAAAGCTGTACATGTCGTCATTCTCGATTTTGTTGATGCGCCAGTATAAATTCTAAAAATTGTTGACACTGACTCGAGAGTGTTTTATTAATTCTTTATTGATAATAGTTATCAATAAAGAATTAATAGTCAATCTTATTAGAATTGTTAGCTCAAAGTTATGCCTTACTTTTCTTACAGCAATGTTACTGAAATCATTAACACATTACGCCCAATAAATTCTGTGTATTGCCTTTCTACAGACAATATCAAAGCACAAGTCAAATTATTTCAAACTTGGTTCCCAGGTTCTGTTTCATGGGCTGTAAAATCAAATCCAGAACCAATTGTTATCAAAACTATCTATGAAGCTGGTTTACTCGATTTTGATGTAGCTTCTTTAAAAGAAGTCGAACTTATTTCAACACTTTGCCCTAAAGCACGGCTCTGTTTTAATCACCCTGTAAAATCGGCCGAAGCAATTAAAGAATCTTATTTTAAGTATGGAGTCCGTATTTTTATTGCCGACCATACAGACGAAATAACAAAAATTTTCAATGCTATTGATGGCAATACCGATATTTTGCTTCAAATTCGATTTTTCGATCCCATCATTAATCCCGATTCGCATGTCAATTTCGGGAAAAAGTTTGGCGCTTCTCCACAAGAATCGGTCGAATTAATTAAATTCGCAAAACAAAAAGGATTTCATAAACTAGGGCTTGCCTTCCATCCAAGTACACAATATCCAACTCCCAACATTTATCAGCATTTAATTGATGTTGCGTGGGAAATTGCAAAAGCTGTTTCAGATGAACAAACGCATATTCAAATGCTTAATATTGGTGGGGGTTTTCCTGTTGCTTATCCAAGTGAGAATATTCTCAATGAAAATGAATATTTTCATATTGTAAAAACGGCAATTCAAGAAGCAAAGCAAAAGTTTGGCCCTAATTGTGAATTTATGTGTGAACCAGGCCGTGCTCTTGTTGCTTCTTCTGCAAGTTTACTCACACGTGTAGAGCTTAATCGTCATGATGGGCGTTTGTATATTAATGATGGCTTTTATGGCGGATTAATGGAGCAACATTTTGTTGGTTTTAGTCTACCGATACGTGTACACACTCACAATCACAGAAAACTCTCTTTAGAAAAAAGAAATTTTATTCTATTTGGCCCAACTTGTGACAGTGTCGATGTGTTATCTAAACCATACAGTCTTCCAGAAAACATTGAAATTGGCGATTATCTTGAATTTGGACTCATGGGTGCTTATTCAAATGCATCAGCCACGCATTTTAATGGCTTTAAACCTGCCGAAATTCTTCAAGTAAATAAATTGGATATTTTATGAATACAAAAATCGAAGCACATACAACTCATGAAATTCATCAGGGAACTCACAAAAGTGCTCAATCAACAGCAGAAAATAAACTTATAAAACGCATTTTACATGCAACACTAAGAGAAGAATTTTTAGATTACAAAATTAATAATCATGTTCTTACAGTTGATCTCAAAAAAAGCAAAAATCAAATTTTTTGTAAAAAAGTAACTTCTATTGCGCTAGGCAAATTAAAAATAGAAGACGATGTTTTCTTAATACATAAAAATAAACTTCATCAAATTATAAGCGCAAAAGAACTTCTTAAAATAATTTACAATGAAGTTAGCGATACGGTTGATGCACTTGCATGGAAACAATTTAAAAAAGAAATAGAAAATTGTATTTTAAATGAATCTCTTGTAATTCCGCACATCATAAAAGAACGCGATCTTATTAAGCAAAATATGATTCAAAATAATGATCAATATTTTATAGATTACATTACAAAAAATTATGATCACAGCGAACAACTACAGTTTTTTGAATTCTTGGCAGTTGATGGGCATCCTTATCATCCCTGTCATAAAACAAAACTTGGATTTTCTATAAACGATTATTTAACCTATTCACCAGAATTTCATCAAGATATCAATTTACCCATTGGTGCTATTTCTAAAGACATTATACAACTTGCTGGTAAAGATTCAGTTGAAGATTATCAAAATTGGTTTTCAGAACATTTTCCAAAACAATGGAAAGCATGGCAAAAAAAATTAAAATCGGAAAAAATGTCTATAGAACAGTACTGCCCATTTTTTGCTCATCCCTGGCAATACAAAAAAGTCATTAAAAAATTATTCAAAGATCGTATTGAAAATAAAGATTTAAAATTTTTTCCTAGTATTACGCTTACCGTAAAACCAAGTCTTTCTTTTCGTACAATGATTGCAAAAGACGGAAAAAATTTACCTCATATTAAACTTCCAGTTGGTGTGTATAGCACAAGCGCAATGCGTACCATTACACCTTCATCTGTACATAATGGACCAGTTTTTTATGAAGTCATGAAACAAATATTTAAAAACGAAAGTAATTTTGAAAATAATTTAAAAATTTCAAATGAAATTTGCGGCCTTTATTTAAAAGACATGCCTGTCAGTATCGCAAAAAATTGCGGGATTATTTTTAGGAAAAATCCTTCTAATTTGGTGAAAAATTCAGAAGTTCCTATTGTTGTGGCTGCATTATTTGAAACATCTCCGCTCAGTGGATTACCTCTTTTTATTGAGATGATTCATGCTAGTCAAGGCTCAGCACTAAAAGATGCTATCACCTATTTTGATGAATATTGCAGAATTGTCCTTCGTTCTTATTTCGACATTTTTATGTTGTATGGATGTGCTTTAGAAGGCCATCAACAAAACACAATCTCTGTTTTTGAAAATTATGCACCAAAATTTATGATTGTTCGCGATTTTGGTGGAATTCGTGTGAACATGAAAACACTCAATGAGCGTGGTATTCAATTTGATGCACATCATGAATCTAGTATTTTGTATGAAGATTCAGCAGATGTTACAGCAACATTTTTACACACTGTTTTACAATATCATTTAGGTGAACTGGTTTCACTGCTTTCCACATATTACAACGTAGAAGAAAAAACTTTCTGGAAAGTTATTCGCTCAAATTTAGAAAAAAGATTTCTAGCACTAAAAGGAAAAGTCACAGAAGAAAGATGGAATACTGAGTACAGTGCAATTCTGGAAAACGATTGGCAAATGAAAGGTCTTATGCGTATGCGCCTTAAAAACGATGCTTATCATTATGAATCTATCGTTGTGCCAAATCCATTGAAAGACATGTAATGCAATTGCGCCAAACAACTTGGAAAACTCAAATTAATATTTTGTGTATTGGACAAGCAATACTCATGATTGTACTTGCTATGAGTTTACCCTATTGGCCACTTTACGTTGCACAGCTTGGGCAATTTTCAGCAATAGAAATTAGATATTGGAGTGCAGCAATTTACGCAGCTCCTTTTTTGTCTTCAATCTTCTTTTCTCCTATTTGGGGTAAATTTGCAGACAACCATGGGCATAAATCTATGATTATAAGAGCTTGCATTGGCCTTATAATCACACAAGCCCTTATTTTATTTGTTGATAGTGTCTTTTGGATTTTTATCATTCGACTTTTACAAGGCGCATTAGCAGGCTTTATTGCTGCGGCACAATCATGGGCTGTTAGTTTAAGTCCAACAGAAGCACGCGGAAGTGTGATTGGAAAACTACAATCTTCTGTTGCTGTTGGCAATTTATGTGGCCCCTTTTTAGGTGGAATCATTGCAACGTATGTGGGCTATCGGGCCATATTTAGTGTTTCTACTGTTATCTGTTTTGTGATGCTATGTGTTTTCTATTTCGTTTTACACGATTCGTATACACCTCAAGCAAGTAAACCCATTAAACAAACCAAAAATTTTCAGTCACTCTCATTGCTACAAAAAAATGTGATGTACTTGCTTTCGGTTATTATTCTAACACAAGCAGCTCAGTCGATGGTTACACCTATCTTTTCCTTATTTGTGACAGAAAAACTAGCAGGCACTGAAATGACAATTGGCATATTATATGCAGCATCAGGTTTAATGATGTTAATTTCTGCACCAATCATAGGAAAATTTTTAGATAAACTTGAAAACAAAGAAAAAAAAATTCCTACTTTTTTAATTGTTTTATTAATTGCAGGCGGATGTGTACAAATGTTAAATGCATGTAGCACATCTATTATATCTATCTTTATACTACGCTTACTATGGGGTATTTGTTTAGGCGGTATTTTACCAATTTTAACGCGCATAATTGTTGATAATGTTCACGATTATAATCGTGGCCTTGCACTTGGATTTGGAAATAGCGCAAACCGATTCGGCACATTAGCAGGTGTTTTAATTGGCGCAATAATTGAAGCGCAGTTTGGTTACACAACAAGCTTTCTTCTCAATGGAAGCCTTTATTTTATTTCAGCAATTTTAATTTTTATTCACATCAAATCTTTATATATGAGCTATGAAAGGTATTCTTTTGAAAGATAAAAATAATATCAATCTCATTTTACTTATCACAAGCACATGGTTCTTAGGCACTATGGCTGTGCAGTTTGCATCACCTTTAATGCCCGTTGTTGCAGAACAGTTTCAAGTTTCTCAAACTCTTGTTAAATATATGATCAGTGTTTTTCTTTTTGGAAAAGCATTTGGCATGCTTGCATTTGGTCCGCTTTCTGAAAAATACGGACGAAGAAAATGTATGCTAATTGGACTTCTCTTATTTAGTGCCGGCAATCTACTTGCTGTTGCTGCACCCGGAATTAAAGTTTTACTTCTTGCACGTTTGTTGCAAGGTTTTGGTGTAAGCGCAACTGTGCTTATGGGCCGTGTAATGATTAATGATGTGCACAAAGCGAATAAAGCTGCCATTATGTTTAGCCATGTCTTTTTTGTGGCTGCCATTATCATTACATTTCTACCTATTATTGGTAGTTTTATAGTTTCCAATTATTCTTGGAGGCTTTCCTTTGTTGTAATGGGCTTGTACAGTTTTGGCCTCTTTGCTTTAGCATTTTTCTTTTTGCCAGAAACACTTCATCAAGGAAATAGCCTTGCATTAGATTTTCGTAAAATTAAAATGTATTACAAAACCATTATAAGCCATCCTGTATTTTTAGGATATGTCATGTGTTCTATTTGTATGATTGCAGGAGAATCTGCTTTTAATACAGCTTCCTCATTCTTACTTATCAAAACTTATGGGTTAAGCGTTGAACGTTTTGGAATGATTATGACAAGCCTTGGGGTAGGGCATTTAGTTGGCACAAAAATTTGTGGCACACTTCTCAAAAAATACGATCTCGTTGGTATGATGGGAGTTGGGGTTGTCATTTTAGCAGCCTCTGCACTTTTTATGGTTACATGTGTTTATTTTGGGTACGCAAACGCCTATACAATTAGCATTCCTATGATAATCTTTTATGTAGGCACTGGTTTTGTGATGACAATTACCGCTGTGGGCGCTGTAGTTCCCTTTCCACAGCTTATTGGTATTGCATCCTCTGCCTCATTACTTTTAAACTTTTCTTTTTCAGCTTTAAGTAGTGCGATTATGAGTCATCTTTCCACTAAAACAGCTGCACCAGTAAGTACGCTTGTTGCGATTTGTGGAATTTCGTCCTTCTTATTGTGGCTCTTTTTAATTATTCCCAATCGGAATAAAAAATTACAGGTGTCTGATGTATCAGGATAATAAACCAAAATACACAAAACAACTTTTTGTTTGTGAAAATATGCGAGACCCTAAAAACGATATTTTAGGATGTTGTGGCCTTAAACATGGGGCCGAAATTGCAAGGCGCTTAAAACAAATGACATCAGACGCAGGCCTTAAAAGTACAGTAAGAGTCAATCGTTCCGCATGCTTGGGCGAGTGTGCAGATGGTGTCATTATTTCTATCCAACCACAAAATATTTGTCTTAAAAAAGTATCCTTAGAAGATGTAGACGAGATTTTTCAAAAATATATTCTTGCAGAGAAGTCAAATACGATTTAACAGGACATGTTCCCATTAAATTCTCTATTCATTGACAGTAGGTTCAATTTTGCAAGAAACTCGCTTAAATAATATTTCAGTCACCGATATTGCAGAAACAGGCCAAGGCATTGGTAAACACGAAGGCCTTGTGATTTTTATCGATAAAGCCATTCCTGGTGATGTTGTCGATGTGCAAATTTATCGTAAAAAAAGAAATTTGGCTCATGCAAGAATAGAAAAGCTTTGTACCTCTTCTCCATACCGTGCTGAAGCATTTTGTAAACATTTTGGCGTGTGTGGTGGATGTAAATGGCAACATATTGATTATTCTACACAACTTGATTTAAAACAAAAAGGCGTGAGTGATGCACTTGAACGTATTGCAGGAATCGAAACCACCAATTGCGAACCTATTTTAGGTTCAGCAAAAACTCAGTATTATCGCAATAAACTTGAATATACGTTTTCAAACAGAGCCTGGCTTACCGATTTTGATAAAGAAGCTGAAATTACTTTTCCTCAAGCACTTGGTTTTCATATTCCAAGACAATTTGATAAAATTTTGAATATAGAAGAATGTTTTTTACAAGGTGAACCTTCAGATTCGATTCGAAATGCGGTAAGAGAATTTTGTTTTGAGCATAATTATACATTTTACAATGTAAAAAATCATACTGGTGAGCTAAGAAATTTAATCATTCGCACATCTACAACAGGACAAGTGATGCTTGCTGTTATGTTTAGTTATTGTGATGAAGCACGAATTCAAAAGTTAATGCAATTTCTGAAAGAATCTTTTTCAGAAATTACATCGCTTTTGTATGTTGTGAATCAAAAGAAAAACGACACAATATTCGATCAGAAAATAGAAGTGTATTCAGGAGTTGATCATATTTATGAATCTATGTCTCAACTCGATTCAGCAAAAGAGCCCTTAAAATTTAAAATTGGTCTTAAATCTTTTTACCAAACTAATTCACAACAGGCCTATGAATTGTATAAAATCACTGCCGAATTTGCGAATTTGATAGGTACTGAAACCGTGTACGATTTGTATACAGGCGCAGGCACAATTGCCAACTTTATAGCTTCAAAAGCCAAAAAAGTTGTGGGAATAGAGTATGTTCCTACTGCTATTGAAGATGCAATTTTAAATTCAAAAGCAAATAATATTAGTAATACTCAATTTTTTGCTGGCGATATGAAAGATATTCTGACACAAAAATTTGTTACCGAACATGGTAAGCCAGATGTCATTATTACAGATCCTCCTCGTGCTGGTATGCATGCAGACGTTGTTCAGTGTTTACTTAATATTTCTGCTCCTAAAATTGTATACGTAAGCTGTAATGCATCAACACAAGCACGCGACATTTCGATTTTAAAAGAAAAATATGATGTTGTTCGCATTAAACCTGTCGATATGTTTCCACATACTCAACATGTTGAAAATGTGGTTTTGTTGAGCCTTAGAAATGATCACTCTTTGTAATTTTAATACGTGAGATGTGTGTAGTGTAAAGTGGCTGGCTAAGAAGTAGTTGTCAGGAAACGAAAAGACAGTCAAAAAATGCGAAAAGAGTATTTGTGTGCAGAGTTGGTCCCTGGAATTATTCTGGGGCAGAAGTTTTTATTTTTACGTGCGGGAACCAAATGCACACAAACTACTCTTTTCGCATTTTTCGACTGTCTTTTCGTTTCCTGACAACTACTTCTTAGCCAAACTCATTTACTTTACACCCATCGCATATTTTTCTTACATTCGTTCACATAAACACTAAGCCTAAACTCTTGTTAGGAAATTATTTTCTTCTACGATTGTTTTATATGCTTTAAAAGCAACTGCTTTGCATGAAAATTAAAACAATTTTATCTACATAATATTTTTAATGACAAATAAATTTAGATAAAAAAACGAGTGTAATTTGCAGATTTGAGATGAGTGTAAAGAGGTCGGCTGATTTGTGGTACCTATGTAGGGCAGCCTAAAAGTCACAAAGCACAAAGTAAATCGGTGAAAACTGCGAAAAGAGTAGTTTGCGTGCATTTGCTTCCCGCACGTAAAAACAAAAACTTATGCCCCGTAACGATTCCAGGGGCAACTCTGCATGCAAATACTCTATTTCGCAGTTTTCACCGATTTACTTTGTGCTTTGTGACTTTTAAGCTTATCTACACAAGTAATAAAAATCAATCAATCTCCTTACACTCATCTCAAATCTGCAAATTACACAGAGTGACGCTCATGCGAATCGCCCATCGACGCAAGATGCCCATACTCATCATTCAACTGCTGCATCAGTAATTTAATACTTTCATAATCTAAACGCTCATTTTCAGAAATACGATCCTGCATGTGAGGTAAATCTCTACCTAATGCTTGGATTATTGAGGTTCGATAATTTAAAGTTTCTTCTAAAAATTGAAGCCGAAGAGCTTCTTGCGCAAATTGATACATTCGAGCGGTATTGATAAAATATCCAGCCTGCACAATAATTTTTGTATATTCAAAATATTGCTTTAAAAATCTTGCTATCTGATTTTTAGAAACAAAAGTAGATTGTTCAATCTCTTGAAGCATACTCATTATTTCATCATTGGCGTTAGAAATATCCTGAGGACTTGGCGCACTTGCAAAAAGATGACGAACCACTCGACCAAAATCTTGATACAGAAGTGTATTTTCACTTTCAGAAAAACTTTTTGGATCTTTTTTAAATCGAAACCCTAGACTTAACTCTGAAAAATCTCTAAATGGTGGCAAAGTTGAAGTTTCATTTTCTAAATAGCCTTTTTCTCTGAAGCAGGCTTCCATTTTTAAATGTAATTCAGGTAGTCTGACACACCAATTATAGTCTTTTTCATAAAAATCGTAGCCAACAACGGTTTTTTGTAGATTAAAGAAATCGATGTTTTTAGAAATTTGAATCAAAAAACTAATTCCGCTGGGAGCCGGAAACGTTGAATAAACATGTGCTGAAAATTGTAACGTTTCATTAGGATTATATTTTTTGGTAAATTTTCTATACCAATCGGCAAATAACTGAACACCTGCTAAATACAAGCCTCTTACATAACACATTTGAGCTCTTAGAAAATTTGGAATATAGAATAAATTTATTTTATCAGAATAAGTCTCACTAAATCCACACTGTGTGTAAAAGTTTTCTAAAGCATTTTTATCTTCAGTAATTGCTTCAATAAATCGTCCAAAAGCTATGATTACTTTTTTAAACAGTTCAAAATTTTCGGTATGGTTCTTACTGCTGACAGTGTCATTGAGTGTATTTTCAAAATTTAACAAATAAAATGCGCACTCAGTTGCGCGGTACCATGCTTGAGAAAGCGCATATGCTTGTTCCACATTCTGAATATCTGAAGGGTGATTATTAAATGCCATTCGAGAAATATGGTTTTTAGATAAGTTTTTGCTTTCTTGAGAAAATTTTTGAAAGTGATCGGATGGGTATAATATTCTTGCAGCACTTGATTCAATAGAAATACTAGCACTGTGTTCATAAGGATATCGTTCAATTTTCGAAACAATCTCGCCAAATAATTTACTTAAATTTGCTGCATATTTAACAAGATGCATTCCTTCTAAGATTTCTACACCATAAAAATTTATCGGAATACTCACAAATGACCCCGCATTATGTGCAGGGATAGGTTGTGGCGTTGATACAATAACACGGGCAGGACTTAAAAATTCGTATACTGGTGTGGTTGAATCATTACGAATAAAATGTTGTTCACCAGGAATGCGGATTTTACTCTTTTCAAATTGATTTAAGCTTGTTGCATAAATTGATGCCCCTTGCACATAATCAGAAAGAGTTTCAAATTTTTTCAGGCTTCCATCAGATCTGAAACTTGCAGAAGAACCAAAATCAGCCGCCGATGAAGAAGAGGATGAAGATGCTCCCATACCTTCTGCTCTGAAGGATACAAGTGAAGCCTCTCTTGATGGTGTAATATCTCTATCTGGCGATCGTCTTAATGTGGTTTTTGAGCCAGAATAAGGTTCTATCAATTTTTCAACAGCAACTATACAATCTCTATCAATTTTTAAAGAGAGATATTTTTTTGTATAATCTATGGCAAATTCTGCAAACAAAGAAATTAATTGAGGACCGCTTAATGCAGAAACACTAAAGTCAAGCCAAAGCTTATCTGAAATATAATTAGTCAGAATTCTTTCCACAATTTTAGTGCCGCTATGAGTTTTGGAAATTAAATTTGCAGTGCCCCCTAAATGCCTTACTGCACCATATAATCTAAAAATTGTTTGCATACTGTGCCGAAATTTTTTTGGTAATTTTTTCTCGGCAATAACAGAAGAAGCTGCTTGAATATTTGTAATTACACACACAGTACTTGCTGCAGTAACACCCTCAAATGCATTTTTCGTGAGTCCAATTTGCGACGATCCTTTTTGCAATGGCTCAATAGCTTTGGAAAAACGAGAATTGATCTGCATTCTTACGAGAAACCAAGTAAAAGGATCGGTAAAGTTTCCAAAGGTTTCAGTTTCTTTTGTAATATACTTACTCAATTTTTTAGGAGAACGCTTTGAGACTTGATCAGTATGCAGAGAATCTGCATATAAAACCTGTCCTGTTATTAGATTACGCCGCTCTTGAAGAACTTTTCGTAATTGACATTCTCGCTCATCGTCCGAAATTTCTAAATTTTCAACATAGGCATCATATTCTTTTTCGTTTTCTAAAAGTGCATAAGCAGTATCTTTGTGCTTTTGATTAACTTGATCAGAGTTTTCGTCAAAAATATCGTCTTCGCGTTGCAGAAAAAAAGATCTTAAAAATCGTTTAAAATCCACTTGGAGATCTGGAGATAAAAAATCATAAAATGGCTCTGTGCATTTTAAAATGTCATGACAAATATTATTTTTTGAAAGTTCTTTTTGGATTGGATTTCTTTGTAATTCGGGATGAGTATTGATTTTTTGACGAATGGTTACAAAAAAAGACTCTAATATATTAGAGCCTAAAATTGGTCCACCATCTTTGCCTAAATGAATTTCATATTTGGGAAGAATTTTTGAAAAAAAATGTTCCATATGAAAATCGCGAGCCAATAAAAAGCTTCGCGACGCATATACAAATCGACGAAACCTTTTACAATCATAAGGCTCAGTATTAAAACCAAGAAATTTAGGAAGCTGAGGAGTATTCAGATTTTTCCACTCACTATACTCTTTCCAAAACACATAGTTAAAAAAGAGATAGTCAAGCATTGGCCATTGAGAAGCAGTCTCCCAAAAACGTGTAAAATCATTTTTAATGCGCGGAATATTGGAAAGGAATAAATAGGCAAACGTAATTTTAAACTGATTTAATCTTTCACCACTTTTAGGAGGTTTAAAATAAAGATGATTTTTGAGCCTATCAAATTTTGTTCTGCTTTCTTGATCGTGCAAACCAAGAAATGGAGGCGCCCACAGCTCCATGTTTAGTCTTGCATGAGAATAACCAGGCCAATAATAATGAAAAAAGCTATTTAACTTTGATTCGAATAAAACCTTTTCTTCCAATGAAAGATTCTCTGAGGCAAACGCAATAGCTTTACGCAGAGCGTATAATTTATATCCTCGTTTGCCTTTTGTAATTGCATTGCTCGTTACCGTACGAATAGAATAATAGGCCACACCAGAAACCAGGCTACCCGTTACGGCAGCGGCTGCGCCTACCGGACCAGCGGTAGTAGCAACAGTACCTGCCGCAACAGCACTTGATAATGCGATTTTAGAGGCCATATGACCAGTTTCGAGTGCGGCTTTTTGGAAAAATCTTTTGTGTAGATATTCAAACGCATTCCAATGCTTTTGCATATTACTTTGCAATAAAAATTCGCGAGAAGGATGAAACCCAGTATTATGATCACGCATGCAATCTAAAAATAGACGAAGAATATCCGAAGAGCTTAAATGAACAGGTTTTATTTTAGAAGGATTGTACGGCAATAGAAAATCTCCCAAAATTAAAATTCAGGGGGTGTATTATTTTCTTTTATCACAGATACGTTAGTTGTCAATTGAATTAAATTAAAGGTAGGGTTTTTGATACATATAGTTGTAAAAAACAAAAATAAGAAAAGCAGGATATCATTATAAAATAATATCCTGCTTTAATCTTTAGAATAAAAATTGGCTATAAAAAGAACTACTTACCTTCTTTGTGCACAGTGTGCTGGCGGCAAAATTTACAGTATTTTCTAAGTTCTAATTTTTTTGTTGTTGTTTTTTTATTTTTAGTTGTTGAGTAAAGGTTATTTCCTGAACAACGAACACTACCATCACCAGTACAAATTAATTTAATAATATCACGCATTTGAGTAACTCCGATCAATCTTTTTCAAAAGAGAAATCAACTTACAAATCTTTTCCAAGAAAAACAAGATATTTTCATAAAATGATTAAAAAAACGTTTATTTCTCTGAATTTATGACATTAGGAGCAGAAGTAAAATTCAATTGATATTCTTTTAACATATTAATTTGGTCTCTTAGTTCAGCAGCTTTTTCAAATTCCATTTTCATCGCCTCTTTCTGCATACTTTTTGTAAGTTTTTGAATATGTTGATGAAGTTTTCTTGGACTTTTTAAAATATGTTTATGCTCAACCGAATTAGCAAGCTTATCAAGATAGGTATCGTACTCATCACCAAAGTCCAGATTATAAAGTTTTTTCATATTATCTGGGATTTTTTTCATGACTGTTTGAGGAGTAATTTTATGCTCTTTATTGTACTGCTTTTGTAGTTCACGGCGCCTAGAAGTTTCATCTAAACAAGCACGGATACTTTTAGTGATTTGATTTGCATACATAATCACTCTGCCATTTACATTTCGAGCAGCACGGCCAACTGTTTGAATAAGACTTGTACGACTTCTTAAAAATCCTTCTTTATCAGCATCTAAAATAGCCACCAATTCGACTTCTGGTAAATCGAGACCTTCACGCAGTAAATTAATACCAATTAAACAATCAAATTTCCCAAGCCTTAAATCTCTTAAAATTTCTAGGCGTTGTAAATTATCAATTTCTGAATGCAAATAACGAACTTTGATGCCTTGATCCGTAAAATACTCGGTCAATTCTTCAGACATTTTTTTGGTGAGTGTTGTAACAAGCACACGCGCTTTGCGATGAATTACTTTTTTGACTTCTTCGAGTAAATCTTCAATTTGTGTTGTTGCGCTTTTTATCTCGATAACAGGATCTAATAAACCTGTTGGACGAATGAGTTGTTCTGCACAAACATCATTCACAAGTTTTAGTTCATATTCGCCAGGCGTTGCAGATACATAAACTGTTTGCCCAATTCTTTCTTTAAACTCATCAAAATTTAAAGGACGATTATCAAGCGCCGAAGATAACCGAAATCCAAAATTCACCAGAGTTTCTTTTCGAGCCCTATCACCTCTATACATCCCCCCAATTTGTGAAGTTGTAATGTGGCTTTCATCAATAAAGAGTAAAAAATCTTTTGGAAAATAATCCAAAAGTGTTGCGGCTGGCATTCCAGGTGATCGATTGTCTAAATAACGAGAATAGTTTTCAATACCTTGGCAATACCCAAGCTCACGAATCATTTCAAGGTCATATTTAGTTCTTTGTTCTAAACGAGCAGCTTCAAGCATTTTGCCACTTGCACGCATTTTTTGGAGTTCCATAGATAAATCATGAGCAATATTTTTTATGATATTGTCTATTTTTGATTTATCGAGAAGATAGTGAGTAGCTGGGTAAATAATGTCTTGTTCTAAGTTAGTAATTGTTGTGCCTCGTAACGCATCAACATGTGAAATTTTTTCAACTGTATTGCCTGCAAACTGAACACGCAGAGCTTTTTCTTTTTCGTAGGAAGGCACTATTTCAACAGTATCTCCACGAACACGAATTTTACCACGCTCTAAAACATTGTCGTTTCTTTGAAATTGAATATCCAGACATTGTTTAATAAAAGCATCGCGGGCAAGCTTCATGCCTTTTTTAATTAAAAATCGAGAATCAAAATAATCTGCTGGAGCCCCTAAACCATAAATACAACTTACCGAACTTACAATAATCACATCACGTCTATCAAATAATGAACGCGTTGCACTATGCCGCATAGCATCAATATCATCATTAATTTCTGCTGTTTTATCGATAAACGTATCACTACTTGGAAGGTAGGCTTCAGGCTGATAATAATCGTAATAACTGACAAAATATTCGACTGCATTGTCGGGAAATAAAACTTTAAATTCTTGAAAAAGTTGGGCTGCCAAAGTTTTATTTGGAGCCATGACAAGAGCAGGACGGTTCGTTTTAGCAATTACATTTGCCATGGTAAAGGTTTTACCCGAACCTGTTACACCTAAAAGCACCTGATCCTTCACGCCAGCCTCAATGCCTTTAACAAGCTGTTTAATTGCTGCAGGCTGATCTCCAGTTGGAGAAATATCCCATTTATTTTTAAATTTAATCATGTGTTTACTCAATACTTACTTTTGAGTGCAAGACACACTCAGGATGCAAATCTGATCTCTATTTACTGTACAATTTCTTAATTTTTCAGTCAATTTTTCTATCTCCAGGCATCAGGATAAACGAGAGTTACAATCTCAGGGCGAAGGGTTTGAAGTGTCTCGCTCATCATCGTCTGTAATATATCTGTACAAGTATATGCACCTGAAAGACCTAATAACCTATTTCTCCAATCTTGAATCTCTGCAAAAAATGGCGCTTCTGCTGAAATGCTATTTAAAAGTGCAACGGCAAATAAACGAAGTGCAAACGGTGACGCTTCCTCTGTTCCTAAAAAACGACTTGAACTTAATGTCACAAAAAATAAGGCTACAGCTAGAATTAAGAAATTTTTATCTGCTTGTGATCGATCTGTATATTCAAAAGATTGGAATATTCTTTCTAATGCTTGAGGTGTTAAAAACGTATTCTCATCAGTAATGCTGCCCGGTACAAAAAAAACAGTTAAATATTCGCTTAAGGCACGTTCTTCAGCAGAATTAACTAATTTTAAAGAACTGCTTGGTGAATTTAGAGTAGCAGATATGGCTGGCCATACTAAACCATTTGTTCTAAAGATTCCGAACATATATTGATGTATTCGGGATTGACTGGAAACGCGATAGGGCTCTGCAAACAAAGGAAAGGAATGAAATATTTCTCTTAAATCTCTAACTGGCACAGCCACATAAGGTGCGTCTTCTAATTTACGTATTACATAGATTTGTGACCATTCAATATCTGTATAAATAGGATTTAAATCACCTAATATAAATTTGGCAAAATACCCATACGACATACAAATACAAATAAGTTGATTAGCAGATACAAAAATCATTTGATTAGATAAAAAATCGGTTAAATCATTAGATCCAGTTATGTCTACAACTAAATCTCTTAGTTGAAGAGGAATTAACTCTGCAATTTTATTTTTAATGATACATTGATTTCTTGGATCTGGATTTAGAAAAAAAGCCATCTGATTTAATAATGCTAAATCTTGTAAACGAGGAATGTAATTATATGATGTTAAATTTTTGATTAAATTTGCATTATTACGATCTGCTAATGCTAAAGGGCCGTGTGCGGCTAGCTGACTGGGTAGTCTTATGCATTGCTGTATGCTTGCAATTATGTGTCCGCTACGAGCTTGTAATGATAATTGTAACCTGGTTCGCCCTTCATCATCCATAATGTCTCTTGATGCCAAAGCATGGTCAGTTATCAAAGGCACCGCTAGTCTTTCAGCAAACATCTGAGTGGCTATAGCTTGCCTGGCAATGGCCTCTTGGAATCGAGGATCAAATACGCGCAATTGTATTTTTTGGATTAAATTATTAATTAAAATTTGCTGCTCTGAATCCATTAGGAAAATAGCGTTAATCATGCGCGTAATGCTTGGTGAATGCAAGGCTCTTATAATAGCTTCACCACCTGCTTTTCCAAACCTATTAGACGCTAAATTTAGTGTCAATCCTTGCGGGCAATGGCCACTTGATAAGGCGTCTGCC
>CAYGQR010000017.1:26609-30441 GCA_964352255.1 uncultured Oligoflexia bacterium
GCGGGCAATGGCCACTTGATAAGGCGTTTGCCAAATCTGCAGCCATTGCGTCTCCAAATTTATTAGACAATAAATGTAGTATCAATCCTGGCGGACATCTGCGATTAATTAAAAT
Organism: uncultured Oligoflexia bacterium; assembly: GCA_964352255.1. GTDB lineage: Bacteria > Bdellovibrionota_B > Oligoflexia > Silvanigrellales > Silvanigrellaceae > Silvanigrella. The sequence goes on from CAYGQR010000017.1 coordinate 26,725, forward strand.
ACTACAAACATCATCCAGACTTTCTCCACGCGCCAGGTAGAGGACAGATATTTTTTCTGTAAACACATGCTCAGGATTTAAAACTAACAATCTAAATTCAAAAAAGCCCATTTCTAATATCAAAATTTTTACTCTCAGTATGTAAATATGATGTTCAACTAATTGATTTATTTATTATTTTAGCACTCTATTTATGAATCAGACTCATTTTGTGGCGATAAAAATTGAAATATTTTATGCCTATTAAGTGGAAATAATTTTTGAGGATCAGTGATCGCAAAAAACCGAAAAAAAATAAGTTTGACAAAGTCCCAGTCAAAACGAAATTCGTTTTATCTCTACACTAGATCAACTATAAATGTCAACCAAAAATCATTTAATACCCTATATTTTAAAGGTTTTTGTATTCTGTTTTTCTTCTAAAATTGAATAAATTCGTATGTTTTTCCATATGATTCAGCTATATTTTTAAAATAACGTATTTGGGTGAATTCTGTCTTTAAAGTAAAAAAAAAGAGAGGTTCTACAGAAGCATTTTTATTAGGTGTGGCAGGTGGAATAAATTCATGAAATCAATTGTATTCTAAAATTTTTGTAGATATTTATGCGAGCATCTGTAAGAAATTCAAAGTTAGATCTGAGCGAGCCCTAGGTGTGCATATTTTTGGAAGGTTTGCTGCGGCATTGATTTTACTTGGTACATCAAGAAAATTTTGCTTTTCTTAATGTTGGGTTGGTATTTCCAATATTTTATCTCATTGAAAAACCTGCATTTTCATTACAAATGATATCTTTTAAACAATAGATCCAGTTTTTATTATCGTTTAAAGATTCAACTAATACAAGTTCAGTGCCGCCTAGTTCGTGCCAACTTTCTGCTAAACGCAATTCAATTTCTTCTAATGTTTCAAGGCAATCAGCAACAAAGCCAGGACACACAACAACAAGTTTTGAAATGCCTTTTTCACGAAGTGAGCCCAAAATATTTTGTGTGTCGGGTGTTGTCCATTTATCTCGCCCAAAACGAGATTGAAAGGCCGTCATATAATGATCAGGCATAAGAGAACATTCTTCTGCAATGAGTTTTGTTGTTTCATAACACTGTGCTTTGTAACAGAAATGATTTTTTTCTGTGTAATTTTCGCAACAACTTTTTGAGGCCAAACAATTTGTTTGCTCAAATTTTTCATTTGATTTTTGAAGATGTCTGATCGGAAGCCCATGATAGCTAAATAAAATAAAATCTGGTTTTTTTTCTTCTAAAACAGGAAGTAAACGGTCTTTTTGTGCGGCAATAAAATAAGAATTTTGAAAAAACGGCCCCACAAATCGATAAGGAAGAATATGCCAATTTTTAGACAGCTGTTTTGACACGCCTTCAATCACAGAACCTGTTGTGCTTGCTGCGTATTGAGGAAATAAAGGCACAATTGTTAAGTCTTGAATATTGTCTTTGTAAAATTTATTTAACTCATTGGGAATGGAAGGCTGCCCATACCCCATAGCAAACGAAACTTTATACTCTGATCCAAGTTCTTCTTGTAGCTTTTCTTTTGTCACTTTAGTCCATTTTAAAAGAGGTGAACCTTCCGCGGTCCAAATATTTTTATACAAAATCGCACTTTTTTTGGAACGAATCGGTAAAATAATGAAATAGACCAATAAAAGTCGAAATAACCAGAAAATATCTATAATTCTTTTATCTGATAAAAATTCTTTTAGATATTTTCGAACGCTTTTTGTTGTAGGAGCATTGGGCGTTCCAACGTTTATAAGTAAAACACCTCTGGACAATTTTTTTTTATTCATGTTATAGAGTAATTCTTCTGTGGTGCTGTGGCGGAGCGGCTACGCAAACGATTGCAAATCGTTTTCACATCGGTTCAAATCCGATCGGCACCTTAATTTTTAAAGTTTCGTAATATTCTTCCCATAATTCATCTACATAACTAAAAATTTCAGGATACACGTCTTGAAAATGTTTCCGAACTTTCATCATGCTTAAATTTGGCGTTTTAAATCCTGAATTACCACTACGACGCTCTCGATCAAAATAAAGTTCTGCAGACATTTTGTCGCAAACTTCAACAATTGCAAGAATATAAGGATCTTTTGTTCCGGTTAATTTAAACTGTTCAATTGTATGTGCAAGAGCCTCTTCTTCTAGTGTTTTGTGCAATTTACCCATATCTTTTTCGCGCACTTTAACTGGATAAATAATATCACTGGCGTACGCTTCAGCTAAATCATGCAACGTTGCTGCATGGTACAATTCAATGCGTTGTTCTGTTGTAAGATTCAGTTTAATCGCAATCAGACTCGCTAAAAATGTAACCTGAAACGTGTGTTCTGCTACGCTTTCTGGGTAATGATAGTCCCAACCTTTGTAACGATAATGTTCTTTAAGCTTCTCACACATACCTAAAAATGTAGTTGAATACTCGCCAATTCCGCCAATTTCGAGGGCATTGAAAGATTCTTTAAACAGATCATCAAAAAATGTGACTGTCTGCAATGCACTACTTTCTGAATTATTTTCGTTTTGAGGGGCTTCTTCAATATTTGTTGCAACAATAGGGTGCTCTTTAAATAAGGGCGTTCCCGCTTTAATTTCTTCTTGTTTCTTTTTAAAATAGGAATTTTCTCTTTCAAATTTAAAAAAGTGATTTCCAAGAAGAAATTCCTTTTCAGTATACAAACGTGCAGCAAAAGCATCGATAAGCTCATGTAAACCAAATAAAAATGTTGAGCGCGATGTTTGAAAGTTTAAATCTTGCTCTACTGATTTCCAAATTCGTGCGCGTGCTTGGTTATAAACTTGCTTGGCCTCGGGATGACGATCCCTTAAATAGAAGCTAGGGTCACCCAAATATACTTTTGGAAATTCTGCAAAAATGGCAAGCTCAATAAGATCACATGTTTCTTGAGCATTGAGTTTAAGCTCAGGCGCCAGAATCATAGAAAGAATAATTTGAGTAAAACCATGTTCAGCAGCTGATTGTTTTTTCAGACAAACTGAATCAGAAAACAAGGGCAGAGAACATAAAATTCTTAGTTTACCCAATTTGCTATGAATTAATTTATCCATTTGTAAAACTCACCAAATTTTTGGGATAGGTTTTATGCTTAGCTTTTCTTGAAAAGATGAGAATAATGATCCCAATACATTACCGCTAAGAAACACTCAATGACAGTTAAACTGATTGCAAGTCCTAATACTGTTGGATCTAAAAAAATATGAAATAAAAGTATATTTACAACAACTGGTGCCAAAACGATTAACGCAAGAGGCGTAAATATATTTAAAAGAAGCATAGACCCCGCAACAACTTGGACACCTGCATTTAAAGGTAACATATATCCTGTGGCAGCTAATGCCAGCATAAAGTTGCTTCCTGCCTCTGCTAAAGGAGGCATCGGTATGAAATTAAAGAAGTAATTTAATCCTACAACAAGAAACAATAGGCCATAAGCAATACGAATGATAAATGTAAGAAAATTCATAAAACCTCCAAGAATTTGATATTATTCATATCTTTCTTAGTTTACCACATGATGCCAGATTCTTACAGATAACCTCAAAAGTTTTCCGCTAAACGCTTTGAACCCTTCTCCGTCAAAAATAGTTTATAATCAAAATGCTAATCAAAAGTTAAAAGTGACTGCCATATAGGCACGCGCCAGGTATCAGTTAATTGCATACGGTGGTCCCATCAG
>CAYGQR010000018.1:0-30412 GCA_964352255.1 uncultured Oligoflexia bacterium
TTGCTCTTCTGGCGTGTGCGTATCATCTTGGATTTTTAACTTTGGGTTGGCATTATTACTGTAAATACCATTTCGTACCACGCGGTGTATCCATAATGTGCACACCGTACTTTAAAAGTGCATCACGAATTTCGTCTGAGTCTTTCCATTTTTTTTCCAAACGATATTGTGAACGTAGATTAATTTTTTCTAAAATTTCTTCTTCAGAAATTTCTTGTTCACATCCAAATGCACGTAATTCTTTAAAAAAGTTACTTGGCTGCTGCGCTAAAATGGCAAGATTTAAAGAAATCCAATGTTTTACATCATTCCAATAAGTTGTAAGATAAGTATGATCGTTCTTATTTAATACACTACCGCTCTTCTCAAGTTGAAGAATAGAATTATTGATATTTTTTATAAATTCAAAAAAAGCAGCAAGAGCCCCTGCACTATTTAAATCATTTCGAACATGTTCACGCATCGTATCTTTTAAAGTCAATAAATCACTAAAAATTTCAGATTCAAAAACTTTTGTTGCTTGATTTTTGTATTCTTCTACATGCATGTATTGATCGATAAGTGCAACAAATCGATACAATTTACTTAATTTTTTTAAATTTTCTGCAGCAAGCTCAAATGTAAAATCAAGTGGCTGTGAATACGAAACAGACAGGAAAATTAAACGAAGTACTTCAGCTGGATATTTAGATAAAAAACTTTCAACGGTCACAAAGTGATTTGTGCTTTTGCTCATTTTTTCATTATACAAAGTCATCATTCCACAATGAAGCCAATAGTTTGCAAGCGAACAGCCAGTACAAGCTTCAGATTGAGCAATTTCTGCTTCATGATGAGGAAAAATTAAATCGCGTCCGCCCATATGGATATCAATCGAATCTCCAAATAAAGCTTTGATCATTGCAGAACATTCAATATGCCAACCAGGACGACCTTTGCCCCATGGAGAATCCCAAGAAATTTCGTTTGGTTTTGCAATTTTCCACAAAGCAAAATCGAGAGGATCTTCTTTTGTTTCATCTACTTCAATACGAGCGCCTTTTTTGAGATCATCTATTTTATTTTTACTGAGTTTTCCGTATTGAGAAAATTTTCTAACTCTAAAATACACGCCAGATGCGGATGCATACGCAAATTCTTTTTCTACAAGCGTGGCAATCATTTCAATAATTTGTGGAATATTTTCAGTAACTTTAGGCTCAAACATTGGTGGTTGTAGATCGAACTTTTTAAGCAGTTCAGTTTGTTCTGAAATAAATTCACTTGTAATTTCATCACAAATTTTATTCTGTTGTTGAGCCTTTAAAATAATTTTATCATCTACATCTGTAATATTACGCGCCCACTCAATTTTATACCCAGCATCAGTTAAAACACGATGCAGCAAATCATACGAAAAAAATGTTCGCATATGACCTAAATGAATATTGCTATAAGGAGTAATTCCACAGCAATACATTTTTATTTTTTCAGAATTAAAGGGTGTAAATGTTTCTTTTTGTTGGGTAAGTGTATTGAAGAATTTCATGCTAAAAAGCCTCTAGAATTCTAATTTTAGACAAAAAAAAAGGATGGTCATTCAAAAAAGTAAGACCATCCTAAAGTAAATTTTTGAATTAACCAAAGATTTTATCAAAGAAACCACCGCCATCTTTCACGTTTTGATCAACTTTATGGGCAAATGCACGTAAGTGTTCTTCAGCATCTTTATTCAGACGCGTTGGAATTTCGACATTTACTTCAACAATTAAATCTCCAGAGGAACGGCTATTGCGATCGAGTTTGGGAACACCAGCACCGCGAATCACGATTTTCTGCCCCGGCTGAACACCTGCAGGAATTTCGACTGTGCGAGGCTCATCTGTAAAGCAATCAATTTTTATTTCTGTTCCTAAAATCGCCTGGGCAATTCCAATTTTAAGTGGATAAATTAAATCGAAATCACGACGTTTAAAATGTTTATGTGCTTCTACTTCAATAAAAACATATAAATCGCCAGCTGGACCACCATTGCCGCCAGCTTCGCCTTCACCAGATACGCGTAAACGCATTCCAGAATCTACACCAGCAGGAATTTTAACTGTAATATTACTAGTTTTGTTTTGTAAGCCAGTTCCACGACAGTCTGTGCAAGGTGAAGTAATTTTTTTACCTTCCCCACGACAATCTGGACAGGTTGTTGAAAACGCAAAAAATCCTTGTTGGACAGTAACCTGTCCTTGGCCACGACAAGAACTACAATCTGTTGGAGTTGTGCCTTTTGCAGCACCAGAACCCTTACAAGAAACACAAGCTGCACGCTTTGGAACTGCAATTTTCTTTTCAGTTCCTAATACAGAATCTTTAAACGAAATTTGTAAATCATAACGTAAATCGCTTCCTTTATGAGGACGCTTTACACCAGACTTTTTACGTTTTGGGCTACCGCCCATGCCAAAAATATCTTCAAAAATTGAACCAAAATTCTCAAAAATGTCATCTACATTCGAAAATCCTGCTCCACCAAAACCAGCGCCATTCATGCCAGAATGGCCAAATTGATCGAATTGTTGGCGCTTAGAAGCATCACTTAAAATTTCATAAGCTTCAGCTGCTTCTTTAAATTTTTCTTCAGCTTGTTTGTTACCAGGATTTTTGTCGGGGTGATATTGCACCGCAAGTTTACGATATGCTTTTTTAATTTCATCTGCTTTGGCGCTTTTCGAAACACCTAAGACTTCATAATAATCGCGTTTTTGAGCCATGGAATAGACACCACCTATAGAATTATATTAACCTATAGGTAATGTAACCAGATTATGTTCAATATCAAGTAAAGATTTTGGCAAGGGAGCAAGAATTTCAGAAAAACGAGGAGTATTTGCACTTTGCGCAACTGCTGATTTTTCTTCTTGTACTTGCTTTAAAATTTCAAGCGCCAATTTTGTATGCAAATCATGACCTGCTTGATGAGCAATAACATGTCCAAGAATTGGCATACCAACAAGGTATAAGTCCCCAATACAATCAAGAATTTTATGTTTTACGCATTCCAGATCATCACGAAGACCTTGCATATTCATAATTTGGCCATTTTTACCAACAACAACTGCATTATCAAGAGATCCCCCTTTTATGAGCCCCATTGCGTACATACGTTGAATATCTTCTTGTAGGCAAAAAGTACGGGCAAAAGAGTAATTCTGACAAAATTCCATCGAATTAAAATTCATAGACACAGATTGTTTGCCTAAAGTTTTAAACTCAATAGCATATGAAATTTCAGGCGATTTTGAAGGTTCAATTCGAATAAAGCGATTAGGATTTTTTTCATCAACAATTTCAATGGCTTTTTTAATAATAGCGATTTTTTTAGACACGTTAAGTTCTTCAATTCCTGCCTCATCTAAAAGCACAAGAAAAGGAGCAGCCGATCCATCTAAAATGGGCATTTCTGCATTATTAATATCAATATAAAGATTATCAACACCAAAACCATAAAGAGCAGCCATTAAATGCTCGATAGTGGCAATTGAGACGCCTTCTTTGTTTCCAATACGAGTTGACAGCATTGTGTCAAGAACGGCATCTGCAGAAGCAAGAATTTTAGGAGAATTAGGCAGATCTGTACGTCGAAAAACAAGACCAGTATTTGCAGATGCTGGCCTTAATTCGACCGAAATTAAAACACCTGAATGAAGACCAACACCTGAAAATAAAACAGGTTTTTTAATCGTTCTTTGAAAATAGCTCACACATAAATCCTTAATTTTTATCGATAACTAAATAATTGGATTATTTACACGATTTATTAAATTTAGCAATCTGAACTCAAAATATCTGTAACTAATTTTATTTTACCTTTTTTTACACCAACTGTAAAATCGGATAAATAACCGGGTAAATTTATTGAGACACAGAATGAGCTTTAAGTTGCTTATTATATTCAAATAAATATTGAATTGCACTTACTATACTTGCAATTAAAGCGAGGTAAATAAAAATAGGACCTAAAATATGAAAAGGAATATGAAGCATGAATCCATTTATAATAAGCGCTCCTATTCCAATATCTAAAAATACTGTTTTAATTTTACCAATCCAACTAGAGTTAATGTGCACACCATCTTCGTATGCAGCAAGGCGGATGGCATTAATACCTAAATCTCTGACGATTAAAATAACTGCTATAACACCACTTAAACGATGGCTTTCAACTAAAAGCACCATTGTTGAAACAACAAGCAATTTATCTGCGAGTGGATCTAACAGTTTTCCAAGCACAGTTTCAATATTAAATTTTCTGGCAATGACGCCATCCAATACATCAGTTAATGCTGCAAACCAAAAAAGTGAAGCAGCAATAATATCAAGAGTACTTGGTACAAGAGGAATGGTTTTCCAAAATGCCCAATCATGTAATCCAGATTCGGAAAATGTTAAAAAATAAATAACAATAGGAATGCAAAGCATTCGTAAATATGTGAGGCGATTAGGGAGGTTTTTGAGCCAAGGCGCCATATTATTAACCTTTCTGAATTGACAAAACGATTTCACAGTATAATCTATCAAGCCTAGACTTTAAAGAATTTTTAAGGAGATTACATGAGTGTTTTAGTTGGGCGTCCAGCTCCAGAATTTACAGCAAAAGCAATTATTAAAAACGAGTTCAAGACTATTTCTTTATCAGATTATAAAGGAAAACAATATGTCGTTTTTTTCTTTTATCCATTAAATTTCACATTTGTTTGTCCAACTGAGTTACATGCCTTTCAAGAAAAACTTTCTGAATTTCAAAAACGTGATACAGAAGTTATTGGCTGCAGTATCGACAGTGAATTTTCACACTATGCTTGGCTCAATACAGCAAAAGAAAAAGGCGGAATTTCTGGAGTTAGCTATCCGCTTATTTCAGATATTCATCACACAATTGCAAAAGAGTATGATGTTCTTTCTGACGCTGGTGTTGCCCTTCGTGGACTATTTTTAATCGATAAAGAAGGTGTCGTTCGCCATCAAGTTGTAAACGATCTCCCACTTGGCCGTAATGTAGATGAAGCACTTCGTATGGTAGATGCCCTTCAATATTTCGAAAAAAATGGTGAAGTTTGTCCTGCAAACTGGACAACAGGAAAAGAAGCACTTACGGCAACTGCAGAAGGCGTGAGTAAATACCTCTCAAACAATTAAGCCCTGTAAATTTAAAATTCAATGCCAATCCACAGTCAATAAATCAAATATTAAATTATAGAGAAATATTTGATTTAAAAATTAAATATTGATAAAATAAGCCTTAAATAATTAATTATTTAAGGCTTATTTTATTTTTTCTATGATCAGAGGTATGCGATGCGTAATCTCACTTTGGCAATCATTATTGTATTTAATTATGATGCAGAAGATACTGTAAGATCACAGGAATTAGATATTATGGCCCGCGGACAATCGCAACGCTATTCAACAAATCCAAATACAAATATATTATATATAAAAGTTGGACACGATTTCAGAAATATGATTCTAGACAAAGAACGTCGCCCGCCAGATAGCCTTATTTCAGCACACGTGGGGCGTGAAAATTTGATTCGAGCAATATTAAAAATAATTTCAAACTACCCTTTTGCACTTTTGCAAAACTTGCAAGAAGATTTTCGAAGAGGTCTGTCATTATCACTTACAAATTTTCATCATATACTTCAGCAACAACCTTCAACATATATGGAGTCGTTTTTGCCTGAACGAGAAATATTTAATCGAGTTTTACTGATGACGATTGCACACGGTAGTACAAACGGCGGAATCGAACCTACATTTTTATCTCGACTTGCTTCACGAATCAATATTGTATTAGCACGAAAAAATTTACAACTCTCTGATTATATCCTGATGCAATGTGCCTTTGCTGGGGGGCGCGGATTTGACCTTACTGGCGAGACAAGTATCGAACAATCTCAATTCGCAAAACTTGCGCAATATATAAGACACTTAAATCCAGCAGTGCCTATTTACTCCTCAACCGATACATTGCCGTTAACATCCATGCGAATTCCACGTTTGTCTGCATGGCGAAATGCAATTTCTGTTTCTTACGAAGATATGACACGCCGTATTGCAGGAGCACTGGAATTTAAACCGTTTAGAAGCATCCAAGAAGACAAATTCAAAGCAACCCGAGATTTATCAACACAAAATTTATCTGCTCCCTATATTTTGTCACAAACCAGAGATGAATCAGATTCAGATACAGATCCCGCTCCTATTAGGCCAATAGTTCAACCGGATGTCCCTAATAGAATGAGTGCACTCCATGAAATAAGTAGAGGCTTACGTCCTCCTACATGGTCAATACAAATTAATAGTCGGCATGAAGTAGATGCTTTTCTTTCAACACCTATTCATTCTATTCCACCCAGTCTCCGTGTTCGTAGAAGATAGAAATTTACTTCTTTCTTGATTAGATAATTTACTCACAAGCTAATAAAAAAGCCTCACTCGTTAGAATGAGGCTTTTTCTTTTTAAAGCTTATTTAAAAACTTTATTTATTTTTGCTTTTTCTTCATAGGACGACGACCAAGAACTTGTTCTTTTAATGATTTCGCTGCACGGAAACCAATTTTTTTAGAGGCAGGAATGCGAATTTCTTCGCCAGTTTGTGGGTTACGACCAATGCGTGGCGCACGATCTTTCACTTGAAGAATACCAATTTTGTCGATGCGTAATTTTTTACCAGCAGTTACTTCATTTTCAACTGTAGCAAGAAAATGACTAATAACTTCTTTAGTCACTTTTTTTGGTAATTGATCGAATTTAGATGCAACACGCGCAACCATTTCACTTGTTGAAACAGTATCCATTTTAAGTTTAGCCATGAAAGACCTCCATAAAAATTAAAAACCAAAACCGAGGGACCTGATTTTTCAAAAAGGACCTGCTACAAGCGTACTTTGAAATCAAAAACAGTCAATGGAGCCGACATTAATCAAAATATTTTATTTATTTGTAAAAAATTCATTTTTTCAATATGAATTTTAAATTGAAAGATCGCTCGATTTAATTGATAATTCAGCATATTTTGAAGATTATATTCACTTAACCAATGAGGAGAATTCTTTATGTCTCTTGTGAAACACATTCATGCCCGTCAAATTCTTGATTCCCGCGGGAACCCTACTGTCGAAGTTGAAGTACTGACAGAAGAAGGGTTTATTGGCCGTGCAGCAGTTCCCTCTGGTGCAAGCACCGGAGAACATGAAGCATTCGAGTTAAGAGACAAAAATGAAAAACATTATCTTGGCAAAAGTGTTTATAAAGCTATCGATAATATTGAACAATATGTCTCCCCAAAATTTGAAGACACAATCGATGTCACCGATCAAGTGATACTAGACGAACTTCTCATCGAAATTGATGGCACCAAAAATAAATCAAAACTTGGAGCAAATGCAATATTAGGCATTTCTATGGCATGCGCAAAAGCAGCCTCATTAGAACTTGGCATGCCTCTATACCGGTATTTAGGGGGCACATTTGCACGCACGCTACCTATTCCACTCATGAATGTAATTAATGGCGGCGCACATGCCGATAATAAACTTGATTTTCAAGAATTTATGCTGGTTCCTCATGGTTTTAAAACATTTTCAGAATCATTACGTGCTGGTGTCGAAATTTTTCATCATCTTAAAAAAGTGCTGACACAAAAAAAATTAAGTACAGCTGTTGGAGATGAAGGTGGCTTTGCCCCAAGTTTAAAAAGCAACGAAGAAGCACTCGAACTTCTTTGTCGTGCTGTTGAAAAAGCAGGCTATAAAGTTGGGTCACAAATTGGATTTGCTCTTGATGTTGCCGCAAGTTCGTTTTGTAAAAATAATAAATATAAACTTGCCGCTGAAGGAAAAACTCTAACAGCAGATGGGATGATTAAACTCTACGAAAAATTATGTTCTAAATTTCCTATTCTCAGTATTGAAGATGGACTTGATGAAAATGATTGGAAAGGTTGGGGCAATTTAACAAAAGCTCTTGGCAAAAAAACTCAATTGGTAGGTGACGATCTTTTTGTAACAAACGCAAAACTTTTGCAAAGAGGCATTACTGAAAATGTTGCCAATTCAATCTTAATTAAATTAAATCAGATTGGAACTGTTACAGAAACTTTACAAACAATCGAACTTGCCAAAACAAATTCTTATACAAATATCATTTCCCATCGTAGTGGCGAAACGGAAGATACGTTTATTGCTGATCTTGCTGTTGCTACAAATAGCGGCCAAATTAAGACGGGAAGCGCATCCCGTTCTGACCGTATGGCAAAATACAATCAATTGTTGCGTATCGAAGAAGATCTTGGGTCAAGTGCACTTTTTCCAAGTATTTTTAAAATCTAAACCTGTCATAATTGGGCATATATGAATCTTGAAACCTCTATTGGCTTTAGCGCTTGTATTATTACTACACTTTATACAAGCGTGGGGCTTGCTAGCCAGTTGTGGATAAACCATCTGCGCAAAAGCACCAAACAATTATCATTTATCATGTTAATATTGATGTTTTTAACCTTTAGTTCTTGGGTTGTTTATGGTTTGTATCACCATGATCTCTATATTTTGGTGCCGAATCTTATTGGTACAGTTTTATCATTTGGATTAAATATCCAAAAATTCATGAGTCGAGCAAGATGAGACAACTCAATCAAAAAAACCTTATTAATATAACTTCTGAAGTCGTCAAACCATTACAACGCCCAACATTAAATCGAATTTGTCATATTGGCGTTGGCAATTTTCATCGCAGTCATCAGGCTATCTTTACAGAAGATTTTATGAATTTTGAAAAAGATTGGACATGGGGAATTACAGGAATTGGAATACATCCTCAAGAAACTAAATTACATTCGTTGCTTTCCAAACAGGATGGTTTGTATACGATCCTCACTAAATCGAATGCGAATCTTGAAGCACGAATTGTAGGATCGATTACTGATTTTATTCATACCGCTACACACCAACAAAAAGCTATTGATACAATTGCAAATTTAAATACGGAAATTGTGACTTTAACAATCACTGAAGGTGGTTATTTCTTTAATCAAAACACAGGTGAATTCGATATCAATCACCCTAGTATTCAACACGATCTAAAGAATCCGCACCAACCCACAACAGTCTACGGACTTTTAACGCTTGCTTTGCTTGCTCGCAAAAATACGCACAATCGCCCTTTAACAATTATGAGTTGTGATAATATTTGTGAAAATGGCACACGTTTTTACAATGCATTTTTAGAATTTTTAAAAAATCAAAATAAGTTATGTATCGAGTGGTTTAAAAATTCTGTTGCTTTTCCAAATTCAATGGTTGATAGAATCACCCCACAAAGCCAAGATTCTGATAAAGAAGTTGTTCATAAATTCGGTTACAATGATGCTTGCCCAGTAAGCGCAGAACCCTATACACAATGGGTGATTGAAAATAATTTCAAAACATCTCGTCCTTTATGGGAAAAGGTAGGCGCGCAAATTGTTGAGAATGTTTTGCCTTACGAAAAAGTAAAACTACGCTTATTAAATGCAACTCATCAAGCTCTTACGTATCCAGGTATTCTTTTAAACTATTCTTATGTACACGAAAGCATTCAAAACGATTTAATTCTAAGTTTTGTTGCAAAATTTATGAAAGAAGCAAGTACCTCACTTGAAGACACTCCTGAAATCAATTTGCTTCATTATCAACATAAAGTAATAGAACGTTTTCGCAATAAAGCAATTATTGATAAACTCACACGCATTGCAAGCTTTTCAAGCGACAGGATTATTAGTTTTGTTTTGCCAATTTTACACGATAATCTTGCATCAAATCGTTCTTACAAATACACTACATTTCTTTTAGCAATGTGGTTTGTATACTTACAGGATTCTTTTGAACAAGATCTGCCAGAAGATTTTGTAGACAATAATACTGAATTACTGCGCACACTTTGCACCAAAAGTACTGACTCTCCAAAATTATTTTTTCAAAATGAACATCTTTTTTCACAATTATATAGATATAATGATTTTTTAAATCTTTTTGAAAAATATGTAGACGAAATTTGTGAACAAGGAGTTGTGCGCGTTTTAAAAAAAATAAAATAATAAAGGCTGTACAGAAAGTTGTGTAGTACGTGTGTATGCCTCTTGCACTCAATAATATTATATTTTTTCAACACTTTACCCATATTCTATTTTATTTATTATTGACAATAGAATCCACATTAGAATAGAGATCATTTGAATATGATTTTATTTTTGTGAAGGAGTTAGTAGATATGGCTTGTGCAGGATGTGGTAATGGAATGAGGGATCGACATTCCTTTCGCCTTCCCGAGGGACGCCCATCAGAAAGTGAAATACAATACGCTCTAGAAAGATGGATAAGCAATCCTATGAGAATGCAGGATAATTCTCTAAACCTTTCGAGCAAAGTATGGCGCTATTGTTTCGATTTATTTGTAAATACCCATTGTCTAACACGATCAAAGATGATCCCCTGTATTTTATGTGTTAAATGCGAACAAATTGTAAGTTCTAATTCTTACCTCACGCAAATTGTAGACAATGAGTGGGCGTATATCCTGTATTTAATAGAAAAATACAAAATGCAAATCTTGCAGGGACAGCAAAAGATTGATGAAGCACAGCAAGCAAAAATAACAGAAGAAGATAGAATACAGAATGAGCGTATTGCAGATTTTCAGCATCGACAAGCAACTCGACAACCTCAAGCGGCATATCCACTCACTCAACCTTCGCAACATCACAGCCAGTATCAAAACCCATCTTCTAAATTTTTTGGCTTCCCACAAATACCATTCTGCTAAGTACGCAGTTTTGCAAACTTAACCGTTATAAAACGGACATGATAAAGAAAAGATGTGATATAAAATCTTCATTTTAGGAAGATGCAACTATATATTTTTTTATTAAATTTAAATGAATAATTTAAGAAAGGAATTGTAAATAAATCTCGCGATTTATTTACAATTTAAGGGGCTTGATTGGTTGGCGCTTTGCCAATAGCATCTTTACGGCTGAGTTTAATGCGACCAGTACGATCAAGTTCAATGATCTTAACAAGAACTTCGTCGCCTTCTTTAACAACATCTTCAGTTTTTGTTACACGTTCAGCAGCAAGTTGAGAAATGTGAACAAGGCCTTCAATACCAGGTTTAATTTCAACAAATGCACCAAAGTCTGCAGTTTTCTTAACAACACCTAGGTAAATTTCACCAATTTCAGGGTCTGTTGTAAAGTAATGAACCATACGTTTTGCTTTTGCAGCAGCTACACCATTGGTAGAAGCAACACTTACAATACCTTGATCATCGACTTCAACTTTACATCCTGTGTCGGCAACAATCTTCTTGATGTTTTTACCACCAACACCGATTAAGTCACGGATACGTTCAGTTCTAATCTTCACTTGCTCGATACGCGGCGCGTAATCGGACATATCACCAGGTTTAGAAATTGTATGGAGCATTTTATTCAAGATATGAAGGCGGCCTTCTTTAGCTTGAGCAAGTGCTTCTTTTAGAATTTCGATAGAAATTCCTGCAATTTTCATATCCATTTGAAGAGCAGTAATGCCTTCTTTGCCACCAGCGACTTTAAAGTCCATATCGCCAAGATGATCTTCATCACCTAGAATATCGGATAAAATTGAATATTTTTTGCCTTCAAATATAAGACCCATTGCAATACCTGCAATTGGAGCTTTTAGGGGTACACCAGCATTTAAAAGTGACATTGTTCCTGTACAAACAGAAGCCATTGAGCTTGAACCATTACTTTCAGTAACTTCAGAAACTAAACGGATTGTGTAAGGAAATTTTTTCTTTTCAGGCAGTGCTATTTTAAGAGCACGCTCTGCTAAATGGCCATGACCAACTTCACGACGAGCAGGAGCGCCAAGACGTTTTACTTCACCAACTGAATAACCAGGCATGTTATAATGTAACATAAATGATTTTTCTTCGTGTGGATTTGCAATTGATTCAATGCGTTGAGCATCATCAGTTGTACCAAGGGTAATAATACCAAGTGCTTGTGTTTCACCACGAGTAAAAAGGGCACTACCATGAGTACGTTTTAGAATACCAACTTGGCAATCAATTGGACGAATATCTGTACTTGAGCGACCATCAATACGCTTATTGCTTTTTAGAATATAAGCACGCATTGTGTTGTATTCTTGATCTTCAAAAAGGGAACTAAACACTTTTCCAAGACCTTCAACATCATCTTCAGGAACTAATAGTGCTTTTGCATCTGCTTTTACTTTTGCAATTGCAAGTTTACGATCAGCTTTTTGAGAAGTGCGGTAAGCGTCTTGAAGTGGTTTTGCAAACTGCTTAACAAGAACTTTACGCATTTCTGCATTATCTAATGGCGCAGGTACTTCACGTTTAGTTTTGCCCACTTCGTTACGAAACTCTTCTTGGAAAGCACAGAGTAATTGCACTTGTTTGTGTGCTTCTGTCATACTTTCTAAAATTTGTTCTTCACTTAAAAATTTAGCGCCAGCTTCAACCATTAAAACAGCATCTTTTGTTCCTGCAACCACAAGATCGAGGTCATTTGCTGAATAATGAGCTTCTGATTGATTTAGAGTAACCTTACCTGTTTCTTTATTATAAGAAACACGAGCGGCTGCAATTGGACCTGCAAAGGGAAGATCTGAAATATGAAGAGCAGTACTGGCTCCTAACATTGCAAGCATATGTGGAGGAGCATCTGGATCATAAGATAAAACTTGTGCAACTACTTGAGTTTCAACACGATAGTTTTCTGGAAATAATGGACGAATCGCACGATCGATAAGGCGACTGGTTAAAATTTCTTGATCGGTAGGCTTTGCTTCACGCTTAAAATAACTACCTGGGATACGGCCAGCACTGTAAAATTTTTCTATATAATCAACAGATAATGGAAAAAATGAAGCATTAGGTTGTGCTTCTTTAGCTGCAGTGGCAGATACAAGGACTTGAGTGCCACGGCAAGAAACAAGAACAGATCCACCAGCTTGGCGCGCAATGCGGCCCGTTTCGATAGTAACTTCTTCTTGTCCTAGTTTAATGGACTTTTCTACAATATTAAACATACTTTACGTCTTTTCTCCTTTTGAAAGCTCACCATAGCAAAAAATTTTGCTGCATTAAAGGTTTTTATCAAGTATCTATTGGTAATACTGCATTTTGTGAGGTGATTATGACTATTTACCGTGTATTATACTATCCGCACGTTCTTCTAAAAAAACCATCAACCCCCGTTACTGAATTTACAGACGAGCTCCGGGATTTTATCAAAAATCTGATTGCTACTGCTGTTGAATTTCACGGAGGGGGGATTGCTGCACCACAGGTAGGTGTAAATAAAAGAGTTTTTGTTTGCGACTTTAGCTCTACTTTTTCTGAAAGTAACGATTATTTTGAAAAAAAAGAAGGCGATTTTCGGGTTTACGATGAAAATCAAAATCCTATTGAAGCAAAATTTCCAATGGTTTTTATCAACCCTGAAATCACAAAAAAAGATGTGCCTATTTTCACAGATTGGGAAGGGTGTCTTTCTTTTCCAGATGCGGCCTCTCATAAAATCGATAGATTTAATGAAATCGAAATTAAAGCGGTAGATGAATTTGGCAAACCTTTTAGCGTTAAAACAACTCATTTATATGCTGCCGTAAATTTTCAACATGAAACCGATCACCTCGATGGAACTTTAATGTCTGATCGTTGGGATAAAAATATTTTTTCACAAAAACAAGTTGTTAATGAAATTCAAAATAGTATTAATCAATCATCCTATCGTAAACACATAAAACGATTAAAGCTCGAGGATGCAACCAAACTAAAATTTAATTAACAATTTAAGGAGTGCTGTGAATAAAAAAAATTACGATTATATTATTGTTGGCGGAGGTTCTGCAGGATGTGTTTTAGCAAATAGACTTAGTGCTAACCCTGATAAAAGTGTACTCGTTCTTGAAGCGGGCCGTCCCGATCATCGATGGGATTTTCGTATACAAATGCCTGCTGCGCTCACTTATCCTCTTACAAATAAATTTTATAACTGGGGCTATGAATCTGAACCAGAACCTCAAATGCATAACCGTAAAATTGCACAACCACGTGGCAAAGTTTTAGGCGGTTCTAGTACAATTAATGGGATGATTTTTATTCGAGGCAATCCACTTGATTTTGAAAAATGGAAAAAAATTACTGGTTACAAAAACTGGGATTTTGCCCATTGTCTTCCTTATTTTAAAAAATTTGAAAATAAAATTTCTGGTGGTGATGATTTTCGTGCAAAAGAAGGTCCTTTACACTTAACAACTCCTAAATGTGATAATCCATTATTCGATACTTTTTTTAAAGCTGTCGATGAAGCAGGTTATCCTGTTGTCGATGATATAAACGGCTATCAACAAGAAGGTTTTTCAAAATTTGATGCGACAATCTACAAAGGACGCCGTTGGAATGCAGCTAAAGCATACATCGACCCTGTAAAATCACGTAAAAATTTAAAAATTATTTTTAAAGCTCAAGCTTCAAAAATTTTATTTGAAGGAAAAAAAGCAGTTGGCGTAGAATATCAAAAAGGCTCTGCAATTGTAAAAGTTTATGCAAAAGAAATTATTTCTTGCGGTGGTGCAATTAACTCGCCTCAGCTTTTACAATTGTCTGGTATTGGTAATGCTGAATTACTTAAAAAACATAATATTCCTCTTGTACATGAACTTAAGGGTGTAGGCGAAAATCTTCAAGATCACCTAGAACTCTACGTTCAATATTCATGCAAAAAACCTGTAACACTAAACCCCTCTTTAAAACCATGGCGCGCACCAGGTATTGGTGCACAATGGCTATTTGGACGTAGTGGTACAGGAGCAACAAATCATTTTTCTGCTGGTGGTTTTATCCGTTCAAATGATGAAGTTGAATATCCAAATATTCAGTTTCATTTTTTACCACTTGCCGTTCGTTACGATGGTAGTTCTCCAAAATCTGGCCATGGTTTTCAACTGCACGTTGGGCCAATGAATACAGATGTACGCGGTTTTGTTCGTATTCAATCAAACGATCCTAAAGTATATCCAAAAATATTTTTTAATTATCTTTCAACCGAACAAGAAAAGACAGAATGGATTGAAGCGATTAAATGCTCACGAAAAATTATTGGAACAAACGCATTTGATGATTTACGTGGAGAAGAACTTGCACCAGGTGCAAATGTTCAATCAGATGAAGAAATTTTAAACTTTGTTGGGAGAGAAGGCGAAAGCGCTTATCATCCAAGTTGCACCTGTAAAATGGGCGATGATGATATGAGTGTTGTGGATGCTGAACTTCGTGTACACGGTATCGAAAACCTAAGAGTTGTGGATGCTTCTGTTATGCCATCAATTACAAACGGCAATATTTATGCACCTACACTTATGGTTGCCGAGAAAGCGGCTGATATTATTCTTGGCGAAAAACCTTTAGAACCAATTTATCAAAAATTTTACACTAAAGATTTCAATATTCTTCCACAAAATTATCAACAAGCAGGAGTCTCTGCATGTCTTTAAATAAAATTACACCAAGAACTATTGGTCAATATATCAATGGTGCAGAAGTATTAAATACGCATCCAACATTCAAATCTTTCTTTCCTTATACGGGTGAAGTAGTTGCAAATGTTGTGAGTGCAACTGAAAAAGATGTCAATCACGCCGTACTCATTGCACAAAATGCATTTTTACCATGGGCTAATACACCTGCCACAGAACGTGCAAAAATTTTAAGAAAAGCAGCCGAAATTTTGCGAAGTCGTAACGACGAACTGGCACTGCAAGAAACATTAGACACTGGTCGTACGATTTCAGAAACATCTGTTGTGGATGTAATTTCAGGTGCAGAATCTCTAGAGTTTTATGCGTCGATTGCAGAAACATATACAAATCAACACATTAATATTCCAAATGCATTTGCACTTTCCAAAAGAGTGCCATTAGGGGTGTGTGCTGGTATTGGAGCATGGAATTATCCTTTGCAAATTGCTTGTTGGAAAGCAGCGCCTGCACTTGCCATGGGCAATACAATGGTTTTTAAGCCTTCAGAGTTTAGTCCCCAAGGCGCACTGTCACTTGCAAAAATATTTAAAGAAGCTGGTCTTCCAGATGGCGTTTTTAATGTTGTTCAAGGCAAAGGCAATGTTGGTGAGATGATTGTAAATCATCCAGATATTAAAAAAGTTTCCTTTACAGGATCTGTTCCTACAGGAAAAAAAATATTTGAGAAAAGTGCTGCATCCTTAAAAAAACTTACCCTAGAACTTGGTGGAAAATCGCCACTGATTATTTTTAAAGATTCGCATCTAGAAAGTGCAGTTCATGCTGCATTTGCAGGAAACTTTTACTCTCAAGGTGAAATTTGCTCAAATTCAACTCGTGTTTTTGTTGAAGAGTCTATTTTAGAGCAATTTTTAACAATGTGTTTAGAAAAATTAAAAAGCTTAAAATGTGGTGACCCTCGTGATCCAAGCACTCACATTGGCCCTCTTATTCATCCAGAACATCATCAAAAAGTTTTGAAATGGATTACAATTGGCGAAGACGAAGGTGCAATTAAACTTTGTGGTGGCGAAGTATCTGATGAAGTAAGCAAATTTGTAAGTCCAGTTATTTTTAAAAACTGTAACCAATCGATGCAAATTGCAAACAATGAAATTTTTGGACCTGTAATGAGTGTGTTTTCATTTAAAGACGAAAACGAAGTGATCAAAACTGCGAACGCAACAAAATTTGGTTTAGGTGCAGGTGTCTTTACTCAAAATATTCAAAAAGCATTTCGTGTAGCCGATCAGCTTGAAACAGGAACATGTTGGATCAACAACTACAATTTAACGCCAATTAATATGCCTTTTGGTGGAGATAAAGAATCTGGCATTGGGCGTGAAAATGGTTGGGCAGCTATTGAACATGTAACGCAAATCAAAAGCTATTATGTAGAATTATCTGAAACTTTAGCCAATCCATTTGGGTAAAATTCATTATTGATTGAATCAAAATTAATTATTAAGATCTTTGTTAATTGTAAAATATCTATTCATTACATTACGATTGCGTAAATATTTTTGATTTTGGTTTAAGCTTACTGCTTTGTCGAGATTGGCAAAGCCAGCTTCGTCGCCTAAATATCCTTGAGTAATGCCTAAATTATAATAACAGTTTGCAAGGTCTGCTGGTTTAGCTTGTGGATTTGACTTAGCCTGATGAATTGCTCTTTTGTATTCATTTGCCGCCTGTGTTAAATTACCCGCTGCAAATTGAAAATTGCCAGCTTCCATTGCAGGAATGAGTTTTTTGTCTGCTTTAAATAATGTAACAGGTATTGCGATAGAATATCCGTCAATCAACTTCTCAAACTCAGCACTAATTACGTTACGAGCACGTGTAATTGCAGGTTTTGACTCTGCACGCGGAGGAATAAAATGAGGCGGTGGTGTAGGCCCACATTGCGACCATTGAACTTGATCTGAGCTAAAACCTTCTAAATCAGTAGAATACGGTCTATCGCCAATACCACTAAAAGTAAGCGATACATTTAGGCGAGCTGTAAGATCTTCAGTAAATACATGAAGACGAATTGGCTTACCCCATGCATCTGCTGCACATGTCTCTGCAAAGGTTTTTGATACACGCGGTTTAGAAACATGGCCTTTTACAATACCCTTAAGAGTTACAAAATTTGTTTTTTGCATAAGAGTGTCTTTGTATTCATAATACATTTCTGAAGGCATGGTTTTAAAACCTTTATCCTTCAATTTTTCATCTAAATTTTTTGCAATTCTATAATCATCATTTCGAAAATGAAGCACTACAACAGTGTCTTTTTCTCTGCTAATATTAACAGATGCAGGAATTTCTTGATTTTTATAAACTATAGTTGAAGTGCAAGAGCATAAAGACAATAAACTTGCAATAATAAAACTATTTTTGAAAATTCTCATTTGTTAAACTCGCCTTTTAAAATTTTTAAACAATAACTGTTATTGAAACGAGCAAATATTTATAAAATTAGAATTGAGTTGAAAGAACACCACGCACACCAATTGTATTGTACGCAAGTTTTTTATCAAATTTTTGCCATGCATTCCCAACTAACCAATAGCCTACATCTAACTGAGCTGTAATTAAGTGTTGAGTTGTATATTTATAAGTTAAATTAAACTCAGTTCCTAAATTACGAGAACCGCCAACACAGAAATTATTAATAGCACTTGAATAATCTAGAGTTGGAGAGCCTGTGCATGTTGGATTCGAAGCGTTAAAATTACCATTTGTTGCATTAATCATGCCCCATACAACTGCAGGCGTGAAGCTACCAAACTTATTCGATTCATAAGTATAGTCGAGTCTAACAAATGTACTGTTTGTGATCGATGCTGTTGGCATTCCATCAATTAACGGAAGTGTGTTTGTAAACATCATTAATGATGGCATAATATTTGGATTTAAACGAATACCAGTAATTTTATTACTACCAGGATTAATTTGCTGCGGAGAACTAAACTGGTTTTTTCCACCACTTGCGTAACCAACCCAAAGCTCACCAGTATGTGAATTTTGACGATCACGTGTACCGAGTAATTCGTGTGATTTTTCGATAGCATAAAGTGTGCTATTTTGAGTAGGCGCATCAAAACGCGTTCTCAGTTTTAATAATGCACCAAGAGAAGAAATATTTTGTGAAGAACAAGTATTATTCACCGAATCTGGGAAGGCACATTTGGGTGCACCACCAAGCGTTTGGTAATTTGGATTTTTGGTTTTGCCAGTTGGAAATAATAGTTCACCGCCAGCAAAAAATCTTGGGAAATAAAATTTTCCATATAAGTCGATAGTATTTAAACTTGTATCTGATTGCTGATGTGTAAAATAAGAATAAATAATTCCAATATCGCGACTCACACCAGAACTTGCTAAATCAATTGGACTCGTTTTTAAACGGCCTTCAATTGTATACTGGGTTGCAGAGCCAGTATTAAAAATTCCACCAATACTTTGCCCAAATTTTTCGTAATAAAATGTAGCACTGTACAAACCAAAATCTGTTGTAAAGGCAAGCGCATCAGTTGTCGAAATGCCAGACCCTTCCGCAGACCAATGTGAATCGTACCAAATCCCTAAGCCCCAGTTGCGTGGCATACGTCCTGCTCTAAACAAACCAAATGGAGTTTGAAAGGCAAAATAAGCTTGTACAACTTGAATGGAATCAATTTTTTGCCCAAATGGCAATTGCGATGTTCCACCCCAATTAATACTATTTGCAAACGGCATTGGAATTGCATTTCCATCCGCATTTACTTGTGTAGTATCTGAAGTTTGCCCAAGCAAAATTTGAGGAACAGGATAGTTTGTGTATGCATAATCAAGTTCTAAAAAGAGGCTAAAACTATCGACAGGATTGACTTGAAAAATTAAGCCAACAGGAACTTGAAAGCCTGTGTATGAAGTGGAAAGAGGAGGTATACCACTTAAGTATTGCCCTACCGCGCCTGCATGTCCACTCACTGTTAATGATGTGCTTGCAGAACCAGTTGTATGAAAGAATGTTAAGGATGTAAGAAGCAATAACGATTTAACAGATCTCAAAAATTTCACCAACAATCACTCCTTAAAGTGCAAAATTAACGTAGAAAATTTTTCCATTTATTTAAATTAAAGAAATCAGTTAATCCACTGACTAGCAACATGTCTACAGTAAACCTACGTCTTTCAGTAGCAACAAAAATATTTTGACGCGAGAAAGCATCAAAAATAGAATTGCCAAACACTTTGGTAAATGTACTTGGATGTGTTGTCAAATTTTGTTTATACGCAGCATCATGAATCGAAAGCGTTTTATCGATAACTTCGCCGCGCTCAAGGTAATTTTTTTCGCGAGAACAATATAAGCTAACCGATAAAATTAAGCCATAAAGTTCAATTTCAGGACGGATAGTATGTGCAAAAAATTTTAAAATTTGTGTTGGAGAAAATTGATCATCTTCAGATATATTTGATGCTCTTTTTATTTGAATATTATTCTCATGACATTCAACTACATGTAATTTTCTTAAAACAGAAATAGCGGCCTCAAGCAGTGCTTTACTGTCGGTATCATCATCCCAAAATAATTCGTCGCGCCACAAGTTTCGAATTGAATCAAACAAACGTTCTAATTCTGAAATTGAGGTAATTTTACATACCAGCATACCATGAGCAAGCACACCAACGATTGCAAAAATATGAAATGTTGTGCCTCTGTACCACCAAAGATTAAATTCTTTTTCAATATTTTTTATATAAAAAATATTAGAATGTTCTTTTTCTTCTTTTAATAAATGCCATGTTTTGCCCATTTGGAGATATTCAGAACCAAGTTTTTGAATTTTTACGGAAGCACCGTGAGAAACAACTTCAGTTTCGTCATTTTGAGTAATAGGTAAATTTTCTTGAATATACTCAAAAACATTTTCAACAGATTTTGCTGTTGCAATATTCCAGCCTAGCTTTTGCCCAAGTTCGTTGACTGTATCATGTAAAATGAGCATGTATAAAACAAGAGATCGACTTGAAATTTTATTAATTTTTTCGGCAATTAAAACAGTAGATAATAATGCAGTACTAGAAGCAGTTGCTGCTCCATTAATTTTTTGATGCACACGATAAGCCAAAAATTTAACGAATGCTTGAATTTTTGGATCTCGAGTATCGATATCTTTAGGAATGTCTATAAATTTTTTAAATTCAAATTGACGCCCCGTTTTTTTTGCATATTTTTCTGTATACAAATCCCAAGCTTGTGCAATAAGTACAGGCTCACCAAAGGAAACATCCACACTTCCATAATTCGCAAAAACTTTACGAACACCATTTAAAAATTGTAAAACATTTTCTTTTTGTTTTTTAGCACCTTTAAGCTCTTTTGCATACGAGTCGTCTTCCATAACTTTATCGTATCCGATAGAAACCGGCATTAAAAAAGTATTTTCGGACTTTCTTTGAATCATGCTTTGTAAACTAATACTAAGCATTCCGAGTTTAGGAGTTAAGAGTTTACCAACACGACTCCTTCCCCCTTCAGGAAAAAACTCGACTGGATAACTGTTGTGCATTAAAAAATTTACATACTCTGAAAATGTATGGGTATACGTTTTATTGCCAGAAAAACTTCTGCGAATAAAAAAACCACCACCTGTACGAATAATTGCACCAATAGGCCAAAAATTAAGGTTACTTCCAGCGGCAACATGAGGAACGATAAAACCTTGTTTAAAAAGCAAGTAATTTAAAAGTAAATAATCAAAATGGCTGCGATGACTTGGCATCCAAATTACACAATTTTCACGAGCCAAGCGCTCGACTTTATCAAAATTTCGAACGCGTATACCTGTAAAAACTTTATTCCAAATAAAATCAAATAATTGTTCTACTGCCAATAATGTACTGTAACGATAGTTCGCTGCAATTTCTTTGATGTACTTTTGAATTTGGCGTTTTGTACGATCTGGATGCTCATTATGCATTAAAAAATTTTTGGTTTGATCGGATGCAAGAATCCATTGAGTGATTTTATCCAAATCATATAAAGTTGGGCCTACTAAGCTTGTACGCTCTTTAGCAAATTCAATATACAATTGCCGACGTAAACGACGCGCATACATAAGATCTAAATTGTAATTAACTTGTTGTTCTTCTGGAGATAATGTTTTGGGTTCAGAAGGTGGTAAATACACTTCAATTTCTTTTCCAAAAGAAATATTTACCTCACCTCTATGCAAAATTAACATAAATAATTTTTGTAAAAAATTTACATTACCATCATCTGGAAATAAAGATTTCAAAACAAAACCTTTTTCATTTCGTTCTGCAGCCCGGCTCCAATAAATTCCTACAGGCATAAAAATAAAATGCCTCTTCGTTTTAGAAGCATCAGCTTTTAATAGACTTAAAATATTTTTAACAAAAATTTCTTTGTCATCATGCTTAAAAAACATTGGTGCTTTTAAAGCAAGGACTGAAGATATCCAGTTTGTTTTTAAGTTTGCTTCCGTTTTAATAGGACGTTGCTTAAGCTTTTTTAATGCTCTATTTAAAATAAAAATGTCTAAGATAGACATTCTTGAAATGATATAAATAACAGATTTATTTTGAATCCGCTCTTCAAGAGTTTCTTTGGTGAGAGATTTTGGAAATAATCGAGTACGTAATAAGAATGCAAGCGGCCAAAGTATTAAAAGCCAATGCTTAAAGTGCAATCCTAAAAATTTATACATTTACTATACTCCGCGTTTTGCACCAAAAATAAGAATATGAAGCCGTGATGAAAATCGAAAACCATGTTGCAAACAAATATCATGTAACCACTGATTTGACAGCTGTGATTTTTGTGTTGTCCCTTCTGCCATTAAAATTATCCGTGTAGAATCAATATTAAATTCAGATATAATTTCTAAAATACGTTTTAAATCTTTGTCTTTATATCTTTTACGAATTACAAATTTAAAAAAAACGGATAAATGATTCTTAGACAAATTAGACCAAAACTGCAATGCTTCAGGAACAATAGATTCTTTAGCATTTTCGAACTTTGGAGAAATATTCCACTGCATCAGACTATAATCAGATTCAAGAAACTGATTTATTTTTTGATGGGGAATTTGTGTACCATTGCTTTCCACTTCTAAAAATATGTTTGGATTGTGTTCTTTCAATGCACGACTCAAAACACCTAAATTTTGAAGCGTCGGCTCTCCGCCTGTCAAAATAATATGTGGGATATTAAATTTTAAAATTTCTTGCACTAATTCATTTATCGGAGTTCGCTTAAAAACATCACTTTTAAACGTATGAGTATAAGGCGTATCGCACCATGAACATCTTAAATTACAAATATGAAAACGCACTAAAACAGCAGGCTTTCCAATATGAACCCCTTCACCTTGTAAACAAGAATGAATTTCGTTTATAAGAAATTTAGGTGTCATAGACTGCAAGCTCCTTTTGCAGATCCTTCATAAATTTGCACGGTAGTATTTTTTGTATTTAAAAGTTGCGAAGAAAGATAAAGAGTAATATTTTCGATTGTGCTTTCCATTGGCAATATAAGCACATGTTCTTTGGAAATAATTAAGGAAAGTTTGCCGTCTGATCCTGAATATTCAAAACAATGAATATTGTTTTGAAACGACTGAAATTCATCTTTCAAAAAACATTCAGACTTTAAAAGCTTTAAATTTGGTGTAGAAATTGTTTTTTCTAAATACTTTTTTGAAATAATATACAGTCCATTTAATTTTTTCATGAGTAAATTTGTAAAGTTTACACTTGGGACTCCAGATTCAAAAACGGTAATTTTAGAACTATGTCCATGAAATCTTTGGCAATTTCCCTTGTGTTGACAAAGTGTATGCGTATAAGAAAATCCTGAGTGCACTTCTTTGAATTGAACAGAGACTGCTTCAATATTATTAGGAACTTGTTTTTTGATTTCTGTCTCAAAAATCTCTGCAAGTTCAAAAAATTTATTTTCTGACAAATCTTCAATCAAGGATGTAGATACAGGATACACCCATGATTTTGGTGCATGCATAGCAAAAACGAATAAAGGACAATTTTCATTTTTAAATACGTGTTTTATAAGGAGGTTAGATTCTGTTTCTTTTTGAATACAGTCAGAATTAACTAGTAACTTATGATCTACCAAAGCTGCTGTTGTTTTAAGAATTGATTTTGCAATTGAAAAATCAATCAACATTCCTTGATCATTAACTTTTCCAGAAAATGATACATCAATATTTAAGCTTTTGCCAACAGGCCCACGATGTGGATCGAGCGTTGCAAAATCGATGCTAATTGTGTTTTCAAGGAAAATTTTTACATTCATAAAAACTAGGCTGGTACAAAAACTTCTCTAAACCAAACATCTTGTTTAGAGTGTACATCTCCAAAATTAAGCGAAAGGCCTTCTTTAAAAATGGGCCCATCTGTGCAAATTGTTTCAAATTCACCATTCGTTCCAAAAGGATGAATATTTTGTTCTTGAAATGTTTTGAGTATTTCAAGATTTAATGGTGCACCAATAAATCGACGGTCTAAGGATTTTTCATTTACAGATAAAATATGCGCTTTAAATCCTAATTCTAATATTTCTTTATAAAGTTCAATTGCATTCTGATTGTCAATAAAATTAAGGACTTGCATTTCGCAAGACTCATATTTTTCTTTTAACTCAGACATTGCTAAGTCCTCTTTGCAGAAACTCATCCCTAAAGACTCAACACTATATTTTTTCTTCATAAGAGAAACAAGTGATTTAAAATCACCCTCAATATAAGCCGAACTTGAGTAGGGAGTAAAAAGTGGTAAGGCTAAACTATCTGACAAACTACGTAAAATATCAACTGAAATTTGTTCAATAATTCTGGGAGCTTCCAAAGCCCCACGAAAATTTACCAGGCAAATGACTTCAAAATCTTTTCTAGCAAAATATAATCCTGCAGCACATAGTAAACTACCAGACCATTGCTGAATAATACGCGGCTTATTGGTCATATAAAATCCTTTAATATTATATACTTAATATACTTTTTTAATTTAACGAAACTCAAAACATAACACAGTCTAAATTTTTTTTCGCGGATTCCGATAAAAAAGTCATGAAACACATGAAAGACGCTAAACAATTATATATGAACGGGGACTCTCAAGGAGCTCTAGAAGTTGTTGAAAGTCTGTTGGCATTATCTCCTAAGAATACAGAAGCTTTAAAGCTAAAAGCCTTAATTCTGGATTCTAGGGGTAAATTTGATGAGTCATTAAAACTTTTACAAAAAGTTGCGAACTACTCTCAAATTGATGATGAAGATGCCTTATTAAATTTAAACAGCCGTCTTGATGAGGATAGAGATGCCTTGATTTACAGTCGTTTTACAGAAGAAGGTCGTTGGTATTTTAGTTTTTCACCTGTTCAGCTTTTTATTGCTGTTTTTGGTCTTGCTGGATGCGTTTTGTTTTTAATCTCTAGTCCATTGTATTTTCACAAACCAGGATCGTTTCTCTTCTTAGGGATTTCCTTTTTTGTTTTAGTCCTGTTTCCTTGGCTTTCGCTTTTTATTCTTCACTTTCAAGGAGTCAAAAAAGTGCTGGTAAGCTTAGAGGGAATTGCTGTTTTTCATGGCTTTTCAAAAACTTTTGCAAAATGGAATGAAATTGGGCAAGCAGTGATTGAGTATGACCCAAATACAAGCAAAAACTATCTACATTTACATTTATACTCAAAAGACAATCCGGAAGTTCTTTTTGACTTTAATATCTCGCACAAAAAAAGTGATGTGTTTGCACGCCGCCACTTTGTAAAAAGTATTTCAAGTTACTTAAATGCAGAAATTACTTATATTGCGAAGGGAGAGGAAATTCCACAAGTTGAGGCAGCACTTGAAGAAACTTTTCTGCCAGATGCTTCATCGCTGGATGAAAATTAGCCTCAAACTGAGAAAATGCATCGACTGGATTCACTTCGTACACATTATCTGTAACCACTTTAAAAATCATAAGTGGAATTTTAGAATCTTGTGCAACCTCCGCAACTGCTGCGGCTTCCATATCAAGACATTGTATTTTGTATTTTTTGATATGATTCCAGCTGTTTGGATTCAACAGCAAAGAATTACTACTTGCAATTGCACCATGTTTAAAATCATGATCTTTTAAATAATTTTCTAAATTTAAACACGTTGAAAACCTCAAACTTTGTTTGATTGAATTTTCAGAATCACCTGTAAACCTGTCGTGGTAAATAGCAAATTTTTGACCACAAATAATATCTAACAAACGTAGATTATGATCAAATATTCCACCACAAGTCCCTAGGTTAATCATTAAATCAGGCTTTAAGAAAACAATGGACTTATAAGTTAAAATCCCTACTTGAACCGTGCCTAATTTGTCCATGTTGTTTTCATCTTTTTGATTCACAAAAAGACGAATAACATGATCTTTAAACACACCTTCAAAAAGATCAAAATTTAATTCAGAATGATTTATTTTTTTTAGATTGAGTGCATTAATAATATGCTGAGCTTCGCCATGCATTGCACAAATAAGATGGATGTTCATAATATGCACATCCATATATGGTTTCTCTTTATTGTGCAATAGTAGAGTAAAAACAATTATTTACAGGTAACGATTTTTGGAATTTCTTTTGTTAAAATAAGCTCTTTATTGGATAAAGAAGTGTCGTAACACTTAATTTTCTCAAAATGATATGCTGAGGCTTTATTAGCATTTCCAACAGGCTCTAAGCCGCCTTGTGCAAGTGAGCAAGGATCCTTTTCAGTATATTCCATTTTGGCATTTGTACATTTTGTACCTTTAATACTAGTGTATGAGCCTGCTTGAATATTATTATTATTATATTTGCTTATTTCATACTCACAATAAATCATGTGACCTAACACACAAGAATCTACATTAATTGTAATGCTCTTATCTGTAGCCTCAAAACTCCATGCACCTATACCTGCTGGAAGAGAAGATTGCTCATCAGTTTTATCATCATGTTTACTACAAAACACTGTTGTGACTGCTAAGCCACCTGTTAGTAATGCACCTGCGATTGAAGCATTGCGTATCTTCGTTTTTAAAGCCATTTCGTTTTCCTCCATGAATTTCATAGCTTAGTATCGAATATACTTATAAAATTTAATTACACACATTGTTTAAAAGTGTACGAATTTTTTCAAAAGCATATTGAAGACTTTATCGTAAAATTGAAGAAAAACTTAAATATAGTAGAAAGTGAAATGAAAGAATCATTCTTTAACATAAAATTGAAGGAACTTGATTAGGATATGCAACCCGCATCATTTGATACGCGACACCAGAACGTCCGGTCATAAGCCCCGGTAAAGATAATTTTCCTTCAATTTGAAATTTATCAAGATGATTTTGCGCATGATTTAAAAAATCTGAAAGATAATTTTGACACAAATCTTGTGAAATCCATTCTTGTTGAGACGCTTCTAATATTAAATCGAGATTTCCTAAACTGCCGTGGCATAAATTTAAAGGAAAATAGATTGATGCCTTAAATACTGAATCAACAGCATTTTTAAGATCTTGATGAGCACTATGAAGGTTTATAAACCTTTGACTTTTGATGCGTGAAAGACCAATGCCCGGAGCGCCATGACACCAAATCATTGAATATCGCGTTTCTTGATCAGGATTTTCAGTATTTAGGCGCAAATCAGGCCAGTTCATTTTTTCATGATTATACAAACTATTTTCATAAGCCAAACCATTTTGAATCCAAGTAGTAACTTCGGAGTTTTGTAAAAATTGATTTGCCTGTGATAAGACAAGTACAAATCCTGAAATGCCATGTGAAATCCCTAAAAGGGGCTGATACGATAAATGATTTGGAATATCTGCTAGTTTTTGAGGATCGGGATATTTAGATAAAATATGCGAGACTGCATTTTGAAGAGTTTGATGAAAACAAGATTGAGGGATTAAATCTTTCAAAGCAATTAAACCCATAATAAACCCTGCATTTCCACTCACAAGGTCTAAAATATCGTCATTACGAATACTAGATTGAGCTAATTCAAGAAGATGATTAATTGCTTGAACAGAATCATTGTCTGGGAACAAATTTTGCATTATTCCGAGAGCGTATAAATACCCACCAATACCACTATAAAATCCTGTGTTTTGTAAAAACTCTGGTAATTTTTTATTTTCTAAATTTTTAAAATCATATTTTAAATTTTTAAATTCAAATTCAAGTGAATTTAATAGTGTTGTACGACAACTTTGAAATGTTTTTAAATATTCTTGATCTTGAAAAATCTGAGCAGCATAGCCAAATGTAAGCATGATGCCAGAAAGCCCATTATAAATATCGTATTTAAAATCTTCTGGTGTCCAAGCATTTTTTCCAACAAGCCCAACAGATGGCCAATAAATTTTTTTGGAATGTTCTAAAAAGTTTTTTTGTAGAAAGTTTAGTTCATATTTTGCAATTTTTAATGCATTTTTTTTGATTTCATCAAAAGAATATAGAATATTATAATTTCTTTTATAATCTATTTTTTTAACTGAATCATTTGTAAAGTTTTTGTTTTGAGTAAGTTTTAATGCTGTATATGAATTTTCAATTAATATTTGTTGAATTTCTAAATCTTGATTATCAAAATATTGTTCAAAGTGCTTTGTAATGTAAGAAAATCCAGACAATCCAATAGTACCAATTACCTCAGATTTTGCGTTGAATAAATCGCACGAGTTAGCATAACAATAAAAATAGGGAATATTGTTACCTAAAATATCTTGCATTTCTGCGCTTAATATTTTTTCATGATAAGGGAAATTTGAAATTGAAGCAGTTACATTTTTCTTTAACCATTCAAAATGTTCAATACGCTTTTGTTTATCATGTAATAAAATAGGATGATTCGATTCGTACAATAATTTTCCATACTCTGACGTCGGCCTTAAAACAGTACGGATTTGACAATTTTGAAATTCTTGTAATGGTGAATTTAAAGCTAATAGATTTTTTTTATTTTTTTGTATGCATTCAAATGTTTCTTAAAATCCTTTAAGAACAAATGATTCATATTTTACAGGATTTACGCTATTTTCATTGAGTAAAAATGGTTTGTTTTTACACTTTTGAGAACTCAATGTTCTTCTAACCAAATGCATTTTATCGGTACCAACTCCTTCCCACTGCATTTGTGTATAAGGTTGCTCTTCTCCTTCGTCTCCAGAAATCGCACTAATATCAATCCCATTATAGGAATGATTATGTAAAATACGGCTTGGTAAAATATGTGTGCTAAACACTGAGTGACGATTTATGACACTTGCATCTGAGTGCTCAAATGGAATTGTTAAGAGACATTCAAGATCAACCAAATGTGGATATGCGCCATGAGCAATAATATTTTCAATGTGCATATCAGATGAACATAATAAATGCGTTATTGCTAATAAAGATCCCATTCGAACATAAAAATATTCTATTTCTTGAGTGTTTTGACACGGAAGATAGGCAATGTATTCGCACCAACCATAATTTTCTTTCTCAATAATGATTTGATGATAATTTGTAAATACAGAAAGATGTTTTGAAAACCAATGTAAAAAATTGCTAAATGCTAAATCTGTTTTAAGTGAACGGGGTTTGTAAACAAGCTTAAAAATATTATTTTTACTATCTTTAAGTTCTACAATACAGACACTTTTGCCTGAATTGTGTAAATCACCAGAACTTTTGATACTATTTAAAACAAGATCGTTTTGAAAATGAAACGTTTTAATTATTTCCGAAAAATCGCAAGAAAATCTATCAAAAAACTCTATTGAATTCTGAATAAAATTTTTCAATGTATTTTGAACAATATCTTTTAAAATAGAGTATTTTTTTAAAAGAGAAAATAACTTGTCCGGACCAAGTAAATGCTGCACAAACTCGTTAAAACGCAATTCAGGGGTTTGTGTTTTAAGAAATTTATATTTTGAAGCATATTGCATTTCATACACACACACCCTGCTTATTGATGGTAAAAAAATAGGGATAAGACTTGTGCGCACATGATTTTCAATCATATCCTCTGCAATATGTGAACTCAAAGTTTTTGTTTGAGCAACAAACTCTTTTAACGAGTCTTCAGCATAAGCAAATAAAGGTGAGAACAGAATTAAAAAATTATGCTCTTTTTTTTCAGAATTTAAAAAAAAATCATCCCATTTTTGTCTGTTTAAATTCAGTGCATAAATTTCTTCTAATTTTATTTTTTGCATAATTTTTAATCTATAGTTTGATTTTAAAAAATCAAACTATCACAATAAAAGCATCCTATAAATGAAAAAAAACTTGACAAAATATTGTCTTTAAAAGACAAATAAATCTATTCTAAAAAGGAGTTTAATATGGATATGAATTTTCAAGCTAGTTTCGATAACGATTTATTAGATACTTTTACTCTCGAAGTTCCAGTATCATCTCATGCAAGCTATACTTTCACAATTTGGTGTACAGCACCTATGTGTGGTTAATTATTTTAAAGATAAAAAAAAATTTAAAATCATAACTCAATAAAAAACTTAATAACTTAAGTTTTTTATTGAGTTTTTTTTTGTCCTTGAAAAGCAAGTATTCATTTTAAATTTTATGAATATTAAAAAACTTTTAATGCAGATCTTAAGTTACATTCCAACCCCCAAGTTACAAATCCGAGACGATAGGCACACACACGTAAGCAGAGTCAATAAACTTTGTGTAACCAGCAGATATTGGGCAAAAGATGAGAGCCTTGAGTAGTGCGAAAAGAGTAGTTTGTGTGCATTTGTT
>CAYGQR010000019.1:0-28338 GCA_964352255.1 uncultured Oligoflexia bacterium
TGCTGGTTACACAAAGTTGATTTGCTCTTCTGGCGTGTGCGTATCATCTTGGATTTTTAACTTTGGGTTGGCATTAATAGAATATGTATGCCGATCCAACGTGCAAAGTTACTGTTAATTTACATGTAAGACATAGATAAATATACATCTCCCATGTTTGCCAAAATTTAAAATCCAATTTAAAATATTTTTTAAAATCCCTTATTTCTAAAAATGAAAAGGATAAAAAATGAAAAATATTTATGTTGTTCTCAATCCGCCGCGCTGTGGATCGAGTTGTACTGCACGTGCTCTTCAAGCAGTTGGAATTGATCTTGGCACGAATTTAATGGCTCCCGCAAAATTTAACGAAAAAGGATTTTTTGAAGATAATGATATTAGAGCCATTAATCATAAATTAAGAGTTTACTTGCAAAGAGTGCAGCAAGGGGAAAAAGATTTAAATCCTATGAATTCTGATATTTTTACAACGGCTTGTGAATTATTGAAAAATCGCACTGCAAATAAAAATTATTTTGGTTTTAAAGATCCTGTTACAATTAAATTTTTGCCTTTTTGGCAAGAAGTATTTAAAACATTAGAATTAACTGAGCATTACATTATAGCGATCCGTAATCCTCAATGTTATGGGCACTCTGCACTTAATATGTTTAGAGGGCGAATGTCACATATTGAAAAATCATTTTTAACATGGCTCAATCATGTGTATCCAGCAATTGAAAAAACACAAGGAAAGCCTACAATAGTTGTTGATTATGATGAGAATTTAGCAAATCCCGCAGGTCTATTGAAGCGTCTTTCAGATTTTTTTGACTTATCTAAATTGTATAATGAAGAGAGTTACAATAAATACTGTAATGATTTTATTGATTCAAATTTACAGCATCATAAATACACACTTGAAGATTTAGAAAAAAATTCTTCTGTTTTTCCCATTTGCGTTAAAATTTATCGAGTATTATTAAAAGCTGCTCAAGATAAGTATAGTTTAGAGGATGCAAATTTCAAAACTGATTGGGTGCCAATTCAAAAGCATATAAATGAAAATCGTACACTCTATCGATATATTGAAGCGCTTGCGCAGCACTATGATAATGCTCTGATTAAATCAAATCAACTCGAAAACTCACTATCATGGCGTATGACGAAGCCATTCCGAAAAGTACGCAGTTTGTTTAAGCGCAAACGCCCAGTTCATCCTCTTTCGATAGCAACAAATCATAAATAATTTAAAAAATGAGTGTGATAAAAACAATGAAGAATATTTTTATTATTTTAAGTCCACCTTTGTGCGGCGCACGTTATCTAGCTTGTGCATTACAAGCGGTTGGAGTTGATATCGGAATAGATTTAAATAAACCAGAGGATTTTGAAAAAAATGAATTTTTTGAAGACAAAGAAATCAATAAAATTAATAAAGAGATTATTTCTTATTTAAGTCAAAAGAAAAAAGTTTTTAATCTATTAGAATCAAATTTATTTGTGAAAGCGTGCTCTTTAATTGAAAAAAGAACACAAAATACAAATTTTTATGGTTTGAAAAACTCGTTACTTGTCAGAGTTTTACCTTTTTGGCATAAAGTATTTGAAAAACTTTCCTTAAAAGAAAATTATATTTTAGGAATTCGAAATCCGCGGTTTTATGAGAATCACAAAAATCAAGTTTCGCATATAGATAAGTCGTTGTGGTTATGGCTAAACTATTTTTATTCTGCAGTTAATTACACGCAAAAAATGTCTTTATTCATTATTGACTATGATGAAAATATAAGAAATCCAAATGTCCAACTCATCAATCTTCAGAATGCTTTTAATTTGTTGGATGTGTTTCATAATAAAAATGAGCAAAAATACTGCGATGATTTTATTTCTGCAAAATTAAATACGCATCAATATAATGATACAAATTTAGAAAAAATTTCGCAGTTATTTTCGGTATGTTCAAAAATTTACCAGTGTTTATTACGAGTAGCACTTAATATTCATACATTAGAAGATGAAAGCTTTAAAACGGAATGGGCTTTGATTCAAAAGCAAATTAGCGAAAATTATACTTTATATCAATATATTGGTAGCTTAACGAACCATTATGAACAAGAGATTCGTAAATTACAACAAAAGCAACAATCAGTGTCGTGGAATTTTGTTGATCAGGAAGTCTCTTTTGAGAGTAGCCTAATTCTTTAATTTTAAATTAAGTGTGAAATAATATTCTTTTTTGCTCTGGAATTGCAATCGACAAAAAAGATATAATTAAAATAGTTGAAGTTGTGTCTATAGCTTCAATACAGATTTATAAAATAGCAACTTTATTCTCGTTTATTTAAGCAGCTTAAAGATTCCACTGCAAGCAGGTTGAGCTTTCTTCGGGAAACCAAATGTCTTTTGAACCAACTGCTCCGAAAATAATTTTATTTTCTTTCATAAAGGCTTTTAGCACATCAGATACCATTTGTGGTGTGACTTTATTTAAGCGTTCTTCAAATTGCATGAAATGATCAAACCCAAGCCCGTAAACATCGCTCATTGCAAGTTGTGAAGCTTGGTAGCTAACATGTTGAGATTCGATACTACGTGCACCCAACACACTTTGCCGCGCACGATTTAATTCTTCTAATGTGGGTGGTTCAGTGGCTAAGCGTTCTAAATGTAATTTTAATCCATCATAAGCATCTTTAACCTTATGAGTTGCGCATGCAATATATGTCATAAATGCGCCACCATATTGATGTGGTGATTGTGAAGCATGCAAAGAATATGCGAGTGATTGCTGATCGCGTAAATCTAAAAACAACCTTCCACCCTGACCAGCAAGAATATTTGCAGCCATTTCGAGCACTGTTCTGCGCTCATCATTAATATCTGCACCTCTGAAACTAAGCATAATATGGCATTGCTCACGGTTCAGTTCAAAAAATGCAGTATTTGGAATAGATTGTGTTGGACGTTCTGCGCAAACTAATTTTGACTTTGTTAAATGAGCAACTTCGTTTTGTGTAAAATAAAGTTGAAATTCTGTTTCAAGCAGCCGAATAAATGATTTTAATTTAAAATCACCTGCTAAAGAAAGAATATACTCATCGGCATTAAATAAATTTGTCCAAAAATTTTGAGCATCTTCAAGCTCTAATGTTGAAACTGTTTCTGCAGTGCCCATTCCTAGATTTTGATAAGGATGATTTGGGTATAATAATGGCTGCATAATGCGAGAAAGTTGAAGTGATGGGCTATCTTTTTGAATTGTCATCATTTCAAGGGTCTCTTTTTTTACTCGTGTCCATTCAACAGAATCGAATTCAGGACGGAACAAGCAATCAAGAAGCATTTGTAATGAACGCAAAGAGTTATCGGCTAAGCTTTCAAAGCGTAATCCGAACATATCACGACTCGAAAATGCACTTACGCTTGCTGCATTGTCTTCTAATTCTTCCACAAAAGAACGGTAGTTTTGTCTTTGTGTGCCACGTGTGAGCATAGTTGCTGTGAGTGCACCGACACCATTTTTTTCTTGTACTTCTGAAACTAAACCACCTCTAAAAACAAGCATTCCACTTGTAATAGGAAGACGATTTGAAGCGCGATAATTAATACGCAGTGTTTTATTGTGCGGGAGTTGAATGGTAATTTGTTTTACAGCCTCATCTAGAGATGAGGTGTGAACTTCGTGTTTAAAGTTTTCTGAATGTTCAGTGCTGTCTTCAAATACTTCACTGTTGGATTGTAATACACTCAGTAACTCATCTTTTGTGAAAGTATTTTTTTTGTTTTGATCGATTGCGCAGGTAACACTTACTTTACCAGCTGCAATTTTTTTTAATACATGTTTTGCAATTTTTTGAATATCTTCGCTTGTAACCTTTGAAACTTTATCGATATAATAATTTTCAAACTCAAGCTTATGTTTTGTCATAAGCTGTAAACTTGCTGTGCGCGTAAGGCCATCTACACTTTCTTGATCGTAAATTCGTGCTGCTTTTAATGCATTTGAAACACGCAAGATCTCTGCTTGGGAAGGTTTTACTTCTGCAAGTGCAGAAATTTCGTTTACAATTTTTTCGAAGGTTTCAACCACATTTTGCGGTGGGCACACAAATCCAACGGTAAACATTCCGTATGGATAGTGTGGTGTGTAGCAAGAAGCGTCGATACCAGTCACTAAGCCAAGTTCATTACGAATAGTACGCACTAAACGTGACGAATCTCCTTCGCCAAGAACGGCACTAAACACATCCCATGTTGGCATATTAGGATCGTCTAAATCGGGCGCTAGAGTAGATAATTGTATACGTGCTTCTTGC
The DNA here is from genome assembly GCA_964352255.1 of uncultured Oligoflexia bacterium. GTDB lineage: Bacteria > Bdellovibrionota_B > Oligoflexia > Silvanigrellales > Silvanigrellaceae > Silvanigrella. The sequence continues at coordinate 4,299 of CAYGQR010000019.1, forward strand.
CAATCACCAGTAAGAATTTTAACGGAAGGTTTTTGTGTTTTATGAACGTGTGTAATTTCTTGTTCGGTTAAACGAACACGCATTGGCAATTCTTTTGATTCAAATGATTGAGTAACTGATTCTATATATTTATAAAATTTTTCTGCATCAAAATCGCCAGCGGCGATAAAAATCATGTTGTTAGGTGCATACCATTTTTTGTAAAAGCGCATGAGACTTTCATGCTTAAACGTTTCAACAATCTCGCGATATCCAATAACTGGCCTTTGCAAACGACTACCAGGATAATTTTGTTCAAATAAAGAATACGAAATTAAAGAATTTGGACTGTCTTGCCCACGTTTTATTTCTTCAAGAACAACTTCGAGTTCTTTGGTAAGTTCGGTTTGATCGAGCATGCTATTTTGGACCACATCCAAAAGCATTTCAGAGCCTTTTTCGGCAAAATCGGATGGTGCTGTTAAATAATAGTTTGTGTGATCAAAAGTAGTGTACGCATTAATATCGCCACCAGAGGCTTCTGTCATTGAAGCAATTTGGCCAATTGCAGGGAATTTTTTTGTTCCTTTAAACAGCATATGTTCTAGCACATGTGCCATTCCGCCTTCTTGTTCTTCTTCATCGATAGAGCCGACTTTTACAAGTACCTGTAAAGAAACAACAGGAGCAGCATTGGTAGGATGTAAATAAACTTCCATACCATTTGCGAGTTTTTTATGAATTAATGATGAAGTCATTATTTTCTTTCTATGAAAATTTTTAATATGTATGGCCTGTTAAATAATCCATTGCCATACGCAAGCGTCTTTGAACCATATCTTTTCCTAAAATTTCGATACATTCAAATAACGGTGGTGTTTCTTTGACATTTGTAACTGCAAGACGAATAGGCATAAACACTTCTTTAGGTTTTAAGGTATTTTCTTTCATGTATGTTTTAACAGTTGTTTGTAACTCGTCTTTTGTCCAAGATTCACATTGTTCAAACAAAACTGAAATATCGCCTAATAATTTTGCTGTGTTTTCGTCTTTTTGAAAAATAGCTGAATTGTATTTTAAATCGCCTTGAAAAAAATACGCTGTTGAATCGATAAAGTCTTCGAATTTTTCCATACGTTCACGCACAAGAGGAATAATTTTTAGCAAATAATCATCTGGCATTACATATTCTTTGATTTGTTTGAGTAATGTGTCGTCGGATTCTAATTTTAAATATTCGCCATTTAACCAGGAGAGTTTTTTGAGATCAAACACGGGCCCACCAAGGTTCATTTTTTCCCAACTAAAGTTTTGAATCATTTCTTCTGTGGTGAATTTTTCTTGGTTATCGCCCATGCTCCAACCCATTAAAGACAAGAAGTTACGCAAAGATTCAGGCAGAATGCCTTTTCGTTTGTAGTAATTAATAGACGTTGGGTTTTTGCGTTTAGAAATTTTAGATTTATCTGAGTTGCGAAGCAAAGGCAGATGACAAAAATCGGGCATGTCCCAACCAAACATTTCGTATAGTTTAACGTGCTTTGGCGTTGAAGAAATCCACTCTTCTCCACGAATCACATGTGAAATTTTCATAAGATGATCGTCAACAACAACTGCAAGATGATAAGTAGGAAAACCATCACTTTTTAAAAGAACTTGATCGTCAACACCATCATTTTCAAATTCGATGTTGCCACGCAATAAATCGTTTACAATTGTTTTGCCAGTAATAGGCATTTTCATACGCACGACAGAAGGAATCCCTTCTGCAATTTTTGCTTGAGCATCTTTTTCGGGAAGGTCGCGACAAAAACGATCGTAACCTGTTGGTAGTTTTTGAGCTTGTTTAATTTTACGAAGTTCTTCTAAACGTTCTTGAGTACAGAAACAACGATAAGCATGCCCTTTTTCAATAAGCTCTTGAGCATATTGATGATACAAATCTTTACGTTCACTTTGGCGATATGGCGCATGAGAACCGCCAACATCGGGGCCTTCATCCCATTCAAGACCAACCCAATTTAAAGCTGAAAGAATAAGTTTTTCACTTGAGGCGCGGTAACGTTTTTGATCGGTATCTTCAATACGGATAAGAAATTTACCACCCATTTTTTTTGCAAAGACATAGTTAAATAAAGCGATGTATGCAGTTCCAATGTGAGGGTCGCCAGTTGGGCTTGGCGCAATACGTGTACGTACTTCTTGAAATTTGCTCATAAATAAGGGCTCCGATTAAAATATTTTCTTATATGTATGACAATATGGTGAATTTTGATTATTATTGTAATAATCTTGGTGATAAATTTCAGCAGACCAAAACGGCGATACTGGTAATAGTTTTGTTGCAACAGTATAATTTTTGTCTTTTAATGTTTTGATAATATTTTCAGCGAATTGTTTTTGTTCATCATTGTAATAAAAAATTGCACTAAGGTATTGTGGGCCAATATCTGGCCCTTGTCCATTTTCTTGGCTAAAATCATGAATTTCAAAAAAATATTTTAATAAATTTGAATAATTTAATTTTTTAGGATCATACACAACTCGAATTGCTTCCAAATGTCCTGTTTTTTTGGCACAGACTTGTTCGTAAGTAGGAGATTGCGTTTCGCCACCTGAATAGCCCACAACAGTTTTTAAAACACCATCAAGTTTTTTGAGATAATATTCTACGCCCCAAAAGCAGCCGGCTGCTAAAATAGCTTCTTCTGTATCTTGAACATTCATGCTGGCCACAAAATCGAGACTTGCCGAATTAACACAGTGTCTTGTATTTTTGCCTGTAAATTTTTCACCAGTAAAAACATGACCTAAATGTGCATTGCAACGTGCGCATAAAATTTCTGTGCGACGGCCATCTGCATCGGCTTCTTTTTTTACAGCATTTTGAATTTCTTCATCAAAACTTGGCCAGCCACAACCACTATGAAATTTTGTTTGTGAGCGAAAAAGGGCAAGCCCACACTGGCGGCACAAGTAAGAGCCTGCCCCATCAAATTCGTCGTATTCGCCGGTAAAGCTTTGTTCTGTGCCTTTATCTTGAATAATGCGTTTTATTTCAGGTATTAAGCTTGCAGTTTTAATAATCATAATGAACCCCATAAGTAAAAAAGAAATTAGCATAGCTAGGTGCAAATTCAATCTCTAAAATGTCAATTTTACCTGAGAAATAAACTATGCAGTTATAGAAACAGCTGTTTTATACGGTTGTATTATCTAGCTTGTGATTCGAATCACATCATGACTGATCGTACGTGTCATAAGCTTAGGGCTGCAATTTATGGTCATTTTGCACGACCAACTAAAGGACGTTATCCTCAAATAATACTGATTGGCGATATTCTTGCTGATCGCGGAGCAAATGATCTCTTTATCCTTATCCTTCTCGATTTCCTGATATCAGCAGAATATCAAATACATATTATTTATTCTAATCATGATAATGAATTTTATAATTTTTTTGCACAGAGTAGAATGTCAACTTATAAAAGTCGCTTACAGCAACTTCGTTGGACACTTGGGGATCCCACTGCACTAGCGAGATCTTTTGTGCATTTTTATCAATTTTTATTTGAATCTCGGCGACCAGGTTGCGCATTGATTTGGCATCGTAGTGACCCTAGAATCCCAAATTTTCGTGCTGGACTTGACTTTTTTACAAATTGCCATGGCCATGATCTGAATGTATTGCCTGGTGATCTGTCTTTAGATAATTTAGTTGGTAAAAGCAGCGCAGATTTACAACAAACGACACCTTTTCTTTTAAATGTTGAAATTTTATCGCCAGTGGATTCTGTGACGCCTTAAAAATGATATAATCATAAAAAAGGAAACTATTTTTATGATTATAACAACAGAGATTTTATTGGGCTTATTTCGTCAATTTAACGAAACAATTCACAGAGAAAAAAAGCTTACAAGAGCAGCAGCTGGAAGTTACGATCGATTGCTATTGAATGAAAATCCGCTTGGTGATGCGTTTATAGTGGCCCATCATATCAATACTATTGTTTTAGATCCAAATGCGTTAACTGGTGAGTTGATTCAAAAAGGCCATGTTCTTTCTATGCCGGATTTTCATCCGGATGGTAGAATTACGTTTAGCTCTAATTCAGTCCCTTTAATAAATTCTGTGTTGATTTATAAATATGATGATTATGTAAATGTGCTTATAAAGCCTAGAATTCACTACTCTGATCCAGTGGAGCGGAGAGATACATTCCATGGTTCTAGTCGGATTGTAAAACCTTACGGTTTTTTTATTCAAATTTCAATATCTCAGCGTCGCGTACTTGATGCTCGTCGTGAGGTTACATTTTCTCGGGGCTATGATCAAATTGTAGCAGAAGTAAAGGGGCGCTTGCCGAAGAGCTCACGTTTAACAAAATTAACGCCTAATGTTGTCAAAAATTTATGGAATCATGTTGATTTTATTGGCTACACGCAAGTTTTGTTTTATGAAAGAACACTTACCAATTTAAATGCATTTTGGGCTCATGCACCATACATGGGGCTACCATTGTCTAATTACTATGGTCATAGCTTTACTCCTCAGCAAAATGGACAGATGATTTTTAGTTATCTTTGTCATCTTAGTAAAATTGTTCGAGAAGGCATGTGGCCAAGTGATCTTAAAATTTCTAATACTTGTTTAAATGTTTCTGCTGATAATCGTCTGAGTTTATCTTTAATTGATTATGGTCATATGTATTTATCCACATATTCTGTATTCAAAAAGCAAGCGCAGAGCTTGCGACGTTGGTCCTTACCAGAATGTTTTCGCTCACGCCGGCTACTTTGTCGTGCAGAAGCATCTGTGATTCCGAGTGTATATACAAAGCATGTAAGAGATATTGAATTCAAATCAGTTGGAGACTCTGAAGCTGCTATGGTGATTCAACGTGCTGCGTATATGGCAGCTGTACAAGCGCGTGAAGCGGGAGCGGATCTCGCTGGAATTAGAGCATCAGCTGCGACTGCAATGAGTGAAGCACAAGTTGAGGCAGAGGCTGTTGGCCGTGCAGTAGCGGCTGTTGCAAGGGCTGGGGGCAGTGCGGCAGAAGATTTTACAGCCAGAGCCAGAGCGCTGGCAAGTATGAGAGGTCGACAAAAACCATCTAGTGCTGCAGCAGCTGCAGAGGTTGATGAGGCGGATAAATTATTGCCAAATTATTCCCTTGATTCAATGGAAGCTGGAATGTTTGATGTGACCTATCAAATCGCTGAAGACGAAGATGAACAGATGATGGAAGTATTTTATACTGCAAAATATCAACTTATTGTAGAATTGCTGCATACATTTTTGATCCTAACATCTTGGCAGTATTTTATAGAGATAAATGAATTAAGACATGATGTGGCATTACCAAATCCACCAGAAGGAACACCTTTTTCACCAGATACTTTATTAACTATGTTGCAAGTAAAATTATCTTCTGCGGAAGCGGCTAAATATAAACGTTCGTTGAATCCCCTCCGATCTGGTGCGCATTTTCCTTTTGTAAATATTTTAACAAGAGTTTTGTATGAAGTGATTAGAGATGCAGCAAATCCAAATCTTGATATAGGCGAAACAACCGGTCACTGTTTTGAAAATATTTTTCGAGAAATTCGATCGATTCATTACCCAACACGTATTTTATGGCCTGAAGAATTTACAGACGCATGGATTACTCAGAACGCTAAGTATTTTGATTACTTTAGTCCGCATGCTTCTGGTCCACTAAAAATTTTCGTGCCAGATTTAGAGATTTATGATTAATATTGGGTGGGAATTAACTTCTTTCACTGAAGTTTTTTAAGAGTGCGTTTTTTGTAAATCTACATTTTCAATAAAAGAGATTTGTAATTGAGTGTTTTCTTTTTTCAAAAAACTTAATTGAATAAGCATAAGTCCTGCGCCTGCAAAATAAATAAAGCCGTTCACCCAAAAGCTTGCTGTAAATCCAAATGTAACTTCTATAGATGCGCCAACTAAAACACCCAGTAAATTTCCAAATTTTGTTGCACTACTTGCTGAACCAAGGATAAAACCTTTATGGACAGGATTGGTCCTATCAATAAGCATTCTTGCAAAAACAGGCAGTAAAGCCCCTAAACAAATACCCCATAAAATGCGAATTAAAAATAATAATGGGGTTGATAAAATATAAGCATAAAGTATCTGTAAAACTCCTGTAAAAATTAAAATAGCAATGACAATTGGTTCTATATTTTGATTTTGAGATTTTTTGCGATCAAATACGCTACCCCAACGAGAAGCCGAAAAAAAGATAAATAAGCTTGGAATTCCATACAATATTCCTATTTGAAATTCATTCCAATGTAATGTTTCTGTTATATATAAGGTAAAAATAGGTGTAAGTATGGAATGTCCTAAATGAACAATAATAATTGTGAACATAATGATAAAAATAAATTTTTTAACATTATTTTTTTGCGTGGGCGGTTTGCTTATTTCTTTTGATACATTTGTTCGATAGAGACTTTTTGTACTTGGTAAACTTAGATAGAATACAATACTCACAAAAAAGCATGCAATAGATCCAATATAGAAAATTGCACTGTAATTTAAATAAGTAGCAATTAAACCACCTAAAAATGGACCAATTAAGGTGCCAATTGCAGTTGCTGATTGTAGTTTTCCAATAGTAGCACTTTGTAATTGAGATGGGCTTAAGTCAAGCGACCATGCCTGCAAAACGGGTACAAACCCCGTAAAACTTCCCTGTATCAATAAAATAAACACAATATACAAAACATTATGAGTCATTAACGTTGCAAATTGAGTAAAACATAAACCAAGAAACGCGAGTGTAATGATTGTTTTATAATCGAAATGATCAGCCACTTTACCCCATAATGGAGCACAAATAATAGAGGCAATATAAGGACAAACATAAATGATTGTTGTCCAATACCGAAGCTCGTTTGGTGTGTAATCTGATAATTTTGAAAGGTATATTGGCCAATAGGGTAAGCTTAAGCCAAGCATAATTAAGACAATTGCTTGTCCTAACCATATAATGCTAAGTTGGGTTTTTGGCTTTGTTTTTAAAAAATCGCTCACGTCTATGTTTTAAATTTTTATTAAGTGACAAATTCGTAAACCGCAAAAAAATGCAAGAATGCTGATTGCTACACTAAAAACAATATAAAAAAATGCGAGAACATATTGATGGCGGGTTAACAATAAACCGGTTTCAAGCGAAAATGCAGAAAATGTTGTGAACCCACCTAAAAATCCTGTTGTTAAAAAAAGTTTTACAAATGGATTTGCAGAATGATTTTCAAAAAATGCTGTTATAAATCCAATTGCTAAACACCCTAAAATATTAATAAGTAAAATTGGAAATGGAATATACAATAAAGTTGTAGGAAGTAAACGTGCTAAAAAAGCCCGAAATACTGCACCACAGGCGCCACCAAGCCCAATAGCTAGGTAAGTTGAAATCATTTTTTATACCCGGCAGAAAAATTTTGTGGAATTGGATAATTTCTTGCTGCAAGCATAGAATTTAATTGCCCCGGATCGTCTGTAATAATGCCATCTACATTCCAATCAATCATTTTTTTTACAACGTTTATATCAAATGCAGTTCCAATATGTTCAGGCCATGTCCAAACGACTACCTTTAATCCTAATTTATGAGCTTCCTCGAGATCTGTTTGAGTAAGAGCAACATCTTCAGGATCATAGCAACATCCACCAAGAGATTTGATCATTTGTGGCAATGAATGATTGTAATCTTTGAGAAGTTTACCACCAGTCCATAATCCAGCTATTTTGGGATCAGAATTGCGCATTTTCTTAATTTCAGTATGCCCAACTAAATATCCAGTTTTTATATTTTTATCCAGTTTTTGAAGTGCATATAAATATTTCCAATCGAATGCGTGTACTTCAACTTTTTCAACAATATTTGATTCTTTTAAAATTTTGTACAAATCTTTTGCATATTGTTCAGGTGAAGGAGCCCAATCGGGATGATTTGGGTCGGTTTTAATTTCAATTTGAAAGTTTACTGTTTTGTTTGATTGTTTATTTGTATAATCAATCACTTCTTTTAAAAGTGGTATGTGTGTGTTTTTTACTGGTACCTGATTTGGAAAATATTTTGAATATTCAGAATCTGGTTTCATTTTGCCTACATCGTATTTTTTTAAATCTGAATACGTTAGTTGGTAGATAGGAGTTTTTTCGGTGACATATTTGCCCTGTTCGTTTTGAACAAAATTAGGGTTTAAATAAAGATCATGATACACAATAATTTGTTTGTCTTTTGTGTACGCAATGTCCATATCAAGCCAATTAATGCCAACTTTTAAGGCTGTACTTGTACCAGGAATTGTATTTTCGGGTGAGTAGCTTCTCGCTCCACGATGTCCATACACTTCAATGTATTTTGGTTGGTTTACTGAATGAGGCTTTCCCGTTAAAGGATGGCTGAATTCAGAAGTGCGTTTATAACAGCCTACACATAAGAAAGAACAACAGATAATATTAATTATTTTATTTGGAAATAGAAACTTCATTTTACAATCCTTGTATAAATTAATGTTTTTAAATATTTTAAATAGTTTCTCGATAATCAAATCCAAATGCACGACGAGAAATTGCACATACAGGAGGCGCTTGTGTGCGTTTAATAGCACCTAGTTTTGTAAAAAGTGACCACCATCTACTTGCATCGGCTTCAAAAATTTCAAAAGTTTTAAAAAGTTTTTTAGTTGTTCCTTTTGAAATATTTAAAAGAGAATCGATTGTATCATTTTGATAGGATTCTAAACAATCTTCTAATGTTTTACTATCCCAATTTTCTACCCATGAGGCAAAAAGAAAATCATGGTATTCATAGACAAGAGGATCGCCTTGGCCTTTTAAAATATTGTGATCAGAACTTAACTCCGCGCTTGGCGGAAATTTGAATATGTCGTGTGGAATGACTTCAGCGTTAAACACATTTTGATTATAATGTTCTGCCAATTTATACACTTGATGCTTCCATAAATCACCAATTGGACACAAAAACCCTGCTATATCGCCATACAAAGTTCCATAACCAATTGTCATTTCACTTTTGTTTGTATTGCATACAAAAACAGCATTTAATGCAGACGCTATTGCAGCAAGTACGCCAGATCCACGCTCGCGGGCTTGAATATTTTCAAAGTTTAATGAGCTTAATTCTATTGAAACACTTTTGCTTTTGTTGTTATTTGTGAATGTGACAGAATTAATTTGTCTTTTTTGATTTGCTACGTTCTCTTCAATTGACACAACACTATAAAAACAGTCTAAATTATGTGCGAGAGTTTCTGCTGCATTTTTTGTAGCATCGGAATTAAATTGAGTCGGTAAATTTACTAAAAACACATTCTTTGGCCCAAGCGCTCTTGTGAAGAGAACGCTGGTAAGTGCTGAATCAATCCCACCACTTGCACCAATCACTACTTTTTGAATGTTCCATTTTTGGCATGCGTGTTGCACGGAGCTTTCAAGGATTTTTTGTGTTGTTTCATAAAAGGAAAATTTTTTTATGAGAGGGGGGGGTGACTCAAAATTTACACTGATAAGTACTTCTTCACAAAATTCAGCTTGAGCAAGCAAAGTTCCTTCTGCAGAATAAACAAGCGAAGAACCATCAAAGGTATAAATTGTTTTTCCAATATTTTGTGTGCCTACACAATTTACATAGACAAAATCTGTTTTTAAATTTTGCACGTGTTTTTGAATTAGTTTCTCACGTCTTTCTGTTTTACCATGTGTAAATGGTGAGGCACTTAAATTAACAAAAAGATTATGTTGATAAGATTTGGAAAAGATTTTTAATGGTGAAAGAGAATAATTTTCATCCCAAATATCTTCACAAATGGTCACACAAATTTGATAATTATTGTTATAGTAATGAGCAGAAATAGGTTCGTATAAATCTTCTATGCGACATTCTTTTTCGTAAGCTAGTTTTCGCAGATCGAAAAAATGTCTTGAGTCATCGAAAGAACGGTATTGTGGCAACAGTGTTTTAGGCCAAAAGTTTAAATTTGTTTTTCTATTTTTCCTAAAGACTCCTTGGCTTGCAAAAAAGGCCGCATTGTATTTACGCACACGCCCATCTTCATTTTTTTGCGTCCAATCAACACCAACACTGCCAAATAGAATATCAATTTTTTGGGAAAGTTTAGCAATTTGAAGATGAACTTTTTCACATTCTTTTAAGTTGCTAGTTGATTCCCACCAGTCTCCATTAAAATATCCTGGTACACACATTTCAGAAAAAATAATCAGATCGTATTTTTCTGTTATGGCTTTTTGGATATATTCTTTCATTCTGGAAAAATTATGTTCTAGATTTTTGCTCTGGACATTAATTTGGCCAAGACAAAATTTTGGTTTATGTGCGTGTTGGTTACTTGTCATGATTCATGACCTTGTAATGGAGAAATAAAAAATCCTTTTTTATTTCAGTGTTTAAAAGTTTTAGAGATTGATTCATTTGAAGTTCAGAATTTATAAATGATGGTGCATTTTTATTGGCGATAATCATTGGGCATAAGGTTAAATGCAGTTCATCGACTAAATGATTTTGCCAAAAAAGTGAATTTAATTTTCCGCCCCCAAGAAGTGCAATCGTTTGAATTTTTTGCTCTAGAAGTGAGTTTAAAAAATCGTTTAGGTGATCAACTGACTGATAATGAAATACTGATTTAGGAATATTTTCTTGGGACCAAAAAGCATGTTTAAAATTAATATTTCCACTTTGAGTAAAGACATACCAGTGAGGTTCTTGTGCATTATTTTTTAGATGTGCAACACGAAAAGCACCAATTTCGCATTCAATGCTTTTTGCGCCAATAAACACAGCATCACATTGTGCAGTTATGTTTTGTAAATATTTAAAGTCATCGGCATTGGTAAACCGTAAGGCACGTCGTGCTTCGCTTGATTCACAATCGTGAGTAGCAATTTTGCCATCAAGCGAAGCAAGAAGGATATTAATGATTTTTATTTTTTGAGCTCTGGCCACAAAATTTTTGCTCCAAGTTCTTGCGCACGAAGTGCAATTGGATCGTCTTCAAAAGCTGTGAGAATTTCAACACCATCTTCAACAATAGCAAATGTATGTTCAAACTGTGCAGATACTTTACCATCCAATGTTTTTGCCGTCCATCCATCAGCGAGAAGTTTTGAGCGCCAATCGCCACCGTTAATCATAGGCTCAATTGTAAATACCATACCACGCTTGATTTTAAGGCCAGTGCCTTTTCTACCAAAATGAGGTACTTGCAAATCTTTTTCGTGAAAAACGGTACCAATTCCATGCCCAACGAAATCGCGCACAACACCACAGTTTTGTTTTTCGGCATAAGTTTGAATGGCGTGGCCAATATCGCCAATGTAATTGTTGTGTTTCGCAACAACAATCGCTTGTGCGAGTGATTCTTCAGCAACATTTAAAACTTTTAAATTTTCAGCGGCAATTTTTTCGCCAACAGAAAAAGTGCGAGAGCAGTCGCCAAAATATCCATTTAAAGTAACGGTAACATCAATATTAATAATGTCGCCTTCTTTTAAAACTTCTTTTGTACTTGGAATACCATGACAAATAACATCGTTAATACTTGTACAAACAGATTTTGGAAATCCATGATAATTGAGAGGGCTTGGGTATGCGCCACGCTCAACAATATAGTTATGCACTCTTTGGTTAATGTCTTCAGTGTTTACACCAGGTTTTACAAGCGTGCCTGCATAGCGAAGTGTTGCAGCAGCTAAACGCCCTGCTTCTCGTAACTTTAGAATATCTTCGCGTGATTTTAATTTAGCCATTTAAAACTCCAAAAGTACAATATCAATTTTAAAAAATACTGGATCCCGCGGTCAAGCAGCGGGATGACAATTGTTTACAACCCCTAGGATGATAATTGTTTACAACCCCTAGGATGATAATTGTTTACAACCCCTAGGATGACAATTGTTTACAGCTCTTAATTTAGAATCTTTTTCAAGGACTCAAGATTGTTTGTACCAAAACATGGTTGGTCTGCAAAAGTTTTTTTCGCAAGCCCTTGTAATACTTTTCCTGGCCCCACTTCAATCCATTCTGCATTTTGATAATGGGAAGAAAGGCTTTCCATTGTTTGCGTCCATAGAACAGGGCTTGCAATCTGCCGAATAAGCATTTCGATAGTGTAAGTTTCTGAGGTTTGAATTTCTGCATTTATGTTTGCAACAATGTTGCCTGTAAATGAATTGAATTTTGTGAGTTTAAAAAAATGAGCCATTTCTTCTGCGGCAGGTTTCATAAGAGAGGAGTGAAATGGTGCACTGACAGGAAGTTTTTTGGCGCGACCAAGCTGTTTTTCAGCAATAATTTCGCAAATTTTATCGATAGCAGTTACATGCCCACTTAGAACAAGTTGTGAAGGGCAGTTATCGTTTGCAACTTCAACTCTAGATTCTGGTGTTGAAATTTCTTGGCAAAGTGCGGAAACATCAGAACCTTTACTACCTAAATAAGCAGCCATTGAGCCAATGCCTACCGGAACGGCTCTTTGCATAGCTTGCCCACGAAAGTGAACTGCTTTTAATGCTTCGGAAAAATTTAAGGCACCAAGAGCAACTAACGCAGAATATTCGCCTAAGCTATGGCCCGCTACAATTGTTGGTTTGTGTGCAGAATATTTTTGTAAAAGACAGCAAATACCTGTACTAACAGTTAAAATTGCAGGTTGTGTAAATTCTGTTAAATTTAATTGTGCATTTTTGTCTTCAAAACAAAGGCTTTTCATGTCAAAACCAAGAGCGTCTGAAGCTTCTTCAAACGTTTGATTAAACTCGGGAAAATCGTTCATTAAGTCTTGGCCCATACCAACAATTTGGCTGCCTTGACCAGGAAATAAAAAAATCGATTGAGTTGTCATAAAATCTCCAATAAATATAAGTCCTATTAGCATTTAGCTGTGGTGACAACGAAAGGCATTAACATGTTCGACTTAATTTCTAAAGGCTTTCAACAAGCATCGCTTAAACTTAAGGGACAGTCCCGTTTAAGTGAAGAAAATATCTCAGAAGCGCTAAATGCTGTTCGTAATGCACTTTTAGATGCAGACGTAGAGTATAACGTTACTAAACAATTTCTCGCAAATATTAAAGAAAAATGTCTTGGGGATGTTGTTCAGGTTAAAGCAGAATCTGGCCAAAAAACAACGGCTGGAAATCATTTCATCAAAATCTGTCATGATGAAATTCAAGAGTTTTTGGGCGGTTCAAAACAAGAAATTGTGAAGAATGAAAATGGCCCAACAGTTATTTTAATGGTTGGTTTGCAAGGTGCTGGTAAAACAACACAAAGTGCTAAGCTTGCTAAGCTTTTAACTGAAAAGCATTCTATGAAACCACTGCTTGTGGCAGCTGATGTGTACCGTCCTGCCGCGCGCGATCAACTTAAAATTCTTGGCGAACAAATTAATGTTCCTGTTTTTACACTGGATGAAAACGATCCGGTTCGTATTGGAAATAAAGCGCTCGATTATGCAAACGCTCACAATTTAGATTGTGTGATTATAGATACGGCGGGTCGTCTTGCAATCGATGCGCCTTTAATGGCCGAGCTTCAAGCTTTAAAAACAAATTTAAAACCTCAAAATACTCTTTTGGTTGTCGATTCCATGATTGGTCAAGATGCTGTTAAAACGGCCTCTGTATTTAATGATCAATTAGATTTATCTGGATTCATCCTTACAAAATTCGATGGTGATACTCGTGGTGGTGCTGCCATTGCCATTAAAAAAGTAACAGGCAAAAGTATTTTGTTTGTCGGTATGGGTGAAGCACTTGATAAACTTGAAGAATTTCGTCCTGATGGTATGGCAAGCCGTATTCTTGGTATGGGCGATGTTGTTGGGCTCATGGAAGATTTCGAGCGCACAATCGACAAAGAATCTGCAGAAAAACAAGCGGGCCGTTTAGTTGAAGGAAAGTTTGATTTTAACGATTTTCTTGAAATGATGGGCAGCGTTCAAAAGATGGGTCCTGTAAAAGATCTTATGGCCAAAACACCAATGGCATCTCAGATTTCTGAAGCAGACATGTCTAAGGTCAATGATAAAGATCTTGTTCGTAAAGTGGCTATGGTTCAATCTATGACAACCAAAGAGCGTACAAAACCAGAACTTCTCATGATCAATAAATCACAAACTGCTCGTAGTCGAATTGCACGTATTGCAAAAGGATCATCACATACTGAAAATGATGTGAAAAAACTTCTGGAACAATTTTTGCAAATGCAGGGCATGGTTAAAATGTTAGGTGGTTTTGGACTTGGGAATAAAGGTGGATTGTCTTCGAAAATTCCAGGATTGAATCAGTTGAAACAAATGTCTCAAATGGCAAAAATGGCTAAAATGATGGGTGGAGGCGGAATGCCAAATCCATTTGGTGATAGCATGCCAGGCTTATCAGGCATGGGTGGTGGTGCAGCTCAAGGAATGAGTACTGCTGATATTGCAGAAATCAACCGGCTCAAAAAACGTATCAAACTAGAGAAACAAAAGAAAAATAAAAAAAGATGAATTTACAAGCAATACACTCTACAGCTTCGCCCTTAAATGCCAAAAAAGTTTATGTGCAAACATGGGGCTGCCAAATGAATGTGGCCGACTCCGAGCGTATGATGAGTCTTTTAGAGCAAAAAAACTACAAAACAACTAGCACTCCTGAAAGTGCTGATCTTATTATTTTAAATACGTGTCATATTCGCGAAAAAGCGCGCCATAAAGTTGTCAGCCGTTTGGGCGAATTGCGTGAGCTCAAAAAAGAAAATCCAAAACTAAAAATTGCAGTTGCAGGTTGTGTTGCGCAAGCAGAAGCTAAAAAACTTTCAAAAGATGCGCCTTATATCGATTTAATATTTGGCCCCGATCAAATTGAAACTTTACCAGCACTTCTAGAGAAGAGTGATTTACACAGTGCAGGTTTTTCTGATCTGAAAAAAATGACAAGCCCACTTTCACCATTTGTTGAAACAAAATTTGACACAACAGACGTTCCATATTCAATTCCAATAGATACAATAGCACCTTATCAAAATGCCGAAAAACAAGAAATCACACGTTTTGTAAATATCATTAAAGGTTGTAATAATTTTTGCACCTTCTGTGTTGTCCCTTATACACGTGGACGTGAAAAAAGCCGCTCTCAAGCAGAAATTTTAGAGGAAGTGAATTTTCACACAAATCACGATGTAAAAGAAATTGTTTTGCTTGGGCAAAATGTAAACTCTTACGGACTCGATCTCATTGGCGAAACGGATGTAAAATCTTTAAAAGTGGAGCTTCCTTTTGCTGAACTTTTAAAAATTGTTGCCAAGCAACCTGGTGTTGAACGTTTGCGTTTTACAACATCTAACCCACATGATTTTACGCCTGCTCTTGCTCAGGCTTTTGCAGAAGTTCCTCAAATTACAAATTCATTTCATTTAGCAGTGCAATCAGGCAGCGACAGAATGTTGGATCGAATGAACCGTCAGTATACGCGTGCAGAATATCTGGAACGTGTAGGCTGGATTCGCGCAGTGCGACCTGAAGTCGCTTTTAGTACAGATATTATTGTTGGGTTTCCTGGTGAAACAGAAGAAGATTTTGCAGAAACTCTTTCTTTAATAAAAGAAATGAAGTTTGCGTTTATTTATGCGTTTAAATACTCCATTCGCAAAGGCACACCAGCTGTACGCTTTAAAGATCAAGTGCCAGAAGATGTAAAAGATAAGCGTTTACAAATTCTTCTTGCTTTACAACACAAAGAAACCCTTCGTCAGAACAAAGAAGAAGTTGGTAAAGTGCGTGATGTTATGGTTGTGTATAGAAATTCGCGGGCAGAAAATAGCTGGTATGGGCGTACTTATGAAGGCCGCCTTGTTAAGTTTTCATCGCCGCGTAATTTGCTTGGCAAAACTCTGAAAATTAAGATTATAGATGGAAATATAACTGCTTTAGAAGGCATATTAGTTTAATTGAGTTTTTATGCGAATCCAAAGTTAAAAGTTACGATTCCTATAGGCACACACGTATCAGTAAATTGGTTACGGTCCACCACAGTAGATGTGCATTCGAAGTATAGGGTTGTTGAGAAATGCGAAATAGAGTATTTGCATGCAGAGTTTCTCCCTGGAATAGTTAAGGGGCAGAAGTTTTTATTTTTACGTGCGGTCGCAAATGCACGCAAACTACTCTTTTCGCATTTCTCAACGGCCTTAATCCGATACTATTCTTTGGTTGGCATTTTATTTAATTTTTACATGAATCGTTTTAACAAGATCACTGTCATATTGTAATTTTTGCATATCTAGGCCTTTACGGCGTGCAATAAGTTCAATTGTAGTTTTGTCGCTTACATTCAATGCATGAAAACGATAAACTAGAAGCCCAGATTCACCAAATCGTGGTGTTTTTGGTGCACAGCAACGTTCTGCCCCGGCAAAGAAAAAATCTTTGCTATCGTAGCGCGGTTGTCCTAAATTTGAAAACGCAGTTACCGCTAAATCCCTTACCACAATTGCAAACTTGGAATTTTCATTTACGCTAATCGAAAGATTTTCTTGATAGCGAGCATCAATGAGGCGGTATTCTGGAAATTCGTTTTCTGTTGGAAAGTTATCGTTAGGATTTTTTTGAGAAACACAGCTTTGTTGCATAAGTACAAATATTCCTAAAAAACATGTCATGATTGTTTTTATGAAGACTAAACGCATTATAGCTCCTAAATTCTTTTTGTGTGTAGTAAAATAGCAATTAATTGGTGATAATGTATTCTAATTTTTCAAGAGATTCACGGCTTGTTTGAATAACAGAATGCCATGAACAACGTGCAGTTTCTCCGCAAAATTCTTCATCGTACGTATCCAGTAAATCTTGGATGCCATCACGATCTTCTAGTAAACTTAGTGCGCTTACAGCAAGCCTAAAATAACGCGCCGCTTCATTAGGATGGCGCTTAATTTTTAAACACAACCGTCCCATTTCTTCGTACCATTGTGCTTTTTCTTCAGGAAGTGCATATTCTCCGCTTTCTTCAAGCAGATAAATAAAAGAATTGAGTGCACGACTAAAGTCACGTTTGCCCATTAGTTCAGAAATTTTCGGAATAAGACATTGAATTGTGCGGCGTGCTTTCATTTGATCGCGGCGCTTATCTTCCAAATGTTCTTTTGTAACGCTTGCCACTTGGCGTTCACAATGAGCTTTTAGTAAGCGTAAATCTTCTGGGTAAACTTGATCTCGTTCAGTTTGTAGCATTTGATTTATTTGTTGAAACAGAGGAAGAAGATCAGATGCAGAAATGTGTAAATAACCAGCAAGTACTTGAATTGTCCAAGAACGTTCGTCCGGCCAAATTCTTTCGGCACGGTCCATCTGCCTAATAAGTTCATGCATATCCATAGCGTATTAAACTCCCAATTGATTTTGATCAAGGATAAACGATTTGGTAGCTTTTGCAACGAAATCATTTTCGTAATACTTTTTTGTGAAATTCTTTTTTATTTTTATTATATGTTTTACTATGAAAAAGTTATTATATTGAATTAAAATAGATAAAAAACTTTATGCTTCACAGAAAGGTAATTCATGTTTACCATACCAAAACACACACACACGAAGCTGCATCCTTTTTTAGAAAATAAAATTGTAAAATATAATTATCTCAAAGAATACGGTTATATCTTTGCCTTAGCGATTCTTTTTTGCGGAATAATTTCTATTCTTACCTATAGTCCAAAAGATGCTTCTCCTTTTCATTTTTTATCTGAAAACTCAAATCAATTTTCTAACTATTTTGGTGAAATTGGTGCTGCATTTGCAGATTGGTCGTTACAACTTTTTGGAATTTTTCCCTTAGTTTTTTTTGTGTTTTTAATGATTCAAATTTTATACAATTTTAGGAATCATTCTTCACAAAATTTTGCATTAAGAATTTTTGGCTATCCGCAGATGATAATTTTTTCTTTGGGGTTTTTAAGCGGTGTCAAACCCTTAATCACATACAAAGGCGCTGAATTTTTTACTGGTGGAGTTTTTGGTGAAAATATTTTTTATGTATTTGAAAAATTATTTGATCAAACAGCAGCTCTTGCTATTTTATTTTTAGGGGGATGCACAAGTTTAACATTATGTTTGGGGATTACCCCTATCTTTAGTGTTTTTTGGGTTTTAAGGTTTTTACGTTCAAAACGCGTCGAACAATTTTCTAGAGATTTATCAGAAGATATTGCGCCAGTTATTGATGAATTGGCTGTGAAGGATGAAAATTCTGATTCTGTTCAGAGCCATTCAACTCTTTCTCATACAGATCAAAATGTTTTTCTCGATTTGCTTTCGGCATTAGAATCAAATCAAGCTGGAAGTTTAAAATCTGTTTTAATGTCAAATGCTTATCAAAAAATGAACTATCACCTTCCCCTAATTTGTGGAAACCTGCCTGCATACACACCGTTTATTTTAGATTTAGTCGATCTACAAAACTTATTTATTACGGCTAATGACAGTCAAGAAAAGCAGAATATTCTTCATATTTTGATGATGAGTCTATTATTTCAAAAAAATCCAATTGAGCTAAAATTAGTTTTAGTCGATCCTCAGATGTGCGATTTAGCAGTTTATGATGGAATTGGTCATTTATTGTTTCCAATCTTAACATCCCCTCATCGATCGGTTTCAACTTTTAATTGGGTTAAAACAGAAGTTGAAAATAGATATCAACTTTTTAAACAGCATAAAGCAAACTCGTTTAAAGACATTCAATCGATTGAAAATTTACCTTATATTGTTGTTTTAGTTGGAGAACTTAGAGAATTGATGCAAGCAATTCCTTATGAACTTGAGAAGAGTCTCCAAAAAATATCTTATAAATCTCATTTTGTAGGAATTCATTTAATATTTGCAACTAGTTACCCAGATGAAGAAATTATACCTACATCTTTATCAGCAATATTCCCAAATAAAATCAAGTATTTAGATGATTCTCTGGTCTATGTAAATGACCATAAATCTGAGTATGTGCAAACTCAGCCTATCGAAATTTCTAAAGAAGAAGTTTATACTATTACAAGAAAACTTAAGACAATTTTTACATATGAAGATTAAAGCATTAAAATCCACTTAAGATTTCTGTTTTTTTAACCGCAACTTAAAAACTAAAAATTAGGATAATTTGTATGGAAACAAACAACGAATCACAAGAAGTGTATATGTTAGGTGTTACTCAAGAAGAGGCAAAAAAAATTGGTCTTCGTTTAAAAAATAAACGAGAGCAAAATTCTGCACACACAATTGCAGATTGTGCACATACGACTAAAATTACAGAAGAGTATTTGACATATATTGAAAATGGGGATTGGGCATCACTTCCTAACAGTACAATTACAAGGCGTTTAATTAAGTTGTACGCGAAGGAACTTGGATGTGATTTAAGCGAGTTTCCAAAATTTTCTAATTATTCTGAATCTCTTGAACCTAATCCTTCGCCCGATAATTTAGATCAGATGGTTGAATATGCGCGTATTAAATCTCAAAGTAACAAAAGTTTTTTTGGATTTGCAAAAATACAAAAATCCCCTAAAAAAGCAAAAACGTCTTCAGTGCCTAGAAAATCAGAAACTGACCTCGAAACTACAGAATCTGCAGTCGTCGTGCCTTCAAAAGAAAAAGAAACTCCAAAAATCGAAGAAACTCCAAAAATCGAAGAAATTCCAAAAATAGAAGAAAATCCAAAAAAAGAAGAAAATCAAAAAATCGAAGAAACTCCAAAAATCGAAGAAAAAGTCTTTTCTCCTAAATTACCAAAACCACAGAAAAAATTTCCTACAAAATTGGTAGTAGGCACTGGTGTGACTGCATTAGTTGCGGGCTCTGTTGTTTGTACATTGATTCTTATTGATCAAGAAAGTGAACAATGGCAAAGAAATGACACTAATTTGACTCATGAAATCCAGGCAGAAGATGTTGAAGCGTACGAAGGTGAAACATTTGAAGTTTCAGCCGAAGAACAAGATTCTGCTTTAATGGCTGCGGCAGAGACACCAGATAATATTGATTCTGTTGAAATCGTCCAAGCTGAAGAAGCGCCTACTATTGTGGCAGAAGTGCCGGTTCCGACTGAAAAAAATTCTGAAATCCAGGCTCAGCTATTTGAAAAAGTAAAATTAACTGTTCTTGAGCCAGTTGGAATAAGTATTTTAGCAGATGGAAAGCGAGTTTTAAATGGCATGACAGAGCCAAATGAAGTGAATTTTGAATTTCAAAAAGATGCAGTTTTAGTCATAGAAGACAGTTCAAAAGTAAAATTAACCTATGCAGGATGGGAAAATGCGACATTAAGTCCTGTAAAACGAAAAAGAACAATTGTTCTTCATGCAAAGACTTTTAAAGACCTTTAATTTATTGTACCAATAGATGTATGAAGCCATACAAATCTATTGAACATTTAGCATCTCAAATTCTCTATCATAAACGCCTTTATTATAAGGGTAAAAGTATTCTTGAAAACGAAGAATATGATATTCTTGAAGCCAAATTACGAGAATTAAGTCCACATCATCCTGTATTAAGTTTTGTTGGTTACGAGGTTCATCAGAAAAAAGAAAAGGTGCATCATCAAACTCCAATGCTTTCTTTGTTAAAAACTTATGAACCTTCTGAGTTGCTGCAGTTTTTAAAAAAATATGAATGTGTTGCAATTGATAAGTTTGATGGAATGGCCTTATCCTTAGAATATAATGATAAGGGGCATCTTGCACGTGCTTCTACGCGTGGAAATGGCCAGTTTGGCGAAGATGTTACAGAACAAGTTTATCATATCATCGAAATTCCTAAGACATTAAAACTTCCTTCTGAACTTAAAAATCATCGTATTGAAATTCGCGGTGAAATATATTTTCCAATTTCAGAGTTTGAAAAATATTCTGATCTTTTTGATAGTTTTCGAAATGCTGTGCCTGGTACACTTGGGCGCAAAGATATTAATGAAGCGGCGGATATTTTAAAAACGTTTTTATTTTGTCCATTTGATATTCTTGTTTATGAAGAAGCAAACATAGAGGCAAATACAAATGCAGATGTAAATTCACCTAAATTACTGTCCTCCAAAGATTTTGCAAACCTTGTTAATATTCCATGCAGATACAGTGAAAAGTTTAAATTTATTCAAACTTTAGGATTTTATTTACACGAAAATTTTATTTTTAAATTGGATCAATCAGAACTTACTGAAAATGATTTAATTCTTATTTTAGACAATCTTTTTTCCAAAGCACGAGATCATCAAATTGATGGATTAGTGTTTAGAATTGAAGATGAAATCGTATGGGAAAGCTTAGGGAATACCGCGCACCATCCACGTGGTACTTTTGCCTTTAAACGCGCAGGCGAAACAGCAATTACTGAAATTATTGATATTGAGCAAAATGTTGGCAGAAGCGGAAAAGTATCTTTTCGTGCAAAACTTTCACCTGTATTTTTATCAAATGCCAAAATTTCATATGCCACACTGCATAATGCAGAATACATTGAAAAAGGCAATTATGCGGTAGGTGCAAGAGTAAAAATTATCCGTAGTGGTGAAGTGATTCCTGCTATTTTGGAACGAGTCGATAATGTACAAAATACTTATAAGCTACCAACAGCATGTGTTTGTGGAAGTGATCTGGTGCGTAAAGGACCAGAATTATTTTGTTCCTTATTTGGTGGCTGCGAATATAGCGATCAAGAAAGCTTAGTTCACTTTGTTGCAAAGATAGAAATGCTTGGTGTTTCTGAAAAAATTGTACATAGACTCCGTGCTGCCGGGCTTTTGAATGAACCTGCAGATCTTTATAAAATTTCTGTTGAGGATTTGTTGCAGATTGAAGGATTTGGCATAAAATCGGCACAAAATACTGTGGAATCAATTCAGTCTCGTAAAGAAGTTCATTTATGGCAGTTTTTGACTGCATTAGGTTTAAAAGGAGGTGGAGAAGTAAAATGCAAAGAAATTGCACAAAAATTTACAACCTTAGAAGCAATTTTTGCCCTTACAGAAGAAGATTTATCCTCTGAAAAAGGTTGGGCAGAAAAATCTGCTCATGACTTTGTTTCTTCTTTGCACTTTAAAAAGCATATTATTGAACATCTTTTGAACTTTATTATTCTTATTAATGACGCGTCTGCATCAACAATAGACACTTCACATGTGCTTTATGGAAAAAATATCTGCATTACAGGAACTCTTTCAAAACCTCGTTCTGAAATCAAAAAAACTTTAGAAAAATTAGGTGCTAAAATTGTTTCAAGTGTTAACAATAAAACAGATTATTTATTGTGTAATGATGTGTCCAGATCTTCAAAATATAAAGAAGCAAAAAACTTGAATATCCCTATTATAACTGAAAAAGAATTATCTAAATTATATTAATTTAATTTTAAAGGAAATAGAATGCTTACAAAACTCACGGATTTAGGGTTAATCAATATTGCACACGATGTGGCAAAAAAAGCAGAAGCTTTGATACCTGCTTACTCTCTATTTATTAAAGACCAAAA
This sequence comes from uncultured Oligoflexia bacterium, assembly GCA_964352255.1. Taxonomy (GTDB): domain Bacteria; phylum Bdellovibrionota_B; class Oligoflexia; order Silvanigrellales; family Silvanigrellaceae; genus Silvanigrella. The sequence goes on from CAYGQR010000019.1 coordinate 26,850, forward strand.
TCCTACCAATTTCGAAAATTTTACTGATCGTCCTTTAATGGAAAAATCAAATTACATAGATAAGTACGATTTTGAACGTTTATTAGTGCCAAATCGTAATAGTATAGTTTCATATCATCGCTCTTCTGGATTTTCAAAAAAATCTACATATTGGCCAGCAATAAACGAGGGTTCAGAATTTTTACCAGAAGATGATATGCTTGTTTCTATGCGTAAACTGTATGATCTAGATAATAACAAAATTATGCACATGGTCGCGTTTTCTTTAGGCAGCTGGGTTGGTGGCGATTCAATCAGTGTAAAACTCAAAACAATGTTTTCAGAGCTTGATTGTCCTAGTATGGTTTATGCGCCAGGAAATGATTATCGTGATTGTATTGAAACTCTTGTGCGCTTTCAAAATGATTTTGATTTATTTGTGATTTATATAACACCTTCTTCGATTTCTGATCTTTTAATGACAGCTGCTTCTATGGGGCATCAGCTTCCATTTGAAAAAATACGTTACATTGTTGGTGGCGAGTTATTTCCTGAAAGTTTGCGGGTACAAATCCAATCACAAATGAAAGAAGAAAATCGACGAACGGCTCTGCTTTCTATTTATGGCGCTGCAGATGCAGGAGTGATTGGTGTTGAATCTCCTTATTCAGTCGCTGTTCGTCAAATTTTGCATAATGATACAATACGAAAAAAGCTTAATATTACTGATGGAATCCCCTTATTTCATCATAAAATGGGCGATCAGTATTATGCAGAAGAAATAGATGGCCAGCTTGTTCTTACACTATGGCAAGGCATTCCACTTGTGCGGTATAATATTAAAGATAGAGTTGATCTGTTTTCATGGGCCGATCTTAAAAGTAAAGTTTTGTCTTTAGAGGCAAATGCACCTGAATATGCGAAAGAGTTTGATATTTTAAAAGAAGCTCCTGATGATCTTGCCGATATTTTAGCTATATATGGCCGTTCAGATCGTGGTGTTATTTTATCGGGTAGTAATATAAGTGAAAATATTATTAATCAAGCAATACGCTCAAGTGTTGGTGATATTACGCAAGGAAAATACCAAGCAGAAGTGGTTTTTGGTAAACATCATAATCAGCGGCTTGCTGTTTTAATTGAAGTTCCTATTCTTGACGCTATGAATTCTACTATCAGCAAAACTGTACAAAAAAATATCACTAAAAAACTGTGTGAATTACAGGGCGAATTTGAGCATGACTATTCAAAACGTTTTGCTACATTTGATGACGATCCTGAACGTAGTATTGTAACAGTCGAGTTTGTACAATGGCCTTATTTTTCAGAAAAAAATGCGGGGCAGATTAAACACAAAATTGTTTAGGGTTTTGCCAAAAAGCAATATACACACCTAAAAAGAGTAAATATACTTTATGCCAACCCAAAGTTAAGAATCCAAGATGATACGCACAAGCCAGAAGAGCAAATCAACTTTGTGTAACCAGCAGACATTAGGCAAAAGATGAGA
>CAYGQR010000020.1:0-27422 GCA_964352255.1 uncultured Oligoflexia bacterium
ACCAGCTCCAAGAGGAATGCAACCACCAGCTCCTGGAATGAAACCACCACCACCTGGTATGAATCCGCCACCACTACCTGGTATAAAACCATCTGCAGGTGTGTCTAAGCCTGCTGCAGGCGTAATGACGCCATTAGTCGAAGGAATATAAATTGTTGCTAAGGGAGGTAAATGGCCTGACTTACATCCACCAAATAATCCTATAAAAGATGTAAACACACCAATTGTTAAAATATTTTTCAAATTTATTGTATATTGCATTATCTAAATTCCTATTTTTTAATACGAGAAACGGCCAAGGTTCTTCTAATTATACCAAGAAGAAAGTTGGCAATGCAAAAAATGAGGAGAAAAAAAATAATTTCTCATATTTTCAATCGTTTAAACAAATTTATATCAATACAAATATTGAATGGCGAATTTAAAACCCTTATTTTATAAATTTTTTGGAATTAGTTGCGATTCATACTTGACCAAAGTATAATGATTCTACTTATGAAAAAAATATTTATTTTTATCGATAGCAAATGCATCATATGTAACAAATTTGCTCTTTTATGCTTAAAATATGAAAAATCAGCACAATATAATTTCTATTTTTCTGGGCTAGACTCCGAGTATGCAAAGAACTTTTTCAAGAAACACAATAAAAAAGTCTCACTCGAAAGTGTGTGTATTTTTAAAAACCAAAAATTTTATGCTCAAACCGACGGGATCATTGAAATTGCTAAATGTTGCAAGTTTCCGGCATATTTGCTTGCTTTAATACAATTTATACCTAAAAAATTTAGAGATAAAGTCTATATTCTATCTACACAACACAGACATAAATTCAATAAACAACAAAGTTGTATGCAAATTCAAAAGAATCTAAAATCACGCTTTATTACTGAAGACATAAATTCTTAAACGAATCGATTGGACGAATTATCATGAAAAAACGCATGCAAGCACTTCGAGGGCTTCCCTTAAAAATTGACAGTAATGATAGCGATGCTAATGAGCTCAAACAAAAACTGAGCACATCTTTACCTTGTATTCGCCACATTCCTGAACATGCATCACCATATATTATAGATAACTCACACGTTATGCGTGGAGGAAACAGCGTGGTGTGTTTTGGGCAAGACACAATTCGAAATACAACAGTTGCCGTTAAAGAGTCTCCTATTGAAGACGAGTTTTCCATAAAGAAAATTGAAAATTTTTATCAAGTCATCGCACTTTTAAAAATGCCCCCTTTTATTCCGTCAGTACTTCTTCCCAACGACATGTTTGCATTAACAAAAGGAGTTAGAGAAGGAAGAATACTCACTGGAACCACCAATTTACGTTTTATAGAAGTTTATCCGGTTGCAGAAAAATATAATTTTTCCGTATCACCCATGAGTGTATTTGCAGATCTTTATAAACTTTCACATGCTCTATTAGAAATGCACTCTCGAAATTGTGCACACTTAGACATTAAAAAAGACAATATTTTAAAAATTTCAGATACAAATGAAGTTATGTGGTCTGATTTTGGAGAGGCAAAAATTTATAGACCTGCAGGGACAAGAGGCGGCCGTGCTTCCTTTACTCTTTCCACAACAATTAATTTGATTTTAGAAGATCGTTTTGTTCAAAATTTGTTTATACAATCTGAACAAGATATTAGATTTGATCCTGCCCCTCTCAACACAGATGGATTTTACCATTTACTGACTCATGAAGTGCCTGAATATTTAGCACCAGTCATTGACCAATTATTATTTGGAATTATGGTAAAATCCTTACCTGTCCCTTTACATGAGATCAAACGTCCTAGCTTATTAAAAATTCAACCTGGCAATACAGTTAGCACTTGTGGCAAACAAATGATTATTCATGCAATCGCTAAGCTCTGCTCCCATTGGCAAAGTGTCGGTTTAATTAAAGACAGAGCTTCAGTTTTTACTATGATCCGTTATGAAACACTGCATTCAACATTACGGCCATCCGAATATCTAACCAAAAATCTTCTCGAGTTTAAACATTTGATGTGGGAAATGAAATCGATTCCATCAGTCTAGTACACACATTTTTTTTACTTCTCTTCAAATCCAAGAATATCGTTTGCATCAATTGGTGTAAATTTTAAATATTTTTTTAAAACGCTCAGTTTTCTATCGATGTTCTCTGGGCTATAATCAGGATTCATAAATAAAAACAAAGAATTTGCAGAAACTCTATTCCATATTTGGTAGTATTTTCGTTTGCTTAAGTGATCCTGCGCTTTGCGAGGAATGTCCCAACGAAATGTTACAGTATTAGGAGGAATAAATTTCACATTATAAGAGCTTGCAGAAAGCTGTGGAGTAAAATACTCGATCAGAGCAAAATAAAACGCTTTCCCCATTCCTGTTTTATTGAACGTAAGACTAATATTTTCTAAGGAAAGGTCGTGAGGTTCAGAAAACACTCCTGGCTTAAAGCCTGTTAACCACCAATGTATATCATTTCGAGAAAAAATCTGCTGGCCTTTTCTATATAAATCAAATGACATTTGAAGCATTTGCTCATCATGTGCAGATTCCCAATGCCCATCAATGATGCTCTTATGATAAAAGCCAATTTCACCTCCTGTAGAAGCATAATATTGCCCTTTCCAAAGCTCAATCATGTACCATTTATTTTCAAACATAAATTGAATAGGCTCTGCATCTATAACCATACTAAGCACAGTACTCATATAGTCATAACCACGATTAAAACCAAAAAATCTTTGGAGAGCAGTTGTTTTAGTCACATAAATATTGTGAATGTAATCGTATTCAAAGCCTGCTGCATCTACAACTAGCTTAGTGCTTTTTGCATGGATATTTGAAAAAAAAGATAGAAAAACGATCGCAAAACATACCCCTAAAGAGTAAGAAGATTTGAAAAAACGTCTTAATGTTTTCATGTGCACCTTGCTGAGTATTGATAAAATTCAAAAGAAAATCTATTCTATCATGTTGACGTAGCAAACGGTACAGCTTGAACTTTTGCTAGCAAGAAATCTTGTACTTGAGCAATATGCGTATTTAAAGGATATGCAGAAACCTGCGAAAGCAAAGAAATGCCTGCACGGAAACTTTCATAAGGAGACAGCACCCGCAAATCCACTTCAGACGCTCCAGGATGATAAAGCAAAATCATTTTTTCTATAAAATAATAAATTCCTGCGAATACTTCAGGAATTGTATGAAAATTGGCACGCTCTAAAGTCGGCATGAGTAAAATACCTGCAATATTTAAAAGCGTTTCTCGAAACTTCAATACATTTGCAGGCGATTGTTTTAACCGCTCTAAACTCAGAGCGGCAGTTAATTTAGAAGGACGTTGTGGTTCTTGTGCTAAACTTAAAAGAACTCCTAAAATTAATGTAACTGTTCCAGAAACATGTGATGCATAAGGGATACCTCCTGCAGATGCGGCACCCACCCATGTATATGGTGAATGAGCAGTGCTTACATCGGCCGCTGCTTTTGCCTCTGAAACAGTACGAATGCGCGCACGCATTTTTGGTGGAAGCCACGATTTTCCTGGTCGTTTTGGGACACCGTCTTCTAAATCACTTGCATCTGATACTGGATCAAGATGTGCTTGAATTATTTCGTCTTCTGGATTTGGTTTAAGATCAGAAGGGCGTGTTTGATAAAGTTCTTGCACATGCATTTCTTTGGGAATCCATTTTCTAAATTTTTCCTGTAAACTTTCAAACCCTTTACGAGAATTTTCTCGGGAAGGAATAGGCTCAGGAATCCAAGCAAATCCCACAACGCGAAATGATAATGAAGAAAGAATTGTTTCAAGACCGGTAATTACTCTACTGGTTGAACGAAATGAATTTGGAGAAGCAAAAAATTCAAAAATATTTTTTGGATCTGTGCTAAATCCGCCACGTGCCATTTCACCTCTACCTTGCAATACCCATTGTAAAAATTCTACTTCATACGAACACAAAAATTCTGCTAATAGTTGGTGAATTAAAATAAGATTTGTATGGGCAGCTTGATTTGGATTACGCATTACTGCACGCAATATATAACGAATTAAAGTATTGCTATCGGCATTTGATTGTAACATTTCATAGACAAGACGATCTTGCACATCATACGACCAAAAGGCCTCTGAAGATTGTGCAGCACCACGGTCTATAATTGCTAGAATTGTTTCCGAAAGAGTCATATAAAATTTTCTTATTAACTATAAGCCTCGACAATACTAGCTTCAATATGAGACTGTGCTGCAGAATGCACATTATGAATCCACTCCGTATTATCTAAATACCATTCGACTGTTTTTTGAATGCCTGTTGCAAATGTTTCTGTTGGCTTCCAACCAAGCTCATTCATAAGTTTCTGAGGATTAATAGCATAACGTTTATCATGTCCTAATCGATCTGTTACAAATTCAATTTGGGCACGATAAGAGTGCTGCGCATTTGGCTTAAGTGTATCTAAAATATCACAAATTGTATGAACAACATCTAAGTTTGTTTTTTCGTTTGCACCACCTACATTATACGTTTCACCAGGCTTTCCTTGTTCAAGCACTAGTTTAATTGCTTCACAATGATCGCCTACATAAAGCCAATCGCGGATATTACGTCCATCACCATAAATAGGAAGTGCCTGCCCTGATAATGCATTTAAAATAATATGAGGAATCAGTTTTTCAGGAAATTGATACGGCCCATAATTATTAGAACAGTTTGTGGTTAAAACTGGCAAACCATAAGTATGAAACCAGGCACGCACAAAATAATCACTAGATGCTTTAGATGCGGAATAGGGGCTATTAGGAGCATAAGGTGTTATTTCTGAAAATGGCGGGTCATTTTCATTTAATGAGCCATACACTTCATCAGTTGAAACATGTAAAAAGCGAAAGTTTTCTTTTTCTGAACCTTCTAATTGAGACCAATAAGCAAGTGCTGCACTCAACAAAGAATGTGTGCCTTCTACATTTGTTCTTAAAAAAGAAATTGAATCTTCAATAGAACGATCAACATGGCTTTCTGCTGCAAAATGCAAAATTGCGCGAGGCTTATATGTATTTAAAATTTCAGTTAAGAGAGCTTGATCAAGAATATTTCCTTTTACAAAAACATGTCTTTCATCATCTTTCAGTTTATTTAAACTCGCTAAATGACCCGCATATGTTAACGCATCAAGATTTAAAACAGGCTCGTCGGAGTGTTCTAGCCAGTTTAAAACAAAATTTGAGCCTATAAATCCAGCACCACCAGTTACAAGAATCATATTTTTAAACCCTATATCATTCAATTTGTAAAATCATAAAGAAACACCTTGTCCTGACGTTTAATTTGATTAGATTTAAGAACATATAAAACACATACAAAATGTTTTATCCAATTTTTGTTTTTATTACGTAAGGAAAATTTCACATAATGAAAAAAATATTTCTCATTCTAAGTATTGGTTTACTTATTTTATTTTCTATACTCATGTTTAATACAATAAAATTAAATAATATCAAATCTGACAATCAAAAAATCCTTCCTATACAAACTCAAAATTTGCAGGCACTTCAAAATTTATCAAAAGCAATTACAATTCAAACAATTTCAGATCCAAATTTTTATCGTAAATCAGAATTTCAAAAATTTAGAATATTTTTAAAAAACACTTATCCAGATGTTCTTAAAAAATTAAAATTGATTAAAATTAACGACAGCATTTTATTAAAGTGGACAGGTCAAGAAACATCTGCACCAAGTACTTTAATTATGGCGCATTATGATACTGTTCCTGTCGCCGAAAACGATCGCAGCTCATGGTCTCACAATCCCTTTTCAGGTGATATTGTCGAGAATCGAATTTGGGGACGTGGCGTTTTAGATGATAAAGGAAACTTAATTGCAAATTTAGAGGCAATTCGTTTTTTATTGAAAGAAAATTTTACCCCACCTCAAACAGTATACTTTGCATTTGGAGCGGATGAAGAAATTGGTGGTGTTAAGGGAAACAGTGAAATTGCTCAATATTTTGTAAACAATCAAATTTCACTTGATGCAGTATTTGATGAGGGAATGCCAATTTTAGATATTGAAACCCCAAATTTTGCCTATCCTGTTGCGACTATTAATGTTGCCGAAAAAGGCAATGCTACGTTTCAAGTTACCGCAAAAGGAGTTCCAGGTCACAGTTCACTTGGCAATACAAATAATCCCATTATGAAATTGAGTGAATTTTTAGTTAAAATTGGTAACGAGCCTGTAAAAATTTACTGGCCTGCTCAAATGACAAAAGCACTTGAAACATTTGTGCCTTATGTGCCCTGGAAATATAAATTTCTTCTTGCAAATTTATGGTTAACAAAACCACTCATTATACATAAACTTGTGCAAGCAAATTTGGGTGCTTTATTTAAAAACACAATGACAACTACAAAGTTTAATGCGGGCATTAAAGATAATGTGCAACCAAGTTTTGCAGAAGCAACGCTTAACTATCGCATTATTCCAGGAAGTACAGCCGAAGAAATAGAAGCAGAGTTAAAGACTCTTGCAAAATCTTTGGATATTGAAGTTTCAATCAAAGACACTTATTTTAATAATCCTGTGCCACCTGCACCCGAGAATAATAAATATTATAAAATACTTGAACACGCTTATAAAGCTACTTACTCAAATGTGATTGTTGTACCAGGCGTTTTAATTGGATCTACAGATTCAAAACATTATAAAGATTTAACACCTAATATTTATCGTATTACACCGCTTTCTGTAAAACTAGAAAATAGGGATATGTATCATGGAAACAATGAAAGCATTAAAACGGACGACTTCACGAAAGCTATTCTATTTTATACTGAATTAATTCAATCATTGTAATCGTCTCAATGCAAAATTTTTACCTTAAAACTCAAATTGTTTATTTTACAGTCTCTTGCCAAATACAAAATCAAGAATTTGATTGGATTGTGCGGTAAATATGCTAGTATTCGCGTATATTTATGAAAATATTATACAAGGAGTTTTCCCTAAATTATGAAAAATGAAATCAAATATACAGACGATGGCATTGCTCCCATGAATTTAAAAGTTGGCCTTGCAGAAATGCTTAAAGGCGGGGTTATCATGGATGTGGTAAATGTTGAGCAAGCAAAAATTGCTGAACAATCTGGCGCAGTTGCGATTATGGCGCTTGAACGTGTACCATCAGATATTCGTGCACAAGGCGGTGTGGCTCGTATGTCTTGCCCAAACCTTGTCATTGATATTGTAAAATCAGTCAGCATCCCAGTCATGGCAAAATGTCGTATTGGCCACTTTGTCGAAGCACAAATTCTTCAAGAAATTGGTGTTGATTACATCGATGAAAGTGAAGTTCTTACCCCGGCCGACGATAGTCATCATATTGCGAAACATAAATTTAGTGTTCCATTTGTTTGCGGAGCAACAAACTTAGGTGAAGCTCTTCGTCGAATTGGCGAAGGTGCAGCTCTTATTCGCACTAAAGGCGAACCGGGTACTGGCAATATTATTGAAGCTGTGCGTCATTTACGTCAAATCCATCAAGATATTAAAAGAGTTTTCAGTTTAGATGATTCTGAATTAATGACTGAAGCAAAGCGCCTTGGCGCTCCATACGAACTTTTACGTTACATGAAACAGCATCAAAAATTCCCTGTTCCAAATTTTGCAGCTGGTGGAATTTCTACTCCTGCCGATGCTGCTCTTGCTATGCAATTAGGAGCAGAATCGGTTTTTGTAGGTTCTGGTATTTTTAAAGCGGAAAGCCCAGAAAAATTTGCAAAAGCAATTGTAAAAGCAACGGCACGTTTTAACGATCCAGCCGAAGTTTTAGCAGCTTCTAAAGGGCTTGATGCACCAATGCGCGGGCTTGAAATTCATAAATTACAAGAACATGAAAGACTCTCTCAAAGAGGGTGGTAAAGTAATTTATGACTGTTGCAAATTCCTTCTCTACACAACACACAACAAGTAAACCGATTATTGGAGTCCTTGCTTTACAGGGTTGTGTCACCCCTCATAAATTTCATATTGAAACTCTTGGAGGCAGATATTTAGAAGTTAAAACTAAAGAAGATTTACAAAAAGTAGATGGGCTTATTCTTCCTGGCGGAGAAAGTTCAACAATGCTTAAGCTCATCGATATTTTTGATTTGCAATCTGAATTAAAAAATACTTTTAAACGTGTACCAGTTTGGGGTATTTGTGCAGGCACTATCTTAATGGCTAAAACTGTGCACTCTCCAGAACAAAAATCGTTTGGCCTCCTTGATATTACTGTTCAAAGAAATGCATATGGCAGTCAATTGCAAAGCTTTAATACTGTTATTGCCAATTCACCTGTTTCGTTTATTCGGGCCCCTCAAATTGAACGCACTGCTTCAGATATAGAAGTAAAGTTCGAAATTTCTAATTGTCCAGTTTGGATTCTCAAAAATTCATATATGGCCACTACGTTTCATCCCGAACTCGATCAGTCGATTCCTTCTACAATTCACAAAGAATTTTTAGAACTTGTCTCGAAACGCTTACAGACTGTCAATTAATGAATAAAAACAATACCTTATTACCGAAAAAGAGAACTTGACCTAATATCAAAAAAATTGTAGGTTATATAACGCTTTAATTTTGCATTTCACGTTAAATATATGAATAAATTTCATTTATTTATCCTGTTTTCTATCTATTTTTGGAGATTAACATTCATGAATCATACTGAGATGCTCCAAGACCGTACAAACTTTGGTATAGGCCAAAAAGCTGTGTATCCCTGTCATGGCGTTGGAACAATTGAAAAAATACAAGAATGTCATGTTGGCGGTAGTCAACAAGATTTTTATGTTATCAAAATTCATGCTACTGGTGCAAAAGTAATGGTACCAACTGCAAGTGCAAAAACCGTTGGTTTACGTACTGTAACTCCTATTCCCGATGTAGAAAAAGTTTATACAGTTCTTCAGTCACCATCAAAAAAATCAAAAGCAACATGGAACCGTCGGTTCCGTATGCTCAACGATAAACTGAATACTGGAAATTTAACCGATATCGCTGAAGTACTACGCGATTTGGCTTCTCTAAGCGCCGATAAAGATCAACTTTCTTTTGGTGAGCGTAAAATGCTAGAACGTGCTCGTGCTATGTTTGTAAGCGAAGTGTCGGTTGCTCTTGAAAAAGAAGAAAGCGATATTCAACAAGATTTGAACGAACGTTTATTTCCTATTTAATGCCAACCTAAAGTTAAATAGGAAATAAACTTTTTATTTACAAAGATAGTTTTCTTCAAATGCTACAAATTGTCCATAAGCATAGTAAAATGATGCCGTATTATCCTTTTTTATTTTAAAACTATGAATTCGATACCATTCGCTTGATGGCTCTTCAATTTCAAGCACACACACAAAACTTCCGTTATAATCATAACATGGAGCAGCTTCTTTTCTAAAAAAAGAAGCTGTGAAAATTGCATATTGGCTTTTAATATCATTAGCTAATTTGACAGAAATTTGCGGAACACCCCGAGAATTGTAACACGTATAATCTTTTGCAAATATTGGTGGCATCAACATTGTTAGAATGATCCCTGTAACAAGATATGTTTTCAAATTACCTGCCGTTTTATTTTCAAGTCATCAATAGAAATCAAGATTTTTCTTAGAATCTGAAACTTTTGTTATTTTTAATACTAATTAGATTATGCTTCAACGCAAGTGTAACTGCCCTTATCAAAAATAAATCCATTACTTACATATGAATAATTTGCAACTCCACTAGGATAGATAATAAAAGTATCTACATTATATGGATTCATACATCCACCACCACCATTTGGATTTCCAAACACCACTTCACATACAATAGATTCCGTTTCTGCTGATGCAGTACAGGGTAAAACTCTTGTGAAATTAACACTGCCTGTTTCAATAGAAACTGCTGAAATAAGCTTATTTTCCATTGTTGCTGTAACCATTAATGTGTGATTCGTTTCATCATTTTGGCAAGTATACTGAAGCGCAGAAGCACTTTGTAAAGTAAATATTAAACCTGTCGCAAGAAAAGTTGATTTCATTATTGTATGCATAAAACCCTTTGTAAAAATTCGTGTAAAACGAAAGAACGCTCTCAATCCATGAGAGCGTTTCTTTTAAATACATGATTTAGATCAAAAAGAAAATTAGGTGGACACCAATATTAAAAATAGGTGGACACCTAATTTGAAATCATTAAATAATAGTTGCAAATTAAATTTATAATCCATGCAGTGCACGATGCACTGTAAAGCTAATGAGATCCACAATTTCAGAAATATCGCTATTTCTAGACAAAACATTGATTGGTTTTTTAATTCCAGTAAGCATTGGACCAATAATTGTTGCACCACCAAGTTTGCTTAAAAGTTTATACGCAATATTCCCAGAATTCAAGCTTGGGCAAATCAAAACATTTGCTGGACCTTTTAAAGTGGAAAATCCGTAAGTACGTTCAAGCAATTCTGAAGACAATGCAAAATCGGCCTGCATTTCACCATCGATTTCAATATCAGGACGAATGCGTTTTACAAGTTCAGTTGCTTGCCACATTTTTTCTGCTTCAGGATGACGAGTACTTCCAAAATTACTAAAACTGAGCATAGCAACCCGAGGTGGTTCATTTAAATAAATTTTTGCAATGTCATATGTTTGCATGGCAATTTTTGATAATTCTTCTGCATTTGGATTAAAGTTTACCGTTGTATCTGCAATAAAAACTGTTTTGTCTTTCCAAACCAGCATATAAATACCGGCAAGTATTTTATCTGCTTCTGTACCTAATATTTGTAATGCAGGGCGAAGTGGCTCTGAGTAAATATGATGTACACCCGATAAAAATGAATCTGCATGGCCCATTTCAACCATCATTGTTGCAAAATAATGATAATTACCGCGCACCAAATCAGCAGCACTCATACGCGTAACGCCTTTGCGAAAACGTTTTTCAAGTAGTGCAACTGCATACTGATCTAGATGTTCAGAATGCGCTGGATTAATAATTTCTATATCTGCTAATGCTTTTTCGAGTTTAAGTTCTTTAATAAGTGAACGGATTTTTTGCTCATTACCAAGTAAAATAGGCTCACAAATACCTTCAGTTGAAACCATTTCAGCGGCTTGAATAATTTTAGGACTATTGCCTTCTGGCAAAACAACACGTAATTTTTTGCCTCTTTCTTTATTTAAAGCAACAACATTGCGTTTAACACGACGGCTAATTGCATAAGCATGCCCTAAGCGCGCTTCAAGAGCATCGGCATAATGTTCTAAATCTAGTTTTTTTGAAGCAACGCCAGATTCAACAGCTGCTTGTGCAACAGCAGCAGACACACGAAGCAATAAACGAGGATCGAATGGTTTTGGAATTAAATATTCTGGCCCAAAATGCGCAACAAAATCGTAAGACTTAACCACTTCTTCGTGCGCTGTTTCTTTAGCAAGTTTTGCAATTGCATAAACGGCAGCCATTTTCATTTCTTCGTTTATACAACTTGCGCGTACATCTAATGCACCACGAAAAATGTATGGGTATCCAATTACATTATTTACCTGATTTGGATAATCAGAACGCCCAGTTGCAATAATAGCATCACTTCTAACAGCTTTAATATCATCTGGAGTAATTTCAGGATCAGGATTGGCCATTGCAAAAATAATTGGATTTATTGCCATACTCACAACCATTTCTTTAGAAACAGCTCCGGCTACACTTAAACCACAGAAAAAATCGGCACCTTTTAAAGCATCTGCAAGAGTGCGTTTATCTGTTTTTATTGCAAAACGTTCTTTGTATTTGTTCATTCCTTCAGGGCGGCCTTTATACACAACGCCTTTGGAATCGCATAAAAAGATATTTTTTTTATTTACACCTAAGTTAATATACATTTGTGTACAAGCAAGGGCTGCTGCACCAGCACCATTCACAACACAAACAATATTTTCAATTTTTTTCTTAATAATTTTCAGAGCATTGATAAGAGCAGCACCACTTACAATTGCAGTACCATGTTGATCATCATGAAAAACAGGAATGTTTAATTTTGCTTTTAATTGTTCTTCAATTTCAAAACATTCAGGAGCTTTTATATCTTCGAGGTTAATTGCACCAAAGGTAGGTGCTAAAGCAGTGCATGTAACAATAACTTCTTCAGCTGTTTTGGCATTTAGTTCAATATCGTAGCAATCAATATCTGCAAACGATTTGAAAAGAACCGCTTTGCCTTCCATTACTGGTTTACTGGCTTCAGGACCAATATTCCCTAAACCGAGAACTGCAGTACCATTTGTAATAACCGCAACTAGATTCCCTTTAGCTGTATATTCATACACATCGTTTGGATTTTTATGAATTTCTTTACAAGGTTCTGCAACACCAGGCGAATAAGCAAGAGTAATATCTAACTGAGTTTTGCATTCTTTTGTAATGCCAGTTTCAATCTTACCTTTACGGCCTTTACTATGATAATGAAGCGCGTCTTCTTTAAGAGACATAAGGTAATCCTTTAATATAATTAATCTTTATTATCCTGTAACCAGAATATTCAAATTTAAATTGAATAGAACAGAAAGTATATATTTAACGAAGAGGTAAGTAAAAGGATAAAACTTTAGAAAGGAAAGAGTGGCACCGCCCATAATTGCCTGCTGTTTTGCACACCGTTGCTGCCTTCCGACTCTGGCGGATTCAACAAACTAGCACCAAAAAAGACAGTACCACCTTGAAAGCAAGATATTGAAAACTTGTTTAAAAATCAAGTGCTTTTGTACAAGTTAAAAAAAAGAACACTAAAAATATAGCAAATTCATAAGATTCACGTTAGAAAATACAAGATTAGTATTCTTCTCTTTTGTATAAAGTAATACCTATGCGTACACATAAAATCATTGGAATATTTGCCATTATTGCCTCATTAGGGCTTATTGCATTTCAAGCAACCAAAAATGAATCTACTGTCACGTTTTTCACTCCTGAAGAAGTTTATGCAAACCCTGTCGATTTTGAAAAAAAAATATTTCGTGTTTCTGGTTTAGTTCTTGAAGGAAGCAAAAATTGGAATAGCAAAACGAATATTCTTACCTTTAAAATTGGCGATTTAAAAGGTCACGAATTTATCGTCACTTATAAAGGTGTACCACCAGATTTATTTAAAGAACGTCAAGGTGTGATTGTTGAAGGAAGGCTGAACGAGTCTTCAACAACACCAGTTATTTCGGGACAAGGGGCGGCATCACAAAGTACCGCATCCAATCCATTAAAAATTCATGCAAACCTACTTATGGTAAAACATAGCGAAGTGTACGATACACAAGGCGACCATTCAGAAATGCGCGAAATGCGTTTACGCGAAAGTCTTTTTAACGATGTTCAAAAATAAAAAAGGCCTTATGTGGTCACTTATTTTTCTTGCAGTTTTTACAGGTCTTATGGCTTTTGGTTTAAAACAAAATTCGAATTTTACGCCATCTGCACTAGTTGGCAAATCTGTGCCTAAGTTTGAAGCTAATTTATATCCTATTGGTAAATTTTATTCTGAATCTCTAAACAATACTTCTCGCTGGACAGTTTTAAATTTTTGGTCTTCAACATGTTATGTGTGTAGAGAAGAAGCTGCAGAACTCGAAAATTTTTATCAAAATGTTTCCTTACAGAACAAACACAACCCTCAAATCATTAGCATCAATATTCAAGAAGGTGTTGAATCTGTTGCAAATTGGCAACGCTCATACAAACAAACTTTTCCTGTAGTTCTAGATAAAGACGGGCATATTTCAATTTTATTTGGTGTTACGGGCACGCCTGAAACGTTCCTTATCGACCGCAAAGGAATTGTTCGGTATCGTGTTGCAGGTGCCATTAGTACAAAATTTATATTAAACTTTATAGAATGGTTTGAAACACATCCTGAGGCATCTGAACAAGAAGCACGTAAAAACTTTATCGAAGCTTCTTAAGCCTTATTTTAAAACATACTGGAGTCACAATGAGAAATATTCACCTTAACAATATTCATTCGTTTTGTGTAATTTCAGATGTGCACTTACGTGAGCCTAATAGTCCACTCACAGCAAAATTCATTCAAACCATTCGCGAACTTGAAAAAGTAGATGCGGTTATTTTTTTGGGTGATATTTTTGATTTTATTACAGTTTCAACACCGTTTTTTTTAAGCTACTGGCGAAATGTTTTCGCTGCATTCACTGAACTAAAACAAAAGGGTGTAGAAGTTTATTTCACTGAAGGAAATCATGATTTTGGATTTGAACATTTTGAAAATTCTCAGTTAAAAAAATGTTTCACTGAATGCGGCGATTTTTCTTTAACAATTTCACATCCTCAATATGGAAACATTGTTTTAAAACATGGCGATGAAGTTGTTTGTAAGCCTAGTTATCATCATTTTAGAAAACTTGTAAAATCCAATTGGTTTCAAAAAACGACCAATTCACTTTTTGCTGGTTCATGGATGCAATCTATTTTTTCAAGGTATGCAAAGCTTAGCCGAAAAGGCGATAAATACCGAATTCTAGAAAATTCTAAAATGGAAAAAATGATACAAGATTTTCTAAAAAAGAAATATTCTGATTGTGATATTTTTATTATGGGCCATGTGCACAAAAATGTAGATAAAATGGCGCAAGTAGAGAATAAGATGGTGCGCATTCTAATTGGGCAAGCGTGGTTCGATCAACCAAATATTTTATATGTAACCGAGAAAGAAATATGCAGAAAATTTATTTAAACATTTTAAATATAGGCCTAACGCTTGGATTTTTAAACTCATGCGTTACACCATCACAACGTGATGCCATGCAAAAAGAAATTTCTTCTTTAAAGTATGAGTTAAGAAACGTAAATAATGGCCTTAAAACCCAAACCAAACAAACTGAACAAAACCTTAAAACAACGCTTACGTCACAATCTGAAGTTGAACAATTACAGGCTGAAATTTCAGAAAATGCAGGAAATCTCGATGCACTTAAAATGCAACTCGATCGCATTGAAAAAATGGCTTCAGAAATTGCACAAAAATCTCAATTAAAATTCGACGAAACAGCAAAAACACTTCTTGATGTACAAACGCAATTAGCTTTTTTTACTACTCAAAATACTTATCCTGAAACAAAAGTGTATCCATCTCAAAAAATCAAAGATTCATTTAATCCAAAAAGTCTAAAGGCAATGGAACAAATCCTCAAATACGATTACGAAAGAGGATGGTATAAAAATGTAATTTTAAAATCCTCGATGGTTATTCAAGCCTCAAACGTAAAAGCAGATATGCTTGAATCTGCATTAAAGTTTCGTGGGGAAGCAAAATACAAATTATTAGATTATGCTGGTGCTGTTACAGATTTAACGCATTACTTAGAAATGAATTCTAAGGGCTTAAAAAAATCACGTGCAATGCTATTACTTGGCGATTCTTATGTCTTTTTAAAACAAAATATTGCAGCAAAAGCTTACTACACAGAATGTGCAAAAACTTTTGCCAATAATAAAGAAGGCATTGCTTGTGCGCAGCGTCTAAAACAATTGTAAATACCAACTCAAAGTTAAAAACAACGCTCAAAAAAGCTTTCTCATCATTTTCTAAGAGCTTGAATTTGACAATGAAATTATTGCGGAATATCCTGATTTAAGTCACTTTTTAATCATGTGCAGCTAAAAGTTACGTTTCGAGAATCATGAAGGATAAAAAAATTGAGTATTGAGAAAAACAAGATACAATTTCGTTTTCATGCATTAAAAAGAATGTTTGAAAGAGAAATTTCAGAATTAGATGTTATTCATATTCTATCGAGTGGCAAAAATATTGAGGAATATCCATCTGATACTCCATACCCAAGTTGTTTAAAATTAGGATTTAGCAATCACCGTCCAATCCATGTCGTTGCTGCAAATACTGAAGAAAATATCACAATTATAATAACAGTATATGAACCAGATTTAAAACGTTGGGAACAGTGTTTTGAAAAAAGGAGAGAGAAATGAAGTGTGTAATTTGTAAATATGGTGAAACACAACTAGGAAAAATGACCGCGACTCTTTCAAGAAATGAAACTACAGTGGTTATCAAAGAAGTACCTGCGGAAATTTGCGAAAATTGTGGTGAGGAATATCTTTCTCAAGAAATAACTTCATATTTGTTTAAAATAGCGGAATCTGCAGCAAATTCAGGAATACAGGTAGATGTGAGAAAATACATTGGACAAAACAATACATTCCACTCTATCACGACGTAAAGAACTCCAAACAGAATAAAATAAAGATTTTTACTTAAGCGTATTTGTCGTAATAAAATCTAAATAATGGCTTACTCGTGTGTAAAATCCTGTTGTTGGACATGCCCCGCCCCAACCATGACTTACAACACCCAATAGCTTACCATTTTGCAGTAAAGGACCACCAGAATCACCACCGCCTGGCTGGCTCAGCTTGTCGGAAGCGCAGAACAAACCTTCGTGTAAAATAGGGTTACAGGTTTGAGTGCAATCTTCAAAATTTCTCACCTTAAGTGTTGTCATCTGTAGAATATTTGGAAAATTGACAAGATCTTCAGTCACACTACCCCATCCAGCAACGAACACCTCACCATTTGGTGTTGAATCACGTTCAGGCAAGAGAATTGGTTGCACGTGTTCATTAAACTGTGCGGAATGTTCTAAATGAAGAATGGCAATATCATTTGTCCAAGTGAATCGTGAAAAGAATGGATGTAAGACAAATTTAGACACTTTGATGGTTTGCGTATTTTGATTTTTATTTTCGTGCAAACGATGCAACCCGAGCACAACGCTTAAAGTTTTAGGATCTAGATTTCGAACACAATGCGCTGCAGTAATAACAGTGTTTTTATTGATTAATGAACCGCCACAAAAATGAGTTCCCTCGTTTTGAAGTGAAATAATAAAGGGAAAAGCATGAGGCTCGGCATTAGTTCCATTAATAATAGTGAGATGTCTGTCTTGTGCAAAAACACTGCAGACTAAACACAGCGCTAAAACTACATACGAAAAGACTTTCATAATTTTTTTATTAACCTCAAAAACAATGTAATCTAAAATTTACATCATTTTTGAAGGGTTAAATCAAGCTTAGAAACATCAAAGCCTAATGATTTTGCTTTTTTTGTAAGCATTTCAAAAGTTTTTTTATCCATTTTTGGTGTACGACTCAAAATCCATAAATATTTACGATCGGGTGCACCAACCATTGCGTATTCGTAATTATCGCCTAAAGCAATAATCCAATAATCACCATAAAACGGCCAAAAGAACGTTACTTTTAGTTTTGCATTTGTTGATTTATCTGCCACATATGCTTTGCCTTTTGCAACTTTTAATTTTCCATCAAGTGTAAGCAAATTGCAGGAATTGATTACCTGAACTTTACCGCTTTTTAAAAGCGAATACTCGGCAAAAGTGCCAGTACAATTTTTTTGAAACCACTGAGGAAACAAGGCAATTTCATACCACTTTCCCATATATTTTTCGATATCAACAAAATCAACTGTAGGAAGAGGTTCTAATTTTGCATGTGATATTTGAGAAAAGAAAAGGGAACAAAAGACAGCAAAAATCAAGGTAATTTTTTTCATAAGAATATCCTTCATGCATTGAAAATTTAAATTCTATTTTTCAAACAAGATTCGCTTCAGAATTTACATCAATTTTTTTGGCCTTAATTGCAGATGCTTTATTCTTACGCAAATGCTCTGGCACATTATTTAAATCGACACTCACAAGCCTTGAAACACCGGGTTCTGCCATAGAAATACCATAGATAGTATCCAGAACTTCCATAGTTCTTCTATTATGGGTAATAATGACAAACTGAAATTCTTCGCTAAGCTTATTGATAATAGCATTAAACCGGCCAACGTTTGCTTCATCTAAAGGCGCATCAACCTCATCTAAAAAGCAGAATGGGGCTGGAGTGGTTTTTAGTAAACTAAAGATTAAAGAGATGGCCACAAGTGCTTTTTCACCACCACTAAATAAGCTCATGCTTTGTGTTTTTTTACCTGGTAACTGAACAAGAATTTCCACTCCTGTAGTAAGCAAATCTTCAGGATTCAGCATATGAAGTTTGCCATGGCCACCTGGAAACAAAATTGGAAACAAAGACTGAAATTCGTTGTTTACTTTTTCATAAATCGACTGAAAACGCACTTTAGTTGTTTCTTCAATCTCTAATATAGAAGCGCTTAATTCAGTCATCGAAGTTTCAATATCAAGCTTTTGCGTCGTTAAAAATTCAAGGCGAGTGCTAACATCTTTAAATTCTTCCAGTGCGCGCTCGTTCACAGGACCTAATTCGGCAAGTTTTTGAGCAAGATCTTTAATAATAGCTTCAAGCATTGAACGGCTATGTGTTGCTTCAGAATCGTCTTCAGGAAGATTATCTATACGAAGATTAAATTTATCTTTTGCATCTTTATAAGATGTTTCTAGAATTGCTTCAAAGCGTGCTAACTCAACTTGTTTATCTGTAACAAATTTTTGCTTTTCAGATGCAGCGTCTTTAAATTGCTTGATTTTTTGTTCTAAAGTACGAATTTCGTCTGATTTTTCAGCTTCATTCGCCACAAGTAAATTCAGCTTTGATTCATGAGTGTGAGTGCTTCCTTGCAAATTTTCAATCTCACTTGTGAGATTTTTAAATTCGTTTCGAGCATTTGTCATTTGAGTGCTTAGGTTTTCGATTTGAGAAGATAACGAATCGATTTTATTTTGAAGTTTTCCAATTTGAATTGAAATATCTTCATAATTATTACGCAAATTCGCAAGCCGCTCTTCAGTAACAGAACGTTCTGTTTTAATGGCTTGAATTTGTATCCCTAGTTCATCTTTAAGCTCTTTTTTGTCATTATACTGCTCTTCAAAATCTTTAAACAACTGTTCATTTTCTTTGTACTCTGCTTCGAGTTTTTCAATTTCTTCGCTGTTTTTATTGAAAAGTTCTTTTTCTTCTTCAATTTCTTTAATAATATTTTGAGCATCAATCGAAAGGCGCTTTAAATTATCGTCATGATGAGCTGCTTGCATATGAAACTGTTCAAGTTCATTGCTTAATTTTAATGATTCAATTTTTTCATTTTCTAATGAAGCAAGAATCTTATTCAGCTTTTCTTCAAACTGATTATATTCATCTGTCAGCTTACGCAGCTGACCTTCTTTTTCAGCCAATGTTTGTTGTGCTTTTTGATGCGCAGTTGTAAGCGTTTCGTATTCTCGT
Source organism: uncultured Oligoflexia bacterium (assembly GCA_964352255.1). Classification (GTDB taxonomy): domain Bacteria; phylum Bdellovibrionota_B; class Oligoflexia; order Silvanigrellales; family Silvanigrellaceae; genus Silvanigrella. The sequence continues at coordinate 19,271 of CAYGQR010000020.1, forward strand.
TTTTGAGAAAGCAAACCAGTTTTTGCGGCTTGTTCTTCAGTTCGTCCAAACGTACACTGATGCGCTCCAGAAAACACAGTACCGCGTTCAGTCACAAAAATAAAATTTGCACAATTTTCTGTTGCTTGTTTCGCTTTTGCAAGGATCCATTCGTCTCTACAAATAAAAATACGCTCTAATAAAGGCTTAACGGGCTTAAAAGATAATTTTTCAATGCGATTTCCAACCGAATAAATTCCTTTTATTTTAGAAAGTTTTGCTATGGCCAACTTTTCATCTGTTGAAATTGGTTCAATCAAATCTTTCACTAAAAAATTTACTTTTGAAATTGAAAGCTCTTCACATTTATCAATTAAATCAACAAACTCATCATAGTTTTCAATTAAAATACTTTGAAAAAAATCGGGTAAATAAGTTTCAAGAATTTCTTCATCATCTTGATGTAAAGTAACGTGCTCAAACAAAAATCCTTTTATTTTTTTGTAAAATTTCTCTTTGAAAGTTGCAGGGCCGTTTGCAAGACCAGAACTAGATTCGATTAATTTTTTTAAACTCGCTAAATGACTGACGACAGTAAGGAGCGTTTCTTTAGCTTCATCTCGCACTTCAGAATGAGCCGTAAGTTGCGTTTTAATCTCACGCATTTGAACGTCGAGTTCATTTTTTTCTTTTGTAATATCTTCTAAACCAGAAGACATTTTTTTAATTTCATCTACAAGATGTTGTTTATCTGCATCGATGCTGCTTTTTGCATCTTTGTGCTCTTTTTCTTGAGCAGCAATTTTTTGCAAGGACTGATTTAATTTTGTACTAGATTCAAGAATATTTTCATTTCGCGCACATAAAGTATTTTTCGTGTTTTCAATTGCACGGATTTCACTGCGATACTCTTCTACTTTTGAACGATTAACATGCAAACCTTCCTCAATTTCTTCTAATTGAGAATTGTGAGTTTCCAGCACGTCTTCAAACTTTTGTAACTCTTTAGAAGAATTTTCGAGAGTAATGCCAAGCTCTTGTTTCCGTTTTTCTTCTGCAACTAAACTTTCTTGCTCAGATTTTAATTCAGTTTTTAGTTGAATCTGGGTTTTTTCGCGTTCTTCTTGTCTGTTCGTATAATTTTCGGAGCGCTCTTTAAATTTTGTAAGTGAAATTTTACAATCAGAAAGCTCATCTTCTACTTGTTTTATACCGCGTGTTAAATCAAGTTGCTCTGCTTTTAGTGCTGTGGCACTTATTTCCCATTTATTTGCTTCAGATCCAGAGATTTCCAATTCCTGATGAGAAGCGTCAATTTCTTGTTTCGATTTTCGCGCCAAAACTCTGTAATGGCCCACATGATTTTTGAGCAATTCAATTTCTTTGGATTTTAAATCTTCAGCATATTTTAATTTTTGATCTGCTTTTTCGACTTGTGATGTAAGCGATTCTTTTTGTCGCGAAAGCTCATGTTCTATATCTTCTAAGCCTTTTAAACGTTCAGCCGTGGAATCGAGACGTTTTTGTGCTTCTTTGCGGCGCACTTTAAAAACACTAATACCTGCTGTTTCTTCTAATATTTCGCGCATATCATCAGGCGAGGCTTGAATAATACGATCGCGCCTATCCTGCTGAATGATTGCGTAGCTTTTTGCACCAAGACCAATTGCTAATAAAAAATCGACTATATCGCGCAAACGACAGGTTTCCCGATTCATAAAATATTCGCGTTCGCCACTACGATGTATGCGCCGACCAATCGAAATTTCAGGCAAGTGCATATATTCTGCAGGAGTGTGATGCCCATCATTTGTAAACACAAGTGTCACTTCTGCAAAGCCAAGTGCTTTGCGATTTTCAGAGCCAGAAAAAATAATATCGGTAGGATCGGAAGCACGTAGGCTTTTAGATGTTTGTTCACCCATAACCCACATTATAGCATCGATAATGTTTGATTTACCTGAACCATTTGGCCCAATAACACCCGTAATGCCTTCATGATACGAAACTGCCGTTCGATCAGCAAAGCTTTTAAAACCATACATGTGGAGTGATTTAAGTTTCATGGGAATAGTATAGCGTATTTGTATTAAAAATTGCTATCGATTTTGGTGTCAAATAAACACGGGAGTTGTTTTGAAATCGATCTGCTTATTTAAACAGCACATTTTCGCGCTATTATAAAACGTGAGCCACCTATTGGAAAATTGATTCCTGATTGAATCAATAATCTTTCTACATTCAAAACACTTTCTAAACTTCGATTAAGAAAATGATTCATTTTAAATTCATCCATTGGGTCGTATGTTTTTCCGTTCTGACCGCGTGAACGTGATAAAAGCATTGCTGGCAACAAAAAACTCACAAACGAAGTGCTGCGTAGAATTTCAAATCCTGCTTTTTTAAGTTTTAGATTAAGATCTGCGGAAGAATATCTGCGTACATGGCAAGCAATATCATCTGCCTGACTCCATAACCATTGGTGCTGAGGTACTGTTAACAATAAGCCACCCTGCGGACGTAAAGCTTGGTAAATATTTTGCAAAACCGTTTCATCTTCTTTGATGTGTTCCAAAACATCGAACGCACCAATTAAATCAAATTCTTCTTTATATGGAATTTTTCTGGCATCCATCTGTACACATGTTGCACTAGGAATGCGTTTTGCAGCATGTTTTAATCCATCAACAAATAATTCACTGCCAATACACACAGCAGATGGATACTTTGTGGCAATAGCGGATAAAACAAATCCAGTGCCACAGCCAATTTCCATAAACGATTCAAAATTTGGGAAGTATTTTTGAATTGCCCAAAGAATATTTTTATTGCGTGCACGAAACCAAAAATGATTGCCTTCTAATTTTGCTAATCTTTCAAATGCTTCTGGTTTAAATCCTTGATGTTCTGAAGATTCTGACCAAGCTGATGATTTAGATGAGTGCGATAATTCCGCTGACTGAGGCGATTCAATTCCTTCATAAGCAAGTTTTGGTGCATATGAATAAAAATTATTTATTTTTACAGGTTCAAATCCACAATATTCGCATGAATTTAATTTAGTATTGTATAGTTTTGCACACTCTAAACATTCAAGCATATTGTTTCTTCCTTAAAATTTCTTAAATAAACTGCGGGTATAAAATAATTCAGTTTAATAGAAATAGTATAGCGTATTTATATTGAAAATTGCTCTTGATTGTGCCGGCAAAAAACAGAAGCGTTATATTGGAATTCATATCGTCATTTAAACAGTGTAGTTGCGAGCTATAACAAAACGCGAACTATCTATACGAAAGTGTATTCCTGATTGAATCAATAAGCTTTATAAATTTTTTCCAAAAAGAAATATATCGATATTTAATCTTGGTAAATAAAGACTGATTGTGCGAAATTTGTAAAGCTAAAATTTCATTAGAAAATTTAACTTGAGTATCTATGATTGTTTTTTGCTTGGTCAATATTTCTTTTTGATTGTTAAGTATTTCTTTTTGCAAACAAGTCGAAACTATAAAATTTAAATGCTCCCTATTATCTAAAGAAAAAGAATTATCTATATATAGATCTCTGTTCATATTGTAAACAGCAGGATACTTTTGAGTAAAAAGATCTTCTTTTTTCAAAAAAACTTTCGCTATATTACACTCTGCATTAAAATATTTATCTGTAATTTCTTTGATAGTATCATCAGACAAGGAGGCAATTACAGTTAAATCATTTACATCTCTATTCGTTTTGAAGAAAAGATTAAATTGAGACATTTGCTCTAATGACTGTCCAAGAAATTTATTGACATATAATATATGATCACATTGTTTACGCGTCAGACTATCGTTTTGCCAAGATGTGTCTAACAGAAAATCTTTATCTAAGTTAATATTAAAAATAGACATAAAATCTTTGATAATATTGGAATCTTTCCATCTGCATTTTTCATATGTTTTTACTATCACATTTGGAATACCTACTTTATCAGCAAGGTCGTAAAAGTTGATCAAATTTTCATTATACTGAGAAGTATGCAAAAATTCATGTAAACTTTTTTGAGTTCCTTGTTTAATCACCTCTTGCCACAATGACGTGAGATATTCAACTGACACACGAAAATAAACGATTATTTTGATTTCGTATTTTTTTAATAAATTCCAAATTGCTTCATTATTTTGAAAATTATTCTCTTTAGTTTGTAAAAATAAACACTCTTCCGACAAAAGTAAAATAGAGAAACGACTTTGATCGAATGACTCTAATAATTTATGCAATTCTTTTTCTCTATTTAATATGCCACCATTAATGCACAAATCTGATTGTTCTTTATATGCTGACATCTTATTATAAGAACGGCCAAGTAATGGGTAATAAATACTATGATTTTCAAGTTGTTTGGCATTATTCGTAAGGAATTTTTGTAATGATGTTGTGCCTGTTTTTGGGGTTCCTATATGAATATAGATTTTTTTTTCAGACAATTGTCATTCCAATTCTATAATTTTAAATTTTTCAAAAAAATATTATGAATCTTGAATATAAATTTTAAAAGTTAGATTTGCAATAGTTTCTCCAAGAATATTGCCTACTTTATTGTATCACATATTTAATAATTTCGATCATTCTTTTCTTAATAAACAATGCTAATTTTAAACTTGAATACATTTTCGCATTAGAAGATACTTGAGAAAAGTTTTTGTATATAATAACTCATAAATTATAAATATACACTTTTTAAATGCAAAATTTCCATACAATTCATCGAGGTAACAAATGATCTCTTCACTTGCAAAAATAGGCAAAAACGTTGCTATTGGCGAATATACAATAATCGAAGATAATGTTGAAATTGGTGATAATACAATAATTAAAAACTTTGTTGAATTGCGCAAAAATACAAAAATTGGAACTAATTGTTATATTGATTCTCGTGTATCTACATCAGGCGATTGTAAAATTGGTCATAATGTCACTTTAAGATACGATACCATTATTGCACGTGGTTGTGAAATTGGAAACGATACCTATATTTGCCCTCGAGTTATGACTAATAATTTAGACACAGGAAAAATCCAAATTGGTGGTGCAAAAATTGGTGAAAACTGTTTTATCGGAACGAATACAGTCATTCAACATGGTGTGAATATAGGCAATAATGCTGTTACAGGAGCTCTGTCTTTTATTAATAAAGACATTCAGAACAATGAAATTTGGATTGGCTCTCCTGCAAAGTTTTTAAAATTAAACAAAAGAATTGATCCTGTAAATGATTCTGAGAATCTTTCAGTTCAATGATAAAAACTATACCTGCTTTCGCTCGGCAATTCTTGCAGGTATTCCAGAATACAATGCATTTTCAACTATCAAATTTTTAGAAACCACTGCTCCTGCAGCAACTGTAATTCCATTTTCAATTGTAACATTTGGCAAAATGGTTGCGTTGCTACCAACAATAACATTGTCTTTTAAACATGCGCTTATTTGCTTTTCGCGAGGTCTGTTTGCTCTCGGATTATTATCATTTATTGCACAAACATGAGCGCCCAAAAAGCAATTATTTCCGATCTCCATATTGCCCCCAACATTTGAACCTGTCATTATTTTGGTTTGTTTGCCAATGCTGGCATTATAGCTAATTGTAACTCCTGTACCAATTACAACGTCGCGCTCGACTTTTACATTTTCTCGAATAAACGCTTTATCTGCTAAATATGTATTTTCATTTATACTAGCCCCTGCATAAATAATTACCTGATCTGAAATAATGCAGTTAGCCTGAATTAAAGTCGCTTTTCTGAAAGAAGATAGTTTAAGTTGATTCTTTCCAACTGTTGGTAATTTTCCTATTATACATGAAGATCCAATTGAAACATTTTCTCCAATTTCGACGTTCGGGTAAATAATTGTGAATGGCCCAATTTCGCAATTGGCAGAAATATTTGCTCCCTCATAAACTATAACATTAGTCCCAAAATTGTGTTTTATTTGATTCATAATATTTTTAAAACTCTTCATTGATATAGATAATTAATGATTATTTAGATATAGTCATATTTTACTAGATTAATACTATTTATTTACGGATAAGAACAATATTAAAATATAAGGTTTAAAATTTTTTGTGCAATTATTACCTAGATTACTAAACAAGTTTCGTAGATTTTATACTAACTATATATACCCATATTCTAAAACAAAAACTTCTCAAATTAATACCGCACCAGAACAGGCAGTTACCTACCAGGTTATGGGCATTCAACAGTATTGCGCATATAACACTCAAAACACAGTACAACATCTATCAGTAGAAAATTCTATTTACTTAAAACAGCCAAATATAATTTCCAAATATCCTAGAAAATTTTTTTCAGGATATGTGCGTTTGCCTGATTTATATCTTGCAGAATTAAATGATGTATTTGTATATGGACGTACAGAGTTTATTACTTATGATTCAACATTACTCTCGGATGAACTTGCCTACTACGATTATACACATTATATATTAAAAAGCATAAGAGATATTTTACACTTTGATTACACCAGGAGAAATGGAAAGTTCGCACAACTCAATCTTCAATCTCAAAACGCAGCAGAGGAAATACTTACATTCGAATGTGCAATTCATTTTTGTCATGAATATTCATGCAATTATTACCATTTTTTGATTGAGCTTATTCCAAGATTATTGATTTTACAAAAAACTAAAGTGAATATCTATAACGTTCCCGTATTAATTGATGCCAATCTGCCTATACAGTTTTATCAAGCTTTAGAATTATATTTTGGTACAGATACTCAATTCATCAAACTTCACAAACATCAAAAAGTCTTAGTTAAACATCTGTATTTTCCATCTTTTTTGTCTGTATGCCATGATCTACCAATCGATAAAGTTCTTTGTTACGAAAAAGATTTTGTTATTTCACCAATAGCAGTAAATTTTCTCAAAGATCCTTCTTTTCTACAAAACATAAAATCTCAAAAACCTTTTAGAAAAATATTAATACTTCGCACGGATACAAAATACGGACGGAAGATAAAAAATATGGCAGAAATTCAAGAACATGCTTTGGCACTTGGATTTGAAACAATTTCACCTGAGCAATATTCTTTTCAGGAACAGCAACAAATATTTTCAGACGCAAGCGCAGTCATCGCAATTGGCGGCGCTGCATTAACAAACATAATTTTCTGCTCAAAAAAAACAAAAATACTAATGATGTGCCATGATTACATAAATGGTAATCCATACATATACTCTTCAATTGCAGATATTTTAGACTTAGAACTTAAAGTTCTATACGGATACGCAGAAAATAGATTTAATGCTTGCACAAATTTTTACGTGCCGATTGATGAGTTTAAATCTGCATGTTTATTTTTTTCAAAATGATTGTTAAAAAAAATTCAATTCTACACATTTTCAATATTTTTAAATCATATCAGGAGGAAATTATGGAAGTTCATTCAAACAATCTACCTCCCCTAAAAAATTTTTTATTAAAAGCTCTTTTTAAAATCTGTTCTTTTGTTTATCAATTAAAAATCGTCAATATGATAAGTAAACGTTTAAATTTACCCGTTAAGAAAATAAAAAATCGTTATTTTCATAATTATTTAAATTTTAATTTGCCAGCTCTTCATAAACAAACAAGTCTTAAAACTCAGTTCAGAATCGAAAATTTGCATACCTACTGTAAATATAATGAAATTTCTACATTTAAAACTGTAAATATAAATAATACAATAAATATACAATATCCCCATCTTATTACACACCATCAAATAAAATTATTTGCAGGATACGTACGATGCCCCTCACCATATTGTGCAGAACTATATTCGGTTTGCGTAATAGGTGGAACAAGTCTTATCTTAAATGAACACAATATTCTAAATGATGAAATTTCTTATAATGACTATTATGGTCGATATGCATTAAAAGCATCAAGAGATATCATAAACCTTCAATATAATGATAATAAATATGAAAAATTGGCAAAAATTACACATAAAAAATTACATCAAAAACCAACTTTATTCCTCGAGCATGCGATACATTTTTTGTATGATTATTCTATAAATTATTATCATTTTTTATTTGAAGTAATTCCTAGAATTTTAATTTTAAAACATCTTAAAATTCCAATAGCTGATATACCTATTTTAATTGATATTAACA
>CAYGQR010000021.1:0-26292 GCA_964352255.1 uncultured Oligoflexia bacterium
AGGGTAGATTACGTAATCTACCCTTTCTTTTTTGTTCCATGTTTTTTGTCTTTTGGCATATTGAGACGTTTCAGTTGAAATCTGTTGTATGATTTCATCAATTGATTGATGAGTGTTGTCTTTTACTTTTTGTAAAAGAGTTAAGTAACCAATAGCTCTCATAGAGTTAAATTGCTCTAATTTCTGACCATATTTTTGATAAAGCATTTCGACTTCTTTAAGCCACCCCGACTTTATTAACGTTTCCGTACGTTTCAAAATATTTTTTCTTAATTCTAATTTATCAACTTCTGTATGGATGACATAAGCATCAAATAAACATGCTTGAGTATTTAAAACATCTTTTTTAGTTTGTAGTTGGGAAGGGGGAGTTTGAGTGATTTCATATATTTCTAAGGCTCTTTCAATCCTAACATGATCGTTTGGATGTAAGGACTGAGCTCGTTCAGGATCAATTGATTTTAACCATTCGTAACACTTATCCCACCCTTGACTTTGTGCAAAATCACGAATTTTTTGACGAACAGTAGAATCGCTTGGGGGAAAATTATCTAATCCATGTAAAAATGCCCGTAAATAAAGACCACTTCCACCAACACAGATTGGAATAGAACCTCTGTCATAAATTTGGCTGCAAGTTTTGTGTAAAAAGCTTGCAAATTCGTTTGCATCCATGAAGCCATCGATGTTGCATAAATCGACACCATGATAGTGATATTTTTTTTGTTCCTCTATCGATGGTTTTGCGGTGCCAATTGAAATATCTTGGTAAATTTGAAATGCATCTAAATTTAATATTTCAGAGTTTACGTTTTTTTCTAATAAAATATCAGAAATTCTATGTGCAAGGCTGCTTTTACCACTAGCTGTTTGTCCAATTATAACGATGGCTTTAAAATTCATAATATTGACTTTTTTAAAATAAGAGTGAAGGTAATTTAGATTCTTTCAAACCATCTTTCAACATCATTTTGTGAAAATTTGCGAATAACTGGTCTGCCATGAGGACAATGTGCAAAAAAATCAACATCTTCGGCTCTGTTTATTAATTTTAATACAAATTCTGCAGAGAGCGGATCGCCTGCTCGAACTGCGCTATGGCATGCAATTGTTGCAAAACAATCGTGATATAAATCGGTTTTTGAAGTTTGAAATAGATTAACCAGTTTTTCTGATAGCGCAGAAAATATAGATTCAATATACTTTTCATTTAAAAAATTTGGGGATGAATGAACGGCAATTGTGTTATCTTTCAGAATTTCAATTGCAAATCCAATGCTTAAAATAAAATCTTTTTGTTCTGCAAAGGTATGCGCAACAAATGAATCAATAGGAAATATAATTGGATTAAGAAAAAATTGTTTTTGAATTTTCTTTGTTTGAAAGGAAGTGTTGAGTTCTTCAAATAAAATACGTTCATGTAAAGCGTGTTGATCGACAATAAAGAGTTCAGTATTTTTTTCAAAAATCAAATAACATTTAAGAAATTGTCCTAAAAATGTTGAATTTCCAAAAAGATTGTCTGTAGATTTTTCTATGAATAAAGGTTCATTTTTGGAGTATGGAGCTGTGTGAGTATATGATTGTTCGACTTCAGGTAAGCGCAAATTTTTAAGATTGGATAAATTTTTATACCGTCTAGTTTCAAAAGAAGATGAATGTGGAGAAGCGGAAAGAGACGACTGAAAGGTATGCTTTGAATGATTCGAGGTATTTGAATCATGTGAAGTATTTAATTCATTTGCAAAATTTTGTGGCTTATTTGATGTGTAAATTTGATTATAGTTTTGAAAATCTGTTTTATGTGAATGAAGATTTTGAATGATATTCGATTTTAAACTATCTTCGATGCTTCGTGTAATAAGATCTTGCACAACTAAAGGATCTAAAAATCTTATTTCAATTTTTGCAGGATGAGCATTTGTATCGATTTGTTTAGGATTGATACTGATAAAAAGCAACGCGCTAGGCTTTACTCCTTTCATAAGTAATCCTTGGTAACCTGCATAAATACTTGAACGCAAAAATTTATCTTTAATAAACCGATTATTGACAAATGTAGTGATTGAATTTTGTGTTGATTTAATTTTACTTGGTAAAATGGTAAAACCAGAGACTTTAAATAATCCATGCTCGAAATTTACAGGCACATAATCATTGGACTCAATTTGTAGAATTTCAACAAATCTTTCTTTTAAGGTTTCTTTTGAAAAATATTGAAACACTTTTCGGCCATTATGCAAAAACTCAAATGAAATCTGAGGTAAACTTAACGCTGTGGCTCTTAAGAATTCATGAATTAATGCAAATTCTGTTGCTGTTGATTTTAAGAATTTTAACCTTACAGGAACATTGTAAAAAAGATCTTTGACCGACACAATCGTACCTTGATTAAGAACGATATCGTTTGTTTTGAGAGGTAGGTTAGGTTCAAAAATAGCCTCTGTGCCTATATGATCTTTTTTTTGTTTGGTTTTAAGTTGAAATTTTGAGACACTGGAAATACTTGCCAGTGCCTCTCCTCGGAACCCAAAACTACTTAATGTTTGCAAATCTTCAAAGGTTTCAAGTTTACTTGTTGTATGTCTTTCAGTTGAAATAGAAATTTGATCTTTTGCAATGCCATATCCATTATCTGAAATTTGGATAAGTTTTTTACCTCCATCAAGAAGCTCTATTTTTATATTAGTTGCAAAAGCATCAATAGAATTTTCAACAAGTTCTTTTACAACATTTAATGGACGCTCGATAACTTCACCAGCTTTAATTTGGTTGATTACCTTGTCAGAAAGTCTTTTAATGCTATACTGTGTTTTCATATTCAATACTCTTTGAGGATAGTTTTATGCTCCGTTTGAAACGTACAGAAACTTTTGCGGCAAGTCATCGATTATATAATCCGAAATGGAGCGATGAAAAAAACAAGGATGTTTTTGGAAAGTGTTCACACCCTCATGGACACGGTCATAATTATAAGTTAGAAGTTTGTGTGTGTGGTCCGATTCATAAAGATACTGGAATGATTTACAATTTGAGTATTTTAAAGGAACTTATTCAGGATACTATTTTGGTACATGTTGATCATAGAAATTTAAATATAGATGTGCCATGGCTGAAAGATAAAATTCCTACAACAGAAAATTTAGTAGAGGGCATTTGGGAAGAGCTTGAAAATGCTTGCCAAAAAAATGGGGCTATTTTGCATAGTATTACCGTTTGGGAAACAGAAAAAAACTGTGTTGTTAAAGAACATCAATGTAAAGGAAAATAATATGACTCAAGCAACTATTTATACAACTTCAAGTTGTCCGTTTTGTACATCTGCAAAAAATCTTTTGAAACAACAAAATATTGAATTTAAAGAAGTTTCTTTAGATTCTGATTCAGATCTTCGTCAAAAATTATCTGATGAAAATAATGGTTGGAGAACTGTTCCAATGATTTTTATTGATGATAAGTTTGTTGGTGGTTTTGATGATCTAAAGAAACTGCACGATTCCGGTGAGCTTGCAAAGAAGGATTAATACTGCCAACTCAAAGTTAAAAATCCAAGACGATACGGACACGTTAAAAGAGTCAATAAAATTTGTGTAACCGGCAGATATTTGGCAGCAGATGAGAGCGTTGAATCATGCGAAAAGAGTAGTTTGTGTGCATTTGTGACCGCACGTAAAAACTAAAACTTCTACCCCTTAGCAATTACAGGGAGCAACTCTGCATACAAATACTCTATTTCGCATGATTCAACGCTCTCATCTGCTGCCAAATATTTGCCGGTTACACAAATTTTATTGACTCTTTTAACGTGTCCGTATCGTCTTGGATTTTTAACTTTGGGTTGGTATTAATACTTTTAACTATTGGAACGTTTGTTGATTTTTGTCTTCGTTTTGACAGGACAGCAGCTAAATTCCTGATACAGGCGCTTGTGTTATTGATATACTTATAGGGCAATAGCGCATGTACAAAAACATACCACGTTAATTTGAGCAGAATAAATCCAAATGAGCTGGCTTGAAATAAATGTTCGCTGTAAGATTCTTTTGCCATTCTTGGATGAATAAAAAACTTCTCTATTTTGAAAGAACGTTTGTGTTTTAAAGATTGTTCTATTTCTTGCGCAACCATTTCAGCTTGAGTGCGTATAAAAGGAACAGATGTAATTTCAAAGAAATCACCTTTTGAAGCAGGACCCACACACCAAACTCTTGGTGCGTTTTCATTCAAATATCCAAATCCATATGAGCATTGATGAATATTGGCAATTGCGCTTTTGGGAATAAGTGAATTTTCAATTTTTGGGCCAATTGCAAAAATAATATGATTGCATATTAAAGTGGTAATTTGCTTTGTGCGTCTGTTTTTATAACTGACTTGAATATTTTTTTCAGTTTCAACAATTGATTGAATTCTTCCAGCAACAAGGTTTGTGCGAGAACAATCTAAGTCTTTTTGAATTTCGTTTGCAACAGAATTTGGCATTTGATGTCGAGAAACTTCCCAGTATGGTTTTAAATACTTCAGAAAAATTTCTTTTTCTTTGCTTGTCCAGCAGGTCCAAATATTTTGAACTTGTGTCTGTAAATTATCTGCTATTTGCGCCCATTCAATTGTTGTAGAACGTTTTAACATTTTTAAAACTTGGAAAATTTGTATTGGAGACATTCCTGCAAAATTTGGCAATTTAATATTTTGTGAAGAAGCCTTTCGCCGTAAGGGCAAAAATCCGTGTCTTGAAAGAAAGGTAAAATTTAAATCTTCTGTTTTTTGATGATCGCGCCAAATATCGATACCTGTTAATCCAGATCCAATAATTAAAACATGACCAGAAAGTTTAGGTGAATTTTCCGATTGAAAATCAGAAGATAAATGCACTTTTGATGTGCTGATATTCTTAGATTGCACAGGCAAAGTACTGCAATTTTTTTCGTAACCTGTAGCAATAATCAAATAGTCAAAGTCATATTCTTGGTTTTCTTTGGTTGTGACAGAATAGGAAGATTTAATCGTTTTGGTATGAATGACTTTTTGTTGAATATGCTTAAAGTGAGTATTGGGAATTTTTGATAAATGATGCTGTAAATATTGCCCAAAGTACAATCTAGGTACAAAAGGCCAATGAGCTGAGTGTTTTAATGAACTATTCTTTTTTAGAACCCATGTTTCGAAATCGTCTGAATGGTTAGCATATATATGCATTTCGTTTGCGGGAATATTTAAAAGATGTTGAGATTGTTCTGTTGAGTAAGCTTTACCGAGACCTAATTGAGATGTGGGATCAAAAACAACAATATGACAGTTTTTTTGGAATTTTTTCCAACAATGTAAAGCAGCTAAAACTCCACTTGCGCCGCCTCCAATGATGCCAATTTTACGCATTGTCTAAAATTCCTTAATCGTTGAATATACAAAAAAAATAAGCCTATGATGTTTTATCATAAGCTTATTCAAGTTGCTATAAAGATACGATTAGTATGTTGATAAAACACATTGGTATGTAACAGATTTATCTGTTTCATCACCGCCATGGTGATGATCACCATGATGATCGCCATGATGATCATCGTGATGACAGTCACAACTACAATCAGCAGTTGCTGCTGCAGTTTTTGTTGTGACAGGGCTAAAGACAAGTTTTGATGTTGCATGCCACATGTCGTAATCAAGTGTGAATTCCATTGATTCTACGTTCATGTCTGTTAATGCTGCAGATAATTCAGATGCAGAAAAAACATATTTATTTTTTTCATAGTCAAAACCAGAATTCATCATTTGAGTTTCAACGCCTGCATATCTCATAAATGCAACATTGCTTTTAGATTCAGTATTGACTCTAAAGTCAGCATAGAAATGAGTATCAAGCATAGCCCAATGTTTTGTTTCGCATGCTCTATCATATTCTGCCATGCGTGCGCCTGTCATATCAGTGGCATACACTTTTGATAAGTAACCTTCGCTAGTGCCTTTAACAATTTTTGCATTTGCAACACCAGAAAGACCAAGGCCAAGACCTAAAGCTGATAATAGAATAGAACTTTTCATATGTTTCTCCTATGAAAAAATAATTGACTGAACTTCTATCTTAGCAAAATGAAGGCCATTCAGTAACTGGTGTGGAACCTAAAAACTGCTGGTTGGCTTAACGTCTATATGATAAGAATTGAGTTATGAAAAAATACATTTTATCTCTCATTCATATGTTGTTTGTAGCATTAACGTTAAGCTCGTGTACTTTTGGCTTTAGTAATGCTCGCATTCATATCCCTGACTCTTATATAAAACTTTATTTGCCAGCAGCTCAGGATGGTTCTATTTATGGTGGGCAATCATCAAGGTTAACTTTTGCTTTAAGAGATCGTTTATCGCATACAACAGATTTGCAATTTACAAGTTTAAAAAAGGCGCGTTGGGCATTAGATGTAAAAATTCTCGATAAAAAGCAAAGAATTGAAGTTGTTGATACTTGTAATAATCCAGGTAATCCAATTGTAGCGAGTGGTGCTTATTTCTGTAGTATTATTCATCCTGAATTAACAACTGGAAATCCTGATACTGAACGCCCTACTTCTTTCAATCAACCTTATGTGTCTCCAAATATGGAAAGCACATCTTTATATGTGCATGTTAAAGCAATCGATTTAGAAACTGGCAAGATGATTTGGGCAAAAAATTATGATGATACAAATTTAACCAAACAAATTTTTAATGAAATTGGCGATCCAGGTGATGGACGTACAATTACAAATATGAGTGATAAACCAAATTTACACGCCTTACGTTATCGTGAAGCAATAGATGTTTCTGTTACGATTTTGTCTGATCGTATTGCTCAAGATGTTCAAAATCAAATTTATGCGCAATTTTCTAAGTGAATGAGGGCTGATTAATGTTTACTCACTTTGTCGAAAAATATTATGATGAGTTAAAAAAAATTGCACTTGGAGTTAGAGTGTTAAGCCAAGATATGGTTTTAAAGGCAAAATCTGGTCATGCAGGTTTGCCACTTGGTGCTGCAGAGATGGGTACATTTCTGTACTTTGCTTGTATGAATTTTAATCACAAGGATTTAAATTGGTTTGACCGAGATCGATTTGTGTTATCAGCAGGTCATGGGAGTGCGCTTCAATATTCACTAATGCATTTTGCAGATTTTGGTTTATCTTTAGATGATCTTAAAAATTTTCGACAATTAAATAGTGTGACACCAGGACACCCTGAATATGGTCACACAAAAGGTGTAGAATTAACAACAGGCCCTCTTGGACAAGGGTTGGCAAGCGGAGTTGGGATTGCTCTTGCTGAAAGAATGTTGGCAGCACGATTAAATCAAAAGCAAAATGAACCTATTAATCATTATACATATGTCATTGCTGGCGATGGTTGTATGATGGAAGGTGTTACAAGTGAAGCAAGTAGTTTTGCAGGGCATTTAGCTCTTTCTAAGCTAATTGTTTTATATGATTCAAATAATATTACAATTGATGGCGAAACAGATATTACGTTTTCTGAAAATGTTGGGAAGCGTTATGAAGCTTATGGTTGGAATGTTTTAGAAGCAGATGGAAATGACTTTATGTCTTTGGCAATTGCAATGGATAAAGCTCATGAATTTTCTGCATTGCCAAATGGACAAAGTGGTCCAACAATTATTATTTGCAAAACAATCATTGGAAAAGGATCTCCTAAGTGGGAAGGCACATCAAAAGCTCATGGCAATCCAATGTCTTTTGAAGATGTAGAAACTTCTAAAAAATATTTGGGAGTTGAAGATGTGTCTTTGTTTTCAGTGCCTGAAGATTGTTATTCTGCAGCAAAAATGCTTTTACAGTTTCGTACTGAAAAATCTTTAAAATCGGATCATAAAATTTGGAATCATTTTATTGAGAGTGGAAAAGCTGTTTTTAAATTTTCAGATGAAGAATTGAAAGCTGCAAAAGGTACAATGGCTACACGTGTGGCAAGTGGAAAAGCTCTTGCCTTAATTGCAAAAAAATCTCCCTATATTGTTGGTGGATCTGCAGATTTAGCAGGAAGTAATAATACAACATTATCGAATTCTTCGTTTGTGACGGCAACAGATTTTAGTGGGCAAAATATTCATTTTGGGGTGCGTGAACATGCAATGGGCGCGATTTGTAATGGTTTAACCATTCATGGTGGCTTACGTGCTTATTGTGCAACATTTGCTGTATTTTCGGATTATATGCGTCCTGCAATTCGTATGGCTGCTATTATGAATTTACCCACAATATTTATTTTTACTCATGACAGTTTTGCAGTAGGAGAAGATGGGCCTACGCATCAGCCCATTGAACAACATCTTGCACTTAGGTGTATTCCAAATGTAAATGTGTATCGTCCAGCAGATGCTCTTGAAACGTTTTTAAGTTGGGAAAATGCGTTGAATCATAAGCTTCAACCATCTATTTTACTTCTTACGCGTCAGAATATCGATGACCTAGGTATGATGAATTTTGATGATGTGCGTGGTGGTATAGAATATGGCGCTTATGTTATTCAAAAAGAAGGCAGTGAGCATAGTTCTTCAGAAAAAAATTCTAAAAAAGTAATTTTATTTGCCTCAGGAAGCGAAGTAAACTTAGCTTTAAAGGCGAGACAAATTCTGCAAAAAAATAACATTTTTGCACGTGTTGTGAGTGTGCCAAATCTTAATGCACTATTAAAAAATTCTTCGGTATTAGAAGCTTCTTGTCCGCGAAATGCGCATTTAATTGGCTTGGAAGCTGGAACTGCAGAAAATTTTGCAAGCATTATTGGACGTGATGGTGCAGTGTTTGGAATTAATACATTTGGATTGTCTGCGCCTTATGCAGATCTTGCAGAGCATTTTGGATTTACTGCAGAAAAATTTGCACAGTTTGTATTAAATACTGTGCAAAAAAATAAAGTTGAATATGCATCAAGTGTGAAGGCTGGTTCTAAATTTGCGGCTTACGAAATTGCCCAAGATCATCTAATGTAAAATCATCTACATCAATTAACTTGAATTTTTCTTCATGAACATGAATAAGCTGTTTGCCTTCTTCTTCTGTTAAAATATTCATTGAAACTGCTGCTTGTATTTTTTCAGCGTAGTTTTTGCCTTTGCCGCGTAGTTGTTTGCCTGCTTTATGTAGTTTATGTTCTAAAGGCTCGGCATCCATTACTTTTTGCCAAAGCTCTTCAATAAACCCAATTGGATTATGTTCAGTATTTGTTTTGTATACATCTGACGATAAAATTTCGCGTGCTTTGCTATGACGCATCATAAGTTTCACAGTTTCAATTCCTAATTTATCGCTTGCAGGTTTTTGGCAACGACCTACTGGAAATACTTTTGCACGCATAAAAAATGCGACAAATTTATTAGGAAAATTTAAGAAAAATTCGTGTAGTGCTTCTTGCATTTTATAGAACAAATCATCACAAGCATGTTTGACAATTGGAAGCAGTTCAGGTTCTTTTTTCCATTCGTAAAATTTAAGTGCTGCAGACGTCATATAAAGCATACTTAATAAATCACTTAAACGTGCAGATAACCGTTCTTCAAATTTTAATTTTCCACCTAAAACAAACATTGTTGTATCGGAAACAAAAGCAAGTGCAGCAGAAAAACGGGATAGCTTTTGGTAATAACGTTTTAAGTCATTTGAAGGTGCTGAGATTAAATGGCCATTTGTAATGCCATAAAATGCTGAACGAAATGCATTTTTAAAATAATGACCAATGTGTCCAAAAAAGGCCGCATCAAATTCATTGAGTGCTTCTTTTTTATTTGGATTATTTGCAGCCGCTATTTCCTTTAAAACATAAGGATGACAACGAATTGCGCCTTGACCAAAGATAATCATTGAGCGGGTTAAAATATTTGCACCTTCAACTGTAATGGCAATAGGTGCTTCAATGTAATCTTGAGCAATGAAGTTTTTAGGCCCCATTGAAATTGCCTTACCACCAAGAATATCCATGACATGATTTAAAGCACGCCGCGCATTTTCTGTAACATGGTATTTACTAATTGCAGATGCAACTGAAGGCTTAATGCCTCTATCAACAGCATTAATTGTAAATAATCTTGTTGCTTCCATTAAATAAACAGAGCTAATTGATTTTGCCATTGCTTCTTGTATGCCACCAAAATGGCCAATTGGTGTATTAAACTGTTCACGAATGCGTACATATGGTCCAACAGCATATAAAGCAGATTTTGCAACACCTGTTGTGAGTGAAGGAAGGGTAATGCTTCGCCCAACAGATAAGCATTCCATGAGCATGCGCCATCCTTGCCCAGAACGTTTGTGTCCGCCAATAATATCATCAACTGGAATGATCACATCTGTGCCGGTGGTTGGGCCATTTGGAAATGCGCAACCAAGTGGGAAGTGATAATTACCAACAGTAACACCTGGTAGTTTTGTATTTACAAGAGCACAGGTGATGCCTAAATTTTCTTTTTCACCAAGAAGATGATCGGGATCGTATAATTTAAAGGCAAGCCCTAATACTGTAGCAACTGGTGCAAGTGTAATATATCGCTTGTTCCAGTTTAAACGTATGGCAAGTTTTTCTTCTCCATCAAAAGTATGTTTACAAACAACTCCTGAATCTTCGATGGAACCGGCATCTGAACCAGCAACATGACTTGTTAGCGCGAAACAAGGAATTTCTTCACCTTTTGCAAGACGAGGAAGATAATAATTTTTTTGTTCGTCTGTGCCATAATGAAGTAAAAGTTCAGCAGGCCCAAGTGAATTTGGAACGCCAACAGCAACTGAAACTGCTGTACTTGCACTACCTACTTTTGCAATTATTTGTGAATGTGCAAGTGCTGAAAACTCTTTTCCACCGTATTTTTTAGGAATGATTAATCCAAAAAAACCTTGAACTTTTAGGTGATTCCAAATTTTTTCTGGAATTTGAAAATGCACTTGATTAATTTCCCAATCGTTAATCATTGCGCACAATTCTTCAACAGGCCCATTCATAAAGGCTTGTTCTTCTTCAGTTAGAAAATGTTCTTCGAGCTCAGTCAATTTATTAAAATCTGGTTTTCCAGTAAAAAGTTCGCCTTCCCATGCAACACCGCCAGCTGTAAGAGCTTCTTGTTCAGTTGTGGACATTTGGGGTGCTACTTTTTTAAAAAAAGCAAGAAAAAATGGAGTGAGAAGTTTTTTGCGAAGCGGAACAATGGTAAATAAACAGGTTAGTATAACCAATACAATTACAAGACTAATCCAAAACAACATAATGAAAGTCCTTCTTATAAAATGCCGTAAATCTTATTCGCCGCAGAATTGCATATTTTGAGAGAAACGTAAAGTGAGTGAGCTATATATTTAAAGGGTAAATATAAGAAACTTAATACCTCATTTTTTGTATATGGCATTTTGCTCATGCGACTTACATAGCGCGTCTATATTTACCACCAACCTGATACAATGCTTGTGTAATTTGTCCTAAACTTGCGTAACGAGTTGTGTATAATAATTCTTCAAAAATATTTTCATTGTTTAAAACAACTACTTTTAAACGTTCTAATGCTGCAGTTACTGTTACCGTATTTTGATCATGAAAATTATGGAGTCTTTTTAATTGATGATCTTTTTCTTCATAACTTGCACGTGACAGTTCTACTGTTGGAGTTGCATTTTTATCTGCATTATCTGGATTTAAAAATGTATTTACACCTATTAAAGGTAATTCACCAGTGTGCTTAAGAGTTTCGTAATATAAACTTTCTTCTTGAATTTTACCGCGTTGATACTGAGTTTCCATTGCGCCTAAAACACCGCCACGTGTAGAAATTCTATCAAACTCTTGTAAAACAGCTTCTTCGACTAAATCGGTTAGTGCTTCAATAAAATAACTACCTTGATTTGGATTTTCGTTTTTTAAAACACCAAATTCACGCGCTAAAATAAGTTGAATGGCCATGCTGCGCCGTACACTTTCTTCTGTAGGAGTTGTGATGGCTTCGTCGTATGCATTGGTATGAAGCGAATTACAGTTATCTGCCATAGCAAGCAGAGCTTGAAGAGTAGTGCGAATATCATTAAAGTCGATTTCTTGAGCGTGTAAGGAACGTCCACTTGTTTGAATGTGGTATTTTAATTTTTGTGAACGCGAATTTGCACCATATTTTTCTTTTAACGTAATTGCCCAAATTCTTCGTGCTACTCGACCTATGACAGAATATTCTGGATCCATTCCATTGCTAAAGAAATAAGCAAGATTTGGTGCAAAGTCATCGATGTTCATTCCACGACTTAAATAATACTCAACGTATGTGAATCCGTTTGCGAGTGTAAAGGCCAGTTGTGAAATTGGATTCGCCCCAGCTTCTGCAATATGATATCCAGAAATACTGACCGAATAATAATTACGAACACTTTTTTTAATGAAAAACTCTTGAATATCACCCATCATTTTAAGAGCAAAATCAATTGAAAATATGCATGTGTTTTGTGCTTGATCTTCTTTTAAAATATCGGCCTGAACAGTGCCTCGAACAGTTTGAATTGTCTTTTGTGCAATATCTGCTTTTTCTTGCTCAGTTAATTCAGTGTTTTTTTCTTTACTCGCTTTTTCAATTGCACCATCAATTGCTGTATTAAAGAAGAATGCTAAAATCATTGGTGCAGGACCATTAATTGTCATGCTCACACTTGTGTTTGGGTCGCATAAATCGAATCCACTGTATAACAGTTTCATATCATCAAGAGTATCGATACTCACGCCACTTTCACCTACTTTTCCGTAGATATCAGGGCGTTTTTCTGAATCTTCGCCGTAAAGAGTAACGCTATCAAATGCAGTGGAAAGTCTTTTTGCAGAATCATTTTTAGTGAGATAATGGAATCTTGCATTTGTTCGCCCTGGGCCACCTTCGCCTGCAAATTGTCTTTTGGGATCTTCATCCACTCGTTTGAAGGGAAACACACCAGCGGTATAAGGAAATTCGCCAGGTAAATTTTCGTATCGTAAGAATTTTGTGATTTCGCCATAATCTTTAAATTGTGGACAATACACTTTTTTAATTTTTGAACCAGAAAGTGAAATATTGTTTAGATTAACAGAAAACTCTTTATTACGAACAGTGTATTTAAAGGTATCTGATTCGTATTGTTCTTTTACTTTTGGCCAATTATCAAGCAATGTTTTAAGTTCATTAGGTAGTTTCTGAAGTTCAGATTCAATTTCAGAATCAAGTTTTTCTAAATTTTCGGCACTTAAATGTTTTTGTAAAAGCGTTTTCGATTTTTCAAGGGCAAAAACATTGCCCGCTGTTTCCGAGTAGTCTTTTGTTTTTTTATGATAATCACGAACTGTAGCTGAAATTTCGCTCAGATAATTAGAACGAGTTTGATGTATAATTGGAGAGGCAAAAGTAGATTGTTTAGAACATTTTAACTTTAATTCTTCTAAATTTATTTCATTTTTTTCTTGAGCATTATACCAACTAATACCCATTTTTTCTTGCACAGCATTTAATATTGCTTTGTATAAAGCATTCACGCCATCATCATTAAATTTTGAAGCAATTGTGCCATAAACAGGATAATTGTTTTCATCTAAGCTGCGATTTCCTGCAAGCCTGTTACGACGAATAACTGTTTTTACGTCACGATACGCATCAAGTGAACCACGTCTATCAAATTTATTAATCGCTACAAAATCTGCAAAATCGAGCATGTCAATTTTTTCAAGCTGCGTTTGTGCACCAAATTCACTTGTCATGACATAAAGAGATAAATCTGAAACATCTAAAATTCCTGTATCACCTTGGCCTATACCACTTGTTTCTACAATAATAAGGTCGAATCCAATCGATTTTGCAAGTGCAATAGAATTATGAATTGCTTTTGAAAGCTCTGTATGACTATCACGCGTAGCAAAACTTCGCATAAAGACATTATTTTCATTGATTGCATTCATGCGAATACGATCGCCAAGCAATGCCCCCCCTGTTTTCTTTTTAGAAGGATCGATACTAAACATACAAATTTTGCGATTTGGAAATTCAAGTGCAAACCGTAAAATGAGTTCATCAGAAAGGCTACTTTTTCCTGAACCACCAGTACCTGTCATGCCTAATACCAATGGTGGATTTTTTAATGATTTGCCAGCATCCGATATTTGACTTTGAATAAATTCAGGTGTGTTTTGAGGATCGTTTTCAATGACAGATAAGGCTCTTGAGAAAGCTAAACTTTTTGATACTTCAGCATTTAAAACAATTTTATCTTTTGGGAGATTGGGTGTCCATTTCCATACAGGAAAATCACTTGTTTTAAGCATATCTAAAATAATGCCTTCAAGCCCCATTTTTAAGCCATCATCTGGAGAATAAATACGTGCAATTCCGTATGTTTGTAAATCTGCGATTTCAGAAGGAATAATAACTCCTCCACCACCACCAAAAATTTTTGCATCTGGTCGGCCAAGTTCATTAAGACGATCGCGCATGTATTTAAAGAATTCGATATGCCCACCTTGGTACGAACTTACGCACACGCCCTGAGCATCTTCTTGTAAAACAGCATGCACAACTTCTTCTACACTTCTATTGTGTCCGAGATGCACAACCTCAACCCCATAAGACTGTAACAATCGTCGAAAAATGTTAATACTGGCGTCATGACCATCAAATAATGAGGTTGCCGTAATAAAACGAATTTTATGATTAAGTTTATAAGGGGTAGAATGCTTCATTGAATGAACCTATTATGTAAAATATTTTCTAATGATTTTAATGCCACTTAGTGCGGTTTATATCTTGTTAAGTGGTTTTTTTGCAACTAGAAGTCCGTGTAAACGGTTATGTGCTTAAACTTTCACTAGAAATTGACGATAGTGCTCTTTTGCTAGCTTTGAGTGGGGGTATGGGTAAGGAGCTTTGTAATGATATAAAATGTATCAAGTTTTTTACAATATATTCAATTTGATGCTTCGTTAAGCCAATCCACAAAGGTAATCGAATAATATTTTGAGAAATTGAATCTGTGATTTTTAGATCTCCATGAATTTTGCAGTATTTTTGCCCCGCTGGAGATGAGTGTAAGGGAACATAATGTGAAAGAGCAGAAATGCCCTTTTTGTGAAGACTATTCAGGATGCGCTCACGGCTTATTTGATTCGGTAAAATGACATAATAAATATGTCCACCATGTGTACAGTCTAATGGAATATTAGGGAGCAGAATGTTGTGAGAGAAGAGAAATGGTTTGAGTAACGTATTGTAATAATTCCAAACAGACATTCTTTTATGTGTGAGTGTTTTTGCTTGTTCTAACTGTGCAAATAAGAATGCCGCGGTAATTTCCCCTGGCAAAAATGAAGAGCCAATATTTTGCCACGTGTACTTATCGACTTTACCTTTCAAAAATTCTGTACGATTTGTTCCTTTTTCACGAATTATTTCTGCATGTTTGATGTAATGTTTATTATTAACTAATAAACATCCCCCTTCTCCAGAGATAATGTTTTTTGTTTCGTGAAAACTGTATGTGCCAAAATCACCCATACTGCCTAACGCTCTTTTTTTATAATAAGACATAACGCCTTGTGCAGCATCTTCAATTACAAAAAGGTTGTGTTTATGTGCAATATTAAGAATCGTATCCATCTCGCAAGAAACACCAGCATAATGAACAGGTACAATTGCCTTAGTTTTAGAAGTAATCGCAGATTCAATTAAGGATTCATCAATATTTAACGTGTCTGCTCGAATGTCGATAAAAACAGGAACGCCACCTCGAAGGACAAATGCATTTGCAGTAGAAACAAATGTGTACGAGGGCATAATGATTTCATCCCCAGGTTTTATATCTAATAATAATGCACTCATTTCAAGTGCTGCAGTGCAAGAGTGCGTGAGTAAAGCTTTTGGAGAAGAAGAATACTGTTCGATCAATGCATGACATGCTCTTGTAAATGATCCGTCTCCTGAAAGATGTTTGTTTAAATGAGCTTTCGCAATGTATGAAAGCTCTTTATCTGTCATGTAGGGCACATTAAAAGGGATATGAGTAGTCATAAATGAAAAATCCATTTTTAAAAATTAACCAAATCCTGCGGTTAAGCCGCGGGATAACAATTACCGATAAACTTTAGAACGTATTTAATATTGATATTCCAAATCCTGATTTTCCAAAATCATTGCCATTGTACAGCATATAAATTTTGTTTTTGTGTGAAAATACATATGGATAAGAAATCATTTCAGAATCCCATCCTGTTTTTGAAGGCGTAATGCCTGCAGCATCCAGTAGAGGTGTCCAAGTGAGTCCATTAGAACTTGTTGCATATCCTATTTTGTATTTTTGATTAGGAAATCTGTACGAAAACCACATATGAAAACAGTTGTTTAGGTAAATTACTGACGGCCTAGAAAATGCTTGAGCCTTATTTTTTTCATAAGGAACAGCCAATCCTTTTTTTAGCCAATGTACCCCATTAATCGATGTTGCACAGTGAATGGGATGAATCATTTCTCCATTATCAGTTTGCCAAGTATGAGTAGAACCATACCACATAAAATATTGATTAGTATTATGCGCCATGATCCATGGATACGATAAACTGAGAGAATCAATTTGAGGATCTAAAGTTAATAATGGTTTATTTGAATCTATCGTAAGGTTGATATTTTTTGTAATACGCAAGCTACCAATTTGTCCGTACCAATGCTTATCTTGAGGATATGTCCATCCCATAAATGAAAGATATTTGACGTTATTGATTGTATAATAATTGCCTAAGCTTACACCATTTGGATAAAAACTACTGTGGTCTCCATATGTAAAGAATGGAGTATCATGTAATGCGACAATTTTTTTTGAAATAATGTCTATATCAACAGCGCCAATTGAAGATTTGTTTTTTTTATTTCGACCATTAAAAAAAATGCGATAAGTATCGTTTTTTAAAAATACAGGAACCGGATTAGAAGCATGTGATAATAGTTTGGGATGTAAACAATACTTCAAAGGGTTGTAAAGTAATCCTAGTTTTTGCCAAGTATACTTCATATTTTTTTTAAGTTTGTACTTTTGAGTTCAGAGCGCTTTGTGGCTGATCCAATATAAAGTCCTTCAGGATCAGTATTCGATAGAATAAGCGTACCCGCACCGATTATGCATTTTTTTCCAATAATAATATGATCACGTAGTGTTGCATTTACGCCAATAAAACATTGTTCTTGAATTTCTACACCACCTGAAATCACAACATGAGAAGCAATAAAACAATGATCTTTGATGATTGAGTGATGACCAATATGATTACCACTCCATAAAGTTATATTGTTGCCTATTTTAACAAATGGTTGAATTGTATTGTCTTCAAATATGAAACAATTTTCTCCTATAAGACCATCATTATAGATGGATGCTTTTGAACTAATATAACTAGCGAGTTTGTATCCTAAGGATTTTACTTGAAGATATTTGCTTTTACGAATTTCATTTAATTTAGAATAACTTAAGGCAATAAAAAAAGAATAATCATTTGGATTATATAATTCATGAACTTTTTCGAACGCAACAACGGGTAAACCACAAAACATTTTTGTGTTTATATAAAAAGAGTCAACAGTGAATGCTACAATTTCATATTCTGAATCATGAGTAAAATAATAGTGAGCTAATTGAGCAATTTCGCCTAATCCAAATATAATCAACTGCTTTTTCATTTATTTCCTTCTTTTTTGAGCGGCATATTTTTGCTGCCGTTCGAATAAGTATTTTTCTACAGACTGCGGTTCTTTATTATGAAAGCCCAAAATATCCTTTTCTTTAGAAGACAATTTATAAGATTTAAGATTAGTTGGAATTTGTATTTGTTGTTTTAAATAAGGAATTGTAAAGACATGGTTTATGGCTTTACGAGAAGTGTTTGTTGTATTGAGACCACCTGAATGAAATGTCATACAATCTAAAATAATGAAGGTTCCTGCTTTTGCTGCAATCTGCATTGCATTTTTTTGAATGAACTCATTCGAAGGCAATTCTTCGCATTTATGTGATGCAGGAAGCACAAATGTTGCGCCATTATGTTCAGTAAAATCATCGATACAATACAAAGCATTTATTGCAATTGGCTGCGAAGAGACAAAGTGTTGGTACGGTAAATCGCGGTGCCACGCGCCTTGATTGTATTTTTTTAATGGTGGATTAATAACACCATTTTGTTGATTTAAAATAAATTTTCCCTGAATTAACTCACCTACTAAAGACAATAATTTTTTGTTCAATGCTATGCGTAAAAACGTACTGAAATCATATAAAAAAGGGCAACGAATCGAGTTTTCTTCATCAATTTTGATTAAGAAATTCTTGCCATGTTTTTCTTGATAATCTGTATGTACAGAATCAAATTTTTCAGAAAGAAGTTTTATTTGTGCAGAAGAAAGGCCACTTGGCAAAGTTGAAAAACCCAGTATACGCACTTGTTCAGCAATGCTCTCTATTTCATTAGAATTGTGATTTTGTCTTAAAATTCCGTATGAAGTATCTGGTGTGTGTTGCAGATTAATCATAAAATTTGTGTCTATTCTTTATAAACCAAAACTGTGAATTCGTATAAATTATAATGATGTAATAGTGTGACGTGTTTTGAATATTTATTTAAACAATAGGAAAGCATTTTACAAGGGTCAGCATAATATAAATTTTTTTTCATTTTTTCTTTATCTGCATACGAAGTAAGAAAATTGAAGGCGAAGCCTGATAGGCTAAACTGATTTAATGTCTCTAAAGTTTTAAAAATATAGTTCTCCCACTCTTCGTGCGTTTGAGTCATGCAAACGTTAAAAATTCCTGAAGCAATACAATAATCAGCACTTTGGCTTGGTGTATTCGTATTGAGAAAAAGTGTGTTTTCTGTGTTGTTATGAATTTTTTGAGCAGCATCAATCATTGGTAATGAAATATCTATTCCTGTGTATCTGAAATTTTTGTAATATTTGTTTAAATACTGAAATAAAGCTCCATACCCACAACCCAAATCATGAAGAGAAAAGCTGTTTTTTTGAGTAATCACTTTAGTAAGTTGTTCAAAACGAGCTTCTTGACCTTCTAAGTTTTTCCAATCTACTCCATTAGGGGTGCAACCGTATTGATCAATTTTTTGAGAATAATAATTGGATACATTTTGCAAAATTGTATGTTCATCAGTGTGATTCATTATTCTCTCCTTTTTGCATTTGTACGAATAATTTTTCGAATCGTTGTGTATGGTCTTTTTTTAACTTCAGTGAAAATTATTGAGAGATAAATCGATTGAAGTCCCATAAAAAATATAATTAATCCTGAAAAAAAACAAATAGACGCGATGATTGATGTGTATCCACTTGGAGGTGATGAAAAAAAGAAATATCTACAAATAAGATATATGATGAAAAAAATAGAAAAAATTGAAAGAATAATCCCTGAATAAAATGTAAAAACTAATGGAAATGAGCTTGCTGATGTAATGCCATTTACAAAGTGTGAAATTTTTTTTCTAATTGAATAGCTGGTAGGACTAGTGGAAAGTTTATTAACTTTTAATGGGGTTTGTTTAAATCCATTTATACTCCAAATATAACCTATATTAACGACTTGTTCTTTATAAGTTAATAAGGCCGTTACGTAGCGTTTTGTCATTAATCTTATAGTAAGAATATTATGTGGTTGATTTACATTAGATAATAGAGAAAAAAGTTTAAAATATATATATCCGGTTAATTTTTCAAAAAAATTACCTTTTCGAGACGTTTGTACACCATAAGTTACATCGCTTTTTGTTTCTTGCATGAGGTTATACAGCTTAAAAAACCAATCTGGATTTTCTTCTAAATCGCTATCTATAAGAAAAACATATTCTCCATTTGCGTATTGTAAACCAGTCATAATAGCTTTGTGATGACCAAAATTCCTTGAAAGATCAATGATAACGATTCGTGAATCGTTGTTTGCTAGTTTCGCGATGATATCAAGGCTATTATCAGGAGAGCCATCATTCACAAATATGATTTCAAAATCTGAATTTGCAAATTTTGTTCCAATAGTACAAATTTTATTATAAAAATCTTTAATATATTCTTGCGATTGATATAATGTTGTGATCACAGATAATTTCATTGTTTAATATATTTCATATAGAGATGAGATTTTTTACCACAATGAAACAGTAAATCTAAAATAGAAACCTGATGCTGAAAATCCCCCCAAAGTTGAGGGTAAGATGGATAATTCTCATAATCAAACCACGTTAATTGTATGTTTTTCTGAGAAAACAATTCTGTATTAATGTAGGTTTTCGCACTTGGTCCTGAAATATACTCGTTTCCTTTTGCAGCTAAACATAAAGAAACCAATCGCTCAGTTTGCCCGTCTATTAATTGATAATCCTTGGATTGAGAAATTTTAGTTTCAATCTTTAAATATTTACAAATTTGCAAAATAAATTGTGTATTTATTTCTGATAAATAAGTACTTTTATTGTCTAAATATAATGGTTCTAACCAAGTTGATATTTCTTTAAAATGTATGCTTTTTACATAATTTTGATAAATAGTTTTCCAATGAAGTTGCTTCCAGTTTTGATCATTAATTTCGATTGAACGAATCGTATTTTTAAAATGACCTTTGCTTTTTACAGGAATGGTGAGCCACTCTAAACTATTGGGTGTTTTGATTTTATTACGGTTACGCCAGTCCCGTTTAGTATATTGCACATCATCATAAATAATAAATTCGTCTACTGCGGCAATTAAATCAAAATAGCCTTTCCAAGGGATATAGTTAGATTGAAGAATAGCAATTTTTTTCATATTCTTAACGAGGTTTGACTCCATCCCAAAAATGAATTTGAAAAATAAAAATACACCCAAAGATTAAGGAAAGACAAATCCATCCAATGAGGTATTTAGAACCCAGTTTTTTTGCATTCGTGTATCCCAAAAATAGCGATGCAATTGCAAAGGGGACTGCAGGAAGTCCAAGGCGCCCTTCAATACCTCCAAGTGTGTGCATTCCAATTAAAGATCCAACAAAAAGTGTCCATTCGACTCCAATCCATGTGAGTGAAATGGCTGTAAAACATTTTAATAATAAAATTAAGGCGAGAGAAATAAAACCACAAAATGCAATAGTGCCATAAATTCGTTCCCAAACAACAAACCATTTTGGTGTTATATCTACTGTGTAAGATTGTAAGTAGGGGATATCAAATAAGCCTATTGTTTTTTTGAGAAAATAAATGGGAACCGAAAAGGGTTTAGAGACGAGGCATTCTCCTACTTCGATCACAGATTTAACTGCACATCGATTATAATATGTTTTCATAAGGTAGGGATCGTAAATGCCAGGATGCACACTTGTAGACGTTGCATTTTTTGCAGACCAAAATATACGAACAGAACCCAGCCCATTTTGGAATCCGTTTTCAATGTAATAATTTGCATATTCAGAATTTTGTAAATTGATAACATGGTACTTTTTCCATACACCAGATAGCACCGGCAGAATTAATAAAGCAGTCCCTATTAAATAGAGGGCGATTTGCTTTGTTGCATAAAATTTATTTTGTGACGAGAATAGAAGATTCACAAACAATGCAACGTAGAAGATACAAAACGGTGGCCAGTATGAAGGCCGTACTAAAATTAAGTAGCCAATTAAAAGGCCAGAAATAAAAGTAAAGATTAGTTTTAAAGTTGATTTTTTACTTGTGTATGTGAAATTTAATAAAATTGCTAAGCATAGTAAAAGATCGATAGCAAATGTATCTGTTAAAGCAATCGATGTATTGGTGACTAGGGTTGGGTATGAAATTATGAGCCCGGCTGTTAATGCACAAAATATTTTTGAAATTTTTTCTTTTTGGAAAAGCGGTTGTAAAAAAAACTTATAGAATCCAAGTACGGATAAAATATGAATAATAAATTGAACATAAGCTACATAAATCGACCACTGAGGCACGCTTTTAGGAGAGAGTATTGTCTTAACCAGATACAAAAATAGAGGATAACCGTATGTGCGATCTCCAATATAGGAAACAGCATCTTTTATAGAATGAAATTTATAGGCAATTGAAAAATATTGGTAAGCATCGCCTCTTATTCTTTGTGTAACAGGTATTGTCAGAGCGTATGCGAATAAAAAAAATGATAGTATAATAAATCCAAATAAAAGAACCGAAGAAAATCTATCGAGTTTAGTATTTGTTTTAAAATACAATTTATTATCTAAATTCATTTGGACCATTAAAGAACTTTCTTGGATAATTTTATTAAAATAATTTATTATTGATTTTTATAATATATTTTTTGAGAAAAACAAATTTATGTGGCCATTAAGTTACAAAGAAATTTTAGAACATTTAAACCTTACATTCACTATACAGCCCGATCGAATATTGGGGGGGGTGAATGAAGAAATGATTCATGGAATTTGTACGGATAGTAGAAAGCTGAAGAATTATCGTGCAGTTTTTACTGCATCTAATTCCAATATTCCTCTTTTATTTGTAGCTATTAAAGGCGAGAAATTTGACGGGCATAAATACTTATTAGATATGTTTAAAAATGGTCTTGCCTTAGCTCTTGTTGATAAAAAATCTGAGCATGTTTCCACACTTCCAGCAGAGTATTTAAGTTGTTGTATACAAGTCGATTGCGTGCAAACCGCATTACGTACATTTGCCGCAAATTTTAGAAAAAGTTTTAACTTTCCAGTGATTGCAATTGGAGGCAGTAACGGAAAAACAACAACAAAAGAAGTACTCTACAGTATGCTTTCTTTTCAAAATCGTAAAATTACAAAAACACAAAAATCAGAAAATGGATTTTTAGGAGTTGCCTTTACGATTTTACAAGATGCGCACAATAAAAACACACAAACTGATGCTCTTGTTCTGGAAATTGGTATCGATGAAATTGGTGCAATGCAAAAACATATTGATATTGCTCGGCCAGACGTTGCCCTTTTGACAGCATTAGGACCAGAACACTTATCGGGTCTTAAAAACTGGGAAACTGCGGTAGCAGAAGAGCTGATTTTGTTTTCTGCACCCAAAGTAAAACGCGTATGGCAGCTTTGTGATCCGAAATTGCGAGAGCATTTTTTGATGCATTCAGAAAATTTATCTTTTATAAAAACACTTAAAAATGACATGATTGTTTTAGAAGTGATTAAGGAGAAAACTTCGACTGAATATTCTGAAAACCTTCAAATTCAAAAACGAATCAAAGAACACAGTTTAAATTCAGTGTATTGGCAAATAGAAACAATTTCATACGATAGTGCCCATATAACAATAACCAATTGTAGCGATTCTACTACTTTTGCCAGCTCTCCTTTTAAAAGTAAGATTCCTCTTTCTGGCAAACACAACATACAAAATTTTGCGCTTGCCTTTGGAGCTGCACTCGTTCTGGATATTTCTGTTGAAAATATTACAAAGGGATTTGAAAAATATGCACCTCCGCCGCAACGGTCAAAAATCTCACACCTCCCTTTTGACACAATTTTGTTTGATGACACCTATAACGCAAGTCCTATGAGTATGAATGCAGCACTGAATTTTTTAAAGCATTCAGATTGGCGAGAAAAACGAAAAATTCTTGTTCTTGGTGATATGTTAGAACTCGAAGATGAGTCAAAATTTTGGCATGAAAACTTAGCTTTTCAATTAGCAGATCTGCAAAATGCAGACTTGTGTCTTTTTGGATCTGCAATGTATAATTGTTATGGCCGCTTAAAAGAGACACGCAAAATCGTGCCTGTTTCAGATGCAAAGGATCTGTTATTAGAATGGTCTAGCGATACAGTTGATCCCTCAGTTTTTTTAGAAAAGCTTGGGCCATTTTTAAAAGGTGCGATTATTCTGGTGAAAGGTAGCCGTGGATTAAAGCTTGAACGATTTGTTCAATCAGTCGAGAATTTTTTTTCAGAGCCCTTGAATAAAGAGTGAGGAGATACATTATGCGTCCAGAATCTCTCCAGGAAGAACTGATTAAGATTTTAGATTCTACACTATTTGGAAAAGTGATTAAGAAAAAAGTGAAAGGTGATTTTGTGATTACCTTAACAGAAGAGCAAATGTTTATTTTATGGAATGTGTTGGGTGAAGAACTTGGAATCGACTTAGCTTTAACAAGCGATTCGCAACGTGAGCTGTTGTTCGATGCTTGTAAAAATGGCAAACATGTGGCAACAAAGGGCTTCAGTTCACTGTTATGGCTTGTGTACTATAGTGACTTGGACTCATAGTGAAGTGGATATCACGCCGGCCTCCGAAGCCTGAAGCGCAAGTTCGATTCTTGCTGAGTCCGCCATATTTTTTGCCTGATTTAAGACATTCTTAGTCCGTTAATTTCCCAATTTTTACAAGTAAAAGCTGGAAATTTATACCTATTTCACCTCTACCATTATTTTCAAGTTTGCCTAATGTTAGGATATCTGTTGGCCCTTCAAACCATCCAAACATTCCGTTTAAGCCAATGCTTCCTGATATTGTAATCTTTTCTGCTTTATACAATAAATGAAAGCTACCATCATATGGTGAACTGATTGAGTCTGAAGCATTACGGCTATACAAATAAAGACTAGCGGATTTGTTGTTTGGAACTGTAACGTTTGCCTGGACTAAAATGGCGGCATAACCTTTTGGAACAGTAAAGGCGCCAATCTGCGTTTCACCGGCGCCTATAGATATCTCAGACTGATGTGAGGATGAAGAATCTGGGCCTATAATATAAGCCCAATCCTGAGAAGCTGAGTAAATACGAACTGTCCCTATATTACTTCCATTGATAATACCGGATGGCAACGGTGTGTCCGACAGATACGTTCCAGATTTAGAGACATAAGCTTTATTCACTCTTAAAAAATTAGGAGTTACAGCAACAGCAGAGGTGCCATTTAATGTTACAGTAGCGGCAAGCTGTCTCCAGTTTTTGTCTAAACCCATAATTGTAATTTCTTGTGCTCCCGCACCGCTTAATGCATCGTCGGTTGAATCTGATTCTACAAAAAGTGCCTGAGGCGTGGAAGGCATTTGAAAAATATTGCCAATTGATAAAATACTGGGAGTTGGTGAAGATGAACCATTTTTTCCTCTTGTAATGTTTTCAGCGTATCCAAATTGATAAACCATATAACAGACATCACCATAGTTACCTCCTTGACAGTTAGACAACATATCTGGGCTTGTCATAGACATGCGTGAATTTTCAGTTACACCTTGATTTTCAATTTTTTTAGCAGGTTCATGAGTGTTTCGACACCCCATTAAAACAAGTAACAATAGCGCAAAGTAAAAAAAATATTTTTTCATGTCGTTATCTCTACATCAAGAATTTATGGTGTACACACACCGGTTGTTTTAAAAACAGAGGAACCCAATTGATCCATTTGGTTATAAAAACTCGAAAAGCAATGGACTTGAAGAGTGTATGTGTCTGCATCTGCACTGCAGTTTATTGGAATTGGCCACATTACCTCGAAGTTACCTATAACAGGTTGCACATCTAAAGTGCCGCCAAATATAAGCTTGTTCGTATATTTTGAAGGATCTGTTGTGTTTTGAAAATACATGACACATCCAGTTTCGGAAGGGTATGAAGCAAGTCCAAATAAATATAAAGAGCCTCCAGTACTTGCAGACCATCCGTAGTTTACAACATCAAAAGTCAAAGCAAAAATTTTGCTTTGACAGAAAAAAGAAATGCAAATAATAGCCCAAATTTTGTAATTTTTCATAATACCTCCATGAATTTATGGGAAACGTTAATCTGTCTTTTAAAAAAATTCAAGCTGAGGGGAGGCGAATTGATAGTTGCAATATTTGACGCAAAGAAGAGTAAAATGTAACGTCTGTTTTTAAATTGTAATACAAACATATTTCATGGAGTTGGCTAACCAGTGAAATTTTTTTTATCTCTTCTATTATCAATTCTGTTTTTAATTTTGGCTTGCGAGAAAAAAACGCAAAAACCAGAAACTCCCGAACTTACTACCCAAGTCACAACTTCAGATGAACCTTTAGATAGGTCTGTGTTTGGAGAGGTGTTAAATGCTGAAAATACACCAATTGTGCAAATTGATAGTAAGTATGGCATTGTTCCGGCTAATCGCGATGACTTAGTGGTTAATACTAACGGTACGGGTACTGCATCTGCAACGACTTCAGGCAATTTTAGTGTTACTTCGGGTACTGCTTCTGGAAATTTTGCAACCATTGCATCCAAAAATGGAGTGATATACAGACCTGGAGAAGGAATAGAAGCCCGTTTTACGGCAGCTT
>CAYGQR010000022.1:0-24904 GCA_964352255.1 uncultured Oligoflexia bacterium
CAAAAGACAAAAAACATGGAACAAAAAAGAAAGGGTAGATTACGTAATCTACCCTCAAGATTTTGCAGAAATTACTGATCTTGTAGATAAAATTTATAAATATCTATCGTGAGTTCTTTGGCCTAGCTCTTCGTCTTCATCTTCATCATCGTCTTCATCTTCGTCGTCGTCTTCATCATCACCGTATTCGTCATCAAATTCTTCGTCGTCTTCATCAAATTCTTCTTCAAAGAAATCCATATCTTCATCATCTAAGTCGTCTTCATCGTCTTCAGTATATGGCTCTTCGTTTTCATCAAACTCTTCTTCATCTTCATCGCCAGCTGGCTGTAGATAAGCTACTGGGCCTGTACTTTTTTGAGACACAAATTTTTCTAAACTACGATCGTAATAAAAAACCATGATTTTATTTCTCCTCTACAAATATTCAACCTTAGATGTAGTCAGTTTTCAATTGGTGTCAACCGAATTTCTTTGGACAAAATCATCAAATTTTTGACAGACTCTCGAGACATAATCTCTTTTTCTTTCAGAGAGTAAGCGTTCTTTTTTTCTACCTCTTCAACTTGATGCAGAGAAGTCGCAGATTCTTTGACGTTTTTTCCCTTTAATACTTCAGCCTTAATGCCAATATCGTCTAAACTTTTCCAAAAAAGCTCTTTATCTTTCAAATCAAATGAAAGGTATGTTTTATTTTCTGGTGTATCTGCAAATTTCACCTCATTGAAAGAAAATTTTTCAATTTTTACAAAACTTAGTCTTGCCCCTAAAGTAGGACTTCTTTTTTTTGCTGCCTCAACAAACTTTTTATAAAGGACCAAATCTACTTGAGGATTCTCGTTAATTTCAACTTTTTTTTCCCCTACTGCAGCAGATTGCACTGGCTCAAGTTGAGAAACTGCTTGAGAAACAATTTTTTTGGACAAAATTTCTTTTGATTGCAATACCGAAGGCTCTGTCATTACAGGCTTAGCAACTGCCTGTACTTTCAAAAGCATATCAGAGGCAGAAATCCAATCAATCCTTGTAATCGCATCAATAACTGTAATTTCAGCTAAACTTAATGGATTTATCGAGCGCTGTATGTCTTTCACAGAAATAGATAATAACTTAAAGACTTCACTTAAACCTACAGAATCAAAAGCAGAAGTTAGTTTTTGTATCATTTCCACTTCTTCAGTAAGCAATGAAGCAATGGACGTTTTACTCACTTTTAGGAGCAATGCACTCCGAAAATAATTGGCCGTTGCTTCAAAAACAAGAGACAAATCTAACCCATTATCATCAGAAGATTTTAATATATTTAGGGCAGCGGGTTGATCTTGCTGGCAAATTGCCTGAAATATTTTCAGAGCGATATCATCATTATGAAGCCCTAAACTTTCTTTAATCTGCGAAACTGTAAGTGTTTCACCTTTTCTTAATGCTAACACTTGTTCTAATAAACTTAATGAATCACGTAACGATCCTTGACCTTCACGTGCAATAAGAGTGAGTGCATCTTCTGCAAAAGAAACCTGTTCAGCCATTAAAATCGTCTTTAAATGTAGTGCAATTTCCTGTGTAACAATTTTTTTAAAGACAAGTGTTAAGCAACGAGATCGAATTGTGACAGGAATTTTATGTAATTCTGTAGTTGCAAGAATAAAAATAACCTGTTCAGGGGGTTCTTCAAGAGTTTTTAAAAGCGCATTAAACGCGCCAGTACTCAACATATGGACTTCATCAATAATAAAAATTTTATACCGCGCAGAAACTGGATAAAATCTCGCAGATTCGCGTAGTTCTCTAATATTATCAACGCCGGTATGTGAGGCCCCATCAATTTCAAACACATCTTCGTGTGAACATGCAGTAATTTGCTTACAATGCCTGCATATTTGACAAGGAGAAACCTGGATGCCTAATTCACAGTTAAGTGATTTGGCTAAAATTCGAGCTGTGGATGTTTTTCCAGTACCTCGTGTGCCTGTAAACAAAAAAGCATGCGGAATCTTTTGAGACTCCAGCATACTTTTTAGTGACGCACGAATTGGATTTTGACCCACAAGTTCATCTAAACTTTGTGGGCGTGTTCGTCGAGCAAGAACTAAATAACTCATTTTTTGTTGTTATCATCTTCTGATTCAAAATCAGCATCAACGACTTTATCATCATTCTTGGAAGAAGAAGATGGAGTTTCTGGTTGCTGATCAGAAGGAGCTCCTTGAGGGCCTTGTGGACCGCCTGCTTTGTACATTTCTTCCGCTAATTTATGAGCTTTTGCTTCAAGAGCAGTAATAGCATCATTTAAAGCATTCTTATCTGTTGCTTTTGTTTCGAGTACAGAACGAGCACTAGAAAGTTCTGCTTCTAAGTCTTGTTTCATATCTGCAGGAAGCTTATCGCCAGACTCTTTTAGTGTTTTCTCAGTTTGGAAAACAATACTATCTAGTTTATTACGTGAATCAATTGCTTCACGACGTTCTTTATCTTCATCTGCATGTTGCTCTGCATCTTCCATCATACGCTTGATATCAGCTTCAGATAAACCGCTAGAATTTGTGACAGTAATTTTTTGTTCTTTGCCTGTACCCATATCTTTTGCAGAAACATTTAAAATACCATTTGCATCGAGATCAAATGTAACTTCAACTTGAGGTACACCACGTGGTGCAGATGCAATATCATTAAGTGTAAACTGACCAAGCAAGCGATTATCACGAGCCATTTCACGTTCACCTTGGAATACTGTAATTTCAACACTTGTCTGATTATCAGCTGCAGTTGAAAATACTTGGCTTGCACGTTTAGGCACAGTGCTATTGCGTTCTACCAATTTGGTAAATACACCACCTAAAGTTTCAAGACCTAAGCTCAGTGGAGTCACATCTAAAAGTAAAACATCTTTTACTTCACCACCAAGTACACCAGCTTGAACTGCAGCACCAACGGCAACCACTTCATCAGGGTTGACAGTACGGTTTGGTTCTTTCTTGAAAAATTCTTTCACTTTTTCATTTACAAGAGGAATACGAGTTGAACCACCCACCATCACAACTTCATCAATTTGATCAACGCTTAAATCTGCATCTTTAAGAGCAGCACGGCATGGATCAATTGTTTTTTGAATAATATCGGCAATCATTTGCTCGAATTGAGCTCGCATCAAGCTAAGTACAAGGTGTTTTGGACCAGTTTGATCTGCTGTTAAGTACGGTAAGTTAATATCTACTTTTGTTTGGCTTGAAAGCTCGATTTTTGCTTTTTCTGCAGCTTCTTTTAAGCGCTGCATTGCCATTGCGTCGGCAGAAACATCAATACTTGTCTGTTTTTTAAATTCAGCCACAAGAAAATCGATCAGTTTTTCATCGATGTTATCACCACCTAAGTGTGTATCACCGTTTGTTGAAAGTACTTCTACAACATTATCGCCAACTTCAAGGACAGATACATCAAATGTACCGCCACCAAAATCGTAAACAACAATTTTTTCGTTTGCTTTTTTATCTAAACCATATGCTAAAGCAGCTGCAGTTGGTTCGTTAATAATACGAAGCACTTCAAGGCCTGCAATTTTTCCTGCATCTTTAGTCGCTTGACGTTGTGAATCGTTAAAATACGCAGGACATGTAATAACTGCTTGAGTCACTGTTTGACCTAAATAGCTTTCAGCAGCTTCTTTAAGTTTTTGCAAAACTTTTGCTGAAATTTCTGGCGGAGCAACTTCTTTTCCACCAATTTCAAATAATATTTTATCGCTAGAACCTTTTTTTACAGTGTATGGCATTTTGCCAGCTTCTACTGCTCGTTCAGAAAAAGTCGAACCAATGAAGCGTTTTGCAGAATAAACTGTATTTTTAGGGTTTGTTACAGCTTGGTTGCGAGCTGCACGTCCAACAATAAATTCATTATCACGTGTATAGGCAACTACTGAAGGAGTTGTTCTATCACCTTCTTGATTTGTAATTACTTTTGCTTGACCTGCTTCCATTACGGCAACAACCGAATTTGTGGTCCCAAGGTCGATTCCTATGATTTTGCTCATTAAATATGCCTCCAAATAGTAAGATCGTGGTATTTTCTAAGGAATTTCTAAACTTTTCCTCATACTTTACGAAGATAAACATAAGTACTGTCCTGTCAATCGTATACATAATTTTAGATTATCAAATAATTTATATCGATATTATTTGCAGACAGCGCCTGAATCGCTTAGGAAAAATAACAGGAAGGAAAATTCCGTGTTAGATACTTTAATCAATTTTTTTATAAATTATGGATACTTCGCAGTATTTGGCGTTTTATTACTATGCGGGTTTGGCTTGCCTATTCCCGAAGATATCGTCTTGGTTGCAGGTGGAGTCATTGCGGGACTTTCGTGTGATGACGGTTTATCTTTTGCCCATAGTCTAAAATCCTGTAATGCTGTCCATTTCATGTTCCTTGTTTCCATGGCTGGAGTCCTCATTGGCGATAGTACAATGTATTTCGCAGGCCGTATTTTAGGCACCAGTGTGGTTGATAAACCATTTGCCAAAAAAATAATCACAGCAAAACGAATTGAATGGGTTCAAAAAAAATTCGAACGTTATGGTGCATTTTTTATCTTTGCAGCCCGCTTTATGCCAGGACTACGTTCTCCCATTTTTATTGTAGCGGGCATCAGTCAAAAAGTTTCTTATCTAAAGTTTTTATTGACAGATGGGCTAGCTGCGCTCATTAGTGTACCGTTTTGGATCTATCTTGGATATTGGGGCGAACGTCAATTAAATGATATGGAAGTTTTAGAAGTCTATATCAAAAAAAGTCAGATGAGCTTGCTAATTATAGTTGGTGTGCTTATTGTCTCAACAGCGGTCGTTTTATACATTAAACATAAGCTTAAAGATAAAATTAAGCTCTTAAACGATGAAAGTGACAATGATAAACACGGATAAATTTGCAAGTGGGATAGTCTACTATTTAGGATTTTTAGTTGCGATTACATTCTATCAAGCAACTCTTGCTCATATTGCACGCTATAAAGGCGATACCTCTTATATAACACAAACTAGGGCTTCTTTTGTCCCATTTGTACATATGGAATTAATGGGAACCGTCATCTTTCCATTATTAACAATTATTGCAGGATCTCCTGTTGTTTTTGGATGGCCAAAACCATTTAACTTAAATACTCGATTTTTTAAAAATCCAAGGCGAGATCTCAATTTTATTTATATTATGTCTTTGCTTTCCATTTTTGTGATTGGGTTTATTTGCATGTTTGCGCTTAGATTTACGGGTGGACCGTCACATTTTGCATTTTTGGGTGGAAGTTTTTCAGGCACAGATTCTTTAATTTCGTTATTTTTAACAATGATTGGTCAAGTCTGTATCACAATTGGTGCATTATTTTTACTTCCAATGCCAGGCACAGCAGGCTGGTATTTACTCCTTAATAATATTCCTTATCAGGCTGGCATGAAAATGATTCAAGCAAGTTTTATGATTTCTATTATAGTCTTGCTTCTTATTTTATCTGGCTTACTTAACTTCTATTTCAAATTCTTTCTTATGTTCTTTTATATGGGTGCTACACCTTAATTCATGAATTTGCATTTTCTACATGGATTTCTTGGACTACCGCAAGATTGGGCGTTATTTTCATCCAAATTTGCAAACCATAAACTTTACTTTCATTCAATAGACTCATTTTTATTTTCTACAAATAATAACCACGATTCAAGTTTTGAAGCTTGGGCTCGTGCTTTTAACCAGTATATTTTTACTCACAAAGATTTTGAAAATGATAAAAACATATTAATTGGGTATTCACTTGGCGGCAGGCTTTCTTTACATTCTCTAATACAAAACCATAATTGGGATGGTGGAATCATTATTTCAGCTCATCCAGGACTCTCAAATCATTCTCAAAAAATAGAACGTCTACAAAATGATTATACCTGGGGACAAAAATTCTTAAATGAAAAATGGACCCATGTTTTGAAAGCTTGGAATTCCCAAGCAGTATTCTCTGCCGTAAAAAATAAATTCAGCAGACAGGAAAAAGATTTCAATAAAAAAAATCTTGCACATATATTAACGCACTTTTCACTTGGTAAGCAAAATAACTTACAAAAAGATTTGGATAATTTAAAAACTCAATTGCTTTGGCTTACAGGCAGCAAAGATCAAAAATTTAAAGAAATAGCCGAAATTTTATTCACTACACATAAAAATATTACACACGTGAATATTTTAGAGGCTGGTCATCGTGTGCCATGGGAAGCACCCGATCAGTTTACTGAGAATGTCCGTCTCTATTTAGAAAAGTATATTTAAAATCAGCTGCAATACGAAATAAATTAAATAATATTTTTTACCATTAAGCAGGCATTTTCAGTATTAAAATAATATTTGGGTCTAATGCTCGTTTGATGAAAGCCAAGTTTTTTATATAAATTAAGAGCTGCTGTATTTTTTTCAGATACTTCTAAAAATGCTTTGTATTCGAATCGAGTCTTTAAATATTCTGCACGTAACTTTTGCTCTAAAAATTGATACAATTTTTCTGCTAAACCTGTTTGACGACAGTGAACGTGCACACAAATAAAATTAATTTCAATTGATTCATAAATAGCTTGTGCACTTAAAAACC
Source organism: uncultured Oligoflexia bacterium (assembly GCA_964352255.1). GTDB lineage: Bacteria > Bdellovibrionota_B > Oligoflexia > Silvanigrellales > Silvanigrellaceae > Silvanigrella. Next base: position 6,620 of record CAYGQR010000022.1, read on the forward strand.
CTTTATATTCATGAGTTTTTTCATCCTGCAATAATAAAAGAATATTATATGTACTCAAATCCGTATTATTGAGTTGTGCAAATAATTTTTCACAAAAACTTGTATAAGAGCTTAAAGTTTCTGCATAAGGACTCTTATCTGACAATTTTTTTAAAGTTGAAGCGAGTGTTTTTGCTGACAAATCAGAAGGTATGTGAACGCTATTTTCTTTATTATTCCAAAAGCAAATCACAATTAAAGTAACCACTCGTAAGGAATTGATTTTACAGATGGATTCTCAAACAATGAGCCTTGTGCATCTTTATTTCGTTCTGCACGCAAAACCATATGCACTAATTCTGTCAGTTGAGCCTCTGAAAGGCGGTTGATTTGTTGTTGAACTTCTAATGGATAAATTTTCCAAGGTTTTTCTTTTTTTATTTTTTTAACATGCTTAATCAGCTCTTCTGCAGCCACATTATAAAGATTTGCTAATTTTGTGTCTTCCCAATTTAAACATAAAAACAACACACGCAAAATATCTTGAGGAACAGAAGAAGAAATTTTGTTTAAATTTATTTTAATAGTGTTTAATTTTTGCCAGTCTGTTGTAAGTTGAACTGCATTTTGCGAAAAGGTATTGGAAATAACAAGTAATGCTTTTACATCAAGATACGTCAAAACCGTACCACTGTGTTTTTGTCCGCAACTTAAAATAGAACGGTTCTGAAATATCCGTTCTTTAACTATAGGTGGCTCGGTATCTTTAGGATTAATAATGTCTGCATTGGCGGAAACAGAAATTAAAATAAATAAGCGACAACAACGCAAACAAATTTTTCGAAAAAGTGAGATAATATATTTCATAATGCTTAGATTACTTCAAAGACTATCGCTATGCAATCAAATCAATAAGGTCTAATTATGGAATTTCTTACGCACTGCCAGCAGATTGCACAAAAGTTCTTTGGCATACCAAAACTTCACAGTGCACAAGAATCCGTCTTCGCTCTCCTTGTACAAAAAAAATATGTTCTTGCTACATTACCAACTGGTTCAGGAAAAACATTGCTGTATGCTATTCCGTCACTCATTTTTGAAGAAGGACCAGTACTTGTTATTAGCCCTTTAATTGCGCTGATGCGCGATCAAATGCGCCGCATGAAAAAAGCAAATATTGCCTCTGTAATTTTTACAGGTGATCAAACTGAAGATGAGCGCAAAAAATCTTATCAAGATTTATGGAGCCAAAATACAAAACTAATTTTTATTAGTCCTGAGCGTTTTGTTTTGCCTGCTTTTTTAGAGAAAATAGCTCAAATCAAACCCAGTATGATTGTGATTGATGAAGCACACTGCGTTGTTTCTTGGGGACACCAATTTCGTCCTGAATATTCTGAGCTTAGTAAACATATTGCCACTTTAAATCCACCTCATATTCTTGCCTTAACCGCAACTGCCAGTGCCTCAACAAGAGAAGATATGATTAAAAAAATCTTTCCAGAAAAACTGCATGTTTCGCAATTTGTTTCAAAGCCTATTGGGTCACACATTACAGTTAAAAGTTGGCGGGCATTTTCATTTGAAGAACAAAAAGAAAGATTATTTGAGTCCTTAAATGCTACACAGTCAAAAAAATGCATTGTTTATTTTTCAACTCGTAAGCAATGCGAAGAATTTGCAATGCTTTTAAAAAGAAAACAATTTACTACGGTTGTTTATCATGCAGGTTTATCAAAAGATATGCGTCTTCGCATAGAGCAGTATATTCATAACACAGATAGTAAAATTATTATTTGCGCAACAACTGCATTTGGGCTTGGTGTTGATATTCCCGATGTTACACTTGTAGTTGTTTATGGATTTCCTAGCAATATTGAAGAATTTCTACAAATGATTGGGCGGGCCGGTAGAAGTGGCCAACCATCCGAAGGAATATTAATTTGGACAGGAAGCGATCCAATTAAGCGCCTTTTACAGTTTAAGGATTATTTTCCTACCAAAAGTGAGTTCAATAGCCACTGTGAAATTATCCGTTCACAGTTTCCACAGCAACAAGGCGAAAGTCGTTATCTCTCTACCGACTCATTACAAAAACTGCTTTTTACAAAATCTTCCACGCGCAAAAGCGCAAACAAAGTAGAAGGATTTATTGGTGCATTACGTGTTTGTAATGGTGTAACTGAAAGTATTTTAAATCATGATTATTATGAAATTAAATTATCTAAAAACACAACTCTCTCAGATCTTATTCAAGAGCTACCCTCAACTCCTACAAAAAGATCAAAAGTGCTTCGATCTATTCAGACATTAATTCAGCCAGAATTATGTCAAAAAACTGCTCTTGAAATTGTCTTACCTGTCAAAAAACTTTTATCTTCATCCCAGTTATCTTCTGATTCCTATCTAGAGGTATTTCAATACTACACTATCCAAGGGTTGATTTCTTTTGCTAGACTTGATTTTAATCAAATGAAGCTTGGCGTAATACTCAAAGACGAAATAAAAATGATACACTCGCATTTGCCGCAATATTTAAAAGTACGAGAAAATTTTTATTCTAGTCTTAACGAACTCAAAAAGTTTGCAGAAGCGCCACGGTGCCGTTTAGAATCTAGTTTTGCGTATTTTAAGGTCCCTGAAATGAGTCATGAGCCACAGCGTTGTTTACAATGTGACTTATGCGCAACGTATACGAGGATAAGATGCAAAAAATAACCAAATCGTCACAAAAGTTTAAAAGCCTAAAAGTTGATGAGGTCTATAAAGTTTGCGACAACAAAACTCTTGCAAAAAAAGTTAAAACCGAAATTAAGCCACATTATGATATTATTTCACAGTCAAGAGCTGTACGTGCCATTAGTATGGGCCTTGAAATACAAAAACCAGGATATAACATTTATCTTGCTGGCATTCATGGCACTGGTAAAAAAAGTGTTTTGCATAACTTTTTAAAAAAGACCGCAGACAAAAGAAAAACTCCATTTGATTGGATTTATGTCAATAATTTTGAAGACTCTGAATCTCCTATTGCATTAGAAATCCCTACTGGAACAGCAAAACGTTTTAAAAAACAAATGGATGATTTTATTGAAACGCTTACAAATGAGTTTGTTGATGCCTTTCAATCTGAAGAATACGAAACACAAGTAAATCATGTTATCAATGTAAGTAACGAAAAAAAACAAAAGTTATTTGCTGAACTTGAAAAACTTTCAAAAACAAAAAGTTTTGGTATTAAATCTACAAGAATGGGCATTATTACTGTTCCCATTATAAATGGAAAACCTTTAAGTGAAAAAGATTATGCAGAACTTAACGAAAAGCAAAAATCAAAAATTGAAGTAAAACGGAATCAACTCGAACCAGATGTTTTAGATTTCGCCAGAAAAGTTAGAACAATTGAAAGTGGAACAAAAGAAAAGTTAGATGCTCTGCAAAAAAAACTTGGCGATTATGTGATTACCCAAGAACTTGCTGCTTTATTGAAAGAATATGCAAAACAAAAAAATATTATTGATTATTTAAACAAGGTGAAAGCTCATATTCTTGAAAATTTAAATGACTTTTTACCAGATGAAGATACACAAGCAACTGAAAGCGATGGATCTGCACTTACTCTTCCCACACAAAATCACAAAACAGATCCTCACCTTCCCTACAGAATAAATGTTTTTGTTGATAATACTTCTCTCAAAGGCGCTCCTATCATCTTTGAAACAAATCCAACATTTTATAATCTATTTGGTAAAATTGAAAAAAATGTTGAATATGGCGTTTATACTACCGACTTTAAAATGATAAAAGCGGGCTCAATTGCACATGCAAATGGCGGTTTTTTAATCTTAAATATACTAGATATTATTAAAACACCCCATATTTGGGACACTCTTAAACGAGTCATTAAAAATCAAAAATTATTTATAGAAGATCTCGGCGAACAATACAGCATTCTTGCAACCAGTGGTTTACGCCCTAACCCCATTCCACTTGATGTTAAAATTATTTTAATTGGTACAGATGCTATTTATCGTACTTTGTATGAATACGACGAAGATTTTTCAAAGATTTTTAAAATGAAAGCAGATTTTGAACATCAAATGGATCGTAATCAAGCCACTGTAGAAGATTACGTCAAATTTATCAAAACTCGCGTTGAAGTTGAAAATCTATTACCTTTTGAAGCCTGTGCTGTTGCTGCAATTGTAGAGTTTGGCAGTCGTGTCGTTGAAGACCAAGAAAAACTTACTACACGCTTTAGTCTTATTAAAGATATTACAATTGAAGCAAACTTTATTGCTCAAGAAAAGAAATTTAAAAAAATCAATCGTGAAGCAGTTGAACAAGCTATTGAAGAGCGATATCATCGCTCCGCTGCTATCGAAGACAGAATGATTGAATATTTTCAACGAGAAGATATTCTTATTTCAACATCTTCTCAACGCGTTGGTGAAATAAATGGGCTTGCCGTTTATACACTTGGAGATATGTCATTTGGCATGCCTATGCGCATTACCTGCCGTACCTATCATGGTAAACCTGGTATTATAAATATTGAACGTGAAGCTTCTTTATCAGGCCGTTTACACAATAAGGGTGTCAGCATTTTAACAAGTTGGATGTATGCCAATTTTGGATCACACGAACCTATCACATTTTCAGCCACTATTTGTTTTGAACAAAACTATACCGGTGTTGATGGTGATAGTGCAACACTTGCTGAGCTTTGTTTAATTTTATCTACTTTAGGTAATATTCCACTTCATCAAAGTATTGCTGTCACTGGCTCTGTAAATCAATTTGGTGAAGTTCAACCTATTGGTGGCGTAAACGAAAAAGTTGAAGGATTTTTTAAATGTTGCCAACTACAAGGTTTAAATGGAAAGCAAGGCTGTATTATTCCTGTGCAAAATGTAAAACACCTTATGCTTCATAAAGATATTCGCAATGCGATTGCAAAAAAGAAATTTCATATCTGGCCAGTTGCTAATGTATCAGATGCATTCGAGCTGTTAACAGGGTATAAAGCAGGTGAATGGAATGATAAAAAACATGCCTTCACATTAAATTCAGCATTTGACATTATTTATAAAAAAATCAAAAAAAAGAGTCACAAAGAAAGTTCTCGAAAAAGTGTTGCTTCGAAAACTAAGAAAAAATAGATTTTTATTCTCATATTTTATTCAATTAGAATAGAAAACAAGGAAACTGCACTTTATGCGTAATACAACATTTTCTCCTATCATAAATATCGCTTGTCTCTTTATTTTGCTTGGGGCGATGAGTCGCTTAATACCTCATCCTGGAAATTTAACAGCTCTCACTGCTATAGGTCTATTTAGTGGTTATTACCTCAAAAATATAACTCAAGCAGCATGCATTTTATTTGGAGCACTTTTATTTTCTGACTTGTTAATTGGATTTCATGCTCTTGTTCCAATTATCTATCTTGCTTTTCTTATTCCATTATTCTTTGGGAAATTTTTACAAAATTCAAAATCAAAAATTATTTTTGGGCTTTCAGCTGGACTCATATCAGGGCTATCATTTTTTATTATTACAAACTTTGCTGTATGGCTTACTGGCTATCTTTATCCAAAAACCTTTGAAGGATTATTATTGTGTTACACTGCAGGCATTCCGTTTTTAAAGAATCAAATTTGTGGAGATATAGTTTATACATCTCTTTTATTTAGTGTGTATGAATTGTTTAAAATGAAATTTACATCAAGTCGTATAACTTCAGAATAGCGAGAATTTTATGAAAAAACTTATTAGTGGAATTATTGATTATCAAAAAAATTTAAGTCCAGAATTGCGAGCCAAATTTGTTCAACTTGCATTAGGCCAAAGTCCCGATGCTTTGCTAATAACATGTTCGGATAGCAGAGTTGCTCCTAATACTTTTGCTTCTACTAACCCAGGCGATCTCTTTGTCGTCCGTAATGTGGGTAATATGGTACCAAAATGCGGTGATCATGGCCTTTCAATCGAAGATCAATCAGAAGCTGCAGCGCTTGAATTTGCATCTGAAGAGTTAAAAGTATCCAATATTATTATTTGTGGTCATTCTGAATGTGGCGCAATGCAAGCACTTCTTCACGGCAGAGACAAAGTAAACAACAAGCCTCATCTTCAAAACTGGCTAGAACATGGTGAAGCTGCCTTAGAACAATTACGATCAGAAGAACCAGATCCTGTACTAGCCCCACATAATCGTCTTTCTCAATTAAATGTATTGCAGCAAATCGAGCATTTAAAAACGTATTCAAATGTTAATAAAAAAGTGATTTCTGGAGAGTTAAAACTCCATGGATGGTGGTTTGATATTAAATCAGCAACAATACATTGGTATATTGAAGCTCTTCAAAAATTTATTCCCATAAACGAAGACAACAATAGTTTATTGCAATCGCACTTCAATCATGACTAGTAAAAAAAATATTTTATATTGGTCTGTACGTAATTATCCACAGCCTTTAATCTGAAGCATTTTTTTAATTAATTAAATATAATAAAAATTTAAAGTAAAATATAACAAGCAAGAGCGATTGCGGTTGGAGGTAAGGCCCATAAAAACAAGTAAAAAGGCCGAATTCCATCATCGCCAAATTGTTTGTTTAAAATACCATATCCAATTGGATTAGGGGCATTTGCAATAACGGTTAAACCACCGCCAGCAACAGCACCTGCCAAAAAGGCATATTGAATTTTAGCTGATAGATTTGGAGCTTGGGATGCAATATAAGTAATAGCAGCATTATCTGCAATTGCAGTAAGCCCTGCAGTACCAAAAATAATTGCAAAAAAGTTTGTTGATTGAATAATTGGTGTAATCCACCAACTCTGTAAGCCGCCAAGCACAACAATACCACCAATAAAAAATCCTACTAACAAGCTTTCGCGAATTTTAAGCATTTTTTGATATTCTTTTGTAACTTCATAAAAGCCTAAGAAGAGTAAGAACAATGGTATGACAAAAGATGGATAACGATGATAAGCAACTGCAAGAATTAAGAATGCAACATTAATTAAAATGACCGCAATTGGTGCAGATTTTTTTGTGGTAGTAGAAACCAATTTTGTAGATAAAATATCTTTATAAAATAATAAACTTCCTACAGCAGTAGAACAAACAACTGCAATAATGGTTTTCCAGCCAAGCATTTTAAACAAAATAGGAGTTGTTAACTTCCAAGGTTCAGCAACCATTAAAACAGGTGGAGCTGAAAAAGTGGTGAGTGTGCCTCCAATTGAAACATTCACAAACAACAATGCAAGCATTCCATATTTAAATTTAGCATTATCTGAATGCTGAAAAAAATGATCGCTTAGCAGTAATGCACAAACCGTCATTGCGGCAGGTTCTGTAATAAATGAACCAGACAACGCACCTAAAACATAAATTGAAAAGAATATTGCCATTTTCTTAGGCATGAAGAGGACTTTAGAAAACAAAAATGCAGCAGAATTAATAAATTTATTTGCTAAATCAATCACTGGCTTAGTATATGACATACACATCATTGCAAAAATAAAAACAACTTCACTAAAGTCAGTTTTATTTAAAAATTCAACAGATGTATCAATGCCATAACGATACGAAATAAAAATAAAAAAAATGAACGCCCAAAACCCAAAAACAATTTCAACTTCTCCAAGGAAGATGAAGCTTTTATGAGCTATGGACGTTTCATCAAATTTTCGTGATAAATGCGTAAATTGACTGACTAAAAACGTATGCAACACAGCGGCAGCAAAAAAGGCTGTCCCTAGCCATTGTACTAAAGTACTATTAGGCATCATGCGTGTACGTAACGACTCGTAATGCGGGCTGCTTTACCACGTAATTTACGTATGTAATAAATTCTAGAACGACGAACTTTACCGTACGTTTTTACTTCTACGCGATCAATTACAGGAGAATGCTCAAAGAAATGTCTTTCTACTGAGATACCGCCTGATGAAATTTTACGTACTAAAAATGTTGCATTTGTAGCGCCACGGCGACGGCGAATGACCAGACCTTCGAATGGTTGCAAACGAAATTTTTCTTTACCTGCTTTGTCTACACCTTCCTGAATTTTAACCCAAACGGAAACGGTATCGCCCGCTTTGAAATTTGGAAGAGGAGTTGCACGTAAATGTTGTGCTTCAAATTTAACTAAATCTTGAATTCTCATAACTTTATGCCTTCAGTTTTTTTTAAATAATGCCTTAAACTAATGCAGATTTTGCTTTTTGTGCCAAAATTGCAAAAGCACTTTCATTACGTACTGCCATATCAGCTAATTGTTTACGGTCTAGCTCAATAGATGCTTTTTTAAGACCATTAATAAATTTACTATATGTTAAGCCATTTAATCGACTTGCAGCATTAATACGCTGAATCCAAAGAGCACGAAAGTTACGCTTTCTTACGCGACGATCACGATATGCATAACATAAACCTCTACGTACAATATTAATTGCGGTACGATAAAGTTTGCTACGTGTTGTACGGTAGCCTTTTGCTAATTTTAAAACTTTTTTGTGACGACGACGGAGTTTAAATCCGCGCTTTACTCGAGCCATGAGAGAAACCTCTTAAACTTAACTTAAAAATGTAATGGTATACAACGAACAACGTGTCTCATGCTTTCTTTACGCATGATTTTGCTTTTTTTAAGGCGGTTTTTACGACTGCGATTTTTAGATGTAGCCTTGTGTTGCTTACCACAATGCGGAATCTTTATAAGACCAGTGCCAGTTACCTTAAAACGTTTTGCCGCAGATTTTTTGTTTTTAAGTGCTTTATTTACCTTAAGTTTTTTAGACTTGAGGAGTTTAGCCTTAATACGTGCTTTTGTTTTTGCCATGTTATGTGAACTTTCTTTTCCGAAAACAGGAAATGAGCGTATATCAAGTTCGGTCTAAAAATCAAGGATTTTGGTGACCCTTAAGGGATTCGAACCCCTGTTTTCACCATGAAAAGATGAAGTCCTTGACCAACTAGACGAAAGGGTCCAAAAAAAAATTATCACCCATTAAAAAATTGGTGACCCCAACCGGGTTCGAACCGGTGTTACCGCCGTGAAAGGGCAGTGTCCTAGGCCTCTAGACGATGGGGCCACATTCATTGTGTGAGAATGGTGGTTAGTATGAACAGGAGGATTAGTCAAGTCGTTTCAATCATTTCCACAAAAAGAAAAATTAAGTTACAATATTTTCTTTTTTTTGTATAGAAAAATCACTGTGGAGGAAAATAAATAGTATGACTCAAGATATCGAACTTATCCGTAATGTTTATAATAAATTCAAAGAAAAGGTAACATCTGCAAGAAGCTTTCTTGGCAGGCCCCTCACTCTTACTGAAAAAATCCTTTATGCTCATTTAAAATCATCTAATGCAGAGCAAACAGCTGAAATTAATGACTTTGCTCGCGGCAAAGATTATGTCGATTTTTTTCCCGACCGCATTGCAATGCAAGATGCCACTGCGCAAATGGCGTTATTGCAATTCATGACTGCTAATATACCCCAAGTAAACGTTCCTACAACAGTCCATTGCGATCACCTTATTCAAGCAGAAGTTAATGCAAAAACAGACCTTGCAAATGCCAAAAACGAAAGCGCAGAAGTTTTTGATTTTTTAGCTTCCGTTTCCTCAAAATACGGTATTGGTTTTTGGAAACCAGGTGCAGGCATTATTCACCAAGTTGTTCTTGAAAATTACGCATTTCCAGGTGGAATGATGATTGGCACAGACTCACATACACCTAATGCAGGCGGCCTCGGTATGATTGCGATTGGCGTAGGTGGCGCAGATGCTGTTGATGTGATGGCAGGTATTCCATGGGAACTTAAATTTCCAAAAATAATTGGTGTTAAATTAATCGGCTCATTAAAAGGCTGGTCTTCACCCAAAGATGTTATATTAAAGCTTGCAGGAATTTTAACAGTAAAAGGTGGAACTGGTGCAATTGTTGAGTATTTTGGCCCAGGTACAGAATCTATTTCATGTACCGGTAAAGGGACAATTTGCAATATGGGCGCTGAAATTGGAGCAACTACGTCTGTATTTCCATACGATGCCAGAATGAGTGCATATCTTGAAAAAACAGACCGTGCTGAAATTGCAGGACTCGCAAATAATATTGCAGATCAGCTAAAAGCTGATCTCGAAATCGAAGAAAATCCTAATAAATTTTATGATCAAGTGATAGAAATTGATTTAAGTACTCTTACTCCACATGTAAATGGCCCCTTTACTCCTGATCGAGCTACTCCACTCAACGAATTTGCCAAAGCTGTTAAAGAAAACGAATGGCCTGAAAAGCCGAGCGCGACGCTTATAGGCTCATGTACGAACTCTTCTTATGAAGACATAGATCGTGTTGCAAGTATCGCAAAATTTGCACTAGAGAACGGTTTAAAAGCCAAATCAGAGCTTCTCATCAATCCAGGCAGTGAACAAATTCGTGCAACCATCGAACGTGACGGGCAGCTCGAACTCCTTACCAAAATTGGCGCAACTGTCATGGCAAATGCGTGCGGTCCCTGTATTGGACAATGGAAACGTCATGGCAAAGTAGAAAAAAATTCAATCGTAACAAGCTATAACCGCAATTTCACTGCTAGAAACGACGGAAATCCAAGTACACATTCTTTTGTAGCTTCTCCAGATACGGTCATTGGTTTCGCTCTTTCTGGTGATCTGACTATCGATCATATGAAAGAAGGTATTGTAAACGATAAAGGTGAAAAAATTCTTCTACCCGAACCGATTGGAAAAGAATTCCCTGACAGCAATTTTATTAAAGATGAAAAAGGCTATGCACCACCCGCAGACAACGGCAGTACGATTACAGTACAAATTAATCCGGAAAGCGATCGACTGCAAAAATTAGAACCGTTCAACAAACCTAAATTACCAGATGATTTCAATGAATTACGCTTATTGATTAAAGCAAAAGGCAAATGCACTACTGATCATATTTCAATGGCAGGACGCTGGTTAAAATATAGAGGTCATTTAGACAATATATCAAACAACCTGTTAATTGGCGCAATTAACGCCTTTAATGAAAAACCCAATAGTGTTAAAAATTCGATTAACAACTCGTATGATGCAGTTCCAGCAGTTGCGCGTGCTTATAAAGCCGAAAATATTGGATGGATTGTTGTTGGTGAAGAAAATTATGGCGAAGGCAGTTCACGTGAACATGCAGCACTTGAGCCACGTCATTTAGGTGGTAAAGCAGTAATTGTAAAAAGTTTTGCTCGCATTCACGAAACAAATTTAAAAAAACAGGGTATGCTACCCCTTACTTTTGAAAATCCATCCGACTACGATAAAATTCAAGAAGACGATAAATTTACATTCGATCTTACCAATTTAGAACCAGGTAAAACCGTCAATCTTACCGTTAAGCATGCTGATGGAAAATCTGAGGTAATTTCATTGAAACATACATTTAATGCTATGCAAATCGAATGGTTTAAAGCAGGAAGTGCACTAAACAAAATAGTAAATAAATAAAGAAGATATTTATATTTTATTATTTGTTTACTATTTTAATTCTTAAAATAGTACTATAGATCTGCGCCTAATCTGAGCATCCCACTGGCTAATGTGTTTTGTGCAGAACCAATTACATTAAATGAAACTGCAAGTTTTAAGCCTATATACATTGGAGACCAAAGATAAAACTTAGGCTCCAATCCCGCATATGCACCAAGTGTCATTGGTTTTAAATATGCATTTTTAGTACCTGCAAAAAATGTCACAATTCCAATGTCACCATTTAAAGCAAACTGTTGTTTATGACGATAAATCAATTGATTATAAGCAATAATTGGGCGCAAAAACAAAGTACGCTCTTTTTCCACAACCACAGAAGTTGTCGCATTATTACGATTTTCTTTACTGACTGGTCCAATATCAATTTGTAATTCTAGGTGTTTATATAAAAACTGAGTAGAGGAGTACAAAAGAATTGGTTGATTGGCACCTGAATAAATATAGTAATTTTGTGCGTTATATCTAAGATAAACATCTAAGCCAATTCCAGTTTCAACCTTCCATTCAGGAGAACCAAATAAGGATGGTTCTTTTGATTGATTGACTAAATTTAATTTCTTATTTTTAATATCAGAAGACATTTGTTCTCTTGTGGGCTGAGTTATATTGGGATTTGGCAACCCCATTTCAACAGGATCATCACGATAAATGATCTTTTTTAAATTTTCAAAAGTAACAGAATAAAACTTTTGAGCTTCAGCTGCCTGAATTTTTTTAACCTCGAACATATTATCAGGGCAATATAACCCAATATAAAAGGGAACTCCTGCTGGCCCTATAAATGAATTATTCTCAAGCTTTTTACCATTTAACATCAATTCACATTTATTTTGTTCTTCAGGTAATTTAATTTCAAAGGTAGTTTGAAATGCAATTTTATTCTCTTGAATGGCATATGCAATTTTTTGTTTATAAGTTCTTTCACTTTCAATTAGATCTTGAAATTCTTTTGTCGTATCTTGAAAGTTATTAAAACCCACGACAGACTGCAAGGCAGGATAGTTTTCTAGAGCCAACCCCTCAACGAGAAGTTCATAATCAACAGCTGCAACTATATTACCTAATTCTAAATCTGCTTTGATCTTACTTCGAAAGTCTTCAAACGTTTCCATCATTTCAGTATAAGACGCATAATCTCCCTGATTTCTGGCTAACTGCAGAATCTTGTTTGCAGTTTCAAACATTTCTTGACGTGTGTAAGCATAAGTCGTTAAGTTTACAAAACTAATTAGAAAATACACTAGCGATAAAATTATATTTTTCAAGAGAGTTAACCTTTAATATCAAAGTATTTGAGAAGTATTTTTAGGACAAATACAGTGAATTAGTCAATCAATTTTACCATACTGATACGAAAGAAATTAAAATTGAAAACTACTCCAAAAGTGCCTAATTAACCACACCCCACTTAAAGGAATTAAATATGCACATATTGCTAAAACTACAATTTTAGTTAAAAATTTTCTAGAGTTAAAATATGGACTCATTTTGTAACGCCTAAAAAACACATAGCGAAAAATAATTAGATTTAACATAAAGTCGATGGCTGTTGATGTACCATACGAAAGTCCTAAGCCTAAAATTCCATATTTAGGTGTTAACAAGTAGGATAAAGTTGCACTCGTACAAAGATAAACAATTGCATTATAAATAAGATAACGTGTTCTATTAAAAGCAAAAAAGGCACTGATAAGGATTTTTGAGCCAACTGCAAAAAGTATACCAATAGAATATGCACATACCGCCAATGAGTTTTGTAACGTATCGCTATAAGTAATTTTTCCATACTCAAATACATAATGATAAAATGGCACAATACATAATGCAAAACCTGCAACAGCCATTATTGAAAGTAATAATGTTTTTTCTAATCCTTGGGTTAGCAAAATAGAAAACTGTGGGATATTGTTTTTCTGTAGAGCAGAATTTAATAACGGTTGAGCAGAAAAACCAGTACCTACACCAAATAACCCAATCGGTACTTGTATAATTACTACAGCTGTTACTATATATGTAAGTGCCCCAAATCCTATTGTAGTAGCAAAATATGTATTAATTAATAAAGCAATTGTTAATGCACCTTGAGCAAATGCACGTGGACCCATCAGTCTTAAAATGTCACGTAACGGTTTATAAGATTTTATTTCTTGGAAGCTAAATGTAGGCCAAACTAATAAATTTAAGTGATAAAGTGGTTTAAATTGGTAAATCATTTGAGAAAATACACCAAACAATGCGCCAATTGCTAAACCATAAATACCATTAAAACCAAAATGCAAACATATAGGCGAAAAGATTATAACTCCTAAAATCATTCCTATATTAAAAAAGATTGAAGCATTCATTGCTCGAAAAGTTTTACCGCGAACTCCAAGGACTGCCATGGCAAGAGCATTTAACATTGTAAATGGCAAGAAAAATGCAAGAATTTTAAAAAGATAAGAGGCTAATTGAAATCCATTGGAGGTTTCAAATTTATTGCTAATAATCATTTGCATAATAAAATCTGAAAAAATGCAAAATATTATTGCTAATGAAATAGTTATCGCTAAAAAGAATCCGCTCGCAATAGAGATGAGTTTTTGTTCGGCTACATTCCCTTCTTCATATGCATCGCTGTATGATTTAATAAAAGCTGCACTAAATGCTCCATCGGCAAACAAATCTCTTAAACCATTAGGCAACCGAAATGCAGCATTAAATGAATCAAGCGCAATACCAAAACCAAATGTTGCATTAACAATAAGGGTTCTAAAAATGCCTGAAAATCTAGAAAGCAGAATTCCAAAGATAGCGCCTGCACTTCTTTTATGTAAATTTTTTAAGGATTCTTTATGTTCAAGACTCATCTATACCTCGGCAGGAAGGCGAACGTGTAAATTGTTGATTCCGATCCTGCCATTCTTCATAAGTAAGAGCATGTAAAGAGAATGCTTTAATTTTGTCTATTTGATTTTGCAGAATTTTTTGTACATGCCTATGTCGTTGTAAAATTTTTAAGTTTATAAAATCATCAGAAACAAGATCTATTTTGAAGTGTGTTTCGGATCCCTGACTACCATGATGTAAGACACTTTCATTCGTAATCTTTAAGTAATAAATATTGAATTTTTGTTTTAATAATTCTTCTATTTGTTTTTCAATCAACATAAAAATATGGCCTATTGACTACAATTATAATTCACGATAACTTCACGAGCTTCACATCATAGTCTTTTTTTTCTCACAAAGGAATCAATATGAAATCAAAAATTGCTCTTGGCTTACTTTCTTTAGGTTATATATTTAACCAAGCGCATGCTGACTCAAATTACGATGTAAACGGTGTTATTTCAGAAACCCAACTTCATACAGTGCTTTCTACTCTTTTACGCATTGCACCAAGTGGTACTAAAGCAACCGATCTTGACTTAAAAGGCTTTTTTACAATTAATGATAAAAGATATTTAACTGTTGTGGATATCAATGCAGTACAATTTAAAGTAACAACTAAAATTGGAATTATTCCTGTAAACAGCAATGTTACAATTAGTATGGCTGCGGCATTTCCAGATTTAGATTGTAATCATCCGCAAATTACTCGCGTCAGTGTAGCAGGCACAAGTATGTTATTAGATCCTGCAATCAGAAGCCATATTAAGAAAAATGCTGAATCATTAATGCGCGAAAACTTTATTGGTCAAACAGATTTAGTAAAATATTGCAAAATCAAACCTGAAGTGCAATAATCAATACTCTGTTATAAACCTTTAGTAGAATTATGAGTGTCTGCCTGATGGTTAATACCATGGCCATGTACGCCTCCATGCACGCGGAAATATTTTCTTTCTAATATTGAAATAATCGATAAGAATATTACAAAAATTAATGTAATGACAATTGATGCAAAAAATATACCAAATCCAATTAAAATGCCAAGTGCAGCAACTGCCCAAATAATTGCTGCAGTTGTTAGCCCTTGTACTTTACTTGATGATTTAAAAATTGCTCCTGCTCCTAAAAAGCCGATACCAGAGACAATTTGAGCAACAATACGTGTTGCGTCATTTGTAGTATTTGCAATAGTTGCACTGTTTTGTGTAATCAATAATGAAGTAGCGGTAAAGAGAGCGGCTGCGGCACAGATCAAAGCGTTGGTTTTAATACCAGCAAGCTTTCCACGATATTCACGTTCTATTCCCACTAATGTACCGACTAAAAGAGCTACAGCAACTTTTGGAAGTAAAAACAGAAGAGCTTTTAATTCAGATCCGTATTGTGATGAAACAGTGAAATATAAATCGCTCATTGTTTTCTCCCTTTAGAAACCAAAATTATAATAATATAATAACTAAAAAAAACAACTCTTACAGATAAAATATCATGCAAGAGCTGCGATCAAGTGACAAGTATTCACTTTAATTTTTTAAAATTAATTACATGTCATAATCCATACCACCCATACCCATAGGATTTGACATACCGGCTGGAGAAGAATTAGTCACTTTTTTAGGCTTTTCAGAAATCATAGCATCAGTAGTTAATAATAAACTTGAAACAGAAGCTGCATTTTGTAATGCACAACGTGTAACTTTAACAGGATCAATCACACCTGCTAAAATTAAATCCTCATATACTTCAGTCAATGCATTAAAACCAAAGTTTGGATTTGAATTTTCAAGAATTTTATCGAGTACCACACTTGCATCGTGCCCGCCATTCGTTGCAATGATACGAACAGGCTCTTCAAGTGCTTTTCGCACTAGTTCAATTCCTGCTTTTTGTTCAGCATTTGGTGCTTCTAAATTTGCTAATTCTCTTGAAGCACGCAAAAGTGCAACACCACCACCTGCAATAACACCTTCAGCAATTGCAGCGCGAGTTGCATTAAGAGCATCTTCAACTCTCATTTTCTTTTCTTTTAATTCTACTTCAGTAGCAGCTCCTAAACGAATAACACCAATCCCACCTGCCAATTTTGCCAGACGTTCTTGTAATTTTTCACGATCATAATCCGAAGTTGTATTTTCAATATGCGTTTTAATTTCTTGTATACGTGCATTGAGACGAACTTCATTGCCGTTACCACCAGTTACAATAGTATTGTCTTTATCAACAACAACTTTTTGTGCTTCACCCAGATCTTCTAAAGTAATTGCTTCAAGCTTCATACCAACTTCTTCAGAAATTACAGTACCGTTTGTAAGAATTGCAATATCTTCTAGCATTGCTTTACGACGATCACCAAATCCTGGCGCTTTGACCGCACAAACTTTTAATGTACCAGAAAGTTTATTAAGCACCAATGCAGCAAGGGCATCACCCTCTACATCTTCAGCGATAACAAGAAGCGGACGGCCACTTTTCGAAATATTTTCAAGCAAAGGCACCAATTCTTTCATTGCTGATATTTTTTTCTCAACAAGCAAAATATAAGGATTTTCAAAAACTGTTTCTAAACGTTCTTGATCTGTAACCATATAGGGCGACAGGTATCCACGATCAAACTGCATACCTTCCACAACTTCTACAGATGTTTCAATACTTTTTGCTTCTTCAACAGTAATTACACCATCTTTTCCAACTTTTTCCATTGCCTGAGCAATCATATTACCAATAGTTGAATCATTATTAGCACTGATTGTTGCAACTTGAGCAATTTCTTTTGTATCTTTAACTGGTCGTGATACTTTTTGTAAATTTGCAATAACGACATTAATTGCTTGATTAATCCCATGTTTAAGCTCAACCGGTGTATGACCTGCGGCCAACATTTTAAAACCTTCGCGATACAGTGCTTGTGCAAGCACTGTTGCAGTAGTTGTACCATCGCCTGAATCATCATTTGTTTTAGACGCAACTTCTTTTACCATTTGTGCGCCCATATTTTCAAACTGATCTTCAAGCTCAATTTCTTTGGCAACAGTAACACCATCTTTTGTAATAAGTGGTGCACCATATGATTTTTCTATTAAAACATTGCGACCTTTTGGACCTAATGTAACTTTAACAGCATTGGCAAGAGTATTAACACCAGAAAGCATTTTTCTTTGAGCAGATTCATTAAAAGAAATCATTTTAGCAGCCATTTTATAAGTTCCTATTTTGTTATGTCCTAAAATTTAAATTGGAAATTTTAAGAAAAGTTAGTGTTCAATAACTGCAAAAATTTCGTCTTCTTTAATTAAAAGATATTCTGCGTCATTGAGTTTTATTTCGTTTCCACTCCATTTACCAAACAGCACTGTATCCCCGTCTTTAACGAAAGGATGTTGACGCGTTCCATCTTCTAAGATTTTTCCTGCGCCAACTGCAACAATAACTCCTTTAGCTGGTTTTTCTTGTGCATTATCTGGAATAATAATACCACCAGATGTTTTCTGTTCTGCATCAATTCGCTTTACAAGTAATCGATCATTTAATGGACGAATCATTTTGCTCATTTTATACATTCTCCTTACAAAATTCATATACAAAACGTAAGCATGTTCTATCTTTTGTCAAGGATTTGAATGAGATATCATATATGAATAATATAAAAATTAGATAAACATTAGATAAAAAAAAAGACTAAAATAAATTTAGTCTTTTTGATGAGTGGTATTCATAATACATTTTAATTTGAAAAAAGAGTGGTGGGCCCGCCCGGATTCGAACCGGGGACCACTTGATTAAAAGTCAAATGCTCTACCGACTGAGCTACGAGCCCTATAGAAAAGTAAGAAAATAGAACTAAAATAAATAAAGGCTGCACCAAGCTACTC
>CAYGQR010000023.1:0-20564 GCA_964352255.1 uncultured Oligoflexia bacterium
ACGAAGATGAAGATGAATTCAATGTGAAGACATTACTGTCTATGAATGTGTGTTGCAAATCTAATTTCAACAAAATTTCGACATTATCAAAAATCATTTAAATGCGCGCCGTAAATTTAGGATAAGATTAGCAGCAAGGATAAGTGCCGGCAGCTCCATTCTTAGTCCAAAACGCTTCAGATTCTGCTAATTGTGGCAATTCTATGTCGCCGACCGTTTGCAGAATACTCTCTTCAAAATCAATTTCAAAACTCATACGAAACCACCATATATAAAAAAATAAAAATTTTAAAATAGTTACACTCACATAAAGAAAAACTTAGGCTATTTTTAAAAAAAATACAAATTCAATATGAAGACATTACTGTCTATGAATGTGTGTTGTAGGAATGAGTTGGCTCTCTATAATCAGGCCGTAAGCGTAGAGTAAAGACGCAAAGTAGCGGCGTTGAGAAATGCGAAAAGAGTAGTTTGCATGCATTTGTGACCGCACGTAAAAACAAAAACTTTTGTCCCTTAACAATTTCAGGGAGCAACTCTGCATGCAAATACTCTATTTCGCATTTCTCAACGCCGCTACTTTGCGTCTTTACTCTACGCTTACGGCCTGATTATAGAGAGTGAATCTATCCAAATTTAGCTTTGTAGTGCTCCATGAAATCTTTTAATACTTTCGTAGATTCCATACTCACGCCATTATAAACTGAAACACGGATGCCGCCCACAGTATGGTATCCTTTTATTTCACGAATGCCTTCTTGCAAAGCTTCATCGATAAAGTGTTGATCTTTTTCTGGAGATTGTAATTTAAAAACAAAATTATGACGTGAACGATCGGCAGTATCTACATATGGAATATAGAAATTAGGGTCTTGATCTATCAAAGAATAAATAAGATTTGCTTTTGCCAATGCTCTATTTTCCATTTCTTGTACACCACCGGCATTTTTAATCCATTTTAACATGTGATTTAAGCAGTAAATTGAAAACACAGGCGGTGTATTTAATGCGCTGTGCGCATCAAATATGTGTGGATATGCAAAAGCTTTTCCAAGCCGATTTTTGACGGTAATTGAGCGGCTTGCTTCTAACAAATCGTTTCTAACAATGACAATTGATACGCCAGCAATGCCAAAGTTTTTTTGGGCACTTGCATAAACAATTCCAGTTTGTTCCCATGGAATATCTGTACGCGCAGCAAGAGAGCTTGTCATGTCTAATACAAGAGGAATATTATTGTAGGTAGGAATTTTAGCAAACTCTGTTCCATACACAGTATTGTTAATTGTTAGATGCAAATATTTAGACTGTTCAGGTATATTCCAGTTGTTATAATCACCAAGCGATTGATATGTAGGGCTACCATTATATACTAATTGAAAATTACGTTTGCATCTAGCAGCTTCATCACAAGCAAGTTGTGACCAATTTCCTGTTTTTGCATACGAAATTGTTTCGCCTGGTAAACTTAAATGTTGTGGTAATAATGAAAAATGTTGTTGAGCACCACAAACAGAGAATAATACTGAATGTGTAGACGGAACATTCAGCACATCGCGACAAAGCTTAAGAGTTTCTTCATTCAGTTCTGTGTATTGTGTGCTTCGATGAGAAATTTCAAGCACACTTACGCCGATGTTAAATGAGTCTAATAATTCTTTATGAATCTCATTTTTTACTTCGAGTGGAAGAGATGCAGGACCTGGGCTAAAATAATGTGTTTGTTGTGTTTTTTTCATGGCAGTCTCTTAAATTTAATTTTGGAATTTGGCAAGGTTAACTTGACAAAGATCTCATTATGGGTTTATCAACATTTACCCTTTAGCGCTGGCTTAGCTCAATTGGTAGAGCTCCTGATTTGTAATCAGGTGGTTGGGGGTTCAAGTCCCTTAGCCAGCTCCATTAGGGGAGGTACCAGAGTGGCCAAATGGGGCGGACTGTAAATCCGCTGTCTTTCGACTTCGGCAGTTCGAATCTGCCCCTCCCCACCATTAAAATCGTTTTGTTTCGTATGCGGGTGTAGCTCAATTGGCTAGAGCGTCAGCCTTCCAAGCTGAATGTTGTGGGATCGTTCCCCATCACCCGCTCCATTTTTTATCAATTCCCCTATATTTTTGCTTATTGCCCATATAGCTCAGTGGTAGAGCACTTCCTTGGTAAGGAAGAGGTCTCCAGTTCGATTCTGGTTATGGGCTCCAAAGCTATTTGTCGTAATTTTAAATTAATACTTGAATAGAATCAAATACATTTCATCTAACCCTTGCAGTTCTGTTCAGGGTTTTGTAAAATACACTTAGTCTTAGTGTTGCACAAAAGACTGTACGCTGGAGCCGACAATGACGTTCTGTGAGCTGAAGTAGTTTCTTGGTGCGCATGCTTTCCTTGCATTGCAAGTTTGAGAGAAGCCTAAAAAGAAATTCGTGTAGGCACACACCTAAAAAGCGGGTATCCACCTGCTCTTTTATGCAACACTAAGGCCCTTTCTCTTATCTAATATGATTTTAATCAATGTCTAGATCCCAGTCGGAGATTTTGTCCAAGACCATTAAAGGGCCAGAAAGAAACTTTTTTGTGCTTACGTGGCGGGACAGTAATAAATTAGCTTATTCTCTATCTGAACTGTACAATTAGTGGATTGAGTGCCGCTGCACTCTTTCACTCCAAGCATTGTTATTGGTACAAATATGCTTTTGTCAGTTTTTAGTAATATTTCGTTAGTTTTCAGCAAGGTTTCGCAGCCGAAGGAAGTTTCCCCATTTTCACACGGTATTTTCAAAGCTTCTGTAATTGTTGGTTCATAGCCGGAATTATTATTCAGATTTGCGGACAAAGTAAAATGAAAACCGGTGTTACCATTGCAAAAGAGATTTGGAACATCGTCTTTATTTTTAGTATATGTTTGCATATCTTTTTGTGTGATATTTGTGGTGACTCCGAGTAAAGTATTTTTTTGGAATTGTAATCCCCACATAGGTGTTGGTGGCAAGATTGGTATTGTTCCGAATGCTACAAGATTTTTCAGATAAGTTAGGCATGTGTCGACTAGGGTTTGGTTGTCACCGGTAATAAAACAACTATATCGCGTGTCACTTTCTTTGGTCCAACGTGAAAATGGCACGTGTGAGGTGTCGAATGTAATGTTGGCGGGGCTGGTCTTGACCCTTAGATAGGTTCCCCCCATTATTGATAATGGTCTCGGAGCCTAAGTTTGTTTCACAAATTACACCCTCATTATAGTTAAGCTGGCTTTTGCCTACGATGGTTGTCTTATCACATTTAATAACGTCACAGTGACCATGTATTGGCATGAGACTATAAAGAAATAATAGAAAAATAATGCGAGAATTTTTAATTAATTTCACTAAAAAATAAAGTTTGGTCGCTACCATCTTTAAAGAGCGTGGCAATTGTAAACAATTCATCTTTTATACCCTTTTAAAAAATAAATCAGCGTTACAATTGCACAGGTTTATTTTATCAAATAGACTCTGAATCCAATTTTTAACACCATCTATGTGAATCCTGTGTTGAAAAGCCGTCCAGCCTAGACACATAATTGGCTGTTTTTTCTATATTACTCTCTGTGACTTTTATTTTCAATCGATCGCCAACAAAAAGTTAATATGGGCAATTATACACAAAACCGTCAGAGTTTGGATCAATAGTGAAAGTACCCTCTCCTACTGGAATATTGGTTTCAAACCGTACTTTTTCTCCATTTACTTTTAAATTATTTGTGCAAAAAATATCACTCGCATTGCTACAACTAAAAACCTCTTCACTATAATGCAGTACTTCATTGCCGTTAAATGTATACTGAGTGCTAAACATTCCTTGATCAGCAAAACAATCGAGTGTTCCTAAAACTTCACCCAACGATTCTGAAGAGGTCGTAATAACAAGATTTAAATTAGGCACAGTTTCGGTTTTAACCGTGTTGATTGTAACAACAGGATCTGCATAAAGTTGTGCTGATAGACTTGTTGACGCCAATACTACTGTAGCAAATACTATTTTTTGTAAAAAAATTGGTTTTTGTTTGATATAAGTTTTCAATTTACTATTTCCTTTTTAAAATTTGAAACATTGATTTCTTGTAAGAGTAATATATATTTTTTTCTAGTCAAACCGTCGAGGCAAAAAATTTTACAGCGCAGTTCTGAAGTACGAAAGTGTATCTTAATGAATAACTATGCTAGCAGATGGCACACTCAGCGAAGATTAATGCTTACAGCCAAATTTTCAGAAATTAAAAAACTGAAAAAAATTGGAAAAGTAAAAAATTTACTCGATATTATTCTTATTCCTGCTTTGCATATTGGTTTGGCACTGCTTTGTATCAAATTAAATCTTTGGCTCGTGTTTATTTGTGCATGGGTTTTTGGCGCATTGTTCAGAATGAGAATCTTTAATAATATGCACGAAATTTGTCATGGCCTTTATCCACATCCATCATTAAATAAAAATCGTTTTTTGTTATTCTATTCCAATCTTTCTACACTGACATCAGACTATTCATATTATAGAAGAATGCACATTTCTCACCATCGTTTGTTGGGTTCTCAAAGCTTAGAAGAAAGCGTAAAAAATTTTAACGCAGAAAAACCAGTAGATGGTGATATTTTTGATTTATCATTCGGTATAAGCACCCCAAGTTTTGCAAAAATTTTAATGCGAGAAAATATTTCTGAGCTTCAAACTTCAAAGCTGTCTCATCATTTTTTAACGAGAATTTTATTGGTAGGGTTTCTAAGGCCTTTGCATAAATTTTATTTTGAATTAACCGCTTGTTTTCGTACTTTAGTTTATTTGGGCGTACTTTTAGTTTATGCAATAAGTGGAAAATATTATTTTTTTAAAGTTTCAAAACAAGCATTGTTAGAAGCTGTAATTGCAAAGATATCTCATCTTACTTTTTTACTACTCTTGTTTTATTTTAGTGGATGGAATGCGCTAATCTATTTATTTCTTTCGGATTTATTTTATCGCGGTTTTTTATTTCATCCTTGTTTGGCATTTTTTCTTGCTGTGCATAAAAGCAGCAATACTGAATCTCAAACCCTCTGTCAGCCAACAACTTCAGTATACGGTAAATATATGACTGTATTGTGTGGGGGCGTTAATTATCATACTGAACACCATGATTTTCCTGATATGCCAGTCTCGCAACTTACAAAACTGAATAAAATTTGCCACGATGATTACAAAAATTTATTTCATTACAATGGTGCGTTTGAAGTGTTTTATGATTATTTTTTTAAATCAGGGAATAACTGGATTTACAGTTGTCAAAATCAAAAAAAATTATTGTAAATGTATTTTAATAAATAAAGAAATTTTTTCGTGTGCAATTGGCACATCTTTGACAATAGCGGGATCAAAAAATGTATGATTAGGGCGCATTACAATCCAATGTCTTGTTTCTATTAAACACAAAGCTCTTTCATAGGGTTGTAAATTTGGAAGTGTGTTGCAAATTGGAAGAGAATTTGCGTGCAAAGATTGTAGCATGCCACGCGGTCCTTCGCATGGCATGCTAGACAATGCGTGAAAATGCGGATAAATACGACCACTTAATATACCAAGTTCAAGCGGAAATAAGCTTTCTAAAATACGCCTTTGTGGAGTGTCTAAAATACCAACGTTTGCATGAAAGCCCATTGCTTGCGCCACTCTTACAAGGCTTGAAGGCCAAGAACCATCTGGACGCTCATGACCAAAATCATTGAATTTTGTAGAAGCAAAAATACATTCTTCAAGATGCCACAGTTGTGCAACTGGAGATGTAGTAGACGTTAAACGTTGTTTATACTGTTCGTACAGATCGCCATGCAGAGTGCATAGTTTTTCAGCTGAAAGATCTTGAAATCGTGTTAGATCGGATTGCGCCAAACACATAGTATGAGCAAGGTGAATAGGTTTTGCAAATTTACTTTGATAAAGCCTTGTTGCATTTGAATGGGCAAGCATTTCTGGTTGTAAAACACCATAGTTTAACTCTGCAGCAGCGTGCATCAAAGCCGCCGCCCCACAGCCAAACAGTTGATTTCCTTTATAAACAAAAAAATGCATTGTTTTGATCCAAACAGATTATACATTTCAAATAAAACGTATGTTTTTATAAGCTATCGATTGCTTCAAGAATTTTGCTTTGTGGTTGATTGCCAACAAGGCTGCTTGTCATATTACCATCTTTAACAAAAGCCATAAAAGGAATGTTACGAACATTGAATTTTGCTGCAAGAGTTGGGCATTCTTCAACATTTACTTTTACGATTTTAATTTTATCTTTGCGCTCTGCAGCCACTTTTTCAAGTGTTGGCCCTAATTGGCGGCAAGGCCCACACCATTCAGCCCAAAAATCCATTAAAACGGGAACTTTAGATTCAAGAACTTCTGTTTGGTAATTATTATCAGTAACATTCATAACTAATTCTGACATGCTTAAACCTTTCAAAAAAAAATAACTATTTAAGTTTTTAATGCTCAATATTTCTATGTTCTATACTAACAAAAGGCAAGTGTGATTTAAAGTGTTGGTGTAAGGCATCCGCTAACGCAACACTGCGATGGCGCCCACCAGTACAACCAATGCCCACATTAAAAAAATGTTTTCCTTCAGCAATATAACAAGGATACATATAGGTAATAAAATCGATTACTTTATCTAAAAATGTTTGTACATTTTCATCGCTAAATACATATGAACGAACAGGTTCGGTGAGTCCAGAATGCAGTTTTAGGTGGGCTTCATAATGAGGGTTTTTGAAGCATCGCACATCGAATAAAGTGTCTAAATCATTTGGAATGCCATGTTTGAATCCAAATGAAACAAAATTAAGCTTTAAACCCTTTTTACTATTATCATAAGAAAAGTTTTTAATAAGATAACGCTTCAATTCATGTGGTGCAAAATGTGATGTATCTAGAACATGCGTGGCAAGTGATTTGATTGGTGAAAGCGTTTTAATATCTACATTGATTGCATCAGCTAAATTATTTGTTTTGCCATTTGCAATGAGCGGGTGATGTCTACGAGTTTCGCGAAAACGATGCAGCAACGCCTTTTCAGATGCTTCTAAATACAAAAGCTCCGTTTTACAAATGTTAGAAAGTTTTTCAAAAACCGATTTTAAAGTGAGAAGAGTTTTAGGGTCTCGGGAATCAAGTTCAAGAGCAATGTGCTCAGCTGGTATAGAGTCTATTACTTCGTTAGAAGTAAAAAATTGCAATAAAACCGGTGGGATATTATCAATACAATAATAGCCTAAATCTTCTAAAGTATGAGAAGAAATTGTTTTGCCCGAACCTGCTAATCCAGAAATAATCACAAGATTTTTTTTTGATTTAATTGTCTGAACACTCATATTATAAACCCTTTTTTACGGCTTTAGGAACTTGTTCAATAATTTTATACCATTTTTTGTGACAATTGTTTTGTTATTGAGCGCCCGTGATATTGTACTGAGTGAGTATGGTAAATATTCTGCAAGCATCTTTAAAGTAATTTTTTTGACAGTATTGTGTTTTTTGCAAAAGTATTGATTTCTAAGTGCGAACAAAGTTTGTGCAACAGACACAAGAGTTGAATTTCGATTTTCAATTGTATTTAAAATTGTTTTTGCAGAGTTGATATAGCACTTGAGTTCATTTTTCGTTTTTTTATCCGAGGCTTTTTCTAAAGCGCTTAAAAATTCAGGACAAACTTTATAATTGGAATACCTATTTTCTTTGAAAATTTTTATTTGATTATCTTCAAATACCAAATCTGGATATTGATAGTATTGAACATTTTGAAATGATTCAGTTGTTTTTAAAATTTTTGAAGAACAATTTTGTTTGATGAGTTGAAACGCGTTTTGAATTTCGATAGTTGAAAGTTTAAGCTGTACACTCAGTTTTGTGATGTTGTTTGTAAGAAATAATTTCCAATACTCATCAATCATTTTATATGCAGACGTGTCTTTGAAACGAAAAAACTCTAACTGTGTTTTAAAGCGCTCTTGTAATGTAAATGCGCCAATACCAATAGGATAAATTTTTTTCAGATGTTTTATCCAATCTAAATATTTTTGACGGTGATATTTTTTTAAAAAAAGTTTTTTATTTATAAAAAGATTGTCATCTAAATACTCAGTCACAATTTTAAAAAGAAACGTTTTTTGATCTGCAGGGATTTTTAAAGAGTGTATTTGTTCTTTGCTGTTTTCAATTATATCTTCAATGATATTCGACGATGATTCATAAATAATGTCCTCAGATTCGTATAAACTTGAGGCTAAAGGCCTGTTTCTTAAAACAAGAGCTGGATTCTTCTTTGCTTCATTTTCTAATTTATGAATCAAATCAAAGTTTTGCATGCTGAGTATAGAAAGCGCGTACATCAATTTTTGATTTAATTGAAATTCTTGTTTTTGATTTAGAGATGTTATGATTGAATTCTGCATATTATTATATTTAAAGGTAAAGCATGAAGAAAAATAAGCTTTTGTTGTCTAAGGCGTTAAAATTTAGAATTAATGAAGACGGACATATGTTTGGTCTTTTATCGCAAAGTGACGGAGAGTTTTATATTTCTCCTGAAGTGCTTTCATTATTAACTTATTTTTCAAAGCCTAAAACAGATGCCGATATACATAAAATACATGAATATATAAAACAATATTTCTCTAATGTTGTGAGCGAAATTCCCGAACAAGCAGAATGTATGTCCATTATTGAGGACTTAAAATCGGCAGGATTTTTAATTGAAGAGCTTTCTACTAGCTCTTTTCGTGAAAATGATGGTGGATTTGCAGACGCTTGGATTCAATGGGCAATGCTTGCTGACTCGTATAGGTCAAAGGCGTACCATGCGGCTATTAAGAAAATGGTTAATAAAAACAGTGTAGTACTAGATATAGGCTCGGGTACAGGCTACTTGTCTGCGTGTGCGCTTTCAGCCGGTGCACAAAAAGTTTACGCTGTAGAAGAAACTCAAATTTCACAAACTATTTTTAAAACTCTCGATCAATTAAGCTTGATTAAGAATAATGATCAGTTTGTGTTGTACGAAAAAAACAGTTTTGATGTCGATATTCCTAAAAAAGTAAATTTAGTTGTGAGTGAATTGTTTGGAAATGATCCTTTTCAAGAAGGATTTTATTCTACATTAAAAGACATTACTGAGCGTATTTCTCATAAAGAAGTCGAATTTATTCCAAATAAATTAGAGGTTTATGCTGAAATTGTAGATGTGTTAGATCACCCTATTCAAGAGCGTATTCATTTATATCAAAAAACAAAAATCAATCTTAAGGCTTCAACAAAGCCAGGCGATTTTTATCAGCAATTTTTAAACACAATTACAAATACATTAGATTTTGAATCAATTTCATTTCCAATTCAGCTTCTTGAAAATCAATTTAAACGTGTTGGTTCTTCAGTGTTGCTTGGAGAGTGTTCATTAAATCCAATTCCTTGTAATGAGAAAATTTTTGCAAATAAATTTAAAGGTAAGGCTGAATTGTCTTATACAAAACAAGATTTTACGTCTCCCATTGTACTGCTCTGGTTTAGAGCTTATTTAGCAGATAAAATTTCAATTTCTTCACATCCATGTGAAGTAGATTTTGCGCACCATTGGAGCCCAATTGCGATTGTACTTAACACCTCTCATTTAACAGAAACGCTCTCACTTCAATATGAGCTTTCGTCTAGTTTAAATGTGCTGCATTGCGACGTAAAAAATAAAAATACGCTAATTGGTAAACGTTAACATTGTTCAATCTGTATTGACTCTCTCGATCAAAATAATTAGACATAAAGGAAGTTATCTTCAGGGCGAGGCGTAATTCCTCACCGGCGGTATTTAAAAAAGTAAAAAAATTTTAAGAGCCCGCGAGCGCTTTTCTACAGAAAAGGTCAGCAGATTTGGTTTAAGCCAAGGCCGACGGTATAGTCCGGATAAAAGATGATAATTGGATAAAATTTTATTACAAAGGCATGCCTGTTTTGTATTGCCTTTGTTCTCCTTATTTTGTGCATTTTCACGCCCTCATTTTTAAAGGTGTGATGTATGAAAAACCTTACTCATCAAAAATATATGAATAAAGCTTTGCAGTTAGCCTGGAAAGGTGAGTTTACAGTTTCGCCAAATCCTATGGTTGGCTGTGTTATTGTTAAAAACGATGCAATTGTTGGGTGTGGGTATCACGAAAAATTTGGCGCTGCTCATGCAGAAATCAATGCATTAAAAGTGGCGGGAGAACACGCAAAAGGCTCTACCGTTTATGTAACGCTTGAACCTTGTTGTTATTTTGGCAAAACCCCACCCTGTACACAAGCGCTGATAAATGCGGGAATAAAAGAAATATATATTGCCACTCAAGATCCAAACCCACTTGTATCGGGTAAGGGAATTGAAGAATTAAAAAATGCAGGAATTAAAGTTTATGTTGGGTGTTGTCGTAAAAAAGCAATCAGCATGAATGAAATATTTTTTCATTTTATTCAGACAAAAACACCATTTATTATTTCAAAATGGGCAATGTCTTTAGATGGAAAAACAATTGTAAATAGCTTGGATACAAAACAAATTTCTTGTTCGGAATCTACTTTTCATACACATCGTTTAAGGCAAAAAGTAGATGCTATTTTAGTAGGTGCAAATACAATTCGTGAGGATAATCCTAAACTAAATGTAAGATATTCTGTTGAATCATTACTTTGTACAAAACAACCAATTCGGATTGTTATTGCTGGAAAAGATTTGCTGCCTTCTGATTCTTTTATTTTCAATATTGAATTAGGTGAAAAAACAATTCTTGCAACGACAAAACAAAATCATCACCTTTTTACTCATCATGCATGCACAAACGTAGAAATCCTTTGTGTTGATGCAAATTCGAACAATCAAGTTTGTCTTAACCATCTTGTTATCTTGCTTGGTGAAAAAGGAATAACCAGCATACTTGTAGAAGGTGGTGTTAAAATCCGCGAAAGTTTTTTTGAAATGAATTTAGTCAGCAGAATAGAAGCCTATTTAGCACCTGTTATTATAGGATCGTTTGTGCAGAAAAAGCATATTCATTCTTTAAAAACAATAAAGCTACACAAAGATTTTTGCTTTTCGGCAAATTTAGAAAGAAAAATAAATGTTTAGTGGAATTGTTGAAACTCTTGGCACTATTACTCATCTTCAAAAAATGAATGAACTTTTAAACGTAACCATTCAGCCACATATCAATTTTGATGATGTTTCTGTTGGAGATAGTATTTCTGTAAATGGGACATGCTTAACGGTTACAAAGAACACAGAAACGTTTTTTGTAGCAACGATTGTTCCAGAAACATTAAAGCTTACAAATTTAGGGTTTTTAACTACTCATGAATTTGTAAATTTAGAACGCTCTTTAAAAGTAAGTGCACGCAATGGAGGTCACAATGTACAAGGACATGTGGATTCTACTGGCGAAATTGTCTCTATTGATTACGAAGGAAAAGAGTCGCTCCTCGTTCAAATCAAAGTGTTGCCATACTTAACAAAGTATATTGTTAAAAAGGGATTTATTACACTCGATGGAATGAGTTTAACAATTATAGATGTGGGAACAGATTGGTTTACCGTCACACTCATTCCACACACTCAAAAAATTACAGTCGCAAAAAATTATAAATTGGGCACTTTAGTCAACCTTGAGGTTGATATTCTTGGAAAATATATAGAAAAATTTGTAGAGGCACAAAAGAAATGAAAGAATTTTTAACAAAAGTAGAGTCTGCTTTAGATGATTTAAAATTAGGTAAAATGGTCATTTTAACTGATCATCCTAATCGCGAAAATGAAGGCGATTTAATTTTACCTGCTGAAAAAGCAACAGCAAATGATATCAGCTTTATGATTCGTCATTGTAGCGGAATCGTTTGTCTTTCAATGTCATCAAATCTTTTACACAAAATTAATGTTGAACCAATGGTTGCTCCCTTCAAAAATACAAGCGCAAGAGGCACACCGTTTACAGTTTCAATTGAGGCCAAAGAAGGCGTTACCACAGGTGTTTCGGCACAAGATAGAGTCACAACAATATTAAAAGCAATTGCAACAGATGTTACGCCTTTTGATATTGCGCAGCCTGGCCATGTGTTTCCACTACAAGCATGCGAAGGTGGTGTTTTAGAACGCCCAGGCCATACAGAAGGTGCAGTTGATCTTGTAAAACTTGCAGGTTTTAAATCTGCAGCTGTTTTGTGTGAAATAATGAATTCAGATGGCACCATGTCAAAAGGAAAGCAATTAGAGGATTTTGCTGAAACGCATAATTTAAAAGCACTTTCGATTGATGATTTGATTGAATATCGTCATTACCATGAAGATCTTATTTTGGATGAAATTAAGGCTACTTTACCATTAGAAAAATATGGTGAATTTGAAATTTCGGTGATTAAAGAAAAATTTACCAATAAAGAACATGTGGTTCTTACAAATCATAACCATAAAAAATCTGAACCTTTAGTGCGTCTGCACTCTTCTTGTATGACTGGCGATTTGTTTGGTTCGCAACGTTGTGACTGCAATAGTCAGCTTCATTACGCACTCCAAAAAATGAGCGAAGAAGGCGGAATTTTAATTTATTTAAATCAAGAGGGGCGTGGTATTGGGCTTTTTAACAAAATTAAAAGTTATGCCCTGCAAGAAAAAGGTTTAGATACAGTTGAAGCAAACGAAGAATTAGGCTTACCAATTGATTCACGTGAATATTATCTTGCTGCAAATATTCTCAAAAATCGAAACATAAAATCAGTTCATTTAATGACAAGCAATCCCAAAAAAGCAGAGGGCCTGGCAAAGTATGGTATCGAAATTGCTTCAACTCCAGAAATGCCTGTTTTTTGTAGTTTGTACAATGAAGGTTATTTAAAAACAAAAAAATCAAAAATGAATCATTTCATCAATTTTGAAAGTAAAATGAGCGAAAATACTTATGCAAACTAATAAAATTAAAATTGCAGTTGTTGTGAGTGAGTTTAATACAGAAATTACTTCTAAGCTTCAGGAAGGCGCTATTTCTACGTTACTCAAAAATGAAGTGTTAGAAGAGAATATCAAGCTTATTCAAGTGCCTGGAGCAATTGAGATTCCGCTAATTGCAAAGGTCCTTGCACAAAAAAATAAATATAGTGCGATTATTTGTTTGGGATGTGTGATTAGAGGCGAAACAACGCATTATGATTATGTTTGTCAGCAAGTAAGTTACGGTTGCCAAAAAA
Organism: uncultured Oligoflexia bacterium; assembly: GCA_964352255.1. Classification (GTDB taxonomy): domain Bacteria; phylum Bdellovibrionota_B; class Oligoflexia; order Silvanigrellales; family Silvanigrellaceae; genus Silvanigrella. The sequence continues at coordinate 13,249 of CAYGQR010000023.1, forward strand.
TCATGCTTGAATTTTCCTTGCCAGTTATATTTGGAGTTTTAACAACTGAAAATGAAAAGCAAGCTTTTGCGCGTTTAGATGAAAGCAAAGAAGGCCATAAAGGAATAGATGCGGCAAATACCGCATTACAAATGATTTCCATTCTAAAAAAAATAGAATAAATTCACTCTTTATTAAATGCTTGGTGGATTTATAATATCTGCCACAACATTAGGATCTAAATTTACAAAGTGCACAAACCATCTCCTCGATAGGTATTAACGATATCAACAATTGATCCATTTGAAATAAAGTGCAGTTGATTGAACCTCTCACACATTTCGCCTGATTTTGAGTGTCTCATCAGAATAGTATCACCGATTTTAAGCGGAATCTTGCCTGTGTATAAAAAAGGTGTTTGCACTTCGCCTGCAGATTCTGTGGGAATTAAAGATAAGTTTGTTGGTAAATATACTTTTGGGGCTTTATGGTGGTCGTCTATGCCAGATGAGTGGTAACCACCACCGTGAGCAGTAAAAATATTGGCAGAGGGTTGCCTAGTGATTTCCAACGCAAAACCAGCTGCAGGATAATATTTAAATTCACGAAAACTATCGAGAAAATGGGGGGCATAAAAGGCAGATCCAATTGTAAATTCTGTAATAGAAGGATCTAACTTTGTAGAATGCAAACTTCCAGAACCGCCTCCATTTATAAATTCTAACTTAAAGCCGTTTTGTTTTATAATTGAAGAAAATTCTTTTCGCTTTTGAGCAATTTTTTTTACACTAATTTTTTTTAATAAATGTTTGATTAAATTTTTAAAAAATTCGCCTTTTATGTTCTCGCCTACTCCAGCAACTTGAGCTTCATATCCCATTAAACCAATGAGTTTTAAAGAATGTGCATTTTTTATAATTTTACATATAGAATGTAGACATTTTGTTTCTTTAATCGAAGAACGAAGTGCACCAAAATACAAAAATGGATAGGCCTGACTTAAATTGATATCTAAGCAAATAGAAAGCTGAATTTCATGTTTTAGAGCAAGTGAATTCAAAATTTCGACATGCTCTTTTCTATCGACCATAAAGCAAATATTTTTGCCTTTCTTAATTTCTACACATAGTTTTTCAAGAACAATGTGATTGATGAGAGGGTAACCAATTAAAATATTGTCAAACCCCTGACCGAGTAAAAAAAGAGTTTCATTTCCATCATAGGTCATTAAGCCACAGAATTTAGAACTTTGATTAAGAATGTATTGAAGAGCTTTAACGCAACGAACTGATTTTGTTGCAATTCGTATTTTTTTATCGTTTATGGCCTCTTTTAAAACTAATTTTATATTGTAATTTAGATAATCTAAATCGATATAGGCCAATGGTTTTTGTTTATTATTTAAAATAGTTTTATAATAATCATAGTTGCGCGACATATCCTGCAGCATATTTATTTAACCTAGGAAAAATTTTATGAAACGTCTGTATTTTGCAATATTATTTCTTCATACCTCATGTTTTGCAAGTTATTTGATTGGTGCTGGTACAGGTGATGTTACTGGTCCGGCCGCGGAAGTTGGAATGATGGGTTATGCAAAACTCGATCAAAAAACCAATGGCATTCATACTCGACTACATTCACGTGCGTTTGTTTTTGTTGATACTGTTACAGAAAAAAGAGTGGTTTTTGTCAGCGCCGATTTAGGTCATATATTTCAAGCTGTAAAGCGCGATGTTGTGATTAAATTACAAGAAAAATTTGGTAATTTATATACCGATGAAAATGTAATGCTCAGCGCTACTCATACACATAGTGGGCCTGGTGGTTATGGGCACGAAATACTTTTTAATATTACGACTCTCGGTTTTATTTCAGAAAATTATAATGTAATTGTTAATGGTATTTTTGATTCAATTGTTATGGCGCATAACAATTTACAGTCGGGTGAAGTTTTTATTAATCGCGGCGAATTAACCAACGTGAGTAAAAATCGTTCTTTAACTGCTTATCAAAATAATCCAGAAAACGAAAAGGCACAGTATTCATATCCTTTTGAAACAAGAATGACGTTATTGCGTTTACAAGGTCATGAAAATGGAAATGCAATTGGTACAGTGAACTGGTTTTCCTTGCATGGTGTTTCGATGAGTAATTTAAATACTCTGATTAGCGCTGATAATAAAGGCTATGCTTCTTCATTATTCGAAAAAATAAAACAAAAAGAAAACTTTAATAATCAAAATTTTGTGGCTGCATTTGCGCAATCGAATGAAGGAGATATTTCGCCGAATATTGATAATTTTAAAGATGATCCTATTTCTCATGATTTCGTGCGAACTCAAGAAGCAGGTCTTAAACAATATAATATTGCAAAAGAATTGTACGAAAATGCCCAAGAAAAACTAGAAGGCTCAATAGATTATCGTCATGCCTATATTGATATGTCTCGTGTTGCAGTTCAAGATTCTGTTACGCAAATTAGCAAAACAAGTAGTCCATCATTAGGGTATAGTTTTGCAGCAGGCACATCTGATGGTGCAGGTTCAGATTTATTTCATCAAGGAACTCTCGCTTCAAATCCCTTTATCGATGCGGTTACAGGCATTATTTCTCAGCCAACCTATGGCTTAAAAGAGCTGCAATTTCCAAAACCAATTTTACTTTGTCTTGCGCAAGCGATTCCAAGACCGTGGACAAATTCAATTTTACCGATTCAAATGTTTCGTATTGGTCATTTTGTTTTAGTTGGTGTGCCAGCTGAATTTACAACTATGTCTGGCCGCCGTTTACGAAGCACGATTCGTGATGTTTTTGGTGATGATGTAAAAGATATTGTGATTGCAGGCTTATCAAATGCTTATTCTGGGTATGTTACAACAGAAGAAGAATACAACACACAAAACTATGAAGGTGGTTTTACTTTATTTGGCCCTAAAACATTAGAAGCCTATCAAAAAGAATTTAAACAACTTGCTTATGATTTAAAAAACAATCAAAAAAGCAAATCTGCATCTATGCCAGAAGATCAAAGCAAGCATCAATTTACACTTCAAACAGGAGTGGTTTTTGACGATGTTCCTGTTGGTAAAAAATTTGGACAAGTCGTTCAACAGCCTTTTGCAGAATATCAAAAAAATGATACGGTAACTGCGCGCTTTTGGGGTGGCCATCCTAAAAATAATTTAAAACAAGGTGGCACATTTGTACTTGTTGAAAAAAAAGAACACAATGAATGGCGTAAAGTTGCTGATGATAATGATTGGAATACAATTTATAAATGGACTCGAGAAGGTGTAAGTTTTTCAAAAATTACAACCACATGGAACATTCCAGAAGATGTTGAGCCTGGTGAATATCGTATTCGACACTTTGGTGATTACAAAAACGGATGGAATCATAAAATTTACTCTTATGAAGGAATATCAAAATCATTTTTGATTAAGTAATACATGAAGAATTGGGCTGGTAATCTTTCGTTTAAACCAAAACAAGTTTTGGCTCCTGCTTCCACTCAAGAAGCACAAGATATTGTAAAAGAACATTTGTATAAAAGGCAAGGTATACGAGTGCGAGGCTCAGCGCATTCTTGGACACCTCTCATTGAAACAAATGATTCTTTTTTACATTTAGATTCTATGCAAGGCATTCGTAATATTGATAAAAACAATCAGCTTATCAATGTATATGCTGGCACGAAATTGTCTCGATTTGGAGATGAAGCATTTAAACAAGGTTTAGCGTTACCAAATCAGGGCGATATTGATAAACAATCGCTTGCAGGTGCAATTAGCACAGGCACTCATGGCACAGGCATTGAATTGCAATCAATTTCAAATCAAGCGCAGAGCTTTACAATTATTTTAGGCACAGGCGATATTCTGAAAATAGAGAAAGAAAAAGATTTTAATCTTTTTCAGGCGGCAGGTGTTTCACTTGGTGCGCTTGGATTAATCACAGAAATGACGATTAAAGCTATTCCTGCTTATAAACTTGATGTGCAAATTTGGTCTGAAGATATGAGCACCTGTTTATCAAAATTAGATTCTCGAATAAAAGAAAATCGTCATTTTGAAATTTTTTATTTTCCTGTGGGTGATTGGTGTCTCGCTAAAAAAATGAATAAAACAGAGAAGAAAAAATCTTTTTTTTCTTCTGCTCAAAAAGTAAATGAACGTGTTGTTGAAAACTGGCTTTATGAAGGCATTCATTACCTTGCTCATAAAAACAAGGCTTACAAAACATTGGATAATTTTGTTCGTAAGTGCGCTTCTACAAAACACTTTGTAAATTGGTCACATAAAGCATTTGCGGCCGAGCGCACAATTCGTTTTATGGAAATGGAATACAATTTACCAATTGAAAAATTTGATGAAGTTTTTGCTGAAATGAAGTCTGTGATTAAAAAAAATAATTTTGAAACACTGTTTCCTATTGAAATTCGATTTGTGAAGGCAGATAATTTATGGCTTTCTCCTGCATATAAAAGAGACAGCGTGTATTTTGCAGTGCACAGTTACATTAAGGAAGATTTTAGACCTTATTTTAATGCAATGGAGGCAATTTTTAAACGTCACGGCGGCCGCCCACATTGGGGTAAATGGCATTCAATGAACCGTGCTGAATTTGAAAATGCATATCCAAAATTTAATGATTTTATTCAAATACGTCAACAATACGATCCAACTGGACTATGGCTAAATCCTTATCTTAAAAACTGTATAATCTAAATACATAACCATCCATTTTTTACTCTTTTATCTTTTCAACCCCATAAGTTGTCTTAAAAATATGGATATTATATAATATAAAAACGGACAAAACTTATATAGGCAGGAGCAAAAGTGTAACCAGAGTTTTACTAGCAATTACATAGATGGTGTTAAGAATTGGGTTTGTGGTGTATTTGGTTGAATAAAGCGATTAAAAATAAACCTAACCAATTGTAACACTCATCTCTTTTTGAAAAGGAATTTAAAATATGAATGGTTTAAAATTGCATCGCTTTTTAAATAAAATCGCGCCGAAGAGTAAATTTTTAATGAGATACGTTCTAACTGCTGCAGTGGTAATCACTACCCTCGGGGCGCCACGACTCGCGTACCCACAAATCGTCCCTTGCTCATCCCTATACCTACTCGACGACACGACCCGGTCGGGCTATTATATAGCCAGTTGTCAACTCACCCCGTCCGCCGGCCTACAACCCAAGTCTGTCATTTCCAACGCCACACAAATCGTCTTAACATCACACTCGACCGTCTTCCTTTCCACCACCTCCCCCGGCTGGAACAATACGATCAACTCCCCTACATTCAGCCTTTTCAGATGCTACGAGGACGACGAGAGCTCGCTCATCGCTAAGTGCCTCCCCAGCCTTCAAGGTCTCTCAGTCGGTGCCAACCCACCGGTAGCACCAGCATGGACACTAAGCTTCAATTCAAGCCTAGACCCTCTAGGGCTTAGCACTACCCAAACACAAGATAATATGAAAATGAATACTGAGGCATCTGAGCCCCCTCCGATCCCTGATATCCGATGCGTTGGATCCGACGGGATCTTCTTTGGTTTAATCGCTAATTTGTCTACGGGGAATGGTTTTTTACCAACTACCATCCCTTCAGGAGTGAACCCATGCGAAAGTGAAACATCATTCGAATGTGTGACATCACGTAAAATTAAAGACAGTGGTGAATTTGTACCAATAACGATGTCAGGGCAGATGGAATGCCCCACACCACTGCCAGCTTCCCCAGCTAATTGTTACGTAGTATCCAAGACAGAAAGTCAATTTTCAATCACTTACTATTGTCCCACGCCGTCAATATAAGAAAATAGTTTTGCGTAATGTTGTAACAATACAAAAAAGGAACAATTCATGCCATATATTTTAAATGCGGATCCGAAGTTAACTAATTTCTACTTTTCCTTGAATCACTAGTAAAAGTAATGCAGCTGCGAATCTGCCAAAGATATGAATCACCAATCCTTTTTCTGACCTAACTTTTGACGCATTCTGAATTCCAGTTTTTGCAATAATCCAATTAAAAAATGATTCGATTGGCTGTCGAACCGAATTTACGATTTTGGAATATTTACTTTCATCTTCCGTAAGGAATTTTTTCTTTTTCGTCACTTTAATTGGCGTATGCAATGTTGTTTCTTGATGAAGTAATTTTTCACGAATTATTATTGAACCATAAGCTTTATCTGCAATAATCTCACTTTTTTTAAAGTCAAAAAAGATGTGTTTTACTGCATTGAGATCATGTGTACTTGCTTGTGTAATTTCAAGATATTCTGGTGTGGGGTAATGCATGCTTCTGGTGTTGTGCAAATAAATGAAATTTCACACCCCCAATAATACATTTTTTAGAAGCACAATGACCAAGATTTGCAAGCCCTTTTGCTATATTTGATACACTTGAACGACTACCCTTAGCAATCATTATGGGTATTGAATATATATAAATTGGTGTATATTTTTCAAGGTTATATGACCTTCTCATAAACCATAAATATAAATAGTTATGACTTCTGCATCTGTAAATTCTAATTTTTGATTTGGGCTATTTCAAATTTTTATATGGGCAAGTGTTTGACTGAAAAATTGAGAAACTGTACAATAAATGTAGATCAGCTTTGCATCCCACTCCATTGTTTGCTCCTTTTTGTAATTTTTTATTTATCTACAAAAAGTATAATAAAATTTAGGAGTTAAGCGGTAGGGGTGCTGGTTGATTCAACTTAGGAACGGCATACTTACATAGATGGTGTTAAGAATTGGGTTTGTGGTGTATTTGTTTGAATAAAGCGATTAAAAATAAACCTAACCAATTGTAACACTCATCTCTTTTTTAAAAGGAATTTAAAATATGAATGATTTAAAATTGCAGCGCTTTTTAAATAAAATTGCGCCGAAGAGTAAATTTTTAATGAGATACGTTCTAACTGCTGCAGTCCTTACAACCACCCTCGGGGCACCCCAACTCGCGTACGCTAACAGTATCTTATGCTATGACGCGACCGCCTTCAGCTTGAACAGGGCCAATCCAGACACGAACTTATTTTTCATCTGCAACCACGACGAATCCAATGGAATTGTAACCAGCTCCTCCATCATCAATACGACATCGGTCATCTTAACGTCGGACGGGGAGGTCTTCTTTAACCCCGACACGGCCGGGCCGAGCTGGACAGTTTTGATAGATTCCGGTTCCACCCAAACATACCGCTGCGCAGCGGACGACAAATCCTCGTTCATCGCTAACTGCCTCCCCGCCCTTCAAGGTCTCTCAGTCGGTGCCAACCCACCGGTAGCACCAGCATGGACACTA
>CAYGQR010000024.1:0-19441 GCA_964352255.1 uncultured Oligoflexia bacterium
GTTATAGTGATGCAAATGGTCTCGCTTATCATCTTACAGCACTTTTTTTACTCACTATTTTTTTTCCCAAAGCTCAATTAAGCGGTTTTTTAAGCGGGCTTCAACTCCATAATCACTTGGTAAATAGGCAGGCTCTTTTGTTGATTTTTTAATTTTTAAAATTTCATTTGGTAAATAATCAAAATGTACAAAAGCATTTTCGTAATCGTGTGGATATTTATACAACTCGCTGCCCTTTAAAGTAAGTTCACGAGGAGGTTGGTATGAAGCTCCATTTTCTTCAGCAGCAGCTTTCCATTTTCGCACTTTATCAATCGCAATATAGGCACGATTACTTTTCACTGTGCTTGCTAAATATGTTACACACTGCGCAAGCGGAATTCTGCCTTCAGGCATGCCTACACATTCAATTGCTTTGTAAGTGCTTGTTGCAAGTGTTAAAGCTTGTGGATCTGCATTTCCCACATCTTCACTGGCAAAAATAATACAACGGCGCACAATAAATAACGCATCTTCACCAGCATCAAGGGCGGTAATTGCATAAAATAAAGCAGCATCAGGGTCGCTTCCTCGCATGCTTTTAATCATTGCGCTCACATAATTATAATGATTTTTGCTTGTAAAAGCTTTTAATGAGTTTTTGTAAATACTTTCTTCTTCATCAGTGTTTTCGCAGTTCGCAATAGTTTCAAAAAGATTAAAACCAAATCGAATATCACCTGCACTCATTTTTGCAATTTTTGGAATTGTCTCGTTTTGCAAACGATCAATTTTTTCAGCAGTAAAAATTTTATGTTCAGACTCAGTCAAATATTTAAGGCCATTTTCTAAACAAGTGATAACATCTGTTTTTGTTGGTGCAGAAATATAAATACTCCGCACACGACTTAAAAAAGGAGCTGTTAGTGCAGTTTGAGGCGATTCTGTTGTTGCCCCAACAATCCAAGCTTCTGCATACTCTAATATAGGCAGCAGGGTGTCTTGTTGTGATTTGCTAAGTCGATGAATTTCGTCAATAAAAATTAAAGCTTGTGGATGTTGATCAACTGCTTTGCGAATTTCCTTTACTCCATCTCGAACTGCCGATAACATGATAAACTCAGTATTACAGGTCTCGCCTAGTAATCTTGCGAGAGTCGTTTTTCCTGATCCTGGTGGTCCCCACAAAATAAAGTGAAATTTTGAGCCGTCTCGCCATTTTTGTAAATCCTTGTTCCAAATTCTTTTGGCAGCGCCTGTTAAGTAATGCTCTGTAGAAAGTGATGGACGCATTTTTTCAGCTAGTAAGTTTGTCATGTTTATTAATATTTCTCCCCTTAAAAAATACAAAGATTATCGTAGGCTTTTTATTGGTCAAAGTGTTTCCTTAATTGGAAACATGATGTCTTATGCGGTTGTCCCATTTCATATTTATGCGCTCACCAAATCAAATTTATTAGTTGGTGCAGTTAGCCTTGTACAGCTTTTTGCTGTGATTGTATTTGGAATTTTAGGTGGTGCATACGCGGATAGACTTAATCGCCGAACACTCATGATTACAAGCGAATTATTGATGATTGGCGTTCTTGCAATTATGTCCTTAAATGCTTTAATGCCAAATCCTTCTGTTCCGTTAATTTTTGTAGCGGTTGGAATTTTTCAATCCATTGCAAGTTTTCATAGGCCTGCAATGACAGCTTTAATCCAAAAACTTGTCCCCGAAGTTGATTTTAAAGCAGCCGCTAGCTTAGGTGTATTTACGTGGTCAATTGCAGCAATTTTTGGACCAGCCATTGGTGGCATTCTTATTGCAAATATTGGTTTTTCAGGTGCTTATTTTCTTGATCTTGTCTCCTTTATTGTGTCTTTGTTTTTTTTAAATAAAATTACAAAAATGCCTTCTGAAAAAGTTGAAAAGCGGCCACATGTTTTTTCAGAAATTAAAGAAGGTCTTTCCTTTGTTTTAAAGAAAAAAGAAATTCTTGGATCTTATACAATTGATATTGTTGCAATGATATTTGCCTTTCCCGTTGCGCTGTTTCCGGCAATGTCCGTGGCATGGGGTGGTGCAAAAGCCGCAGGTTTTTTATATGCAGGAATGGGAATTGGTGCTTTTTTCATCACACTTTTTAGTGCTTGGACAGCGAGTGTAAGCCGCAATGGGCGTGCGTTAGTTTTAAGTGCATGTTTGTGGGCATTTTTTATTATTTGGCTTGGATTTGCGCAAAATATATCTCTTGCAATGTTGTGTTTAATACTTGCAGGAGCCGCAGATGCAATGAGTGGTATTTTTCGTTCTACTCTTTGGAATCAACTTATACCAAATACAATGCGTGGGCGTTTGTCTGGCATTGAAATGATTTCATATATGTCAGGTCCATTACTTGGTAATGCACGTGCAGGTTATATGGCGTCTTTGTTTACAGTGAAATTTAGTTTAACAAGTGGTGGTTTTATTTGTATAGGAGCAGTAATTTTAACTGCATTTTTCTTACCAAAACTGTGGAAAGCATAAGCTAGAGTTCTTAAATGTCTTACTCTTTAAAGCATTCTCCAGTTGTTGTGTTGTAGCTTAGTCCAATTAATTTGCATGCACCTTCTAAAGTTTCTACAAGTGTTCCAGGACCTTTTCCAGGGGTGCTCAATACTGTTGAAAGTGTAAAACTAAAATCTGTTTTTGCTTGAATTTGTGCACCACGACCATGGCATCCCATACACCCACCCATCACAATTTCAGGAGAAGAATTATTTAAAATTGGTGTGTTATCTGCAAAAGTACATTGTATACTATTTAAATCGCCTTGATGATTACACAAAATATTTTTGGCAGCTGTATCTGTAAATCCACCAGTAAAAAATTGGAATCTTTGATTCGTTTCAATAAATGCATTTGCTAAATAATAATTTTGTTCTGAAAAATTGGGAAAATTTGAATTTGTAGAAAGTGTTCGTTCACCCAAATTATTCACAACCGGCACATTCATGGCATCGAGTTCTAATGCACTTTTACTCCCATCAGTTGGTTGATACTGAACACCAACAAGTCTGTAATTGCTCCAAATTGTCCCTGCAGCTAATGCATTTGCGTTTGCATTAATGCGATCTAAATCTGATGGAGATTCTATTAAACGCGTCACTCCATAAAATTCACCATTACTTGGCAGACTCACTTCAGGGCTTGATGGATTTAAATAAGGAACATCATAAAAATTTGGTAGCGTAGAAGAAGGTGGTGTTCCAATAACTGTATTTGCATATATAAATTCAGGTTTTGCAATTCCAACTGGCGGTGTCAGATAAGGAGCTAAAGTATCATTTTTATGCTCAAAGGTTGCAAATATAAAATAAGGAAAACGTTCTGTTTTACGAATAATGTGCATGCCTTGTAGGCCAAATGTCCCAGTTTTGTAACAAAACTCTTCTTGAGTTCCTGGGCGTGGAAAATAATACAATCCCTCTGTTGTGTAATAACTGGACGGTGAATCTAAAACTCCTAATGGCACCCATGCAGTTTTAATCATCATTGAGCCAGATTCACTATTTTGATTATTACCAGCAGGCGAATTTACGGTCATTCCTCCGTTTACACATTCTGTAGATGTATTTGTTCCAATTGCACAGGTAAGCCCATCTTTAAAGTACAGTCCTGTGTTTGGATTGCCAGAGGTTCCGCTCAAACCATTTGGTGTATTTGCAACATAATTATAATAATCTTGATTAAATCTTACTTGAAAGCGAACGAGTGTATCTTCAGTAGGAAAAGTATTTTCAGGCTCATTACGCCAAATAACAGCTAAGCCAATTTCTTCTGATTCCGCAAAATAGTTACTCACCTTATTGGGATGTAGTGGTCTAACAGAGTTTATATCTACTGCATCTTCTGGTGAACATGGTGGTATGTGTTCAGGATCTGCGCTATTTGAGTAACTCAAAAAACTACCCGGATTTTCAGAAGTAAACACAAGTGTATCTGAAGTAGGCGTTTCAGGAACAACTCTAAAGAGTTCACGTTTTTCTTTCCACGTGTCCCAAACTGGAGTAAATAAATCAGAACCAAAAGGCGCCTTTCCATTTGGAATGCCGCGCAAATTTTCAACTGCAGGCCAACTTAAGGCAAAAAAAGTATTCCACATAAACGTCGCAGTTGTTTGTCGATTTGCCAAAATTTCAATTGGTAAATCACAAGGGGGATTAGGAGATAGTGTTAAAGAATTTGCATTTTCAGGAGTCAGTGGTGTGCAAGTTTCTTTGAATGGAGGCGTGCTTCTTATTTGCTGTGTACAAGATTGTAAAGTTGCTGCGGCAATTACAGCTTGAATTGTAAATAATTTGTAACTCAAAAAAAGATACCTCACGTCTTAAATAAATTGGATATGTGATTTATCTAAGATTACTAATGAAGCAAATTTTTAGCAAGGTTTGTCAAATTACTGAGGCTGATTATTGCGTTCTTCAAATTCTGTTGCTACTTGTTTCACTTTTTGAGCATGAGCAAGATTCGTGACTAAAATGGCGTCTTTAGTGGCAACAACGCCTAAATTTTCGACACCAATCACAGATACGAATGGCCCTGTAGAGTGCACAACACAGTTTTTTGCATCCATTACATGAACATTTCCATGAATAGAATTGCCACGCACGTCTTTTGAAAAACAATCTCTAATTGCAGACCAAGAACCAATATCGTTCCAATCAAATTGTGCTTTTATACACGCAATTGAATTTGCTTTCTCAACAAATGCAATGTCGATTGGAGTATTTTCAATCGATTCATAAATACTCTCAGAGTTTTCTGAATTCATTAGGCTAATTTTTTCAGCCATTTTTGGTTGTATTTTTGAAAAAGCATCCCAAAACACCTTTGTTTTCCAGACAAACATTCCTGCATTCCACAAGTAATTTCCTTGCTGAAGAAATGCCTCTGCTGTTTTGTAGTCAGGTTTTTCGCGAAAACTAGAAACATTAAAGCCAGAATCAAGTTTGTCTGAAATTTCAATATAGCCAAATTCAGTAGCAGGATGTGTGGGCTCAATGCCAATTACAACAAAATAATCTTTTGCAGCAAGTTCTAATGCTTCTTTAATTGAAGCTTCAAATTGAGGAGTATTTTGAATAAAATGATCTGCAGAAAGTATAGTCATACAAGACTGAGGGTCTTTTTGTAAAAGTTGATACGCAACCAATGCAATTGCGGGGGCCGTATTTTTTGAAGCAGGTTCAATGAGCAGTTCGCCTTGATAATTGCATTTTTTTAAATACTCTTCGCAAATATCTTCTTGAGCTTTTGTCGTCACAACAATATGGTTCTGCGCTTCAGCAATTGTTTGACTTCTTTCAAGGGTAAGTTCTAAAAAAGATTTTTGGGATGGTACAAATGAAAGATACTGTTTTGGAAGAGCCTGTCTAGAAAGTGGCCATAATCTTGTTCCACTTCCGCCCGACAGAATCACTGCGTAGTTTTGTAATTTATTTTGTGCCATGTATAAAAACCCTTATGGATACCCTTTAGTCAAATTTCTGTGTAAACTGTAAGTAATTTTTCTTTTCTTTGTCAATTTTTAAAGGAGTGACTCAATGCCGGCTCATCAATCTATAAGACGTCTTCAAGATCTGAATTTTGAGAATTCCTCGCCAGAAGAAAATATCGTGTTTGTGAGACTCGACTTAAATGTTCCCTTACATCTCGATACCACAAAAGACAGAGAAAGTACCGAAAATCAATGGGTTATCTCAGATGATACTCGTATTAAAGCTGCTTTACCAACGCTTAATTGGTTAATCGAAAAAAATGTAAAAATCATTATTTCATCTCATTTAGGGCGTCCGAAAGGCGGAGAATTCGAAGAAAAATATTCTCTTGCCCCTATTGCAGAGCGTTTAGCATTGCTTTTAAATAAAGAAATTTTACTCGTAAACGACTATTTGGAGTCCGATTTTTTAAAAATAGTCTCTGATCTTAAAGCAACAGAAGAAATAATTCTTCTCGAAAATTTACGATTTAATAAAGATGAAAAAAAGGGCAAAGTTGAATTTGCACAAAATCTAGCTCGTGCCGCAAAATATTATGTAAACGATGCGTTTGGTACATCTCATAGAGCCGATGCTTCAATAGTTGCAGTAGCCGAATGTTTTCCTGCCAAAAAAAGAGCAGCTGGTTTCTTAATTCAAAAAGAAATCGAATTCCTAGATGCTTCTTTCAAAAATCCAAAAGCACCTGTAACAGCTATTTTTGGCGGTTCAAAAGTTTCAGATAAAATTGCACTTTTAAAGCGTTTCACAAGTATTGCGAATAATATTATAATTGGTGGCGCAATGTCGTATTCATTTCTTAAAAATCTTGGATTCGAAGTTGGTAAATCTGTTGTTGAAGAAGGCAAAGATGTCCTTATCAACGATTTTTTTAAAGCAGCAAAAGAGCGTGGTGTAAAAGTTTATTTACCTGAAGATCATATTTGTGCTGAAGCATTCGATGAATCTGAAAAAGGCAAAGAAGTTTCTACACAATCAATCCCTGCAAATTTAATGGGATTAGATATTGGCAAAAAAACGCGTCACACATATGCAAATGTTATCGAAAACAGTTCTCTAGTTTTGTGGAATGGCCCAATGGGTGTCTTTGAGTGGGAAGAATTTTCACACGGAACTGAAGCAGTTGCCGGCGCAATGTCTCGTTGTAAAGGCACGACTGTTATTGGTGGAGGCGATAGTGCTGCTGCCATTCATAAATTCGGTTTGCAAGATAATGTATCTCATGTTTCAACCGGCGGTGGGGCAGCACTCGAGTTTTTAGAGGGCAAAGACTTGCCCGGCTTGCGTGTTTTGAGAATGAACTGATCCCATTTCACTATTGCCTACAAAATCAAAATCTAAGAAGCTACGATCTGTACTCATGACTTGCGCCAAATAAGCTTTTGCTTCTGGTAAAATTTGGTACACAAAAAATGCAGCTGTTTTAATTTTATTACTATAAAATCTTTTTTCAGACTCAAAATTTGTCAGTGTATCCAGTTTGTCAGAGGCAATTTTCGCTTGTTCTAAAAGTAACCCGCCCACAACAATATGCCCAAAAGCCATCATTAAAGGATACGCATTCATAATCGCGCCTTTACGATCTTTTGCTTGGCCTCGTTCACTAATCATCATTACCGCTTCAAGTAATGTACCAATATACTCTTCTAATACATTACATTCAGATCCAATTTGGTTGTGTTCTCTATGTGCTTCAATAAAATCAGTATGACGCTCAAGCCATCCCATAAATACATCGCCATTTTGTAATCGTAATTTACGTCCTACAAAATCAAGAGCTTGAATTCCATTTGTCCCTTCGTAAATAGAAGTGATTTTTGCATCACGTAAACATTGTTCAACAGGATAATCTTTTACATATCCATATCCACCATAGGTTTGAACTGCGTTTAAAATTGCATCATAACCCATGTCTGTGCCCCAAGCTTTTGTAATTGGAGTTAGTAATTCTACAAAGCCTGCATATTTGTTTCGTTCAGTTTCATTTTCTACATTATGTGCTAAATCATGAAGGTGAGTTGTCAGAAAACAAAGCGTTCGACCACCTTCTACAATTGCACGTTGTCTTAAAAGCATGCGCTTTACATCGGGATGATCGACAATTGCAATGCGTGATTGATTTGGAGTGCGTTTTACCGTTAAGTCTACGCCCTGAATACGTTCTTTTGCGTATGATTCTGCGTTTAAAAATGCAACTGATGCCTGAGCAATTCCTTGCAAACCAACACCAATGCGGGCTTCATTCATCATTAAAAACATTGCATGAATGCCTTTGTTTTCTTCACCTACTAAAAAAGCTTCACAACGATTATTATCGCCAAAGCTCATTAAACAACTAGGATTGCCGTGAATACCCATTTTTTCTTCAATTGAAATACAGAATAAATCATTTGGTTCTGAAATTTTTAAAGTTTTTGTATCAAATTTATTTTTGGGAACTAAAAATAAACTGACTCCCTCGATGCCTTCAGGAGCACCCTCAATTCTTGCAAGAACGAGATGGATAATATTTTCTGTGAAATCATTTTCACCACCAGAAATCCATTGTTTAATGCCTTTTAGAAGAAAATTGCCATTTGAGACTCGGCTTGCAGACGCTTTTATATCCCCAACAGCACTGCCCGCATTTGGCTCCGTTAAGCACATAGTAGCGGTCCAGTCTCCTTGATAAATTTTTTCTTTTACTAAGCGTTTCATCCAGTCTGAGCCAAAGTTTTGTAAAACATGAGAACCAGATTTTGTCAGACCTGAAAACATTGTAAATGCTTGGTTTGCGCCAGAAAAAATTTCCTGAAAGGTAGCCGAAAGCACATTAGGAGCTTGAGCTCCATTAGAATCATATGATTCTGAAACATTCATAAAACCATTCTCAACCAGGCTTTTATAAGCTTCTTTTGTACCTTGTGGAGTACTGACTGTTTTTGTTTCGGGATTATGCTTACACCCAATTCGATCGTAGGGTTTATTAAGCGGGCCTACCACTTTATCTGTAAAATCGAGTGCTGAATTCAGCATATCGGATAAAGAGTCTTTTGTATGATCCGAAAAATAGTTGTACTGAGCAAGATCCTGAATTTTTAAAAATTCAAATAATACAAATTCTAATTCTCGTTTATCTGCTTTAAAGTCATTAGATGTTGTCATACTTTTCCTCCTGAGTAAGTATTTCTTACTCATTTTTAATGTATGAATAGAAATTTCACAATCACAAATTCATATTTTCAAAAGGCAAACGATCATCGAATAAATTTATTTTTTAGTTTTGGATAATAGAGTTGTCGAAGATTGTAAGATCGAAATTTTTTTATGTATCGATTTTGCTAAAGTATATTTTTTTTGGTTAGTGTATATCTTTTCAAGTACTTGATAAGGATACAGAAATAACGGGTCTTGTTTTATCGCAAGATTCAAAGAATTCAGAACAGTGTTTTCGTAACCTTTTTGTAAGAATTCGTTTATCGTCATTTGAAAATATTTTGAATTTTGATAAGCATGCTCACCTAAATACTGCAATTCTTTTTTAAGTTTATTTTTATTCGTATGCTTAGAATAGAGCATTGCACAGGCAATCTGAGTGTGAACAAAATATTTTACACTCGAATCAAGGTAAGTATTTGAGTCTATTTTTTTGAGAACTTTATTTAAATTTCCAAGTGCCAATTTTGCTTTATTCTGATTTCGATATTGAATTTGCGCTACTTGCAATCCTCCAATGATGTCATTGCCAAGTGTAATCGATTTTTCAAATGCGTGTTCAGCTCTAGAGTATTGTTTATTGGCAGTATATTCTAAACCCAAATGGTACCATAACCATCTATCCGAATATTTTTTAGCAAAAGCATGCAAATTATGTGCAAATTTCTTTTTTTCATCTGAGGCTTTTAAGGCATATAAAAACTGTGGTAAAAAATCTTCAATTCGCCCCCCAGAATCTAAAACTTCTTTCGAAAGCTTTACAACAACTTTGGGGTCGCTTTGTGCAAGAACTTTCATTTTTTCAATTTTAGTTTCAATATGATTTGGATATTGAGTTAAAGTGTTTTCATATAGTCCTTGAAAAAGGTCTGGCTTTTCTAGTTCAAAAAATAAATTTGCAAGTTTATAGCGAATTTTAGGATCATTAGGGTCAATTAAGAAAGCTTGATATATAAATCCAAAACTTTTTTTCACTTTTTCAGTTGGGTGTAATTTTTGTTTTTCTGTTAATTTTGAATATTCAAAAAGAGCCTCTGTATTTTTAGGATTTTTGCGTAAAGCTTCTGTTAATACAATTTCAGCGAGTGTACTTTCGCCTGGCAAAGAATCTTCGTTAATGCGTTTTGCAATGTTCACAAGTTCATTGTCAGAAATATATGAAATCTTACTCAGAATATCTGTATTATTTGTTGGGGCATTTTCTAATTTGTAACCTTTAGTTAAATTAGATCGATTAAAACTATTGCAAGATAATAAACAAAATATAATGAATGATATTGTTGAATAAGATTTATTTCTCATATAATCCTTCCTTGGACACTGAGATCTATCGTCATTTATTACAAATAAAATAGTATTATGTGCATTATATGAGTAATTTCATAGGGCTTATGGTACGCTGCTGCTTTTGGAGGAAAGCATATGAAGCTTAAATTATATCTGGGAATATGTGTATTTGCTCAGTTTTTATTTGCATGTTCACCATCTTTTGATTCTAATTTTAAAGAACACGATCGGTTTCATTTTGACAGTTTTCTTAAAAAAAACTTTCTCGAAATCAAAAAAGAGAAAGCATTAAACGGAGTTTGGTTCAATCAATGGAAAAATCGAGATGGTTACCCTGTTTATGAGTTTATTACAGTAAAACCAAATCAGGCTTCTACATGTGTGATTAATGCAATGGGAGGATATGAATATTCTCCTGCAGTTTTATCAAATCAAACTCTTACAACACATTTTATCGATCCTTCTAAAGAAACATATGTAAATCAACTCAGAGAATTTGGTCATAAATCCCAAGAAGTTGAATTACTCTATTCATTAGAGTCTGATCAGTTCCATTGGAAAAATGCAGTTAGTACAAAAAATCATCCCTATACATACACTCGACTTAATTCTGCTCAAGCAAAAAATTGGAATTTGTATCAAGAAATTTGCGGGCAATTGGTCGATCAAGCCAAAAAAATCAATTTAAATGATGTCACAATTAAGAAGAATACTTATCTACATTCTTCAAATGTTATTGGTTTGCTTCAATTATCAAAATCACGTTCAAATGAAGGTAATTATTGCGTTTACAATCAAGACAACAAAACAATCTCGTCTTTGCCTGTTTCTGTAGATTCAGAAAAAAATATTATTTTTTCAAATTTAGATATTTTAAGCTATCCAGATCAACAAAGTTTATTTAAATCCATTTCAATTTCTTCTGCAAAAGAGTTTGTTTCAGAAGAAATGCTTGCTAAATGTTCTGCATTTTCCAAAAATGCGTATAACTCTGATCTCAGATCTCAAAATAATGTTTTTTCACGTTCCTCTTATCAAGACAATTTTTCTGATGATGAGTATGACGAGTCAAATCCTTTTTTCCTTTCTCAAGGAATAAAAACCAGCACTTATCTTGTATGTAATTACAGCAATAAAACAACGGGCACGAAAGAAGGTTGGGAATGGGGCGAATACCCTCGTTGGCAATGGGAATCACAAGTGCAATCTTGTCGCGGAATTTTTGCATCAAACTGTCTCAATTTAAATGGACATTGGGCACGTGATGATATTGGATTAAACGCAATTGGCACTATGTTTGTTTTAGATACGAATTCTAAAATAGAAGCAGACTTTAATCGTGCATGTTATGAAACTAACGAAAAGTCCAAAAAACGTAGCGAGCGTTTTTATGCAAGATATTATGTCTCTGATTCAAAACTTTCTTTAAATCATACAATTTGGTTTAGAGAAACTCCTCCTGAAAATAAATACTCTCTACCATTTGATCGTATTATTTCATTTGGTGATAGCCTAACAGATAATGGTAATTTACACACAGCAACTGCTGGTTTGGCACCAGGTGGTGGTTATTATCAAGGTCATTTTACGAATGGATTCGTGTGGGCAGAGTTTTTTGCAAAAGAACTAGGGCTCGATTTTTATAATTGGTCGGTTGGTGCATCAGCAACAAAATTAGGCAACATTTTTGATATGTTTCATTCTCTTCCTTACACTCTGCAATCTGAATTAATAAATTTTGAAGCCGCTATAGATGAAATTGGTATAACGCAAAAAGAAATGTCTCGAAGTCTTTTTACTATTCTCACTGGCGGTAATAATTTTGTACAATCAGTGCGTAACGATCCAGAAGACGTTTCTGATGATATTATCGAGTTTATGCAACGCTTAATCGACTTAGGAGCAAAACATATTGTTGTTGTGAATGTTCCAGATTTAAGTGCAGCCCCAAGATTCAGTGACATGACAGATCCTAATAATATTGCTATACAAAACTCTATTATTGCTATGAATAATCAGCTTGAATCCAAACTGAATCAACTGCGTCGCGAAAATCGTGATGTTATATTTTATCCAGTAGATTTGTTTGCAATTACAAATGAAGTGATTGGCAATCCTAATCAATATTCAATTCAAAATACAAATCAAAAGTGCTATTCAGGCAGCGTTTTAGCAAAATACAATCCGCGTAATATTTGCACAAATCCTGCTCAATATCTATTTTGGGACGATATCCATCCATCTGCAGCCATACACTGTCAAGTTTCTGAAAACGCTATTAATGCAGTCTTAGGCACTCATAATGTTTCTAGAATTATACAAAATTCGTTTCAAAATAAATCTGTAAATCAAATTTCTACATTCAATACTTCGGCTCAACTAAGTAAAAATACAAATTTAGAGCACTGTATTTACTCTTTCATTAATTAATTTTTTTAATGCGTGTTGATAATTACGAGTGAAGCGATGCATGAGCATAAGTCAGTGCATCATCATGTCTTTTTTCAAACATTACATGCCCGGTTATTAAATGTTGAAATTTTTCTAAATGATGATCAGCGATAATGACACATGCGTTTTGAGTTTTTATTAAATCAGCAAGAGCGTTCATAAGCTGTTCCTGGCAACAAGAGTCTAAACTTGCCAATGGCTCATCTAAAAAAAGAAGATTTGGTTGTGAAATAAGGGCACGAATTATCATTGCCCGTGTTTTTTGTCCGCCACTGAGTTCATGAAAACATTTAGACATCTGATCTGAAAGTTGCCAAATTTCAGCAAATTTTTTGACAGTCTCTTGAATTTCTTCAGTTTCTTTGAATTTTGGACCGTAACCTTGTACAATAAAATTATACATGGACAGGTGGAAATATTGATTCACGGCATGTGCTTGCGGGACGTAACTCAGTTTTCTATCTGCTGAAATTTCAAAATTTCCAGATATAGGTTGAATAAGTCCAACAAGAGTCTTTAAAAAGGTAGATTTTCCAGAACCATTTGGGCCTATTAAGGCATACATGCCAGGCTTTTGAATTGTGAAGGAAATAGGGTGTGTACATGGATTTTTATGCCCTACCATTAAGTTATGGCTATCTAATATTGGGTATGAAAAGGTCATAAAAGTCTATTTTCCTGTAAAAAAATGTCAGAGTTGGCTTTTTGATTTTCATTAAATCGAGTTACAATACGTGTATAACTGATATATATTGGGGGATATTATGGTTAAAAGTGAATTAGTACAAATTATTTCTTCTAAATGTAATGCAAAAGAAGCGGATACTGAAGAATATGTAAATTTTTTCTTCGATTCTATAGTCAAGGCTTTGACTGAAGAAGGTCGTGTAGAAATTCGCGGCTTTGGCGCATTTACAGTGCGTGAATACAAATCTTATACCGGCCGTAATCCTAAAACAGGTGAAAAAATTCAAGTGCCAAGCAAGAAACTTCCATTTTGGAAAACAGGTCTTGAGTTAAAACAGCGCGTTGATAAAGCGTAAAAAGTCACAAATCGAGGTCTCGTTTTTTAAAATATGGAATCAACAAGTTTATCATCATATGCTGGATCAATTTTTTCAAAACGCTTTGAATCAATTGCACGTTGGATTGTATTGGTTGTGCTTTGGGTCATTATTTTATCCATTGCTGTTGGAAAAGCCGGAATTACAAATTTGATTACTTTAACAAAAGAACGCGATATTTTACTTTATACTGTGCAACAATTATCGCAAGAAAATCAAGATATGGAAAACTTGTTTCATATGCTTTCAAATTCGCACTATCTTCAAGAGCGTTATTTAAAACAAAATTTTGGCTACGTCGAGCAAGATGAGTTTGTTCTTCAGTTTAATAAGTCTGATGAAATGAGGAGTGTTGTAGATGACAAGTTATAATATAGATGGCTTTCAGGTGTATGAATATTCTTCAAAAAAACCAAAATCAGTTATATTTTTTGCGCATGCAAATGCTATTCCTGTCAAGACATATGCAGAAGTATGGACCAAAATGGCAAATGCATTAAACGTAAGAATTATCTGTTATGATGTGCGTGGTTTTGGGGACACTACTGTTCAGCCAGTTTATGATGAAAATTCTTGGGGGTGGAAAACTTTAGTCCAAGATCACGTCAAACTTTTTAAATGCATCCAAAAAACACATCCAAAAAATACATCTTTTATTTTAAGTGGACATAGCTCTGGTGCATGGATTTCGTTACTGGCTACAGAGTATATTGGGACATACCCATTGCTGCTTTGCGATCCGCCTATTTTAAACAAAAAAACTGCATTTAAATGGTATTTACTGAATCTGTTTAATCGGATAGAAAAAAATCCGCGCAGTCAAAAAGTACTTAAACGTAAAACTGCTTTTGATTCTTATGCAGCTGCGTTCGAGTCATTTAAGCAAACTCCATTTTTATCCAAATGGAGCGATTCTGCACTTGATGGTTATATTCATGGTTTGTTTAAAGAAAATTCAGAAACCCATCAGTTTGCATTGCGTTATGATCCAAAATGGGAAGCGCATATATTCACTCAATATCCACCTACTGCAGCGCACGGATTTTTAGAGCTTTCTGCAAAATTAAGAAGAGAGCTACGTCCTGTTTTTTTAGTGGGTGAAAAAAGCGATAGCTGTAATCCTAAAGCAAAAAACTGGGTAAAACTTTTTTTCCCAAATACTGAATGGGTTATTTTGCCGCAGTCTGGTCATATGTTTCCAATAGAAAATGCAGATTTGTTTGTTGAAACATTGAGCCGATTAGGCAGTACAAAAGCTTCTAATCTTCGCCAGAGGTTTGCGTTAGAAGTATAATAATTGATTGCTCGCAATCCTTAATAAGCTTATCAAATTTACTCAAAGATTCATTAAAATGTAATTGAAGTGAAATGCCATCTATCATTGCGATCATAAGAGTAGCAAAATTATTAGAATTTACTGTTTTAAATATTTTTTGCTTCATACCATCTTCAAGTATTTGCTTAAAAACGAATCTAAAATTTTCGTAATGTTCCGAAATTACTTTGCGCACATGATCTTTTTGATCGACTTGTGTCCAAAATTCCATAATAATTTTATAGTGTTCTCGTTTAGTTCGTTGAATATTTGCACATATCCATAGAACATGTGTAAGCCGCTCTATCGGATTTAAAATGTGCTCATTGCCTTCAACTAAGTTCTCAGATTCTTTGCAAACATGTTCAAGTACAGCCATCATAAGTGCTTCTTTATTTAAGAAGTAATAATGTATCACTCCTTTTGAAACATCGGCCAGTTCCGCCAGATCTTGCATTGAAAAATTTGAATAACCATATCGAGAAATACACTCGATAGCGGCTAAAATAATTTGAGTTTTTCTATTTGTGACTGATGTCATAGCTTGACTTTATTATATAAAATTGGCATACAAACACTCACCACTCTCTTTCTTTGGGGCATCGACAAGTGGTAAGTCAACGGATTTTGATTCCGTCATGCCCAGGTTCGAATCCTGGTGCCCCAGCCATTTTTTACTTAAGTTCCATTAATAATTTTATGTGCATATTGACGACTACAGTTCGTTATGCGTGAGATTTCTGCGTAGGACAAGCCCTTTTCATGATATTTATAGATTTTCTCTTTAAGCTTCTGTGATTGACGCTTATGAGATTGATCATGAAAGACTTTCTTTAACGTTGGATATGAAATATTCAACGACTCAGAAATTTGTTTAAAAGTGTGACCGTTTTTTCTTAAAGACTGTGCTTTCTTGCATACAGCTTTATGATTAATAATCTTAGGCATTCCTTTAACCTCCTAGAATTTAAGAAAAATATTTAGTGAATTGTGTTATTCTTATTCACTAAGATATTTCATCTGTCAAGTCAGACAAAGAAAAATTGTCAAAATAATGACAATTAAATCAATTTAAATTTTTTTAAGTTGCTTGAAAACTACATAAATAAATAACTTACTGAAGCGGATGTATGAATGCGACGAATCGCTTCTCCAAGTAATGGTGCAACGCTAAGTACTTTAATTTTAGATGATTTCTTTGCTTCTTCACTCAATGGAATTGTATCTGTTACCACGCAATTTTCTAAACTGCTATTCTCTATTTTGTTTACAGCATCCTTTGAAAAAACAGCGTGTGTAATTGCCGCATAAACTTTCAATGCGCCTTCGTTTTTGAGTGCATCTGCAGCAGAAGTAAGGCTATTTCCTGAGTCACAAATATCATCTAAAATAATTGCTGTTTTGCCTGTTACATCCCCAATTACATGCATTACAGTTGAGCTTCCTGGCTTATCTCTGCGTTTATCTACAATAGCAAGGCCGCAGTTCAGCACTTTTGCAAGATTACGAGCACGTTCCACTCCACCAGCATCAGGCGAAACAACAATTGGATTTTCCATTTTTAATTTAGAAAAATACTCAAAAAACACAGGTTTACTAAACAGATGGTCTACAGGCAGGTTAAAAAATCCTTGAACAGCGCCCGTATGAAGCTCTAATGTTAAGATTCTTTGAACACCAGCACTTGTTAGTAAGTCTGCAACTAATTTAGCAGTAATTGGTGTACGTGGGGCACTCTTGCGTTCTTGGCGTCCATATCCATAATAAGGGATCACTGCAGTAATGCGATTTGCACTTGAGCGTCTCAAAGCGTCGATAAAAATCAAGAGCTCCATAATATTTTGATTCGCAGGAAAACAAGTAGATTGAATAATAAAAACGTCTTTTCCACGTACATTTGAGTTAATTTCAATACGTGTTTCACCATCGTTAAATTTACTAACAACAGCTTCACCTGGGTGAGTGCCTAAGTGTTGACAAATTCGTTCGGATAATTCTCTATTTGAATTTCCGGAAAAAATTAATAAATCTTCATAATTTTCCACTGTTTCTCCTAAAAAACTCGACTTTTTGAAAGTCTATATTCAGTCTGTATATTTTTTATCAATTGTTGACAACTTAGAATTTTCTTTATTTCAGAAACAATTTGTCCCGTTTCTAATTCCCCCTTCTGCAGATTGCCATTGTGCATTCCTTCTTTTGCGCGTCCTGTTCCTAATAATTCGGCCAGTTCTTCTTTTGTGGCACAGTTTTCTTCTGCAAGAGCCACATCATCGGCAAAATTATTTTTCAAAAGTCTCACTGGCATTAATTTTTTCATGCGTAAAAAAGTAGAATTAAATTGAGCATCACACATTGTACGCTTAAAATTTTCATGCGCAGAGCTTTCAATGGTTGCTGCAAATGCTGTGCCAATTTGTACGCCTTCTGCGCCAAGCGCAAATGCAGCGAGCACTGCACTACCAGTTCCAATTCCACCTGCAGCAATTACAGGGATTGAAAGTTTATTTTGTATTTGTTGTAATAACACCAATGTTGTTAGTTCATCTCTGCCATTATGCCCACCAGCTTCAAAGCCCTCTAAAACAACCGCATCAACGCCAGCATCTTCACTTTTTTGTGCAAAAAGCGGATTGCTGACTACTTGCACAACAGTGCAGCCTTTTTCTTTTAAAAATGGGGTCCAGGTTTTTGGTGATCCCGCACTCGTAAAAAAAATACGAATTCCTTCTTTTAAAGACGTGTGAATTTGTTCTTCGACTTTATTTGAAAAAAGAGGAATATTAACGCCAATGCTTTTTTTGGTAAGTGATTTTGCTTTTCGAATATGTGAGCACAATAAATCTGCAGACATGCTACCTGCTCCAATCAATCCTAAGCACCCAGCTTCTGCAGCCGCTGCAGCTAATTTTCCCCCACTAACCCACACCATTCCTGCTTGAGTAATTGGATGTTCAATATCAAATAATTGAGTGATGCGATTTTTAGGCCAAAATACATTTTCAGTCATTTTTCTTTTTCTCGCTTCTTTTTTGTATTTCATTTTGAATTTTTGTAGATTGTATTTGGTACAAAGGAGAAGGAGGATTTGCTTTGCCACAACTTGGCAGCGTACACATAAAGGATAAGAGACTGAACGATAGAATATACGAAGGTTTTATTTTAATCATAACGTTATAGGTACTTCATTAAATGACAAAGATAAATTATGAAAATCTAGTTTCTCAAAAAATGCAAGACCTTTCAAATATTGGAGCTGAAATTCGAAATACATTTATGCTTGGAGAAACTCTTAAAAAAACGAGTCCAAATCTTATCGATCTTTCGCTTGGAAATCCAGATCTTGAACCGCCTAGTATCGTTAAAAATAAACTAAAAGAATTATCTCAAGAAACAAGCGAAGGTGTTCATAGATATATGGATGGTGCCGGCTTAGTGGAAATTCGTCAGTTTATTGCCGATGAATTAACACAATCAGAAGCAACTCTCATTACAGAAAATGAAGTTTTTCTTACAGTTGGTGCTGCAGGTGCATTGCAAATTTGTATGAGAACATTTTTAGAACCTGGTGATGAAGTTATTATTTTTGCTCCTTATTTTCCAGAATATTTATCTTATACTCATCATTTAGGAGCGGTTCCAATTGTTATTCAATCTGACGATGCGCATTTGCCTTTATTAGAAGACTTCAAACAAAATATCACTTTTAAAACAAAACTTATTATTATGAACTCACCTAATAATCCTTCAGGCGTGTCTTATGGAGAAGAATTTCTTAAAAAGTTTTTTCAAATTCTTGAAAATGCAAACGTACAATTAAAAAGACAAATACCCCTTATTTCAGATGAGCCATATATGAGGCTTATGTACACACCAAGACCAACAAGTCTGTTGCAGTACTATTCCCATACATTTCTTGTCCGTTCGCTTTCCAAAGATCTTGGCCTTGCTGGTGAACGAATTGGTTATTTTGCATGGCGAAAAGATGCATTTCCTACAGAGTTAAATCTCATGAGTGTTTTTCGCAATGCTGCGCGTGTCAGCGGATTCGTGAGTGCTCCTCGATTTATGCAAAGGTTAATTCCTTCTATTTTTCAAGCAAAAGTGAATATAGAAATTTACAAGGAACGTGTTGATGCATTTTTAAGTGAATTAAAAAAAGCACAAATTGATTGTGCTGAGCCAGCTGCAGGCTTTTTTGTGTTTCCAAAGCTGAATTGTAATGACAAAGAGTTTTGTCAAAAGCTTGCTCAAAATGGGGTGCTTTGTGTACCTGGTAGCGCTTTTGGGAAGCCAGGTTATTTAAGAGCATCTCTTACACAAGATATTGTGCAAATTAAAAAAGCCGCCCAAATTCTTTCGCGATTATTAGCGCAAGCCTAAAATTTAACTTTTGGTAGGTATTTTTTCTATATTTATTGTTTTTACAGATAAAAGCATAGTAAAAATTGGTGGTTATGAGTCTAAGTCGAGCAGTTTTTTCTGGCCCCTATCTTTATTGAGATCCACTTTTCGCTTTTTATTTTTGATTTCGAATAGGTATGTAAATTTTTAGCTGTTCAAAAACTTCTCAAATTTAAAAAAATAACGTCAATTTTATTTTTAAAATAAATAAAACTTA
>CAYGQR010000025.1:0-16471 GCA_964352255.1 uncultured Oligoflexia bacterium
AATTGCTGTACAGATAAAATATAAACTTTTCTGATTCTTATTACTCGCTAGATTTAAGCTGATTTTTCTTTCGTGAGTAGATGGCAAACAGTTCGTAGGGACACATTTTGGGTTGTTGTGTTTTTGAAGTTTTATAAATGGAATAAAAAATAATGTAGACAACAATCCAAGTGCCTGCGACAGAATGCGTAAGAGTAGTTTGTGTGCCTTTTGCGGCCGTCGTAAAAATAAACATCTACCCTGAACTGCTAACGCCGCATCTCTGCACACAAATACTCTTTACGCATTCTGTCGCAGGCACTTGGATTGTGCAGCAAATATAAATTATTCATGCACATATATATATAAGAAAAAACGACACAGCCCAAATTTACTTTGTTTCTTCAAGCTGTTTGGTTTCTTGCGAATAATTTTGCGTGATTGAATCAATCTCTTCTTGAGAGACGATTTCGATGGGTTTTGTAAGCTCTTTTAGTTTGGCTGTTTCATCATCAAAAATAATGTTCTTTTTAATATCAGTTTTAATTTCATTCCATGAATGATTCACATCAAAAAAGAATGACTTTGCCTTTGAAAAACCATGAGCAAATTTTTTGAGATTTTCAGGTAATTTTTCGTTTCCAAAAAGTATTAAGGCAATCAGTGCAATAATAAAAATTTCGGAAATACTTAATCCAAACATTCGTTTTCACTTTGTAAATTGTGAAGTAAGATACCCGCAGCTACACTTACATTTAAGGAATCTAAAGTTTCGGAGCCACCAGGAATTTTTGCTACAAAATCACAGTTTTTCTGAACTTCAGGACGCATACCAGAACCTTCATTTCCAAAAACAGAAATCCAGACGCGGTCTTTGGGAAGTTTTTGTGGAGTGACTGATTCTTCAGTGTTTGCTGTACCCAGTATCCATGCCCCAGCAGTTTTGAGTGCGGCAAGTGCGCGATTTATATTCACGACTGGTATTAAAGATACAGAAAAGGCACCACCTGCGGAGGCTTTTAAAACTAATGAAGAAATGTCTGCTTGGCGATTTTCTGCATAAATAACAAATTTAACACCAAAGAAAGCTGCAGAACGTAAAATTGCTCCAAAGTTTCTGGGATCTTGTACTTGATCAAGAACAATACCTGCACAAGAGTATGTATCATCAGCAACGTGAGTTTTTACAATTTCGCAAGCATGTTCAAGGCTCTCTGTAGGATAAGAAGGAACTTGTAAGCAAACTCTTTGATGAACAATGCGTTCTTTTATATCTGCTAATGGCCATGTTTGTTCAGAACGATGCGAAATGGTTTTAATACCAAGAGATTTAGCAATTTCATTTAATTGGGCAAGTTGACCAGGAACTTGGCCAGATTTGTCGACAATTATATGAAGAAGGTAAGGTGTTCTTGTTTTGCTGAATTTAGACATTTGGTCTTGTTTTTCAGATACTTTACTAAAAAAGGATTCAATTACATGACGCCCCCAGACAATTAATGGTCTGACAACTGGAAGATTTGATCGTTTTGTGCTTGGCCCACGGTCTTCTGTGTGAGGAAATGATTTGTGAGAAGATGGTAGTTTAGAACCCTCTCTAGAAGAATCTGATCTAGAAGAACTGGACCGAGAAGGACCTGCTTTAGAAGACGTGTTTCTTGGGAATGATTTTTTAGTTTTACTCTGTTTTTTCATATAGTTATGTTACTTAGATTGATCCGATTGAAGAGAGACGCATACTTTGCATACACGGCGTTTAGTTATCTCTAAGATTTCTAACTGTAGGTTGGCAAGTAAAAACTTATCTTTGTGTCTAGGTATTTTTCCAAAGTGATGCAGAATGAGTCCTGCTAGTGTGTCAAATTCTTGGGTATAATTCTTACGTAAGTCTTTAATTTCTAAATCAAAAAACTCTGCAAACTCATCAATATGTATTTTACAATCTACAATATATTGATTTTTAACGTCTGTTTTATGAATATTTTCTTCTTCTGTATCATATTCGTCGCTGACATTTCCAAAAATTTCTTCAAAAATATTTTCCATTGTCACAATACCAGCAGTGCCGCCATACTCATCAATGACAATAGCAAACTGTTGTTTTTGTTTTGTCATATCCTGAAATAATTGATCGATTGGTCGGCTTTCTGGAATACACAAGACATCTCTCATTAAATCGGTGACGAATTGATTAGAAAATGAAGGATTCAGAACATTTTCTTGAGTCATGATAGCAAAAAGAGCATCTTTTACATGAATAAGACCAATAACATTATCAAGAGCATCATCATAGATTGGCAACCTTGAAAATCCTGTTTCCTTGAATTTTTCAATCGCAGTGACTAATTTGGTTTTTTTATGTACAGCAACTACGTCTGGGCGTGGTACCATAATTTCACGAACGGGAGTTTTGCTCAGTTCAAAAATACCAGCAAGCATTGTATGTTTTTGTTCTGGTATAACACCTTCTTCTTCACTTACTCGTATTAAAAATTGTAATTCTTCTTTTGTAATAGGAGGGCTGACATTAGAGTAATTTTTAAATATCCATTTTTGAACAGTATTACTAATAAATGTGATGAGCCGGGTAAGAGGCCAAATGAGTACATAGAGAAGCTTAAAGATTTTTAGCAATGGAATCACAACATCAGCTGCAAAATTTTTCGCTATTGTTTTTGGAATAACTTCTGCAAATAACACAATAACTAAAGTTAAAATAATTGAAATAGCAAAAATGGAAGAGTGTCCAAAAATGCGCTGTGAAAGGTTATCAGTAAAAATAGAAACAAAGATATTGATAAGATTATTGCAAATTAAAAGTGCAACAAGCACATAGCTTGGATGTTTAATCCATAAACTTAAAATCTCTGCTTTTTTGCCTTGCTTTTCTTGTAGATGTTTTGCTTTTAAATTAGAAATACTCAAAATGGCCGCTTCTGTCATAGAGAAAAAAGCAGATAAGACCAAACATAGAACAACAATCCCAAGTCCAATGAGCATGTCAATCATCGTCATATTTTGCATAGATTAAACCTTTGTTAATGATTGATTTTCAAAATGTTTAGAGAGTTCAAGTAAAAGTGCTTTTTCTAGTTTTTCCATCACGCGAGCAGCACTCTTACTACGATCATGATCGAAACCTTTTAAATGCACAAGAGAGTGTGTCACCATTTTTGTGAGTTCACAAGATAGCGTATGTTTTGCAAGCTTAGCTTGATTTTCGCAGACCGGAACACAAATTAAAATGTCACCTAAGTAATGTGCTTGTTGCTGAACAGAAAAATCAGGAAGAAAACTTAATACATCGGTTGATTTTTGTTTATTACGAAATCGACCATTAGCTTCTACCATTTCGTCAAATCCACAAAAGCGCATTGAAACCTCAGATGAATAATCACACAATATATCGAGTAAGAAACTAATCTGTTTTTTGATAAGAGGCGAGTTAGGACGTAGACTTGTCTTTTTGTCAAATGAGAGATTGATTGTATGTTTTAGTTTTTTCACCTTTGAACCTTAAAACAACGAAAACTTCCTGTTGAAAAGCTCAAACACGTTTCTTGTGCATGATCTTTTAATTTAAAGAAATTTCCAACTACCGAACCAATTGGACGGTTCTGTGTAAGTATTTTACCAGAAACCGCATCAACTGCAACTAGCTCTCCGCGTTGTGTGGCGATTAAGATTGTTTTTTTATCATTTAAAAGAGCGGCAGTACTTAATGGAGACAGCATTTTAAGGTCTGTTTTCCAATTTGTTGCCCCACTTTGGCTATCTAAATTAACCACTTCACCATTTGTGGTTAAAAGAATGAGCGTTTTTTTATTGACCATTAAAGGAGTATTGACACTTCCTGCAGGATATGACCAAAGATTCTCAAATGTATCTACAGAAAGTTTTTGTGTAGTTGAAAGAGCATTCGAAACAACAATATAATTTTCCTCAGTATATAGAGGCGCAGCGACTATATTAGGAAATCTATTTTCTTGATCTTGAGCTGTACCAATTGTAGTTTTAGTAATTTGATCGCCTGTTTGTGGATTTAACAGTAATAATTCGCCACGATTGGAAGCAACAAGTAAATGTGTATCTGTAACGCTGATACTATGATTTGCTAAATAAAATGAGGATTGACCCCCCACTTTTATAGACCATAATAGTTTTCCACTTTCAAGATCGATAGCTTGCAATGATTGGTTTGCCGTAATTCCATACACGATATTATTTTTAACAACCGGTGTGCCTGTAAAAGGAGATGATGTTGGAAAGATCCAATCATAATTTTTTATTTTAGAAATTTTAACTTTATTTTCTTCAACTGCTTCTTGATCGGTTTGTTTAGGATCTTTATAAACTGTTTTAGGTGCAAAATTTTCGATGATTTGTCTTGAATCTGAGCCCCAAAACTCTGTCGATTCAGGCTCAACACCAGGCAATTCATTTTTTTCGGATTCTGCTTTAACTCTATATAAAAAGCCTTTTGTTGTGCCAATAATCCAAGAATTATTTACAAAAATAGGAGTTGTGGCTAAGTGTCCGGGAATTGGCACACTTCTGGAAAAAGTTCGAAACTTACCAGAAAAACAGTTCATGGTATTAATAAAGGGCGATGGACCACAAACAATTGATGGGCTGGCACCAAATTGAACCCAGGTTTGTTGCGATCTTAAAATATAACTTTGATCTGGTGAAAAAGTTCCACTTTTTTCTGGATAAAAAGAGGAAGAAACTTCTAAGATAATAGCTGCAGTTTTTGTAATAATATTCATATGTTATGATTCGATATAATGAAGCCACGTTTGAGCTTGTTCTGTATTAAGATATTTAAGAATTTCTATCGCCTCTTGTTTTTTTCCTGCCTGATACAAGATCTGAGCATGTAATAATTTTGTTTGTTCAAGTACAGGATTACTTGAAATAGTTTCAATATATTCAAGACGTTCAATAGCTTTAGCGTACTGTTTTTCTGTTGAGTATATTTCAGCAAGAGCGGTTCCAAACTTTATTTGAATAAGCGGAAAATTATAACTATTTGGTATAATAGTTTCAAATAGTTCTTTTGCTACTTGAATATTTCCACTATTAATGGCATAGTTTGAAGCACGTATTGCAGCCTGCCACCCGTAAGAATCCTTTGGATGCTTTAAAGCAAACTCTCGAAATTTGGTCATACTTTTTTCATGGTTAACTGCTTCATCATTACTTTGTGGGGATTTTGACGGTGAGGTTTGGGCAAGTTGATTTTCTTGATAATATAGAGCTTCAATTTGCGCGTATTCTTTCGCAAGCGTTGTAAGATGTTTTTTTTGCTTGTTTTGGTAAACAAAAACGCCTACGCACACGAGGGTAATAAAAACAATTGTACCTATTATAAATAGGTAACGCAGTTTTGCAGCACGAAATGCTTTGGCGGAAGTTTCATCTAAAAGTTTATGGGACATATAATCTCCAGTGCATAAATTGTTTGCAAATTTACACGAAGCATAAAAATTTCGCAATTATAAAAAGGAAGATAGATTAGAATGTTAGTGCTAACAAGAAAAGTTGGTGATGTAGTAACGATTGGCGATGATATTAAAGTTGTAGTTGTAGCAATAAATGGAAAACAAGTGCGTATCGGAATTGAAGCTGATCGCTCTACAGCAATTCATCGCGGAGAAATTTATCAAAAAATAAAAAATGATTTAGAAGCTCCAACGGTACAGTCCTTAGCGTTAGAAGAGTCTCAATCATCAGAATCTTTGCTGTCTACTCCAATGGCGCCGCCAGTATCAGGTTTAAAACAAGCAGAAAAGAAAACGATTATTATCCGCAAAAAAGTTTTTAACGACAAATCTTCTGCAGAAGTAAATTAATCTTTATAAATTTTATGCAACAATATGAGTGATTTTTTTGTCGTGAGTATTGCTTGGAAGTTGATCGAATAAAAAATCTTCTGATGGTAAACACAAGACTGAAATAATTTCGGGATGCTTTGTAAGAAATCGATCGTAAAATCCTTTTCCATATCCAAGACGCTCCCCTGTTTTGTCTCCAGCTAAACCTGGTGTGAAACAAATGAGCGGTTTAGCACTAGATTTGTATTCAAAACAAAATTCATTTTTGCGTTCTGGAATATTCCATTCGCTTAATTGATACCCAAATTTGCCATTATCGAGGTGAAACCAGTACAAAGAGTCGTTAATGACTTTTGGAAATAACCAATCTGATTTGGCAAAAGGGAGAAAATTTAATTCATTTTGGATTGGAAAAAAGCAAGCTATACGATATTTTTGCTCCAATTCGTCTTGATTTTTGACATTTAAAATAGATAAAGCGTTAAAAAATTGTTTTTTGCCCCAATTTATCTTATCAAGACACTCATTAAATGCTTTGTTACGTTTGCGTATCAAATGTTTTCGTAAAAATTCTTTTTGTTCCTCTGTAGTTTTGTTTTTCAGACTATTTTGCTGTAAAAAGGTTTCTATGGATTCCATCTGTGTCCTCATTTCAATCATGTTTTACTTAGGAGAATAACAAACATGTCACAAACTGATTTTATCGAAAAAAATGCAATTTCACAGGGTACTTATTATTTATTATCACGCGAGCATGTAGATGCGCTATATGATCAAGCTGGCTTCGATGAAGATGCTGAAGAAGTTCCAAATTACCTTACAGTTGGTGATAAAGAAATTCTTTTTACTGAAAATTTTGTTGAGCGTGATGGCGAAGAATATGAAATCGTTATTATTGCTAACGAATTCAAATGGTCTGACGTACTTGTATTTGACGAACACGAATAATGCATAGTCCGATAGTTAACCTTATTCCATTGGGTGGATGCGGCGAAATTGGCATGAATATGACAGTTTTGCAGATTGATGCCCTATATTACTTCATCGATTGTGGGGTCCTCTTTCCAGACACTTCACAAATCGGTGTTGATCTTATTTTGCCTGCAACACAGTTTTTAGAAGACAATAATATTTCGCCTGCAGCATGGTTAATTACTCATGGGCATGAAGATCATATTGGCGCTCTGCCTCATTTGTATAGGAAGTTTCCAGCTCCAATTTATGGAACTCGTTTTACATTAGAGCTTATTAAAGCGAAATTTACTGAAGCAGGGATTACAGGCGAAGCCATTTTTAATCTCTGGAAAATTTTTGAACCAGTATTTTTAAAAAATTTAAAAGTGACACCATATCCTGTCAATCACAGTATTGCTGATGCAGCAGGTTTGTTTTTAGAAACACCCGACAAAAATATATTGCACACTGGTGATTTTAGAATCGATTATCAGCCACCAGAAGGCTATATGACTCATGAAAGTATTGAACGAGTTATAGGCAATAAAACGGTTCATCTTATGATGAGTGATAGTACAAATTCGTTTGCGCTTGGACAAGATGCAAGTGAATCTGATACATTACCAGCGCTTTTAGATCACTTTCAAGACCAAAAAGGTGCTGTGATTGTTGCAACATTTTCAAGTAATGTTTGGCGCTTTCAAAATGTGATAGAAGCAGCTAAAAAATCTAATAGAAAAGTAGCACTGTTAGGTCGTAGTATGCTTCGTAATGCTTCGATTGCAAAAAAAGTTGGACTTGTTCAATATCCAGAAGATCTTCTTGTTGAATTGAATAGGTTAAAAGATTTAGATCCAAAGAAAATTTGTATTTTAACTACGGGAAGTCAAGGCGAAAACTTTTCGGGTTTGCACCGTTTAGCTTGGGGGCAAATTGGAGATTTTGAAATTACAGCAGATGATCTCGTCATTTTTTCTGCGCGATCAATTCCAGGTAATGAAAAATCAATTGATAGTCTTACAACCCAATTAATGCGCCTTGGCGCAGAAATTATTACGGGTAAAGACGATACCGTTCATGTGAGTGGGCATGGATATCAAGAAGATTTAAAACTTTGTATTCGAACTGCAAAGCCAAAAGCTTTTATGCCTGTTCATGGTACTTATAAGCACCTTAAAAAACATCGTGAACTTGCTATTGAATGTGGAGTTCCAGACGATAAATGTTT
This sequence comes from uncultured Oligoflexia bacterium, assembly GCA_964352255.1. Taxonomy (GTDB): domain Bacteria; phylum Bdellovibrionota_B; class Oligoflexia; order Silvanigrellales; family Silvanigrellaceae; genus Silvanigrella. Next base: position 7,999 of record CAYGQR010000025.1, read on the forward strand.
CTTCGTTGAAAATGGAGATGTTGTTTCTGTTGGGCCTAAAACAGCTGGCGTTATTGCAGAAGTCTCTTCAGGTCGTGACTTTGTATGCCCAGGTGGTATCTTTTCTCAAAATAGCAATATTTATAAAGATCGTGTTCAATTCGTTCGAACTGGTGTTATTGCCGCAAGTTTTATTGTGAATAATTACACAAAAGACTTAATGGGTTCTCCTGTATGTACCGCGAAAGGTTTGCCAGAAAAGCCTTTTTTAAACTATGTGAAAATTGCAGAAAGATGTTATGAAAATGTTCTTGGAATTGCCAAAACACGTAATAAATTAAACGATTTAAACTTTTTACAAGAAGAGCTTCGTATTGCCATTCGTCGCCAACTCGAACATGCATTTAAATACAAGTGTACTGTGCTGGTGTTAATCAATACTCTTGGTTAACGCTGAATTGTTGAGGATATTATGACAATCGAAGTCTTTGTGTTTTTATGTATTGGTGCATTTGCAGGTTTATTTGCAGGAATGCTTGGGCTTGGTGGTGGTATTGTTGTTGTGCCATCCTTGTTTTTTGTTTTTGGATGGTTTAATTTTCCAGAGAATACACTTGCACAACTTGCTGTTGGCACATCACTTGCAACAATGATTTTTACAAGCCTCTCCTCATTTCTTACGCATGGTAAGTCTGGGTATATAGATTTTTCAATCTTCAAAAAAATTGTTCCTGGGTTGCTTGTTGGAATTGCGCTTGGTTCAATTATTGCTCTTTCATTGCCTACAAATATTTTAAAATTAGTTTTTGCCGGATTTTTGCTTTTAGTTGGATGCCAAATGTTTTTTTATAAGCCAGTTGCGTATACTGAATCAAAAAAAACTTTTAAATTAAAACAGCCTCTTATTGCAGGGTCGATATTTGGAACAATTTCCAGTTTGTTGGGGATTGGTGTTGGAAGTACATTTGTGCCATACCTTAACTTTCACAATGTACCTTTTAAAAAAGCAGTCGGTACATCTTCAGCTGTTACACTTCTCACCTCTATTTGGGGTACTTCTTGTTATTTATTAAATGGGTTATTTTTGCAAAAATCTATGAGTAGTGTGAGTGTTGTCTATTGGCCCGCTGTATTTTCTATTGCGGGCAGTAGTGTGATTTTTGCATTTTTAGGCGCAAAAATATCGCATAGAATATCTTCAATCATTTTAAAGAAAATATTTTCTATTTTTATTGTATTTGTTGCACTGATTTTGTTTTTTATGCATTGAGTAGTTGATGAGCGGTAATTTTGTAACGGCAGACAAAAATTATAGTTTCATCGCTTTTTTCGCTTCACGAATCTGTTCTTTTTCTTTTAAAGCGGCACGTTTGTCGTGATGGGCTTTACCACGTGCAAGGCCTAAAGCTATTTTAACAAGACTGTTGTCATCAAAATACATTTCAAGAGGAATAAGTGTGTAGCCTTTTTGACGCGTGGCAATCTCAAGGCGTTTAAGCTCATTCTTATGAAGAAGAAGCCTACGATCGCGACGCTCTGTATGATTCATATAACTTGCATGAGGTAAAGGAGGAATATACACGTTTAATAACCATGCTTGTTGATCGCGGATCAACGCGTACCCTTCTGCGATACTGCCTTGGCCTGAGCGTAATACTTTGACTTCACTGCCTTTTAAACTAATTCCAGCTTCAAATTTTTCTTCGATGAAATAGTCGTGAAAGGCTTTACGATTTTTAGAAATTGATTTCATAGTACTAATTTCTGCCTGATTGGGTGATATCTGTCAATTCAGTTTACTTGCATTGTCGTTTGTTTTGTATCATAAAATGCACTGAATTCTTCTATAAATTATATATTTTTTCTAAATCGAATCGAATTTATGCTTATTTTTAATCTGATTATTTTATTTTTGCTTGCCATATCAATTGGTAGTTTTATCAATATGGCTGCTTATCGAATCCCGTTACAACTTTCAATTGTAGCACCTAGAAGTTATTGTAACCATTGCAAACAAACACTTTCACTTGGCGTGTTAATTCCTGTATTTGGGTATATTTTAGCTCGTGGTAAATGCATTATGTGCAAAGTAAAAGTGCCACTTGAATATGTTCTAATAGAACTTCTTTGTGGTGGTTTTTTTGTTTTTGCTTTTTTTTATTACGATGCTTATTTATATTTTCCATATGCATTTTCGGAATATGTACATTCAGGTTTATTTATCCAATTGATAACTGCTTTTTGGTTATTCTCTTCAGGCCTTTTACTCTCAATTATTGATTACAAACATTATATTCTTCCCGATATTATTGTTCTTCCAGGAATCTTTATCAATTTGATTTTAGGATCATTGAACCCAATGCTTGGATTTCAACAGTCGCTTTTAGGGGCATGTGTGGGCGGATTTGGTTTGTATGCCGTCTCGAAATTATATGAAATTATCCGTAAAAAAGAAGGCATGGGATTTGGAGACGTAAAATATCTTGCCTTTTTAGGTGCAGCTCTTGGTGTTTATGGTGTCGTTTTTGCTATTTTTTTAGCCAGTATTTTAGGAAGTATAATTGGTATTGGATCGCTTTTAGTTAAAAAACAGAGCATTCAGACACCTATTCCATTTGGGCCTTTTTTAGCATTTTCAGGACTTGTGTATTTACTGTTATCCAAAAATTTTACGATCCTTTAAAGCAGGAATTTTTGCTCTATTTTTTTTAATTTCATTTTTAGAAATATCGCAAATTAATATTCCTTCTTCTTCATTTAGTCTGCCCGCAATATTGCCCCATGGATCAATAACCATACTATTTCCGTAGTTTCTTTTTTTGTTTTCTAAAAAAGAACCGGTTTGATTGCAGGCAAGCACATAACATTGATTTTCAATTGCCCGTGCTCTTAAAAGAACTTCCCAATGTTTTTGACCAGTTTCCCATGTAAATGCAGCAGGGATAAAGATAATGTCCGGTGTTTGTGGAAGAGTACGAATCATTTCAGGAAAACGAATATCATAGCAAATTAAGCTTAAAGCATTCCACGTTTCATTTTCACTTTTACTTTCAGTGTTAGGCTGTATTTTGTTTTCGATTTCACTTTCGCTTTGATTGTTGTTTTGAATTAAATAGTTTTGAGGCTGTGCACCATGATGATAAATATCTGATTCACAGTATTCAGGTTTTCCTTCATTATTGTACAAATTAAATAAATGAAGTTTTTGATATTTTGAAATCACGTCTCCTGAAGGAGCAAATGTGAATGATGTATTGTATAGTTTATTTTCTGACTGGATTCTATCTACAGCGTTTTTTTCTTGTTCACAAACTTCATCCATACTACCACCAACAATATAAATACGATACTGTTGTGCAAAAGATTTCAAAAGTTCAAAAACAAACGCAAAATTTTCTTTTGCGCATTGAATGCGATCTTTTGTTGGCCCCATAAAAGTAAAAGTTTCGGGCAAAACAATAAGTTCAACTCCGCTCTGTGAGGCTTTCTCTATAAGTGTTGAAACAGTTGAAATATTTTTTTTAAAATCGCTTTGTGGATTTGTTTGAATAAGTCCAATTTTCATATTCATGTTCCGTATACTGATTGGTTTGGAGAGGTTTTATGTCTACACAAAACTATATTGGCTTTGCAAGTGTCAATGGAGTGATTACAAAACTCGAAGATGCCCGAATTGAGTTAATAGATAGAGGGTTATTATTTGGGCATGCGCTTTTTGAAACTTTGTTTGTAAGAAACGGGCATATAAATCAATGGAAAAAACATTATTTACGATTGAAGCATTCTTGTCAAAAAGTGTTGATACAATGTCCTTTGGAAGATGATTTAAAAACTCGGTGTGAAAATCTTTTGCAAAAAATGCAATCTAAAACTCCACCTTCACAATCCTTAAGTTTAAAAATTATTGTAACAGGGGGAAGTGAATCAAAACTTTTCACTTTTTCTAACGAGCTTAAAGCCTTAAATTCAAATATATATATTATTTGTGAAACGGCGCAAATGCTTTCAAACGAACAAAGATTAGCTGGATTTAAAGTAAAATCTTTTTTGGATGAACGTGGCACTGTTTTAAAAGAATTAAAAAGTGTTGATTATCTTTTTAATTTTTTAACTTTACGGTCTGCAAAAATTGAAGGTTATGAAGATGTTTTGTTACGAAACGAAGATGGTTTTATAACCGAGGGTGTAACATCAAGTTTTCTTTGGTTTGATAATGATTATTCTATTTGCTTTACACCCCCTAAAGGGAATTGTTTAGCGGGTACAACTGTCATGGCGCTTATCTCAAAGCTAAAAGAGCATAATATTTCTTTTAAATATCAAATGCTTAATAAAAATGAAGCGACAAATTGTGTTGGATGTGCAATGGTTTCTTCAATAAGAGGGCTTGTCCCAATTCGGCAAATTGACGATATAAAATTTGATATTTACCGTCATATCGATTTTTACCACACTTTAATTGAAATGCTTGACTCATGCGCGTGATATCAGGAATTTATAAAAATCGTTCTTTAGGAGCTCCTGAAGGCAAAGAAATTACAAGACCAACAGGCAGTCGTATTAAAGAAAGCTTGTTTAACATTTTGGCACCTGAAATTGAAGACACTTGTGTTTTAGATTTATTCTCAGGAAGTGGTTCTTTAGGAATTGAGGCTCTTAGCAGAGGGGCTCAAAAAGCAGTTTTTGTCGAAAATCATAGGCTTGCTTTAACCGAATTACAAAATAATATCGATAAGTTAGAAATTCCAAAATCGAATGTGCAAGTCATCACAAAACGAGTAGAAGATTTTCTTTCTGTTCCTTCGCGAGGGGGGCAACAATTTGATATTGTTTTTGCAGATCCTCCTTATACGGTCGATTGGGCGTCTACTGGAATCCAAATGCTTGAAGATTCTGGTTATTGCACAGAAAATTGTTTGTTAGTGCTCGAGCGTGCCACAATTAAAAAACATCATAAAAATGCCCAAACCTATCCAGAAGTTCAAAATTGGACTTTACAAGATATTAGAAAGTATGGGAAAACACAGCTTGAATTCTGGAGAAGAAATTATGATTAAACTTTCAACTGAACAACTTGAAAGACTTGCAGAACGGGTCTTTGAAGTTTTAAAAAATTCTGAATATGTTTCACTTGATACTCAATCTGATGAACGTGTTGAAGATAAAGTGCTTTCGACAATTTTAGATGTGCTTGCCGATGATTCCCGTGCAGAAGAGCGCTTATCACGCGATGCAGAGCGTTTAGTTTTACAGCAAAGTCAAATTGCAAAAGCATCTGGTAAAAGCTTTGATAGCTTAGTTGATGAAGTAAAATCTCGTCTTTCAAAATCTAAAAAAGTTATTTTAGGAGATGTTCCTGAAAGAAGTGACGCTTTAGCTGAAAAAATGGTTCATGTTATTTGGAAACTTGAAAGCGTCGATTTTTTTGTTGAAAATTTTAAAGTACAAAATTGCATGGCACGAGCAATTCATCGTTTCCGTCATAATGACGATCGTTTGTTAGATGCTGTAGAAAAAATGACTTTTGCAAAATCAACGCACACTCCTTATTCACATGCATGGTGTCTTGCGTTTGATAAAAACTTCCATGAAGTTTTAGATAGAATTGCACAACGTGCTAAAACTGATGAAACTGACGAAACGTCTGGAACTCCTGAAACGTCTGTATAATTTTTACAGTTTTATGCTCAGAACCACTGGGCTATCGCGTTTACTTTTTTCATCTGTATAAATTGAATATCCATCCTGATCCGTAATTAAAAAGTCAATTTCATCTGCATCTTTTAAATTTGTTAATATTTTTAAATCTTGTTTTGTAATTTCATTGGGACAATCTATATACATAATTCCATTATGCGGTTTGCATTTTATAATGATATTTCTTCCTGAAATGGAATAAATATTTTTTGATTTAACGTCTGCATTTCTATTTCTGAGCGGCTTTAAAAAATTGATTTTATCATCACTTTTCATTTGATTCGTAAGATATAATTTATAATCGGAAGATGAGATCACGTTTTTAAAACGAGGATTCTGCCCAGATTCTATTTGTTTCTGAATGTTTTTTGTTGAATCTAGATAGTTTTCTGAAGATAAATCAAGCGCACGTAAAGAATTTGAATTATTGAGTGTAATTTCATAAAATTCAATTCCACTATGTGTTGTGTTGAGGGGAATAGTCATAATTTTGCCATCATCATTATCTGTTTTTTGAATAAACAAATTAATTTCTTTTTGCATTCCAAATACAGGAATATCGACAGAGGCAATTCCAAGCTCATTTGTTTTAAATCCTAATGCTTCGCCAGTTTTTGGATTTTTTATAAATCGATTGGCGATTGGATCTTGAATACGAATTGATTCAACTATAACCGGACTTTTTCCAGTTTTTGTTTTTTCATTAAAAAGGAAAGCAAACTTTCTGTATTGAACTGTAGATAACTCGGGATAATAAATTTCTAGACTATTTGTATTTTTATCAATCAGCACTTCTTGATTAAATTTAGAGTAAACAAAGTGTTGAGAATTGTCGTATTGTTTTGTTGTAGCTAGATAAGCTGTAATGACATTTATTTTTCCTTTCGGTAAAATAAGATTATTTTCACCTTGAAGTAATTCTTGTGTATAGAGCGTGCCGCCAAAGCCATTCAAACTAATTGCCACATTGACTGAGTGTGCAAATTTTGCATTCGAAATATTTGGTTTGTTAACAAAAACCTTTATTTCTTGTGTGAATGGTCGTCCACAGGCATAAAAAAATAGCGCAAAACTCAAACAGGTAGAGCCTGCTGTAAAAGTGTATTTACAATAAGTTTTAAATTTATTTTGCACATCAATCCTCGTAATAAAAGAATCGGCATTTTTTTTAAAAAATCGAGTTAATGTGCTGTATTATGTTCTATAATCCGAAAACTTATTGGTTTTTTTAATATTTTTGAAGATTGAAATTGGCAAATAGTTCTGAGTGAATCTGCCATAATTCCATTCTTTCCAATTACCTTCCCCACTTCATGTGGAGGGAGATGTAGCTCGAGTTTATATTCAGATTCAGTCTCTTGCTCATGTAAAGTCATGTTGTCTGATTCGTTTACAAATGATTTAGCAACAAAGTTAATAAATTCTTTCATTGAAAGTACCCCTTTTATAACTTTATATAGTAAAATAGTAATATGATTCAAGACGCAATTTAGAAGGTTAAGCAAAATGAAAATAATGAAGGCAGATGAATTACATGAAAAGCTTTGCAAAAAGTCAGTTACTTTAATTGATGTGCGTGAACTTTGGGAATATAATATGCTTCATATTAAAGAAGCACATCATATTCCATTAGGTGAATTTTCAATTAAAAAACTGCCTCAATCTTCGCTTCCTATTGTCATTCATTGCGCTGCCGGCATTCGGAGTGCAAAAGCATGTCAAATGCTTCTCGATGTAAATGAATCATTAGAAGTCTATAATTTAGAAGGTGGCATTAAAGATTGGTATAACAAAGGTTATCCTGTCATACAGTCTGATTAAAATAGCCATTTTTTAAATGGCTTAATATAAAATGAATTCAAAGGAGTTTATGGATGAACTTTTCAAATTCGAAAACAACGAAAATAATTTTTGCAGTAGGTTTTTTATTACCCAATTTAATATCTTCCGCTATCGGCATGAGTAATACACCTGGGCGCCCCAATCCTATACAAGCACCTGGCGCATTTCAAAAACCATTTAATTCAATTCCTACTTATAATCCCCGGGCAGAAATTAATACCGAAACTCCTCGAGAACTTGCTACACCTGAAGATATAAAAAATCGTCGCTATAAGCCAATAAGCGTTATTATGACGACTGCAAAAGGTAAAATAGCGACAGGTTCTATTTTGTTTTTTCAAATGGGTAATACTGTCGAAATCAAAGGATATTTATCTGGTTTAAAACCTGGAAAACATGGCATGCATATTCATCAAAATGGAAACTGTTCTGATAAAGCAAAAAATTTTCAATTAGCTGGGCCTCATTTTAATCCTAAAGATGTGAAACACGGTTCGTTAAAAAAAGGCCATACAGGTGATTTAGGCAATATTATTGCGGACAAAAGAGGTATTGCGCAATTTTCGATTAAAACAGATAAATTTACACTGGAAGAAGGCCGTTTAAATTCAATTGTTGGGCGTTCAATTATGGTACATCTCGATAAGGATAATGAAAAAACGAATCCTGCAGGTAAGTCGGGTGCTCGCATTTTGTGTGGGGTTATTCGGTAGTCTTTTTGAGCGTAGCTCTTTTGCTCACTCCTTGTGAGCAGAATACGTGGGGGCAGGGAGAGAGGGGAAAAGAGAATAAATGTGGGCCAGGACGCGGGAGATGTTGGGACCCCCTTGGTGGCGTTTTTGACTTACGGCTTCGGCCTGGATACTTTGAATGGGCAAAGATACTTTCTTCTTGGCCAGGCCTGCAGAGGTAAGTCAACAACACCCCCAAGGTACCAACATCTCCGCCGTCTTGG
>CAYGQR010000026.1:0-15132 GCA_964352255.1 uncultured Oligoflexia bacterium
CGGAGATGTTGGTACCTTGGGGGTGTTGTTGACTTACCTCTGCAGGACCGGCCAAGAAATAAATACTTTTGTGCTGCCACCTATAATCCGGTCCGAAGCCGTAAGTCAAAAACGTCACCAAGGGGGTCCCAACATCTCCGGCGTCCTTGCCCACATCTACTCTCTTTTCCCCTCTCTCACTTATTCTGCTCACAAGGAGTGAAAAAAATCAAAAAGATTAATTTTACTGTTCAACCAAAACAGGGTTCTTAGCAACTTCAATTTCTGTAACAGGCTTATCAACCATTTTAGCCACACATGAATCGGACCAAACATTTAAAGATGTTTCAAGCATATCGATTAAACTGTAAAAAGGCAGGATTAAACCTAAGAGTGTAATAGGAACATTCATGCTTACGAGTAAGCTTGCACTTAAAAAGAAACATCCCATAGGCACACCTGCATTACCAATTGCAGCAATTGTAGAGATAACAACCCAAAGAACCATTGTGCTTGCTGTAATTTCAAGCCCATGATTTTGCATAAGAAAAATGACGGTTGTAAAAATGAACGCGGCACACCCATTCATATTGATTGAAGTACATAGTGGTAAAATAAAACGGCTAATTTTTGGTGAAACGCCAGCATTTTTTTCAATTGTTTCCATCGTAACGGGTAAAGAGCCTACCGAGGATTTAGAAAAGAATGCGATTGAAAGAGCAGGAAGCATACCTTTTAACATTTTAAATGGCTTAATTTTATTAAAGGCCAGAAAGATTGGCAAAATAACAAAACCTTGAATAAGATTGGCTAAAACAATAATGAGTAGGTATTTACCGAGGCCTGATAAGTCGAGCCCACCACTTTTAATTTGAACAATTGAAGTTGTAATGAATCCAAACAGTGCCAAAGGAATAACTTTTACTATCCAACCTGTAATAACAAATAAAATCCCATGAGCCCCTTTAAAAACATTTGTGATTGCTGCTTTAGCATTTTGATCGGGAATATAGCGAATAGCAATACCCACAACCATACTCATAAAGAGTGCACCCATAACTTGATGCTCTAAAAAGGGTGTAAAAATAGTGTCTGGAATGAGTTTCGCTACATATGCAAAATAATTTTCTTCAGAGGTAAATTGTGTGTTTGTAATGGGCTCAATAAGAGCATTTGTAATATTGGCTGGGGCAATTATATAGTATAAAACACATGCAATAGAAGCCGCTAAAATTGTTGTGCTAATTGTATAAAATAAGGTACGTTTCCAGACGGATTTCATTTGAGCATCGCCGGTGTATTGCGACATTGTTACTATAATCGATAATGCAATGATTGGTAAACTAATACACTTAAACGCTTTAATAAAAATATCGGCTGTAAAAACACCAAAATTCTGTAAAAATTCAAATGAAGAAATGCCAGCAAATATCCCAGAGATAATAGCAAGTAAATAAAAAAATGTTTTGTTGGAAAAATATAGAGATGACATATATAAGTGTTTATTAGATTCAATCTACTATGGCAAGAGAAGTTTGAGAAAAGGATAAAATATGAGCTTAATTTTTGATTGGTTGGGTATAAAATCTCGTAATAAAGGTCTTACATTTGATGATGTTTTAATTGTTCCGGCAAAATCGGAAGTGCGTTCGCGTCGAATTCCTGATCTCACCACTCAACTTACCAAAAATATTGCTCTTAAAATTCCGCTGATTAGCTCAAATATGGATACAATCACTGAAGTTTCTATGGCACATGCAATGCATGAGCAAGGCGGATTAGGAATTTTACATCGTTTTATGACGGTTGAAGATCAAGTTTTGCAAGTCAAAGAACTCAAAAATAAAGGCCACACACTTATTAGTGCCAGTATTGGTGTAGGAGAAGATGGTAAAGAACGCAGTAAACTTCTGATTGAAGCTGGCGTTAATCTTATCACAATTGATATTGCTCATGGCCATAGTGTTCAGTTAATCGAAATACTTCAATGGCTTAAAGCCAATTATCCTCATATTGAAGTCATTGCAGGAAATGTTGCAACACCAGACGGTGTAACCGATCTGATTGAAGCGGGCGCTGATGCAATTAAAGTTGGAGTTGGGCCTGGTAGTATGTGTACAACTCGAATTATTACGGGATGTGGTGTGCCACAACTCACAGCTATTGCTTTATGTGTTGAGGCGGCTAATAAACATAATATTCCCGTTATTGCAGATGGTGGATTTAGAACTTCTGGTGATATTATGAAGGCGCTTTCCGCAGGTGCAAGTTGTGTCATGCTTGGGAGTATGCTGTCTGGTACTTTAGAAACTCCAGGAGAAGTAAAAGCTGGTAAAAAGCTTTATCGTGGAATGGCTTCAAAATCAGCTCAGACAAGCTGGCGTGGTGGTGTTCCAGAAGGTATGGCTGCAGAAGGCGAATCTACTGGTGTCTTTATTAAAGGACATGTGAAAGATGTGATTCAAGAAATTTGTGGCGGTGTAAGAAGTGGTATGAGTTATGTAAATTCAACTACAATTTCTGAAATCCCTAAAAATGCACGATTTATGGAAATGTCTACAAGTGGAACGAAAGAGTCACATGCACATGGAACAACTGCAGGAATTGGGTACTAAAGAACACTATTTGTATATTGCAGGGGTTGATGAAGCAGGACGAGGACCATTAGCTGGTCCTGTTGTTGCTGCTGCAGTAATTTTAAATCCGAATTGTGAAATAAAGGATTTAAAAGATTCTAAAAAATTATCTCCAACAAAGCGCGAACGCGTGTATGCTGAAATTATTCAAACTGCCTTTGATTATGGAATTGGTCGTGCGGAAGTTTGTGAAATTGATGAGCTCAATATTTTTCAGGCAACCATGTTGGCGATGAAAAGGGCAATTTTACAATTGTCTTTAATTCCTAAAGAAGTGCTTATTGATGGCACTCATGCGCCAAAAATTAAATTCCCGACTCGCACAATTATACGTGGTGATGAAACCGAACTTGCGATTAGTGCTGCTTCTATTCTTGCAAAAGTGACTCGTGATAGAGAAATGGTAAACTCAGAATTAGATTATCCAGGATATGGATTTGCGAAACACAAAGGTTATCATACCAAAGAACACTTTAATGCGCTCACAAAGTTAGGGCCGTGTATAATACACAGGCGTTCGTTTGCTCCAGTAAAAAACTTGTTATAATTGAGGCCAACCCAAAGTTTTTAATTCAACCCCAATAACCATAAGACATCCTGTAGCAATTATACTGAAGCCAATAAGGCCAAAGGGCGATTTATAATGTGGTTTGAGCTTTAGTGAATATCTACCTGCAAGCGATAAAACAATTGGATACAGACCATATAAAATAGTTGCAATGAGCCCTGCAAAACCTAAAGCTTTTAAAAATAATTGACTTTGAGTAAGTGTAATAAATAATGGTGGAATAAATGCACACAGTAAAAGCTTTAGTTTTCCAAAAGATGTTTTTTTGATTTTGAGTCCATCTGCTAAAAAATCGTATAGGCTTAAAGCAATTCCTATAAATGAACTTACAATGGCGCAAAATATAAAAATTTCAATAATCCATCCTAAAGACGCATACTGAATATGAGTAATTAAAGATTTTTTAAACGCAAGAATAGATTCTTTTTGACGAAGAATATTTTTTAAACCACTTGGTCCAGAAATAGGAATAATGCCCATAACGGTTGTTGTTAATGCAACGTAAGCTGTGAGTGGAATGATGCTGCCAAACAGAATCGCTTTTTTAATTTGTTTAATATCATCATTAAAAAATTCACGAATGCTTGGAATTAAATTTAAGTATCCAAATGAAGTAAACACAACTGGAAGCGCTAAGAATGGTAAATAATTTTTTGTACTTAAAAAAACAGATGCCTTTGAGTGTGGAACAAGAAACAGTAAAATAATGAAAAATGTAATAAACATTCCAGTGACAATAAAAGTATTAAAACGACTCACCTGAGTAATGCCTAAGTAAATAGGAAGCCCAATTAATAAAATTGCAAAACAAGAAAGATAGATACTAGGAATATGCATATATGCACTTAAAATTTCTGTTACTCCAGAAATATAGACACACATAAGTGTGTATAAAAAAGTTAAACAAATAATCCATGTAAAAATTTTTGCTTTTTTACCAAGAAGCTTTTCAGCCATTGAAATAAAGTTAGTTCCTTGGGGTAAATAAGTATTGGCTTCAAGTAGAGTAAATGCGACAGAAACATTTAAAGCCCATATTGCAAAAAGAATCAAAATTGCAGACCAATATCCATACACACCAATGACAGCAGGTAATAAAATCATTCCACCTCCTACAGAAGTTCCTGCAAGAAGTAATGTGCCAGCTAATAATTTTTTCATAATTACCTTTTTCTATGATGAGAAAATTTACTGTACACTAATATTTTTGAAGCAGTCTTGCATCAAGAAATGACACACAGTAAAATAAATACAGTCTAGCGGTTATTTTAATTCTTTTTTGATGGATTGAATTTATAAATGATTAGATTTTTTTTAGTTTATCTATCTATTTTTCTGTATCTTTTGCCAGAGTGTGTTTTAAGGATTTTTGGAAAAAATGTTACATTTGAACAGGTTCTATTTCATACAAATCTAGGAATGGATGCAGTAAAAGGAGCAGATTCATCGCTTTCCATGCCTTTTTATAAAATTGCAATTATTCCAATATTTTTTATTCTTCTTTATTTTTTTATTTCAAAATCATTAATCTTATTGGGAAAAAATTCAAAATTTCAAGCTTATAGTAGTCCCTTCTTGTGGTTTGATAAGATCGTGAAAGCCAAAAGATTTTTGTTCTGCTTGCTATTGAGTTCTACTGTATTATTTTGCATAAAAACTGATGTCATCAGTTATGCAAAATCTAATTTTTCTCAGGACTACTTTTCCCCATTATATTTTAATCCTGAAAATATCATGTTTAAAAACCAGCAGAATAAAAAAAATCTGCTTCTTATTTATGTTGAGTCACTTGAAAATAATTTAAACAATCAGGCAATACATAAGTCAAATTTAATTGAGCCTATTGATAATTTGGCGGGTATCAAAATTCCAAAATTTTATCCTGCACCTGGAACTGGTTGGAGCATTGCAGGTATGGTTTCCAGTCAATGTTCTGTCCCTATAAAGCTAAACTATGGACGATTTCCTACAAATGATGGAAAATTTTTACCAAATGTAATTTGCTTAGGTGATGTTTTAAATGAATATGGATATAAACAATATTTTCTTGCTGGTCATGACTTGGCTTTAAGTTCAACTGGTAAATTTTACAAAAACCATGGTTATACAAATAATTTTGGCATGAATGAATGGATGGAACGTGGTGTGTCTGAATCGAATTTTACAGGATTTGGGCATGGCATTCATGATGATGTTCTTTTAAACGAAGCAGAAAAAATCATGAAAAAAAACCAAGCCTCTCAACAACCATTTAATCTTACGCTCATTACAGTTGATACGCACGCAACGGATGGATTTCCATCAAATAATTGTACTGTAGAGGAACAAAATTCTGGATATGAAGGAGCGTTTAAATGCTCAGCTAAATTCATAGCCAATTTTATAAAAAAATTGGAATCTAAAAACTTACTTGAAAATACGATTGTAGTTATCTTAGGCGATCATCCTTTTATGGAATCGCCAGAAAAATCCGCCTCATTTCCAGATCCAAGATATGTCTATATAAAATATAGATATCCACAAAATAAATTACCTTTAAGAGATAAAATGACACATTTTGATGTAGCACCATCGATATTAGATTTAATGGGATTGCTTGAACCATCTAATACAAAATTTGGATTAGGCTATTCGGTTTTTTCTGAAAAAAATGGGTTAGATTATAATCAATATTTTAATCAAGTGACTAATAAAAACATTTTGAATCAATCTGAGACCTACGCATCATTTTGGAATGAAAAATCATCTCGCGTTGTGGTGCAATGAATGCCAAGCCAAAGTTAATTTTATTCTTCTTACGTGTGCATATCGTCTTGAATTTTTAACTTTGGCTTGGCAGATACTATAGTTTCATTAACGTCAGTAGTTCTACTCCAATCACAAGTAAACAGCCACCGAACAGCAGTACAAAAATACTTTTTGAAAAGGGAGTTGTATATTCTGATTTGAGTTTATATTTATAACGTGCAAGCCATACAAATAAGAGAGGAAATATTCCAAATACAATTGTTGAAAGTAATCCTGCAATCCCCAATGCTTTTATTAAGATTTTATTTTCAAATGCAGTAATTAAAAATGGTGGAAGAAAAATCAAAACGAGCAGCTTGAATTTTCCAAAAGCATTTCTTGTTATTTTTAAACCATCGGCCAGAAAATGATATGTCGCAAGAGCAATACCAATAAATGAACTTGCAAAAGCAGTGAGAATAAAAGCTTCAATAATCCACGATAAGTTTGGATAATGAGATTTGAATATGAGAATTGATTTAAAAGTATTCACAGGCTGATTATCAGCAAGAATAGAGTTTAAACTTTGTTCGCCTAAAGCAGGAATCATGCCCATAATAATTGTGATCCAAATAATATAAATAATAAATGGAATTGTTGTTCCAATCAAAAATGACTTTTTGATTAATTTTAAATTATTATCAAAATAGATTCTTAAACTTGGTACAATTACGGTGAATCCAAATGCAGTAAAAACAATTGGAAGTGCAATAAGAGGAAAACGTGACTGTGTTTCAAAAATAAGAGGTGCATTTATTTGTTTTCCTAAACATATAAAAATGATGAATAATAAAATAAACATACCAATGACAATGAAGTCATTAAAAGTACTAATGTACTTGAACCCTAGAAAAATGGGTATACTTACAAACAGTATTGCGAGAAGCGCAGTGTAATTGTTAGGTATATGAAACAATGAATTTAAAATTTCAGACATCCCAGAAATGTAGGCTGATAAAAGTGTGTAAAGAAATATTACTGATAAAGTCCAAGTAAGCCACCGCATGTTCTTGCCAAAAAATACTTGGGTCATTGAAATCATGCTAGAGCCATTTGGTAAGTAAAAATTTGCTTCCAAAAAGATGAAGGCAATTATCACATTCATAAGCCAGATAAGTGTGAGCAAAATCATTGCAGACAAATAACCGTAAACTCCTATAATGGCTGGTAATAAAACCACTCCTCCACCAACGGCTGTGCCACTGATTAAAAAAGTTCCGCCAAGTAATTTATTCATATTAAAATTTTCTCTTGAATGTGCGCAGTATTGTTTAAAATCTCTAATAAGTCGATTTCAGATTCCTCATTTAAGAAGAATGATTTTTTAGGGCCGTATGTTTCATTTTTTTTACGAGTTTCATGCATGAAAACTGGAAGGTTTTTGCGATTGCAAATAAGCCAACCCAGTACTGTTCCTAATGTATAAAAAGATCTTTGAGTTGTGTCATCGATAATAATTTTACACATCCCAATATAGGGAGTGTTGCTTAGACTATACCCCTCTATCTGAAGAGAAATTTTATTTTCAATTTCAAGGTACTTCTTCAATGCAGCTAATAATAATTTTAAAAATTCAAATTCATTTTTTTTATAGAAGAGATAAACTTCAAAACCATTTTGAATTTCTGCAATTGGATTTAAAACATGCTCAGAATTTTTTTCTTCTCTTACTTGAGCGGTGAGTTCTGCAATTTCTAAATTGCTGAGAAGACAGGCCGACCGTGTATCGATAATAATGTTCTGATTGTCTTTTGGAGGATTATAGAAAAAATCTTGGTTTTGGGGTGTTTGATTTTCAAACCAAAGGGTATTTTTTTGGTTCGTTTCTGCTTCTTCAATTAATGATTGTTCATCTAATTCCTTTTGCATATGCATAAGAGGATGAATATAAGGCGAAAAATTGCCTTTGTTTAAAGAAAGATAAGCAGCAGTAAATCCAAGTTTTTCTAATAAATCTTCTTTGATGGTTTCAATACGTAATTCCCACATATGAAATATATGAGGTCCATAACCAGGATAAAAAGCATTTGCAGAATCGATATGAATGTTATGGCCATTGAGAAAATCTTGGTGTTTTTTTTGGCTTATTAAAGAATGATTAAAATCTTCTTTTGGGACTTCTTGATGAATATGAAACCCCCAAATAATCTCTTTAGGATCGTTCCAAGTTTGCGTTTCTATAGATGTTGAATTTAAAAATTTTTTCATTCTGAAAACTTTCTTCTTCTTTGTGCTTTAAGTATCTCTTAAAACAATATATATGTATAATATATCGATATAATAATTACCATAGGTATAATTTATGCTTCCAAGTGCTGCCGAGTTAGAATATTTTTTAGAAGTTTGTAATACACTGAATTTATCTCGTGCTTCCGAGAGGTTAGGCATTAGCCAACCATCATTGAGTTTAGCAATTCAGCGTCTAGAAAAATCAATTGGCACAACTTTACTTATACGACATAAAACAGGTGTTTCTCTTACACAACCTGGTAAGCAGCTTTTATTACATGCTAGACAGTTGTATGATTATTGGGAAGATACAAAATCTAAGGCAATTGCTTCTGAAACAGAAGCGCAAGGAAGATTTTCTATTGGATGTCATTCTTCGATTGCGATGCATGTTTTATCTCATGCATTTGCAAACCTATTGAGTACCTACCCAAATCTAGAGCTTCATTTAAAGCATGATCTTTCTCGGAAAATTGTAGAAAATGTGGTGAATTTGTCAGTAGATATTGGAGTTGTTGTAAATCCAATTAAACATCCAGACTTGATTATGCACAAAATTTGTAATGATAAAGTTGGATTTTGGAAAAGCCTCACACATTCCTCTATTCAAGATATATATACTGAAAATGCTGTAATTCTTTGTGATCCAAACTTAATACAAACACAAACGCTTTTAAAACAAGCAAGACCATTAGGTCTGATTTCAAAACGTTTGATAACATTTAATAGTTTAGAAGTTGTGACCCACTTTACGGCGCATGGTTGTGGAATAGGTATTTTGCCTGAACGCGTTGCAAAATTTATGTATCCATTACAGCTTGAAGCAATTGAAGATCTTCCTGTTTATTCAGATGAAATTTATATTATCTATAGACAAGAAAATCGTCACTTAAAGGCCATACAAACCATTTCGCATTTTATACGCAAACATGCGCTTTCTGAATCTGATTCTTATAATGTTCCTCCTACAAAGTCTGAAATATAGATATTACCGTTGATTTGTAGTGTGTTTTGATTATTCAAAAACCAATCCAAGACATCTAATTGATAACGTCCGGTAAGTTCTCGTAAATTTCTTGGCTCGCTAGTAAAAATATTAAAGCCGTCCAGAATTGCATTTGTATGTGGTGTTTTTTGAGATTGTAAAACAAAAAATTGATTTAAATTTCTATTTTTTAAGTTTAATTCCATGCTTTGAAGAAGAAGATCAGTTTGCAGTGTGTCTGGCCATGGAGATGAAATTGTATGTATTGGCCAATAAATTGAGTTGTAGCGTTCTGCAATTTTATTCTCAGCCATAAAAAGAATGACTTGTTTTTCTGCTTCCCAAAATTCGTTATAAGTACTTATTGGAGTAAGTGAACCATATTCAGCAATTTTATATCCTAATTTTTCGCTAATATAATTTGTTATTTCTTCTATTTGTGCATCACTTAAATTATAAAGATGATTGATATCCAGGAATATGATTTCCTTTTCATGGTCAGGGTTTTCTAAAAACTCTGCAACATCATCGATCGTTTTTTTTGCGGTGATACTTGAAAGTGTGTGGCAAATATAAATGTTATTTGCATTATCAATTGGGTTCCCATTTAAACGTGAACCACACCATCTTAAATCAAAATAACGAATGCCATAATTCAACTGCTCTAAAATCGAGAGGTTTTGAGTTTTTGACCAACCTATAATGTATGGTTTAAATCCAAATTGAGAAGCAAGAGTTAAATATTCTGTAGAAGCATCGGCAGTTAATACAGATTCTGAATTGATAAGGTATGTTCCTGAGTCGTGTGATCCAGGTGTCATGACTTGATTTATTGATAAATTCTTAATGTTTTTCTCTGCATTTTTTTGCCACGCATCAGATTTGTTTTGTAAATGAAACAGTACAGTGTCTTGGGTGCCTAAGCCTGAATGCGGATAGAGTTGAGCAGAAATTTGATACAATTGCCTTTGTTTTTGTTCACCTGACGAAATTGAAGTTCCATTTGCTGAAAAGTGTATGTCATAGTTTTGTAATATTTTTCCATTAAGCAAGATGTTGTAGGAAATAGAACTTTTTTTAAAAAAACATAAGTTTGTATTGACTGTTTCAACATAAGTTTTGGTATTAGCGGAAATATTTGTGTTTACGTTAGACATGCACTCTGAGCTTGAAACTTCGAGTTCTGCGCCGGGATAATGTGAGTTAAGTTGTATAAAAACTCCTTGGCCTGCATATGCAAAAGATAAAGTGAACACACTTATCAAACAAGGTAAAAGCTTAAAAACTATATGCATTTAAAACCTTTCTGCAAACACTCAAACAGGTGTTTGTAAAATGCTTTCGGTTTAGTTGTAGATCAAAATAGATTCCAATAGGATCTTCGTGAGTTACTTATTGCTCAACAATACTATCATGAGGAATTTTATATGAAAAAGATTATTCTTTTGTCTTTTTTATTGCCGCTTCCTGCATTAGCTGGATCGTTTTATCCAATTAATCAGGCCGGTCCAGATTTACACGTTATTGAATCTTATCCCGCTCTTGGCATCGTTATGGTGGAAGAAGATGGTGGGTTTCCAAATCAATACCACTACATTTCTGATGGCTCCGCGAATTTTGACAATACTTGGAATGCAAATAGCTTATCTGCATACAATACTTGGGAAACGCCTTATTGGAATTCGACTCAATCTGCACATTGGGGAATGATACCTCAAGCGAATCACACGACAAGCTGGCACACGTCTGCAGATTGGTATGCTACTCATTACTCAGATCCTTCAATAAATTATTGGTGGGATTGGTTTCCGCCTGTAGATGATTGGTGGGGAAGCTTTCCTCCTGTAGACGGTGGATGGGACTGGTTACCTCCTTGGGATGGTTGGGATCCAAATCCATGGCCTCCATTTCCTGATCCTGAACCAACACCAGATCCAGATCCATGGCCCGATCCTACTCCAACAGGTGCTACTTGGGGATTAGATAGAATTAATCAAAGAAATTTACCACTTGATGGTAAGTACGATTTAATTGGTAGCTCGAATGTTACTGCGTATATTGTTGATACTGGTGTTCAAGCACATTCTCAACTAGGTGCAAGTTTGCAATCAGGTTTTAATGCAAATGGCGGAAATGACACAAGCGATTGTATGGGACACGGAACGCATGTTGCCGGTACAGTAGCGGCAACTGATTATGGTGTTGCACCAAATACTAAAATTGTTCCTGTGAAAGTATTTCCAGGTTGTTCTGCTAGCACAACAACACAATTGATTCTACGTGGTCTAAACTATGTTGCAGAATCAGACGCTCGTCCTGCAGTTGTGAATATGTCTTTAGGTGGTGGAGCCGATCAAGCACTTGATGATGGTGTTTCAGCTCTTATTCGTAAAGGGATTCACGTTGTTGTTGCTGCTGGAAATGACAACGGTGCAGATGCTTGTTATGGTTCTCCAGGACGTCTTGGACGTGGAGATGCTGTAATTACAGTTGGTGCTACAACACGCTATGATGATATGGCTTCGTTCACAAATGTTGGGCCATGTGTAAACATATATGCGCCTGGACAAGACATTGAATCATTAACACCTCAAGGTGGTATTACAACAATGAATGGAACAAGTATGGCTTCTCCTCATGTAGCTGGTGCGGTTGCGCTTTATCTTGCAACAACTCCTTCAGCAACACCTGCAGAAGGTAAGCAATATATTGATGCGCTTGGAACAACTGATGTTGTGAAACGTTTTGGTTCTATTACTGGTGATAAACTTCTTTTTGTAGAAGAAGGCGCACCTAATGAAGAAGAACAAGAGTAATATAGATTTTACTTAGTTCTGAATTCATAATGAATGCATAGAAAAAGAGATGCTATTTTTAGCGTCTCTTTTTTGTCGTAGAGAATACAAATTTTTATTCGCATTTGTAGAATGTTTGTGCTTAATTTATAAGCATTAATTTACTAAAATTGGAGACTCTTATGGATATTAAAGAATATATTAAACAATCTGAACGTACATTGATTGATCAAGGACAAGACTCTAATTTATTACATGGTGCTATTGGAATTAGCACTGAAGCGGGTGAAATTCTGGATGCGTTTAAAAAGAATATTTATTATAAAAAAGAGCTCGATGTTGTAAATCTCAAAGAAGAAATTGGTGATGTTATGTGGTACGTCGCAATTTTATGCCGAGAACTTAATCTTGATATGGGTGATATTCTTCAAACAAATATCGATAAGTTAAAAGCACGCTATCCAGATAAATTTACCAATCATCAAGCACTGTTTCGTGATCTTAAAACAGAAAGAACTATTTTAGAAAAGACGAATTGATTTTTCTATTTTGATCTCTTCTAAAAAAGTACTGTCATGAGAAACAACAATTAAGCAACCTGTATATATATTCAGTGCTTTTGTAAGCACTTCGATGCTTTGTAAATCAAGGTTATTTGTTGGTTCATCAAGAATTAAAATTTCTGGAGTATTGTTCATTGCAAGAATGCAGGCAAGTGAAAGTCTTAAGCGTTCGCCACCACTTAAAGTGAATCCTTTTTTAAAAACATCTTCTCCATAAAATTGGAATCGACCAGCACGAATTCGAATATCATGTTCTTCTAATTCATTTGCGGCAAATAATTGAAGATTTTCGAGTACAGTTTTTTGATCATCAATCATTGAGCTTGCCTGATCTAAAACAGCAGTTTTCTGTGTGCCTATGGAAATTTCTCCCGTTGAAGGTAAAAATTTTCCTTGAATAAGATTCAAGAGAGTTGTTTTGCCAGAGCCATTTTTCCCTAAGAAAGAGACACGAGTGTTGCCACGAACCTCAAAATTTAAATTTTCTTGCCAAAGATATTTATCAACAGTGGAGAATTGATAATTTAAATTTTTTACTATAATCATCTTTTTATTTTTGGGAATTTTAACAGGATCAATATCAATAAAAATATTATAATTTTCTCGTAGTTTGTCCTGAGCTATTTTATGTTCTGATTGTAAATGAGCTGTTTTGTCTTCATGCACTTTTGAGACTCTTGCAGAAGTGTTTTGTGCAGAACCCATTTTGCTTTTACGCTCAATAACAGACATGCCTTCTTTCACAGCACGGGTTTTACCGTGAACTGATTTTCGATCTTGTTTTTGCTTTGAAAGAGCTTCTTGTTTTATTTGCTTCTGTAACAGATCTTCTTTTGCTTGGGCTGAGTGTAAGGCGGCAAGGTTTTCTGTTTCACGTTCTTTTGTATAAAAATCAAAGTTACCTCCATACAATTTTAAACCAAGATTAGAAATTTCAAGAATAGAATCCATTTGATTCAAAAGAGTGCGATCATGACTGACGATCAGCATTCCAGCTTGTGAAATTTTGAGTGCTTCATAAAATTGATTTTTTGAGTCGGCATCTAGATTATTTGTTGGTTCATCAAAAAGAATGAGATCTGGTTTTTCAAGAAAGATACGAGCAAGAAGCGCTTTCATGAGTTCGCCACCGCTCAGAGTTTTTCCTAAGCGCTCAAAAGTAATGTAATTAATGTTAAGTTTTGTAAATAGAATATTAATTTCTGACATAAGATCCCAATCATTTTGAATAATTGAAAACTCTTTTTCAGCTGCTAATCCTAATTCTGCTTTTTGTAAGGCAGAAATTTTAGAATCTACATTTAAAATTTGAGCCACTGTTGAGTTTGAAAAATCTTGTATTTTTTGAGGTAAATATGAAATTTTACCGTGTCTGACAATGCTTGCGCTCTGTGGTATTAATTGTTGATTGAGTAGTTTGAGTAACGTACTTTTGCCAATACCATTTTTGCCAACTAATCCAATTTTTTGATGAGGTACTAGGCTGAAAGTAAAGTGTTCAAACAAGATTGTGCCATCTGGTTGTTGATAGCTTAAATCATGCACGGATATTAAAGGTGTCATGTTTTATCCTCTTCTTGAGGTGAGATTATTTAATTGAATTAGATAGATAGAATGAGATTTGAGAAGAATAAAAATTCTTGTGGAGGATTAGATTAGCATGACACCCTGATATTTTAATGAGTTGAGTAGCAAATAGTACCAAATGAATAGAATTACAGTCAAGATAAATCTAAATTTTACTTTGTGGAATTTATTTTATGGCTAAACTTCACATACACTGTGAAATGTTTTCCATGACACAATTCATGATCTCAGTAAAATCTTGAGTACTCATTTTAGTTTGATTTTGATCACTACCCATTCCAGAACATTCTGCAAAAACACCAGCAAAACATTCAAAATCAATATCTTGTTTCGCAGTTTGTTCGTTTGCAGATACATTACTTGCACTCATCATAAGTGAAACCATACCAAGTGCACATATAGAACGTTTGAAAATTTTTTTCATAAAAAGATCCTTCCTGAAAGATTAAATGACAGACACGACGTTACTGTATCTTCCTTCATTTTTGAGCGCAAGCTCGCCACCAAAAATTTTGACATGCCTAATACCAAGCAAAGTCAAAACTTTCGGGCTATAATACTTTTCAATAAAAATCAGTGAGAGTGTGTGTTTTAAGTCATAAGAAGAGAGTCGTTGAGAAATACAAAAAGAGTAGTTTGTGTGCAGAGTTCCTCTCTGGAATTGTTAAGTGTTAGAAGTATTTACTTATACGTGCGAGAGCAAATGCACACAAACTACTCTTTTTGTATTTCTCAACGACTCTCTTCTTATGACTTAAAACACACACTCTCACTGATTTTTATTGAAAAGTATTATAGCCTACCAGTTTTAACTTTAGTTGATATATTCAATGAAAAAAAAGAAGTTGCAAAAACTAAATAATACACATCTCTCCTCACGCACCCAGAGACTTCACGAAAGCAAATGTTCGGAAGAGGCAGAGAGCAAACAAAAGTAAAACGTTACAAAATGCGAAAAGAGTAGTTTGTGTGCATTTGTTCCGCACGTAAAAATAAAAACTTC
>CAYGQR010000027.1:0-8497 GCA_964352255.1 uncultured Oligoflexia bacterium
ACTCTAAAAAAACTTTCTGGATGGCAGGTGATGCGTGTGGATGGTTTTGTAAAGCCTGTGGAATTTTTCAAACTTCTTGCCCGCAAAATATTTCCATGCACAGACTGTATTCGTCACGCCAGTGAACTCCATTTTTCTCAATTGCCTGACACATTTCATGATCAAGTCGGTCACTTGCCAATGTTGATAATTTCTCAATTTTCAGAATTTTTTCAATTATTTGGTATTGCAGGAACAAAAATTAGTAATGAAGAAGAACTAGAATGGTTCAGTCGAATTTATTGGTATACTGCAGAAGTGGGTCTTATTAATTCAACAAGACAAACATCTACCTATAATCCGTTGGCCACAAGAATCTACGGTTCGAGCATAGCTTCATCCTACAAAGAAGCCTTATATGCGCTTTCGGAGAAAGTTGAAAAAAAACAATATAATATAGAAATAATTTCAAATACGCCATTTCAAGTGAATGTTTTACAAGGGTTTTTATTTGAAATTTCATCATTTGATGAGTTGGAACAGTCTTTTCGACATTGGGCTGTTTCGAACAAGTTTCTTCCATCTGAATATTTATCTAAAAATTCTATCCATTAACACTATTTCTATCTTCAATTTTTTGAGAGTTTTTCATGAATAACATTAAAGAACTATTTGAAATTCAGGCCTCTAAAATTCCTTTTCATACCGCATTAATTCATGAAAATACTCGATTGACATATGATGAGCTTAATTCCAAGGCCAACCAACTGGCTCATTATTTAATAAAAAAGTATTCTATTATCCCAGATACACTTATCACTTTATGTTTAGAGAGAAGCGAAGTTTCGATCATTGCAATTCTTGCTGTTATAAAGGCTGGAGGTGCGTATGTCCCTATCGATCCTCAATACCCTCAAGAACGTATTGATTATATTTGTCAAGACACTCAATCTCCTGTTCTCATTACGAACGAGTGGTATGACTCAATTCAAGAAAACTTAACAAAAGAATCTACACACAATCTTTCTGTTAAACTTGAAAATCATAATCTCGTGTATGTCATTTATACTTCGGGCACGACAGGAAACCCTAAGGGTGTATTGATTGAGCATGGAAGTCTTATTAACCATATAAGTGCGTTAACGCCAAAGATTTACAACTCATTTGAGCAAGGTAAAAAATTAGCATCGTTTATGGCATACGTATTTGACGCTTCAATTCAAGATTATTTTATTACACTTATAGGTGGTGGTGAGCTGCATCTGTTAAGTGAAAAATTACGTTTAGATGTTTCTATGATGAGTGATTATATTATAGAGAATAAAATTAATCATTTTCATATCCCTCCAGCTTTATTAACCACATTTCCTCAAAAAAATTACCCTACATTATTAACCGTATGCTATGGCGGCGAAGCTTGCGAACCGAAAACTTTAGAATACTGGTCCAAAAAATGTGCAGTTTATAATTGTTATGGTCCTACTGAATCAACAATTTGCACTACATTTAAAAAAATGTGCAATAATGATAATAACAGATCAATTGGCACGCCAATCGATAATGTACGCTGTTACGTGTTGGATTCTCATCTATCTTGTGTAGAAATAAATGAAGTTGGTGAATTGTATATTGGTGGTTTTGGATTAGCACGAGGCTACTTAAACAAAGAAAAATTAACAAATAACGTATTTATTTCAAATCCTTTTCAAACAAAAGAAGAGAAAAATCTAGGCGTTAATTCTCGCTTATATCGAACAGGCGATCTCGTTAAATTATTGGCTGATGGCAGCTTACAATACGAAGGACGCATAGACTTTCAAGTGAAAATAAGAGGCTTTAGAATTGAGCTTGGAGAAATAGAAAGTGCAATAAATGATTACCATCAAAACGATCATAAAATTATACAAAGTGTAGTTATTGCTAAATCTCGCGCTCAAAATAGTACGAATAATCAATTTTTAGTTGGTTATTATGTTTCTCCTACAAAAATAAATGAAGCACATTTATTTTCATATCTTTCTTCAAAACTACCAGAGTATATGGTGCCAAACTTTTTAATACGTTTGAGCTCACTACCACTCACTATTAATGGAAAAATTGATCGAAAAGTATTGCCTGAGCCTGATTTGTTCAAATTTAATGAAAACTACGTTGCTCCAACGAGTGAACTTCAAAAACAAATGTGTCAAATCTGGGCAGAGGTTTTATCTTTAGATGAGGCAACTCTTGGTATTCATGACGATTTTTTTCGATTAGGTGGCGATAGTATTGTAGGTATTCAGCTTATTAACGCATTGCGGCAAAAATTAAAGATATCTTTAAGTGTTAAAGATATCTTTGCTTATAAAACAATTGCAAACTTATCTGATTATTTGTCGAAGCAGAATCGTTCTATCGTCAACGCTCTAAGCTTAAAAACAGAACAAGATATTCTAACTGGAAATGTGCCTTTACTGCCAATACAAACTTGGTTTTTTGAAAAAGCGTATCAAAAATTTAATCATTGGAATCAATCGTTTTTGATTGAAGTGCCTGCTTTAGATATCGCACGATTAAATGCAAGTATTCAAAAACTGTTTAAGTATCACGATAGTTTTCGGCTTAAATTTAATAAAGATGAGCATGGACAAATTACTCAATATTATGATGAAAGTATTGAAAATATTGCATTTAATACAATAAATATTCAAGATTTAAAAAGCGTTAATAATAAGGAAGCATTGCAAGAAGAGTTAGAATCACTTTATACGAACTGGCAAAATGATTTTAATATTTTTACAGGTCCACTTGCGCGATCAGCATATGTCCATGGATTTGAAGACAAAAGTGCGCGTATTTACTTTGCGCTTCATCACCTTATTGTTGATGCTGTCAGTTGGCGAATTTTAGCGCGCGACTTAAAAAAAATCTACGAGGAAGGAGATTTGGGTTTAAAAAGTAGTAGTTACCGTCAATGGTGTCATACAGTTTTAAATTACCCCAATATTCATCAAGATGAAGCATCATACTGGAATTCAATTGTTGCTGATTTTAATCCAGTTCCACTTCAAAACCTTGCGAATGCAAATGCAAATGCAAAGGATAGCATTGCACATACGAGTTTAGATGCTTATGATACCAATCAGCTCTTAACAGTGTGTAATAAAACGTACCAAACGCAAATTAACGATTTATTATTAACAGCGCTAGCATATGCATTAACAAGCAGTACCAATGCTGCCGTTACGCACGTTGCGGTTGAAGGTCATGGTCGCGAAGAGATTGATACATCGGTTGATATGACACAACAGCTGGGTTGGTTTACAATTATGTACCCAGTGCGTCTTGAAGTAAAAGAAAGCTTATCAAAAACTTTAAAGTCCATTAAAAATCAGCTTCATCAAAAGCCAAACAATGGCATTGGGTATGGAGCTATTCATGGATATCACTCCGACACATATCCTTTAATTACATTTAATTATTTGGGTCAATTTTCTAAAGAGCATAAGTCTTTAGACTGGCATGTGCTTTCTGATTCGAGTGGTTTGCAAATTCATCCAGAGAATCAATTGCCTTCGTTGATTGTGATAGAAGGAGCTGTATTTAGTGGAAAATTACACTTTAAAATTAGCTCTCGTTTCACGAATGCACAAACGCAAGAACTTGCAGTTGAATTAAATAAAGCTTTTAAAGCCATCATTAACCATACGGTATGTGAATCAAGAACGTATCTTACAGCAAGCGATATAGATTATATTATTCGCCAAGACTATCTTGATCGAATTCAAGAAAAAACGCAAATTGATGGAGTTTACCTTGCCAATAGTCTTCAGCAAGGCTTTATTTATCATGCGCTTCATCAAGGCCAATCGGATGATGCTTATCGCGTCCAATTATTGATGGAATATCACAAACCTTTAAATTTAGAATTTTATCAGCAGTGTTGGGGTTATGCCCAAGAAAAGTATCCTGCTCTTCGAATGCGATTTGCTTGGTCAGAACAGATGGTTCAAGTAATTGATTCTTCTGTTGCGTTAAATTGGAATTTTGTTGATCTGAGCCAATACTCTCACAAAGAACAAAACAAAAGATTAAACGAAACTATACAAACTGATAGAAGCACACCGTTTGATATTGCAACAAATCAACTTTATCGCGTTACGCTTATTAAATTAGCTGAAAATTTTTATACTTGTATTTTAAATATACATCATATCATTAGCGATGGATGGAGTGGTCCCAAAATTTTTCATTTTATTCATGAAACTTATGCAAAGCTTTCTCGCAACGAGAAAATCAATTTTTCCTTTGACCAAACCTATATTGATGCACAGAAATATTTACAAACCCAAAAAACAGATTTGCTTTATTGGAAATCATTAACGTCAGAAATTGAAAAAAGAAACGATTTAAGTGGGTTGTTAAAGCCAAGTAAAAAAAATACTCGCATTGAAGATTATAAGCAGATTTTAGAGCCAAAAGAAAAAATTATACGCATTGATTCGAAGTTTTATTTGTCATTAAAAGAATTTGGCAAAGACCATGGTGTAACAACGAATGCAATTCTTCAGTATGTATGGCACAAGTTACTTTCGCTTTATGGGAATAGTGCACAGACCGTTGTTGGCACAACACTTTCTGGGCGCGACTTGCCCTTTTCTGAAATAGAAGATTCAGTTGGCTTATATATTAACACCCTTCCATTAATATTTGACCATACCCAAACAACAAATATTGTTGAATGTATAAAAACAATACAAGAAAGAATTCAAGACTTAAACTCAAGAAGTGCAGACAATTTAACTTATCTTCAACAAGATGGTGTTCGTTTGTTTGATAGCATGTTTGTCTATGATAGTTATCCTGCCATAAACGAGTCAGATTATGATGAAATCCTGAAGCCTCATTTCAAAGGAACAAGGGAAAAGGTTGATTATCCTTTAGGCTCTGTAATCGAAGAAGATAGTTTGGGGATTAAAGTTAGAGTGCATTATGCTGCAGAATTATTTGCAGAAGATATCTTAACTTCTTTTGTCAAAACGTTTGAAATAATTTTACGTCAAATCACAATCGATAATATTTTGGATGTAAAAAATTTAAAATTCTGTCCTTCTCAGCAAAGTCTATTGCCTAAAACCTTTTTTAAAAAAGAAGATTCATTTGATAATTCAATTACTGAGTTATTTGAAAGGCAAGTGCTTAAAACGCCGCATCAAACTGCTCTTGTTTATGAAAAGAGAAGACTTAGTTATAAAGATCTAAATGAAAAATCAAATCAACTGGCTCATTATTTAAAGAAAAATTATAAAATTCAATTGGATACTCTGCTGACACTTTGCCTCGAAAGAAGTGAGGTTATGATTATTGCAATCCTTGCAGTGCTAAAGTCTGGAGGTGCGTATGTTCCTATTGATCCTAAATATCCACAAGAGCGTATTGATTATATTTTAGAAGATACCCAATCTCCTTTGCTTATTACCGATGAATGGTATCAAGGTGTCTTAGATGCGTTGAATTCAGAATCAAAAGAAAATCCTAGCCAGCAAACGCAAGCTCAGAATCTTGCCTATGTAATCTACACATCTGGAACAACAGGAAAGCCAAAAGGGGTTATGATTGAGCATGGAGGATTGATTAATCATGTAACGGTTTTATCATCAGGTATATATGAATTGTTTGCAAAAGGACGTAAAATTGCAACGTTTATGGCCTATGTATTTGATGCTTCCATCCAAGATTATTTTATTTCACTTATGAATGGAGCTGAGCTTCATATCATAGCCGAAGAATTACGTTTGGATGTCGAGAAAATGAGCGATTATCTTTTAACGGAGCAAATTCATTATTTTCATTTGCCTCCAGCTTTATTATCTGCCTTTCCTAGAAAAGAATATCCTCATTTAGTTGGATTTGTTTATGGTGGAGAGGCGTGTGATTTAAAAACTTTAAATTATTGGGCAAAATATTGTGCACTTTATAATTGTTATGGCCCTACCGAATCAACAATTTGCACAACATTCAAGAAAATGGATTTTGATGATGATCCCAAGATTATTGGTTCAGTAATTGCAAATGTGCAATCCTATATTTTAGATTCAAATTTTGCGCCTTTGCCCTTTGGTGCAATTGGTGAACTTTATGTTGGTGGTGCTGGACTAGCTCGCGGATATTTGAATCATCCCGAGTTAACAGCAGAAAAATTTATTGCAAATCCATTTCAAACGCTTGAAGAAAAACGGTTTGGCCTTAATGAACGCCTTTATAAAACAGGCGACTTAGCAGCCTATTTGCCAAACGGGAATTTAAAATATGAAGGTAGAATTGATTTTCAAGTCAAGCTGCGAGGTTTGCGCATTGAGCTTGGTGAAATCGAGTGTACTTTAAATAATTATAAGGATGAATTTTGCAGACAAGTGAAACAAAGCGTCGTTCTTATTCAGTCTCAAAGCAATGCATTCAATTCATCTGATGAGCAATATTTGGTTGGCTATTATGTTTCAGATCAAAAATTGGATGAAGCTAAGTTATTTGAATATCTTCAAATAAAGTTACCGAATTATATGGTTCCCACTGCCCTTGTTCATTTAGAAAAACTTCCTCTTACTGTAAATGGTAAAATTGATAGAAGGTTATTGCCGGAAGCCAATTTAAGGGCTTACAGTTGTCAGTACACTGCGCCACGCAATGAAATTGAAAAAAAACTATGTGAAATTTGGGCTGAGGTTCTTGCAATTGAAAAGAATAAAATAAGCATACAAGACGACTTTTTCCACTTAGGAGGAAATAGTATTTTAGCTGTAAAATTGATGGCAAAAATTAATAGTGTATATCAATCACATTTAAATTTATCACAGCTTTTTTTATATAAAAATATTCAATTCCAAGCTAAAAAAGTTCTTGAAACGTGCGACCAATATCAAAAAATTATTCATTTAAATAATTCAATTGTCGATAAAAAAATGTTTATGATTCATCCAGGAACTGGTGGATGTGAAGTATATGTGTCTTTGGCCCACCAATTATCAAATCAGTTTGATTGTTATGGAGTTGATTCGTATAATCTTTATCACGATAAAAAAATAGATAATCTTAACCTCCTTGCTCAATATTATTTAACTTTTATTGATGAAATAATGGGCAAAAAAAACAACAAAGAATACCATCTTTTAGGTTTGTGCTTGGGCGGTAAAATTGCAATGGAAATTGCAACAATTCTAGAAAATCGCGGAGAAAAAAATATTAGAGTGTATCTTGTAGACACTATACTTAATATGCGTGCTGTAAAAGTGGATGAAACTACTGAAGAATTTAAAAAACAGATGATTCAGCAGGGATTTGATGAATATTATATTCAAAAAATTGTTTCTATGGTGCCAACGGAGCAAAAGATACAAGAGGCACAAATTTCTAATCGTCTTACGCATACTAAAATTTTATTGTTTAAAACATTAATACCAGATCCAGAATTAATGACATTAAAAGAAGAATTTTGCCAAAATATTTTACCATTAAAATACAATAATGCTGACAAGTATGTAGTGAAAAAATCTCAAATTTCAGTTGTTAGATTACAAGACGCTCATCACCGTAATGTTATACAAAAAGAAGATATGTTAATAAAAGAAATATCTGAATTTAATGTCAAAACAACTTCGTCAAGAAAGTTTTTGCCAGTTAACAAATCAAATTCAACAGAAATTTTTCAAAATTCTTTATAATAAAGAGCTTAAATTTACATTTGAAACGTTGAAAAAAGTTTAACTCAAAAAACTTTTTTCAACGTTTATAAGAATATCTTTAATACTTGTATTTTCTGCTAGTAACTTATGAAATTTTAGATATTTTTCGTAATTAAGGCGGTCGCCTAAATCATATGCACTCTGACATCTGTGAACGTAATCTTCTCGAGCAGAAAGGGGATTTAGTTTTACTTTCTTTACCTCCCACCAAAAGTTTACGTTGATATTAAGATCACCAATATGCTCAAATGCATGAAGCCAGTATGGTGGAATGTAAATTATATCTCCTGGCTCAAGATCGCCAACAAGCGCACAGCTGCTATCATAAAGTGGAAATTTGCCTGGATTTGGCTCTAAGAAATTCACTTGACTAAAGTTGTATGGTTCTCCATTGAGTGCATAAAACATATAAAGGCGTTTTGCTTGATCGGGATCGAATAAATATACTTTCTTTTTACCCGTAACTTGCGCATTAAGGTTCGCTCCACCACCTCCATCATAATGCAGCCAAGAACACGCATCTTTACCTAAAAATGAAAAATGATTGCAATCGCCTTTCAAAAAATCTTTGGCAGTTTTCAAAATTATGAGGCTTTTCTCCAACGTAAGACGGTTTTTCAAATCCAACTGTTTTCATAAGAAAATCAGAATCTAAATTAGGATGAAAGTGTGAATGGGTCATTCGATAAGTAATAGGAGTTTCGCCAATTCTTTCAGTTAAGTATTTTGCATTCCACTTTTGTACAGCTGGCCATTCAGATGCAGCTCCTTTTAAAATAACCGGAATTTCTGAGTTAAGA
>CAYGQR010000028.1:0-6445 GCA_964352255.1 uncultured Oligoflexia bacterium
TTTCGCATTTCTCGACGGCCTTATACTTCAGATGCACATTTACTGATGGGACCACCGTATGCAATTAACTGATACCTGGCGCGTGCCTATATGGCAGCCACTTTTAGCTTTTTGGTTAGCATTCTTAATTAAAGCTCACTAAGCTTACATATCCAATTCATATGCCCATTATATACTTTAATTGCTGGAGCATTTTCTTCAAAAGAAACGATTTCGATTTCTTCAAAATACATTTGTAAGAGCATTCCATCGTATTCGTTTTTTGTAAAATAGACACCTATTGGTTTGGAGAATTCTGTTGCACAATCAAGATTCGAATTTGATGGATTAATAAGACATGGAAGTGAAAATTCCATTTTTTCTGTTTCAGGATCATCTAAAAGATAAGAGCCAAAATTAAAACTTGCCTTTTCAGAGTTCACAAATCCTTGAATATCAAAAAAAACACTTCCTAATAAATCTGTAAGGTTGTCGGAAGAATTACCATCGGCAAATACAAATTCAGGCTGAGCACACGATACTTGAAATTCATTCGCATAAACTGAAAAAGAAAAAAAACCAAATAAACATCCTGCTATAGTTTTACTAAATTGACTCTTCATAAAAAATCCTTTCTTTGAATCAAAAAAAAAAACGTAATCTAAAACCAATCTAATTGATACTTGAAATTAATTTTGAAAAAAAAAAATACTCGATTTTACACAAATCACTCCGGACATCCAGGCATTGTGAGAATAATACAATATATGCCGATTCGAAGTTAGTTCATCGATACTTTTACTTGCATTGAGATTGTGAGTGCTTGCTTGTGTAATTTTAAGGTTATATGCCCTTCTAATAGACCATAAATATAAATCGTTATCACTTCTGCATCTGTAAATTCTAATTTTTGATTTATGCTTTTTCAGATTTTTATATGGGCAATTTGTTGACTGAAAAATTGAGAAACTGTACAATCAATGCAAAACAGCTTTTTAACATTAAATTCACATTTTATTAAATAGAATAGTAAAAATGAAATTATTATGAAGCAAAAATCAAAATTTAGATTTCAAGTTCAAAATACATTTGCATGGCTTCTAGTTTCCCTCATGTCGATGTGTTTTTTTGCATCGTGCGAAACACAGAAATTGGTTTCAATAACAATATTACCTGAAAATTCGAGTATTCATATTGGTGAAACTCAAAAATTTCAAGCTTTTGGAATCTATGAAAATGGTGAAACCAAAAACATTACCAATTATGTCGGATGGCATTCATCAAAAACTGATGTAGCAACCATTACTCCCACATTTGCATTTGATCGATTCATGCCACAATCCGGAACAGCCACTGGTGTTTCCCTGGGGCTAAGTGTGATTACCGCCACATCTGGTTTAATCACAAGTAATGAAGCTGTGCTGACGGTAGCACCAAAATTTGTTTACATTGCAAGTGGAGGAGCTGCATTTACTGCAGGATTTGGTCAGATCAGAAAATGTGATGTGAATTCAACAACTGGCCAATTTAGTAATTGCGTTGACGCTGGATTGGAAAATTATGTTGGTCCTGGTAAAGTTGTATTGAACAAAATTGAAAATACCACATATGCCTATATTTCTGATAGCGGTTTTGGGACAGGTATGACGGTGTTTAAATGTACTGTAAATGCAACAACCGGTTTATTTACAGATTGTACAGCAAAAGATAATATGATGTTTTCAAATCCAGCGGGGCTGGGTGTGTTTACAGGTCTTAATTCAGATAATACTTATACGAGTTATTTATTTGTAATTAATAATAATGACGGGAATGTTTCTAAATGTCCGCTGGATTCTAGCAATGGTAATATTCAAGCCTGCGTAGTATCTGGGTTTTATCACCCAAGCGGTATGCCGACTAACTTTTTATCTTTATTGCAGTTTATCCGTATTGGTACTCAAGAGTTTTTTTATGTTGCGAATGGTGGAGGACCTAGTGGATTTGCTGAAGTGATAAAATGCTCAGTTAGTATCTCTGGCACTTTGTCGAACTGTGACTCTCAAATTACCGGCATTTCAACCTTTAAATCTACCGGATTATCAATTGCTCAATTACACGAGAAATATTATGCGTATATTGTACAAGGAGGCTCTAATTTTTTTGTTCCTGGAGGAGGGAATGCCGTATCGCGTTGCGATGTAAGTAGTGTAGATGGTTCATTTTCAAATTGCACATATCCACACGGTTCGGGTTTTAATGGCCCATTTGGTATTGAGCAAAGCTTTATTAATTCTGAACTTTACACGTATGTGTCAAATCCCAATTTTTCAGGAGTTCCAGGACATAATACAATGCAATGTAGAGTTGATCCAATAAATAAAAATTTAATAAACTGTATAGATTCTGGGATAGGAGTTAACCCGAGTTTTCCATTCCCTGTAGGTATTACATTTTTTTAAATTAGCCAAAATATAATAAGTGCCAAGGACAAAAAAAATTAATTTAAATGCAACCCTACCCATTCACTGGTTTGAGTGTGAATTTTTTATTTG
Organism: uncultured Oligoflexia bacterium; assembly: GCA_964352255.1. GTDB lineage: Bacteria > Bdellovibrionota_B > Oligoflexia > Silvanigrellales > Silvanigrellaceae > Silvanigrella. Next base: position 2,514 of record CAYGQR010000028.1, read on the forward strand.
ATGTGTGCGCGAAAAATTTTTGTTGCATCAGTAAACTATTATGAATATAAATAATTTCTATTCAAAAAAAAAGGAGTTTAATTTATGAATAAATATATTTTCGTTTCTGCACTCAGTTTATTTTCTGCAAATGTTTTTGCCTCTGATGAGGATGCATTTTGTATTTCAACACCAAAATTCTCCAATGACCCCACACCCCTACCCCATGAAATCGTATTTAAAATTGGATGGTCTCATAACTGGATATTTAATAGCAAAGCTTATGTCATTAAAAATCAAGAAACCATTGCAACCCTTACTTGTAGATATCGTCATAGTTTTTTAGATAAATTTTTAGACATGAAAAGGTCTTATCGCTGTGCAGAAGATGGAGTAGAGAATGAGAATAATGGAATGCAACTTACTCTCTTTCCAAATGACCAATCAGGCGAGGAAACTTATTCGGCTTATTTGGACCTCAATGATCAGCCAAAAGGTCAAATGTGGACTTTACATGATTTTTCGTGCTACCCGTTAGAAAAATAAAGATATTCTATGCTGTCAATATAGATTAGCTTTGTTTCCGCTCCATTTTTGCTTGGAATTGATTATTTAATTTTCATTAACTGTAAAAGATCTGTTGAAAAATCAGGACTTTTAAACGAAATATTTGGTTTCCATGAATAATCAATTCCTTGTGCAATAAGTACAGAACAATGTCCAAATTTAGCTTCTATTTGATCGATTGTTTTAAAAAGCATTCGTTCTTCTTCTATATTGCGAGTATCAAAAAGGTTTGAAGGCTGCATAGATTCAGGTCGCAAATCTAAAAACGAAATCCCACACTTTTTGTATAGATAACCTTCTCGATAAATTTTAGACAAACCTTCAATAGCTGCACTTAACACATGAAAATCAGAAGAAGTCTGAAAAGAAAGTTTAAAAGTATAAGCATTACTATAATATTTTGTATTTTTTGCAAAGCGATTGCTATTGATCCAAACACATACAGAAGCAGTTTCCAATTTTTGAGCTCGTAATTTTGCACAACCAATACTCACAAAATAAGTTAATGGACTTAAAAGATTGTTCAATGAGCTGGCAAGTTTAGAAAAACTACGCGAAACTGTAATTGATTTTTGAGGCGGATTTAATTCAGTAATTTCTAAACAATTTTCTTTCCGCAATTCTTTTTGTATGCGCAATCCAACAATAGAAAGATTTTTTTGAATAAATTTAGAATCAGCATCTCGAAATTCTTTTGCTGTGTAAATTTTATTTTTATTTAAAATTTTTGAATATTGTTTACCGATACCCCAAATATCATTTACAGCTGTAATTGAAAGCGCATATTCAATATGTTTCTCTTCTATTAATGCAAGTACTCCTAAGGCTTTTTTTGATTTTTTAGCAATTTTATTCGCAATTTTTGCAAGCACCTTTGTATGTGAAATCCCTACACTACAAGGAATACCAATATATTGTTTGATTTTATTTTTAATTTGCCAACCATATTGATTAAGTTCATTTATAGGAATAAAGTTTAAATGGCAAAAGGCTTCGTCGATTGAATACACTTCAATTTTTGGAGATAATTCAGAAATTACACTCATCATACGTTTTGACATATCATTGTATAATTGAAAGTTTGATGAAAAAATTTGCACATTTTCTTTGGCAACAAGTTCCTTAATTTCAAATAATGGCTGTGCCATTTTAATGCCTAAGGCTTTGGCCTCATTACTTCTAGAAATTACACAACCATCATTACTTGAAAGCACAATGACAGGTTTTTTATGCAATTTTGGATTAAAAACACGTTCACAACTTACAAAAAAATTATTGCCATCAATTAAACAGATCATATGCCAATCCAAAGTTAAAAAATTATCACTAGTGATAATTTTTGCATGGGGTATCATATTAATTTATGAATCACATTTGTGACCACACCCCATACCTCAAATTCATCCTCAATTTGAATGTGAATATCGGGATATTGGCTATTTGCTGCTTTAAGAATAATATTCTCTTTATGTTTTACAAATTCTTTCATTGTAAATTCAGAATTTAAAAAAGCGATTATAATATGGCCATTTTTAACAGTGAGAGAGCGATCAACAATTGCTAAATCGCCATCAAAAATGCCTTTTCCTATCATTGAATCACCCGCTATTCGTACAAAAAAAGTAGCTGCAGGATGTTTGATGAGGTGTTGATTCAAATCGATAGAAGAGTGTACTTCATTTTCAACAGAGCTAGGGAATCCTGCAGGAACTTCTGAATAAAAAGGTACTTCTAGTGATGATTCTATTTGTGGTTTAATAAATTTCATAGCAATTCAAATATTAAAAACTTTTCATTTTAACTTAACAAGTGTAGACAAATATAGAGTGATTTTATTCTATCATACTGATCGAAAAAATTAGAAACTTATCTATGCCTTTTTTACAATATCGATTACAAATCAATCCCTACTTCAGAGAAGAATCTTTTTGTCGATTTTACAGCTTTCAAACAAATATGTTTGCTCTTCAAAAAAACTTAAATCCAAATATTCAATTTTATAGCCAAGCACAAGTATCTGCAGTTCGTGATTCTATGTATTATGATTCTGTTTGTTTAAAGGCTGATCTTGCATTTAAACAACTCATTATCATAGGCCATGGGCATCAATTAGCTTCTAATGCTGAAGTTAAAAAAAATCATGAATGGAAAAAGCCTTTATTACAAAAATCCGTTGAATACATTTTAGATTCTGTCAGAGCCCCAAAAATATTTAATATAGAAAACCTACAGCATAATGGCAGAATTCCTGAAATTAAATTTGTTGGCGAATCTGAAAAAATACTGACAAGTAATGCACAAAATTTAGCTTTTTCTGTAGTACGCCAACCCTATGGATTTGATACATATCAAACGCAATATCATTCTGAGGAGCAAAAAAATTACGTACCAAATCATGTGTTAAAATCAGATAAATCTTCATTTAAATATGCCGCAATAAAACCATCTGATGCAACATGGATGGATTGGGTACCTGATAGTTATTATCCAATTGGAGTCACAACACACACTTTAATCTATACACTGAATGAGCTTAACTGCAATAAGCCTACAAGCTTAACTAGTGATGTAATTTATGTTGAGATTGGAAAAACCGATTTATTTACAGTGATAAATTCTTTAAAACAAATGGGTTTTCATTATAATAGATATATTGTTGCTGCTTGCAGAGGGCTTTCTTCTAAGTCAAAAAGATATATTCTTACTCTCGATCAAATTATACAACGACAGTACACAGACCCTCAATACAAAGCGGAACAAGAATTCAAATTTTTCAGTCTGCAGTCATTAAAAAAAGCACTGAAGCAACGTATTGCTTTTTTAACTCAAATTCCCCAAACTCAAATACAAGCAGAACAAATCTTTGAATTGCAAACACTAAAACGCAAATCTGTATCCTTAAAGCTAGATTTAAAAATAAGTGAAATTGAAATAAAATTATTAAACCAAAATGAGAATTTTATCTCTCTACAACATGATCTAAGACAATCAGTCGTACATTTAGAAAAGGAATTTCACGGTTTATTAAACGGTTGGATAAGCAATATTCTTGAACACATTGAAGATAAAATAGAAGCTATGAAAAAATTTTTTTCACAGAATCCAAACATTTTATTCTTTCACCCAAATAACAAATTCCCTAATAAAAATGATTTAATCACGCATTATGCTTATTTAAAAAATGCATTACTTGTTTTAGATGCCTTGCAAACCACAAGAACAACGACAGGTTGAATGTAAAAAAATCTATAATGCCAACCCAAAGTTAAAAATCCAAAACGATACGCACACGCCAGAAGAGCAAACTGTGTGTAACCAGCAGACATTAGGAAAAAGATGAGAGCCTTGAGTAGTGCGAAAAGAGTAGTTTGTGTGCATTTGTTCCG
>CAYGQR010000029.1:0-3392 GCA_964352255.1 uncultured Oligoflexia bacterium
TATCAGCCTGTTATCCCCGGAGTACCTTTTATCCGTTGAGCGATGGCCCTTCCATGCAGAACCACCGGATCACTAGAACCCACTTTCGTGTCTGGTCGACCTGTCGGTCTCTCAGTCAGGCTACCTTATGCTCTTGCGCTCTACGCTTGGTTTCTATCCAAGCTGAGGTAACCTTCGCGCGCCTCCGTTACTTTTTAGGAGGCGACCGCCCCAGTCAAACTGCCCACCAGACAATGTCCCCACACTCGTTTTATAGTGCTAGGTTAGAATTCTCAAACATAAAGAGTGGTATTTCAACGATGACTCCTCTTTAGCTTGCACCAAAGTATCATAGTCTCCCACCTATCCTACACAGTATGTTCAAAAACCCAATGCCAAGTTGCAGTAAAGGTTCACGGGGTCTTTCCGTCCTGTCGCGGGTAAGGGGTATTTTCACCCCTATTCCAATTTCGCTGAGTGCCAGGCAGAGACAGCGGGGCAGTCGTTACGCCATTCGTGCAGGTCGGAACTTACCCGACAAGGAATTTCGCTACCTTAGGACCGTTATAGTTACGGCCGCCGTTTACTGGGGCTTCAATTCAAAGCTTCTCCATTGCTGAATAACTTCTCCTTTTAACCTTCCAGCACCGGGCAGGCGTCAGACCCTATACTTCATCTTACGATTTTGCAGAGTCCTGTGTTTTTGATAAACAGTCGCTACCCCCTGGTTTGTGCCACTCATATTGCTATGAGCCTACCTTCTCCCGAAGTTACGGTAGTAAATTGCAGAGTTCCTTTGCCTGGGATCTCTCAAACGCCTTAGTATACTCTACTAACCCACCTGAGTCGGTCTACGGTACGATCACAGTTATTTCATCGCTTAGCAGCTTTTCTTGTCAGTATGGATTCATGATATTTACACCATGGGGTTTCAGCTTAACGTAAAGGCGATTTCTCTACCTCTACACGCCTACGCCTTTAGACTGGACTCCAATTGCCAGCTATCACTATCCTTCTGCGCCCCTGCATCGCTCCATAACTATGGTGCAGGAATTTTAACCTGCTTGCCATCGACTACGCCTTTCGGCCTCGCCTTAGGAATCGACTTACCCTGAGTGGATTGACCGCTCTCAGGAAACCTTGGGTTTCCGGCGGACAGGATTCTCACCTGTCTTTCGCTACTCATGTCCGCATTTGCTCTTGTCTCTCCTCCACAATACCTCGCGGTACTGCTTCAATGGTCAAAACAATGCTCCTCTACCATACATGTAAAAACATATATCCGGCGCTTCGATGGTGTACTTTAGCCCCGTTAAATCTTTGGCGCAAATTCATTTGACCAGTGAGCTATTACGCTTTCTTTAAATGATGGCTGCTTCTAAGCCAACATCCTGGCTGTCTAAATGTATTCACAACCTTTTCCACTTAGTACACTCTTGGGGATCTTAGCGGTCGGTCTGGGCTCTTTCCCTTTCCACTACGGACCTTCTCGCCCGCAGTGTGACTCCGAGACTGCTCTTATAGGTATTCGGAGTTTGAATAAGTTTGGTAACCCGTTAAGGCCCCTAGCTTAATCAGTGCTCTACCCCCTATAAGTCATTTCTCAGGCAATACCTAAATATTTTTCGAGGAGAACCAGCTATCGCCACGTTTGATTAGCCTTTCACCCCTACCCACAGCTCATCCGAGAACTTTTCAACGTTCAACGGTTCGGTCCTCCACGAAGTCTTACCTTCGCTTCAACCTGGCCATGGGTAGATCACGTGGCTTCGGGTCTATTACCTGCAACTATAGCGCCTTATTCAGACTCGGTTTCCCTACGGCTCCATGTCTCATGACACTTAACCTCGCTGCAGACAATAACTCGCGGACCCATTATGCAAAAGGTACGCTGTCACTTCTATAAATAAAAGCTCCAACTGATTGTAAGCGTACGGTTTCAGGATCTATTTCACTCCCCTCACCGGGGTTCTTTTCACCTTTCCCTCACGGTACTTGTTCACTATCGGTCATCAAGGAATATTTAGGCTTGGCAGATGGTCCTGCCTGATTCACACCAGATGTTTGTGTCCTGTGCTACTCGGGTGCCTACTCGCATTATATCAACTTTTCGCTTACGGGTCTTTCACCCTCTATGGATGTGCCTTCCAGCACTTTCAACTAAATTGATAGTATACTTTATTGTAGGTCCCACAACCCCGACAAGAATTACTTCTTGTGGTTTGGCCTGTTTCGATTTCGCTCGCCGCTACTTTCAAAATCACTAGTTTGTTTTCTTTTCCTGAAGGTACTAAGATGTTTCAATTCCCTTCGTTCGCCTTCTTATACTATGTATTCATATAAGAATATCTATTCGCATAGATGGGTTTTCCCATTCGGACATTACCGGGTCATAGTTCTCTAGACAACTCACCGATACTTTTCGCAGTCTGACACGTCCTTCATCGCTTCTTGATACCAAGGCATCCACCGTACGCCCTTATTTGCTTAAATAAAAATATCACATGTATTAATGCTTACTTCTATCTTGTGTTCTATTATTATATCTTACTTATCTATATGCTCTTTTCAAATATCTAGTAACAGAGAATTTGGTGGACGCTAGGAGGGTCGAACTCCTGACCCCCAGAATGCAAATCTGGTGCTCTCCCAACTGAGCTAAGCGCCCGACATTCAGGATACAGGTGTACTGTCTCCAGTTTCCATACAAAATCAAAAAATAGCAAAAGAGCGCGGGTCCAATGACCTCGATAACCTTACATAATAAGGCATCTATCCTAGAAAGGAGGTGATCCAGCCGCAGGTTCCCCTACGGCTACCTTGTTACGACTTAACCCCAATCATCGCACAAGCCTTGGCAAACTGTCTCCTTGCGGTTAACTCATTTGCTTCTGGCTAATACAACTTTCGTGGTTTGACGGGCGGTGTGTACAAGGCCCGGGAACGTATTCACCGCAGCCTGCTGATCTGCGATTACTAGAGATTCCAACTTCATGTGGTCGAGTTGCAGACCACAATCCGAACTGAGACCATGTTTTTGCGATTAGCTAAATTTTACAATCTCGCTGCGCTTTGTTTTGGCCATTGTAGTACGTGTGTTGCCCTGGATATAAGGGCCATGATGACTTGACCTCGTCCCCACCTTCCTCCGATTTATCATCGGCAGTACCCCTAGAGTGCCCAACTTAATGATGGCAAATAAGGGAAAGGGTTGCGCTCGTTGCGGGACTTAACCCAACATCTCACGACACGAGCTGACGACAGCCATGCAGCACCTGTCACTATGTGCCTTGCGGCTAGTATGTATCTCTACACTTTTCATAGGATGTCAAATCCAGGTAAGGTTCTTCGCGTTGCTTCGAATTAAACCACATACTCCACCGCTTGTGCGGGCCCCCGTCAATTCCTTTGAG
>CAYGQR010000030.1:0-3184 GCA_964352255.1 uncultured Oligoflexia bacterium
ATATCTCAGAAGTGAAGTATCTACACAACCACATATGCTTTGTCAAGATATTCAACAAAATTAATTTTCTTTTTTTTAAAATAGTTAAATCCGGGGGTTATCTTTAAGAATCGATAAAAATAAAGTACAATAAAAACAACAAAAACTTAGTTAAAAAATAGATGATTTTGGAGAGAATAATGGCACGCATTACCCCTGAATATTTAAAACTATTATTAAGTGAAACTAAAATATTTATAAAAGTTTTTGGCTCAAATAATATGAGCGGTGGAAAAAATGAATTTTTTAAAATTCCATCTTGGTTAGAAGAGATATGTCATCCGCAAACTCAGCGTCACTCAAAGTTATCTGTATTAGTAAATCAGAACTCTACCGATTATCATGACAAACGCTTCTTTGCGACAAAGAAGGATGCTAGTACAAGGTTTAAACTACAACGACCTCAAAGTGTATCTTGGTTTAATCCCACATTACAAAAAGAGACGCAAATTCATGCAGATCCGCCAATGCCCGGAGAAGATGATACTGAAGCAGCACGAATTGAACGTGCAAAAGAATTTCGCTCAGAATGGGAACAAGTTGCTTATGTCGAGCAAGTAAAAGTAAATCCTTTAGACTTTAAAGTGAGTGTAAAAATGGTGCGGGCGATTAGAGGAATGCCGCGCGCTGAAGTAGAATTTGCCAAAAAACAGCCAATGACTCTTTTACCAGCTCATTTAAAAACTGAATTTTATCATCGCACACGATTAGGTTTGCCTACTACCTTTCACATTGGTTTTTTATTCAATAAAAATGAGTGCGATCTTAAAGGTGAGCAGTACTTTTTTCCATTTGATGCTTGGACATGGGCACAGTGGTGGATTTTACCAGATTCATTTAAACGTTGGAATAATCAAGTCATTCCAGTTCAATATAGATCATTTTTACCCTCTTTTGAACGGCCCGAATTTTTGCAAGAAGCAATGAATCGCATTTTAAAACCAGTTGATAGAACAACAGAACGATTAACTAAAATCGCTGAAGACCTATCGACATCTGATCCAGAACTGCCCTCATTTGATTTGCCTCCTTCTCCTCGTTTTGCGACTCCACGCAAGCCATCAAGCTTACCAACCCAGTGGGATCCTGCAATTCCTTTGGTTGCAGAACATATTGAAGGAGCAAAAGAAAATCAAAGCACTGCCTTTAGCCATGCATCTAATGAAGCAGACGAGTTAAGACGGCATTTTGCAACTAACGTACCGCCGACTTCAATGGTAACCCCGCCTCAAAAATCAAGATCTCGAATTGCCAGTCATTTTCACGAAGGCAGAGGATATCATCTTATTTTTAAATCGCTTGGTTATGAAGGCCTCAAAAAATTAATAAACGATATTCCTGATTATTCTGCATATTTTCTGAATACATTTTTAAATACTGCACAAGCAGGTGACCATTGCGCTGCCGGAAATGTAAATACTCTTGTTCAAAACATTTCACATAGAATGGTACAATTAAATAGATTACTTCTGCACAATGAAGTTCTTATTGCTCCAAAACCGCAATCCATTGTGGGTATTTGTTTAATCCCTTCAAAACCTTTGCCTCGAAATTTTAATTTAAAGGATTTTTACAATCATAACCCTGCTTTTTCAGCCCCATTTGAAACAATGCAGGAGGCTAAAAAACATCAAGCAGAAGTCCAAAGATCGATAGGCAATGAAATTCCTATTTTCTTACTTGATACTTATTTGGGAGTTCCAACGCTTTTAGACTCGCATGAAAGTTTAGAACCAACTTTTTTAGATATCAATCCTCCAGGCCCTATTCAAGAGGTCAGCAAATTCTCGACAATAAAAGCAGCTCCATCACAGACGGCACGTGCTACACATGGACCTAAATTATCACCACGTTGTGGAAGGTGTCGAGATTTACAGCGTCAGTTTCGAAATCCTCATGCGTTGTGTATTTATCATCGAACAAGAAAATAATTAAAATTCAGATTTATATTTAAGCAATAATTCCGAAACTATTAATGCGAATCAGAAGTTGATAATATTTCAGGAAAGAAAAAAATGCTTGCTAACGATTACGAGGCTCAGTTTTAGGAGATGTGTAAGTAATTTTTAGATAACCGCTTACGCCAGTACCACCTGCTCGTCCATCATGTTTGGCAACACATTTCTTTTTTTCACCTCGGCACAGTCCATTAAATTTACTATTTGGCACAACAAGACCAGCTTCACCTCCTTCACCACCTGCAGGAAGTAGGATAGTCAGAATATCACCAGGAACAACTTCAACTCTTTCTTGTGAAAGTACTTTATAAGTGGCTAAATTAGGAAATAAGGATGATCCACCACCATTTTGACAGAATGCTTTTTTAAGAACAGGTTCTTCGCCTCTAACAGAATTTTGTGTAGAAGAAAAAATTGTACTCATTGAACCACTAAACAATTGTGTCATTTTGCCGGGTTCACCACTTTGTCCAAATGCAGTTTTTTTATACTCACATTTCTCAGTACCAAATGGAGCATTTGTACAACCAATTGCTTCATCACCATCCGTACCTTTTGTTCCATCTCCTGCGCTGCATCCTTCTACGTAAATTTGATGCACACCAGAAGGCACTTCAAATGTAAACTTACCAGTTTGTTCATACTCAACAGTGTGCGCTGTTTCAGCAAGACCATCACATTCAGCCATCAGATTTTTGTTTGGTGACTTTTGTAAATGCTCTCTACACCTTGCACGTGTCATGAAGATTTCAGATGGTTTGAATGTTGTAACGCCATCTGCATCAAGAATTGGGTGTTGGGTAATGTGTAAAGTTTTTAGGTTTTGAAGACGCGCAATATTATCAAGATACTCGACTGGATTGTCTGAAATATCAAGATATTTTAAATTGACAAGATCCTCAAAACCTCTTGGACGGATAAGTCCTAAATGCGTAATTAAACTATCTTTGTAATTGCAATAATGCCCATGAATGTCCAAATGTTGTAAAGATGAAATGAAACCCAAATTACTCGCTAAAACTTGATAATTATGAATTTTTTGTTCGCATTCTTCTTCAGTAAAAAGAAGTTCTGGAGAATAATCTACTGTATCTACAAATTTTGTAAGCTTGCGACGGTAGCGAATATTCTTAAAATAATCATTCAACATCGACGTTGGAATATAGGTTTTAGAAATATCTAAAGCT
>CAYGQR010000031.1:0-2852 GCA_964352255.1 uncultured Oligoflexia bacterium
ATTAAAGCTTGTGCCAATTGTTTTTAATATTGATTCTGATCAAAACCTGGTGCGAGTCTCCTTTAATCTCAAAGAAAACACTTCTTTTGAAGTGGCAAAACTACGAGGGCAAGAAATTGAAAAATATGTTCAAAAATTACCTGGGGTAAAAGACACTTTAATGAGAGTTGGATCTAATCAAGCAGGATCAAATAATACGATTAAATATAGTGTTTTTCTTGTGGATAAAAGTAAACGGAATTTTACGGATAAAGAATTTTTAAATCATTTAACTGAAGGTTTAACAAAATTTATAAAAAACCCTAATGAATCTGTTGGTTTTGCATCTCACAATTATCCTATTCAAATTTCGCTTCATTCAAATAAACCCGATCTTTTGAATAATTATGGAATTGAATTAGCACAATATATGAATACTCTTGAAAATGTTAAGGGCGCAACCACATCTTCAGAAGAACCTATTGTTGAATATCGTGTTATTCCAAACGACACAGAATCTGCCTTGGTTGGTGTGAATTCTTTAAATTTAGCAAAGACACTCAAATTATTATTTGATGGGGATTTTGTTGGAAAATACAACGATAATGGAAAATATATTGATATAAAAATGATGCTGCCAAAATCTGATCGAAGTTCTTTCTCAGATTTAAATAGTGTTTTTATTCCAACTCAAACAGGCTCGCAAGTTTTGCTATCAAGTATTGCAGATGTAAAAATAGTTTTAGTGGAGCCGCAAATCGAACATTTAAATGGAGAGCGTGTGTTAACAGTTAAAGCTAATTATATTGGCAAAGATTTGGCAGCTATTACGAATACAATTCAAAAACATATCAATGACACAATTCCTATTGATATTTCAAATAAACTTGGAGGTCAATCGAGTGAGTTGAATGAAATGTTTTCAATTGTTGGTGTTGCTATGGGTTTGGCATTTTTGTTTGTCTTTATGGTTCTTGCAGTACAATTTGAAAATATTATTGCCCCTATTTCTATCCTTCTGAGTATTCCTTTTGCGTTTTCTGGTGCGTTTCTTGGGATTTTAATTACAAGAACATCTTTAAGTATTGTTTCGATGATTGGTATTTTTATGTTGATGGGTATTGTGACAAAAAATGCCATTCTTTTGCTTGAGTTTACTCAACAACGCATTAACAGTGGGGCGAAAATAGAACCTGCCTTAATTGAGGCTGCAACAGTACGGTTTAGACCTATTATAATGACAACACTCACAATGATTGCTGGAATGTTGCCTATGGCATTAAGCTCTGGTGAAGGTAGTGAAATGAGTTCTAATATTGCCGTTACTGTTATTGGTGGACTTATTTCATCCACATTTCTTACACTTTTGATTATTCCTAGTATTTACTTACTTCTCAGATCCAATGTGCGTTTCCGTATTGATTAATGGTCTATTGGTAAAGGCTAAATTATTTCGACAGAATGACACTTTTTTGACTTAAACTTGGTTGGCGTCCATTCATAAATTCTTGTTTATGATATCTTCTTTTTCGTCAGTTTAATTGGCGTATGCAATGTTGTTTCTTGCTGAAGTACTTTTTCTCGAATTATTCTTGAACCATATGCTTTATCTGCAATAATTTCACTTTTTTTAAAGTCAAAAAAGATGTGTTTTACTGCATTGAGATCATGTGTACTTGCTTGTGTAATTTCAAGATGTTCTGGTGTTGGTAATGCATGTTTTTGATGTTGTGCAAATAAATGAAATTTCACACCCCAATAATAGATTTTTTTAGAAGCACAATAACCAATATTTGCAAGGCCGTTAGCTATATTTGAAACACCTGAACGACTACCCTTAGCAATCATAATTGGCATTGAATCAATTAAAATTGTTTTGTTTGCAGCAGAATTTGGGAATTGCTTAATAAAGTAAGCTGAAAATGAAACAATTTCATAGGCTAATTCATCGAGTCGATGATGAAATGCACTGTATTTTGGTAATTTAGGAAACCATTCTTTGAGATGGATATATGTAAATTTTTGTATATTTTTCAAGGTTATATGACCTTCTAATAAACCATAAATATAAATGCTTATGACTTCTGCATCTGTAAATTCTAATTTTTGATTTGGGCTTTTTCTGATTTTTATATGGGCAAGTGTTTGACTGAAAAATTGAGAAACTGTGCAATAAATGTAGATCAGCTTTGCCTCCCACTCCATTGTTTGCTCCTTTTTTTAATTTTTTATTTATCACAAAAAGTATAACAAAGTTTAGGAGTTAAGTGGTAGGGGTGCTGGTTGATTCAACTTCGGAACCGCATCTACTATTAAGCGGATTTGTTTTAGCTTCGTGTCAGAAATCAGGCGATCTTTTTCCAGGTTTTCCATCAAACTATGATGGAAAACCCCCGGTACTGTAAATTTAACAGTGAGCCCTTACGGAGGAGCAGGTACTTCATTGTTATTTGAAATAACAGGCGGTACGGCAAATCTTCCCATTGCATGTTCGTATTATATTTTTGAGTCTTTATCAGACACAACACCACTGATAAGCTCTGAAAATATTTATTTCGGTTTAGATGACACAGGCTCATTTAATCTTGAAATTGCAAATACACAATGTTCTTTAGGAATCAATACTGCTGCTTATATTACATGGCAATGTTATATTAGTGCACCACCATTTACTGTGTTAACTTCTACAAATGAAGGGGCAAATGCGTTCTTTTTTAATTGCCCTCTTTAAAGCAAATTGGGAACTTCAGTGGTAGGGGGTCTGGCTGATTCAACTTCGGAACGGCATATTAAGAATTAGAAACAGAATGAAAAAGTATATGCCAACCCAAAGTTAAGAATCCAAGATGATACGCACACGCCAGAAGAGCAAA
>CAYGQR010000032.1:0-1554 GCA_964352255.1 uncultured Oligoflexia bacterium
TCCGGAAGCAGTACCCGAAGTAATGCTAAAGTTACCAGAAGTAGTTGCAGATGCGGTACCCGTACCATTGGTATTCACAACTAAATCATCGCGAGTAGCTGGATCAACTTCATATTGACTTTTAATCTGTACAATTGGTGTGTTTTCAGCATTTAATAATTCTCCAAACACTGATTTATCTAAAGATTCGTATTTAGTTGTTACTTGACTAGTCAATTCGGGAGTATTTATATTTTTGGCATTTTTGTTACAAGCCGAAAATAAGACAACAATTATTAATATTATAGGTGATAAAAATTTCATCATTTTTTTACTCTAATGTTCTTCTAGCCAATTAATTGTAGATGTTACGGTTGCAGTACCCGCAGTAGTTTGTGCGGCAACTGTAAGAATTTCGCCTGGCAGTAAGGTAACTCCTAAATTTGTATAAGGGATTAGGGCAAAAGTACTCGCCGGAACTACAAAAGAGCTAACCTCAATTCCTGTAGTAGTAAAAGTTATGGCAAGAATGTCAGAAAGTGCGAGGGAGTTGTCTTGATTGACATATGTGGGTGTAGCAGGACTTATATCGTAATTTTTTCTTACACTGATTAGACTATTTGCGGTTCCTGCATTACTGACACTGATTGCCGCAAGGTTAATTTTCCCGTGATTTGGTTTCTGATTAGAAGTAACATTATTAGTGATTCGATTTGATATTGAAACAATTGGCAAAAGCGTAGTGCCAACTGTTTTTGTATCACCTGTCGAAAAAGAGATGTTTGTTGGAATAAGCTTGCCTTGCATAGCTAGGTACATAGAAGCACTTTGCACAATACGAGCAGTTATAGCTCCACTACTCTGAGCACCAATTCCAATAGAAAAATCTGGCGTACTTGTATGTGAAAAAGTTTGAGAATTAGCCCATTCTAATTGATGAACAGGAACATATTTTCCAATATTTGGATTATAAACAGAGTAAACAATATTTGCGACTCCTAGATAACCAAAAGTAATTCTATAAATATTAAGCATTGTAGGATCAAATCCTGTAAATGGATTTGTGGCAATGTTCCAGGAAGCTTGTACAACAAAATCTGTAGTACCACTACCACCAGCTACTGTACTTCCTGCAATACTGCCAACAGTACCACTTACGGAATAGGTACCACTTCGAAGCCCTTTCTGTTTTGCCACACAAATAATCGTGTCTGCAGCGGTTTGTTGAAAGCTCCATAAACTACTAAAAGTAGCACTATTATTAAGCGCTGTTGTTAATGTGGAAGCAACGCTTGAAATCGAACCTGCTGTCACTGATAAAGCTGCATCGGTAAGGCCATTAAGTTGTACACTTCTGGTACCTCCCGTTGTGCCAGTAACAGTAATTGTTGCGATTTGGGCCACTCCACCATAAGAGTGCTCTATTCCAAATGTTGTATTATTATACCCAAACGCAATTTGATCGGTTACATTTGTCATACCGGCAAATTGTGTAGAAGTTGCAGCGCCTCCTGTAGTAAAAGCTGCCGTAAAACGGGCTTCTATTCCTTCTCCAGGTCTGTATATCACTCCATT
>CAYGQR010000033.1:0-1383 GCA_964352255.1 uncultured Oligoflexia bacterium
AAAATAATCATTCAACATCGACGTTGGAATATAGGTTTTAGAAATATCTAAAGCTTCTACATTCACTAAGTTCACAAGTATATTTTTATCTTCATCAGTTGCTTTCGATAAATCATTATTTGAAATATTAAGATCAGTAACTTGATTTAAACCTTCCAAATCGTTTAAAGATGTTAAACCAGTATCAGACACATTAAGCGTACGAAGTGAATCAATCTGTGCAAGTGTATTCAACTCTTTGATTTCTGTATTCTTAGAAATGTCTAAACTTTCAAGAAAGCGAAAATTTCTTGACACATCTTTTGCATTCTTCAAGCCAATATTGCTTATATTCAAATTTTTAAGATTTTTAACGAATCTAAATTGTCTGAATGAATTTGGATCGATATCTTTACAGTTTTTAAGATTTAAAGTTTCTAAACTCGACATTAACGCAATAGCATTTACATTCTTAAGTTCTGTACCAGAAAGATTTAATTTTTTAAGAGTTTTTAAACCCGTTAGTGCATTCACATCATAAACATGGACATCTGTAGTCCCATCCATATGACGCATATCTAAATCGATACCTTCCGATGTTCTGGCTGCATTATTAAGACTTTTTGCAATTTCATTAATGATGCGATCAGATTTTGGAAAAATAAGCGCAAACTTCTTTTTGATATATTCAACAGTTTCATCGCCCATATCTGCATATTTTGCAAAAGTAGGATTTAAAACAACACTTGTTTCTTTTACATCATAATAAGTTTTGCCTTTTACAGTTAATGTTGCCTCAACTCGTAAAGTACATTCTGTAAGAGTTTTAATTTGCACACTATCAATGAGCATTTTTCGCTTATGCGGATCATAACTAAAAAGATGCATACAAGTGCTATCACCTGATGGTGTGTATGTAATCTCTGGCTTTGCATCTTCAGCGCCAAATCCAAATGTTTCAATGTCAATACCTTGATACAATTTCAAATTGTCGTCTTGTTTAAATTCAGAATGCACCCCTAAGCCACCATTTCCTGATGCTGTGTACAATAAATCGTCTATCCCTGAAAAAACTTCAATCGGATCGGTAAAATCTGGATAAAGAGGAAAATCTTGCGAAGATGCATTGTGAATATACAACATATCTTGAGGATTTTTAATGATAAGTGTTGGATCATAATAAACAGGCTTATCCGTATCGGCCGGATTGCCAGACTTAGTTTTATGCTTATCAATCGCGCAACTACTTAAAAACAAAGCAGTAATCAATAATATTTCTTTTAATTTCATTTTCAACATCTCCCAGAAATTTTAATTTAAATACTAGAATAGTTGTTTATATTCAATGTTAAGTTTTATTTATTTTAAAAATAAAATTGACGTTATTTTTTTAAATTTGAGAAG